>CAZLQF010000004.1:0-137868 GCA_964561545.1 uncultured Sphingobacteriales bacterium
TCATTAAACCCTTGTAGGTGAGCAACTTTCAAGGGTTTATTATTATAAAGGGACGACTCAAGGGACAATATTTTAATTAATCCTTTAAGAATTCCGGTTATTGGTTTAATCCGATGCCCAAGGTTATTGGAGCTTACAATACTTTTTAATCCTTGACTTTTCAAACCCATTGTTTTTCAAATTGGGCTACCAATTGGCTTTCATTTTCATTATTTAGCACGCCAGAATTCCCATTTGGCTGAGTTATGCTTAATTAAACTGTTTCGGTGAATATTTAGCCTTCAAAACTTTAATTGACTATTTGTTTAGGTAGCTTCCTTCATCATTAAGGAAGGCCTCTAACCAAATGAGCGCAAGAAAAATAATACTGTTGGCATAATTTGATTTTTTAATCTAACCACCTCCCTCTTTTTCCATTTGGAAACTCCGGTGGCTTTCATAAGTAGTAATTGATTGTGGGCATACTTTCTGGTAGGTAAGTTAGTTTGCTAAAAACTTTTTCAGAAGGTATCTTAAAAAATTTGACCTGATTTTTAAAATGTTGTAATATTATTACATTGTAGCTAAAAATTGCTCACATTAAATTAAGGGCAACACAAATACCACTTACAGTCTAATCTCTTCCATGATTATTCAAGAGCATTAAAAGAGAAGTCTAAGGCAATAAATAAAACCAAGAGAAAAAGATTGAAAAATTTGAAGATGCTAAACAATTTGCAATAAAAGCTTTAAGCTTAAATCCTGAAAATAAGATATTTGAAGAAAACTTAGAAGATATCAAGTATTACTAACACTTTATTAGGCTTTTTACTGTATCCAAAAAATAATCCCCTATTCAAGGGTTGTTTGTTGCTAAAACATTTTTCCTCAAAACTGAAAGCAAGGAATAACCGGAATTTTTCAGCTTCCATAATGTTACTATCTTTGAAAGATGTAATAATTTTATTACAGGAAAAAATCCCTTTCATTATGGCACAAGCACTTAAAAGAGAACTTGAAGTATTTAATCAGAAGCAAGGAGAATTGCAAAATGAACATCCTGACGGGGGCTATGTGGTTATTAAAGATGGGGAGGTATTGGGTGTTTGGAAAGACAGAGAAGATGCCTTGAAAGAAGGTATCAAAGCTTTTGGGAACGTTTCTTTTCTGATTAGGGATATTTACACCGATTTGGATAGTATCTTAGCCAACTTTTCCAAGAACTTAACCTTTACCTAATGCCAAAACAACGGTTTGAATTTGGAGAATTAAGTAAGGTAGGGCCAACCCTAAATATTTCAGTGCTACCGCCAAAGCCGGTTAGGGATGCATTACAAAAGCACAATGATGTTATTCCTTCCTCATCCATTTATGCCTTAATTGATACCGGGGCTTCTCACACTTCTATTGATCATACCGTTGTCAAAGATTTAGACCTTGTTGCTCATAATATCATTAATGTGCAAACACCAGGAGGAGAAACCCAACAATATACTTATGAGGCTGATTTTGTACTCAATGAAATTTTACCCAAGCAAGGATTTTATTTAACATGTTTGTCGGCTGATTTGAACAAACAATCCCATGATGCCCTCTTAGGGAGAGATGTTTTGGAGTATTTCACATTAATTTACAATGGTTGGGAAAATGCTTTTTACCTTCATATTTGACACTTTACCCAACCTTAAAAGCCCTTTCTTTAGCAAATTTATTCTTCTTTAAGCGTCAAAATACTCCACCAAACAGCAAGGACAAAAAACCTCACCGGATAAGCCAGGATTAAAAGGCCATAAAAGGAATAAACTAAGACATTCCATTGTTCTTTAGCATTTAATTGACTGTAATAACAGTTCCTCATTTGGGTTTCGTTATTACCTTTTTCTTTCCGAGACTGTTCAGAAAAGTGTGTCAAAGTTTAATTTATTTTTGAACCACTAAAAACATTGACATGGCTTAAAAAAAGACCAGTAAAAGAAAAACCCTCGAAGATTTAGTTCCAGATGAAGCATTAAGGAAACGGGTCAAATATCAGCTTTACAATGGTTATTGTATTTTATGGGAAGGAAGTGCTTCAACCTAATTCAAATCGGTTACAGCAATCATGTTGATGGTAGTTAGCTGCTAATAATCACCGACCTAAAGAAGGCTGAATTTAAAAATAACAACCTTGGGAACTTGTTTATTCAGAGGCTTACATTGCTAAGGAAGAAGCAAAGAAAAGAGAAAAGCAACTCAAATCTTATCGAGGCAGGCGGTTTGTATAGGTGAGCTTATTGGTAAAAAGCCATAAATCATTCGGCTTAAAACCCAAACCTTCCATTAAAGCATTGTATTAAGGTCTTGCATGGATTCCCATCCTTTTAAATATCGGACTAAAAACATGCTTTTTGGTTACCTTGATTCACCTATAGAGATAACCAATCGTCATTACCATTTAAAATAGCCTCCATTTGAACTGATAGAGGGTGGGAGGTGGTTTTTATTCGTAGAATTTTTGCTAATTTTAAATTTTATTGGAAGTTGATACTTCCAGCCAAAACTATGTTTCAAGGGGCACTGCTTTACATACCTGATTTAACTAATTTAAAGAGGATTTTAAAGGTCCAACCTTTACCAATCCTTAACATCTTTGGTAAGCATGCCATTGTATTTTTATGTGCGGTAATATTTTGCCGTGCCGATCACGTCAGCGCTGATTCCAAGGTTAAATTTCTTGAAAATAAAGGCCAATGGCACTCCAAGGTTCAATATAGGGCTGATTTACCTGGTGGTAGGTTGTTTGTTGAAAATACGACCCTTTCTTACAATTTCTTAAGCCAAGCAGGATACCAACATAACCATGATTCAAAATTTCCAAAAGATAGTATTCGCGGGCATGCAGTTAAGCTAAACTTTTTAGGAGCCAATCAAAATACCTATATTTCATCTGAAAACAAACAAACTGAATATTACAATTTTTTCATAGGGGATGACCGATCGCAATGGGCTTCTCACGTCAATGCCTATACAAAATTAACTTTTAACCGTTTGTACAAAGGTGTTGATCTTGAATTGTTGAGCCAGGGCAATCAATTAAAATATAATTTTGAAATAAAGCCTGGTCAGGAGCCTGGACAAATCAGAATGCATTATCAGGGTGCATCGAATGTAATT
This sequence comes from uncultured Sphingobacteriales bacterium, assembly GCA_964561545.1. Lineage (GTDB taxonomy): Bacteria > Bacteroidota > Bacteroidia > CAILMK01 > CAYYUA01 > CAZLQF01. The sequence continues at coordinate 3,133 of CAZLQF010000004.1, forward strand.
ATTCGAGAAGAAAAATTACACATTCGAACGTCCGTAAATTCCTGGCAAGAACTTAAGCCATTTGCTTATCAGTTATTTGAGGGTAAGCAAAAATCCGTCCCTTGCAATTACCAGATGAAAGGAGACCAAATAGTTGGGTTTGAATTTCCAGAAGGGTATGATACCTCGAGGAAAATAGTAATCGATCCTAAAGTCATTTTTTCAACTTATTCAGGATCCAGTTCTGATAATTTTGGCTATACAGCCACTTTTGACACGTTGGGGCATGCCTACTCAGGGGGCACGGTATTTGGCCCAAATTTTCCCGTTACTACAGGGGCCTATCAAACTGTTTTTTCAGGCGGTGCCGATACCAGCTTTGGTGGTAGCGGAGCCGAAAGGGACATAGGTATTCTAAAATACAACCAATCCGGGACTAATGTTGAATATGTAACCTATTTAGGAGGAAGCCACAATGAGGATCCTCATAGCATGGTTGTTAACAGTGAAGGAGATCTTTTAATTTTCGGCAATACAGGTTCTTCTGATTTTCCAGTTCCCAATCTTACTTATAAAGATACCATTGATGGTGATTATGATATTTTCCTGGCCAAGCTTTCTAAAGATGGCGCTCAATTAAAGGAAGGCACCTACGTAGGTGGAACAGGTTGGGATGGTTTGAATGGTTCTCAGCAAATAATAACCAATACCAGCCCGCTTGGATGGAATTACGGAGACATGTTTAGGGGAGAGGTCATTGTAGACAATCAGGACCGGGTTTATGTGGCATCAGTAACCAAATCACAAGATTTTCCTGTCTCTGCCAATGCAGTTCAAACAAACTTTGGAGGAGGCACGCAGGATGGGGTTGCTTTTGTATTTAATGACGACCTTACTTCATTGTTACATGCTACCTACTTAGGAGGCAATAATGATGATGCAGCTTATGGGTTGGCCTTAGACGACCAAAACAATGTTTTCATAACCGGAGGTACAAGCAGTAACCAAATAAACTTCCCACTGACTGGTTATCAAACAGCTTACAATGGTGATCCGGCTGATGGATTTGTTTGTAAATTAAGCAATGACCTTTCTACTTTGCAAGCTTCTACCTTGTTAGGCACTTCGGATTATGACCAAAATTATCTTGTGGACCTTGATTTTAAAGGGGATCTTTACGTTACCGGGCAAACCAGTAGTGATTCTTTTCCAGTAAAAAACGTCAACCACTACGCAGATTCAGCTAAGCAATACATCACCAAATTTGATCCCAATCTTGATTCTATTATATTTTCTTCAACAATAGGTTCTGGTAATAGGCCAAATCCGGATCTATCTCCAACAGCTTTCCAGGTAGATAACTGTGGTAAGATTTATTTCTCTGGCTGGGGTGGCGCAACGAACTTTAAAGGTAATACCCTTGGTTTGGAAGTGACTAATGATGCTTTTCAAAAAACAACCGATGGTTCTGATTTTTACATTGCCGTTTATGCCCCTGGAATGGATACTTTGTTGTATGCTACTTATTATGGCGGTCTTTTAAGCCAGGAACATGTAGATGGAGGAACCAGTCGTTTTGATAAAAATGCCTTAATTTACCAATCAATTTGCGCCGGCTGCGGTGGAAATTCAGATTTGCCCACTACTCCCAATGCTCACTCTAGAACCAATAACTCATCTAATTGCAACAATGCGCTCATCAAAATTGATTTAAATGTACCTGACCTGTATTCGGAATTCAAAATTCCCCAAACTTCTTGTGTTTCGGATACCTTGCAATTTAGTAATCAAAGTACATTGGCCAAATCTTACTTCTGGGATTTTGGCGATGGCGATACTGCACAGGGAAAGACCCAGGCTCACTCCTATGATGATACGGGAACTTACAATGTTCGCTTGATCGCTTTTAACCCGGAATCCTGCGATATTTATGACACCTCTTATCGAGATGTAACCATATATGAGGATGTCGGGGCTGATTTTAGTTACGATTCTTTAAGTTGTATCAATAGTTTTCAATTTAACTATGAAGGCAATTACGGCAGATCTTTTAAATGGAAATTTGGGGATGCAGCAATAAGCCGCAAGGAAAGTCCAATCTATTCTTTTAAGGATACAGGTGTTCACCATGTAACGCTAATTGTGGATTCAGGTACCGCTTGTGTAGACACGATTGTTAAACAAATATCGATTAACAATTTACCTCGGCCAGCTTTTAGCTACAATACCGACACTTGCGGCAGTAATATCACTTTTTACAATGAAGCAGGGTTTACCCAACAAGCGGATTGGAAATTTGGGGATGGAACCAATTTAAGAACATCCAATGATACGGTCACGCATCAATACAATACTTCCGGTACTTTTCAAGTGACGTTGATCACCAATCCTGAGAAACCCTGTCGCGATTCGATATCTAAAATGATCAATTTAACAACACCTGATGCACGTTTTAGCAAGGAACGTTTAGATAGTTGTCAGTTTAAGGTTCGGTTCGTAGATACATCTAAATTTGCCCAGCAAAATTCATGGACCATAAACGGGGTTGATACCTTTCAAAATCAGGACAGCGTTGCTTTTAACTTTAAGAATCCAGGAACTTATAACGTTGAATTGGTCGTAAAAAGATTCAACCCGGTTTGTTTTGATACCCTGATCCAACAAATAACGCTGGATACCTTGCCCCGTGCAGCATTCCAAATTAACAGGCCAACGTGTTCTCCGGAGGCTGACATAAAGGCTGACAACCAAGGAGGTTATCCTCTGCATTGGAATGTTCAGGCTTCAGATAAGAGTATGGATTCCAGTTTCTTTAAACAAGAAGATTTTACATTTTTAATTCCTAAAAATAGAATCCAATACGACATAACGCTTAGATCAGACCCTTTGTCTCCTTGTGCAGATACGGCCTCCAAGAATGTTTTCCTCGATTCTTCTGCTTATGCAAGGTTTGATTATGAAATAGATACTTGCGAGTGGTTCCTCCAGTTTGATAACCAATCCGTACAACCTTCTCAGCAAACATGGGATTTTGGCGATGGTTTTCAATCAAACTCAAAAAACCCGGACCATCAGTATTCCAATCAAGCGGATTATCAAGTAAAATTGGAAGTACAAGATCAGGGATGCGTGGACACATATTTTGATACCATTTCTTTGCCAGCTATTCCACGAGCTGATTTCGACTTAAACCAACTTGCATGTAAGCCCAAATTGAACATTAACAATCAATCTCAAACAGCTACCAATTATGAATGGGACTTGCCCTATGGTGCAAAGGGGAAATTTGCAGCAGATAGCATCATCACGCTTCAGGACACTTCTGCTTTTACTATAACACTCAATGCCAATCCAAATGGTAAATGCCCCGACTCCTCTAAAAAGCAATTTAAGCCTAAAGTTTTTGCAAGTGCTGATTTTAATTTACAACGGGACCCCTGTTCGACCTCTGTAAGTTTTAAACCTGATTTTCCGTATAGCAGTGAGTTTAATTGGCATTTCGGGGATGGTACTACCGCTTCATCCATCGAGCCAGAACATCAATATAGCAGTAATGGTCAATATCAAGTTCAATTAAATGTGAAGCGGGGAAAGTGTACGGATACTGTTAGCCAACCATTGGAGTTTTTTCTGCCAAAAGCGGGATTTGACTACATTCAAGAGGACTGCAGCCCAAAGGTTCAGTTTAATAACCAATCATTGTATCAAGACACATCTCTATGGGCACTTGGAACAGGAGATAGCATTACTTTAAATTCACCTGAACATACCTACCAGGATTCCGGACAATACCAAGTGACGTTAATAGCAAAAAATGATACCGGATGCATGGATGTGCAAGATACGACCATTCAAATTCCACCTTTTGTTAATGCCAAAATAGATCAAAATATTGATCGGTGTACTGGCAAGGCTGAATTCACTGATAAAAGTAAAAGAACAACCTACAGACAATGGTCGATCGGTAACAAAACGTTTGATGTTGATCAGGTCAACTACCAATTTGATAGTGCTGGGGTGTACAATATTGGTTTTACGACAGGAAATCAAGAATGTCAGGATCAATTATCGGATTCCATTCAAATATTTGAGAAGCCTGATGCATCCTTTGCATATAAGCGGGACCGTTGCTCAAACGTTGTAGATTTTGAAAGCATTGACTCCTCAGAATTAAAACACCAGTGGATTTTTGGGGATAGCAGGGAAAGTGACGAAGTCAATCCTCGCCATATTTACTATCTTACGAGAGATTATAATGTTACCCACGTTGTAAAAAACCAATATGATTGTAAAGATACGGTTGAGCAAAACGTAAGTGTTACCAATGATTTTGACAAGGAATTGCAAATACCCAACGTTATTACACCAAATGGTGATGGCAAGAACGATTACTTTACCGTCAAGGGTCTCAACCCTTGTAAGGAATATGAAGTAAAAGTCATGAATCGCTGGGGTCAGGAACTATACTACATATCAGGGCAAAATATTGAGGTAAAATGGGATGGAACTACCGATGGCCGTGATTTAAGTGAAGGCACTTATTATTACCTGATTAATGATAAGGAAGGAGATTTAACCAGAGAAGGAGTGGTTCATTTGATTAGGTAGAGGTCGTTTAATCAGTATCTATAATATTTTCCTTAACAGCATGGACCACCAGCCCAGCGGTATTGTTAATGTTTAGTTTACGCATAATGTTTTTACGATGCGTAACTATGGTATGGTTGCTAAGGTAAAGCTTATCAGCGATTTCTTTGTTGGTTAAACCCTTGGCGATTAACCGTATAATTTCTACTTCTCTTTCGGAAAGCTTTAAAGGTTCGCAAGTGGCGTATAGGCGGTCAAACAAGATGTTTTCAGGGAGATCTTGTGGGTGATCTTCCAGTATTTTTTCCAGGATTTGCCCGCAGAAAAAGTTCTTATTCGAAGCCGTGGCATGTATGGCTTCAATAATTTCGTCTTTTTCACAATTTTTAAGCAGGAAGCTGTTAATATTAAGTGAAAGGCCTTGGGCAAGTATGGTTTTAGATTGTTCGGGGGTAATGGCAAGTACGTGCATGCTTGGATTTTGATTCAAAATAGGCTTAAGGATGGTGGGCGTGAAGGTAGGGGAGGTGTAGTCTACCATGAGCACGTCTGGTTGCGAATCGATAGCCTTTTTTTGTAGCGCTTCTATTGTAAAAGCCTGTCCAATAATTGATATATGCTCCTGATCCGATAGGATCATCCTCATTCCTTGCCTTATCAGGTAGTGGCTTTCAGCTATAAGAAGATTAACTTGTTGTTTTACCCCTTCCATTGTTACAATGTAAAATATTAATTTAGAACAACTTTAAATAAACTGGTGCAAACCTAAAAGTTTGATTTAGAAATTCCTAAACAAGCGTTTGTCTTTTTAATTTGCCCTAAAAACACTCAAAGATCTATAATGTTCGCCAATATGGCTTTCAATGTTTTAGGCAATATGGCTTACAATATTTGATCAAGATTGATTTTATTGGTGAAATGATGGGTTCGAAATACACCTTAATGCCTATTTCATGCACCTATAGTTATCAGGAGTAATCCTTTTGTCAACCCATTGTGATAATAAAAAATGTTCACGTTATTTGCGCTTTTTTATGACAACAAACAAAATGTAACAGCGCAATGCTCGAAAAGAGTGAAGTAACCTCAAACCTCATTCAAATAGGCAAAGAAGCCGGCCGAAAAGTCCTTGAGATTTACAATTCAGATGCTGAAAATTGGGATTTATCAGCAAAAAGTGATGATTCTCCGCTTACCAAAGCTGATAAGGTAGCCAATGATTACATCTGTGAAGCACTTAAACGGTTGTACCCTTCCATACCCATTATATCTGAGGAGAACAAGGAAATTCCCTATGAAGAGCGGAAAAATTATCAATATTTCTGGTTGGTGGACCCACTGGATGGGACCAAAGAATTTATCAAGAGAAATGGTGAATTCACTATCAATATTGCTTTAATTAAGCATCAGGAAGCAGTTTCCGGATTGCTATATGCGCCTGCTTTAGGCCGCATGTTCTATGGAGAAAAGAACAACGGGGCTTTTTTATGGGACGAGCATGGTGAAAAACATAATTTGAGTGTTAATGAATTCAGTAAAAAAGCCAAAAACCTGCGTTTGGTATGTTCCCGCTCACACATGAATGAGGAAACCCAAAATTTTGTGGATCAATATGAGGATCCCCAATTGGTATCCATGGGAAGTTCTTTAAAGTTTATGTTAGTAGCAGAAGGCAAAGCCGATATATATCCAAGGATTGGGCCTACGATGGAATGGGATACTGGTGCAGCACAAGCGATTGTAGAAGAAGCTGGCGGCAAGGTATTGAAATACGAAAATGGCGAACCATTGGTATACAATAAGGAAGAGCTCAATAATCCCTGGTTCGTGGTTTATGGTCATTTGAAGGATTGAAGTGGCCTAATAAATGTTTATAATACCTACTCTGCACCGTTTTGGTAGTCTTTGATTAAGCCAATGGTTTGTTTGGTTAAACCTTATAAGCAAACTCTTGTACATAGCCTATAGTATTGTTTTGCCAAATCCAGGTTATAGCATTGTTTCTGAACATAACTTCAAATAAATAGGCGCATTGGCTCATTTATTTTAGTAAAGATTAACTGGAGATACTATGGATTGCTCAGCACTACTACCTTTAAGGCCGGGTTTGATGATGTCTTTAATTCCTTTAGCCTTTTGTTTCTGTACATTAAATTATAATGAAGCGAAAAAATTTAAAAACTGTTCGGCTTATTAATCGATTCAAGGGGAATGGTGCTACACGCTAAGCAATATTGATAACAAATGGTTGCTTAGTCACCAATTTTATGAATAAATCTTTCAAAGCTGGAAGTTTAAAAGCAACCAATTAAACTACGCCATGAAGGGTGAGTAGTTACCGCAGCCAAACTTTACAAGCAAATGGAAGCTTCCATGTAAGATCAAAGGAAGGGTAATAGGTTGTATTAGGCTTTAAAAGGATGCAATGATCAAAAACCAATGTTAAAAGATGATTTAATCCAGTTTTTCCATCAAGTAAGCGTACATATTGAGCATACTTTGAATATCATTTTTATGAACCTTTTCATTGGGGGAGTGTACATAGTTTTCCGGTGCCCCTACAAAGCACCAGTCAATAGGATAGGGGGTGCGTTGAATTTCATTGCCGTCACTACCGCCTGCTGATTCTACTTCTAACTGATAGTCGATGCTGCTTTTGCTTGCCAAATCCATGATCTTATCCACAAATGCTCTTCTTGGGATTCCTGAATCTTTTACGGAAATGGCCGTCCCCTTGCCATGGTGAATTCCCTCAGTAGCCCATGTAATATCAGAGATTAGGGCTTGATCCACTCCATAATTTTCATACATGAACCTGGTTAAATAGCTTACAGAGCCTCCGCCATGCTCTTCCCAACATGAAAAGCACAGGATGCCGTTTTTAAGCGTTTCAGCAAGCTTGAGGGCATTGTAAACCCCAAGCCTGTTATCCATGTATGGCGATTGGATGAAGTCTTCGTGTTCTCTGAAATCGGGTTCAAACGTTAAGGTCGTTCCTAAGTCAATGCTCCTTTCTGCAGCATAGGTAATTTTTTCATCATCTACGATCAATTCACATTCAATAGGACCTCGGCTGTCCTTACCTACGAGTTTAAACCCATTTTGCGCTTTGGGCTTGCCCAATTTAACAAGCTCATCATGGTAACTTGCCATAAAGCCTATAGAATCCATATGGGCAAAAACCGCAGTTTTGGGGTTGCCAAAGACCAAGGCCAAGGAATTTTGAAATCCTTTGCCGTAGTGTATTTCAGGCTTTATTTGCCATCTATGTTGGTTTTCTTCAACGTATTGAATAATGAAATCTCTCAGTTTTTCTTCCTTGCCTGATGGAGCATGAACTTCAACAAGTTGTTTTAATAGGTCCATATTGTTTTTTGGTTTTTGTAACAATAAAAAAGGCGAGCCAACAATTGACCCGCCTTTATCTTTAAGTACTTTATTGTTGTTATTTGACCATGAACTGTTGCGCCATTATCTGGTCATTGACGCTTAATTTGGCAATGTAGATGCCGGGTTTCATGTCATTAACATTCACAGCAATTTTCTGATCTCCTGCCACATAATTTCTATCTTCAACTACCGTTTTAATATGCTTGCCTAATGGTGAATAAATCTCTAAGGATACATCACTTTTCTTTTCAAGGCTAAAATTAACTGACGTCAAAGCATTTGCTGGATTGGGATAAATGTTCTTAAAAGCAGAAGCATTGTTATTTACTTGTTCTTGCTTGCCAACTTCAACTTTTGTCAATTTTTGTTCAGCGGCATTAATAACAATCCTGTCGTTACTTGCTGAATTGAAATAATTTACAAATGCTACAATTTTTAAGCCTTTTTTCGAGCTTAGGTATGGAATGTCTTGCTCTTCAAAATTATAGCTTATGGAAGTGGTGTATGTTTGATCCTTTTGAGGATCGTCCGGAATGGCTTCAGAATTTCCCCAAACTGGCGTTAAAACGTCTCTTACCACATCTTTGTGTTCATAGCCTTCTATTGGGTCGCCAGCACCAAAATATTGATGATTCTGAAATCTTGGATTTGAATTAAGGTAATTAACTTGATCATAGCCTTCTCCTTTACCTTTTACGGTATTTTGAACAAGATAAGCAGTAATTCTCAAATCACCGCTTGGTACCTGATCAATGAATTTAGCATCAATATTAACAGTAATATTTTTTGCACTGTCTTTGGTATAATCAACGGTTAATTCGGCTGGATTGGGAAAATTTATTCGTTCAGCCGTTTTTTCACTCCAAATCGTTCTACTAATACCAACACTTTCCTCGCCTGTAAACTTTACACGATCAATCATTGCGGTTGGAGCACCACGAATACCCAAACCACTTGCGTAGGTTTGATGTTCTGGGATGGTCATAGCGTCCGTACCAAAAGCTGCATGGTGCTGAGCTACGATAGCTTCAGAATAATTCAGTTTTAAATCTTCTAAAACTACTTTTCCATCGGGGCACCAACCACATTCAGCTGTTGAAAATTCTTCTACTAAAGGAGATTTGGAGTTTGTATTGCCATTATTGATGAAATAGGATCTGGTTAAAGAATTATTGTTATCTGGGAATTCGTCATTGTTGCCGTCAATTTTTGACACCCACCATTCAATATTGTATTCATTACCAGCAGTGAATTCGGAAGGTGTAAAACTAAAACTACTGCGATTTTCCGAACCAATGGTGGTGTTAATTTGAGCGGTATTGGTGTCAGAGTTGTTGAGGACATATTTAATGGTTAAATTATTTATCTCATTTTTACCATAGTTGTAAACTTCTCCATTTACTTCTTCATTTTCATCGGATAACACCATATTGCTCCGAATATATTGGCTTGACCGGTCAACATTGAAAATTTCTACATCGTTATTTGGTTGAGGCCCTTCTCTAAATACATATACTTGGTCGTCTGACCCATCACGGGCTAAAGAACTGGGTAAATCAAAATTAGGGGTGTTTCCTACTTCTTTGGTTTTTGACCCGTCAGGACTTTTTGCTCCGATGGCTCCTGTTACATCCTTATCAAAATCTGTTAGATTTAAAGCAACATCAAATTGATTGTTCTCGTATAAACGAATAGCAAAAACAGCAAATCCATTATTTCCTTGTTGTTGAATAATAACTGGGAACCATTGAATGATGTGCACATCTGGCCCATTGTCATTGTTTAAAGTAAAGCTGTAAACTTCAGCATCAGTATTACCAACTGACCCCATGCCAAAGTCTCTCCAAAATCCAAAAATACTATTCTTAGGAGCATCTGCATTGCTAAGGGCAACAGGATTGGTTACGCTTTCACTTGCAGTATCATTGAATGTAATGTATCCATTATCACTCGCATGATAACCGGATATCGTGTCACCATAAAATACGAACTCAAAGGGCAGGGATTGCCAAGAGCTTAATTGGTCGTCTTCATTTGCTCCAAGTAGGGTTTTCACATTATCCTCACCAGGATACAATTCATATGATGTACCTTGTTTTTCAACAAAAAAGTAATTATTCTGCGCTGATAGCGAGGAACATGTAATAAAAAGTCCAAGGATTGTAAAAGTTAATAGTCTCATAAGTTTTGTTTTTATTCAAGCAAAAATAAAAAAACAATTCCATATTAAATTAAAATTAATTTAAAAGTCGATGCCTGAAATGGCTTTATTTGTTGTTATTCAAGGTATTGTAAATTTTATAAAGATTACTATGGATTTTTAGTGGCAAAATTTTAATTTTGGTATGGATTCGGTAATAAATAAAAGGTCTATGAAACGTATTTTTCTACTCATTCTTGTTACTTCCTTCGCCATCGATTATTCGGTTACCGCCCAAACCTTTGAAATAATGGAAGATAGTGTTTATGCTCAAAAATCTTCCGATAAGTTCTCAGTAAGTGCTGAAACTTATGTTGTTAATAAAAAGCAAGAGCCGCTTAAATTAAGGTGGATCAGGTACAATGAAGATTATTCAAGTGAATGGACTAGTCCTGGTTTTTGCGACAATGCTAATTGCTATACCGATACCGATACCGCCAATTTTAAGCCAATAGCCGCTGAAGATACCGTTCTAATTAAAGGACAATTTTTTACCGAAAGAGAAGTAGGGGAGGGATATTTAGAGGTTTTTATTTATGATCGTGAAGATACTAAGGACAATGGTGAGCGAGTTGAATTTTATGGTAAAACAGTAGCAACAGGCATCAACTTAGATGAAAAACCCAAATTCAATTTTTATCCGAATCCTGTTAGTGACCAACTTCAATTGAAATTTGGTTACACTGGTCAACATGAAGTAAAAATCTTTGATGCCCTTGGTAAATTAAAAATTGAAAAGCAATACCAACGCGTTCAAGAAACCAAACTTTCGCTCTCGAATTTGCCAAAAGGCATGTATGTCATCTCCTATCAAAATAAGAAAGGAAAGGTAGTTACCAAAACCTTTACCAAGAGGTAAACGCCATCTTATTTGGTTTAAGCTTTTGGCGATGAGCTGTCAGATTGAGCTTCAATAGAATCGCAAGTTTTGATAAGTCTCCACCAATTCTGTTATTAAAATATTAGTAATAGGTTAGGAGCCAATAGCCAATAATTTTAATAAACAATCCAAAACCCATTTAGAAATCATAAGTGAATGTAAACATGAAATTGTGATGGTTGGTGGTATTTTGGGCCACAGGCCCACTACCTGAATCAAGTTCATAAGGTTCGTAAATGCTTTCGGTGCTGCTTAGTTGATAAGCAAGATCAAAGGCATAACTACCATCTTTTAATCCCAGGCCTAATGAATATTGATTTTTATCATTGGATACAAGGTTATTATTGGTAGGCGAACCATAATAACCATAACCTCCCCTGAAATAAAACATTTTATAACGCCATTCCGTACCAATTTTAAAGTTATGAGCCCGTTGGTATATTGACCTTATGGTTTCATTTTCAGGCGTAAATTGATAATCCTCGGATGAAAGTTTGGCATTGGTGTAATCTTTGAATTCATAATCAAAGGATATGATTCCTGTTTTTCCAATGATAAATGCCAAACTTCCTAAAAACCTTAGCGGTGTTGAAACTTTGTATTCAAATTTGCCTTCAGTTTCGATGTTATCTTCATAGGTAGAACCATCGAAGCGGTCCCTTACCTTGGCTTGCATTTCGTAAGTGTAATTGTCTGAAAGGGAATAAAAAGTTGGGGAATATACGCTGGCACCAATTCGAATAAAATTTAAAGGCCTTGCAATTATACCAATCCCGCCCATAATTCCGGTACCTGAAGTGTTGATTTCTTCTTTGTAGGTCAGTTTTTCATAATTGGGAGTGCTATCATTGAGGTTGGCATTCTTAATGTCATTATTAACCTCTTTAAACTCATTGGTTTGTTGAAAATCTATAGTAGGAAAAGCCACAGTAGCGCCAAAATATAGTTTATTTGCATAATTGGCTCCATATGCCATGTAAATATCATTCATGGCTCCGCTCGATTTGATGGTATTGGTTTGATCTACATTGGGGTTTTGGGCATTTTCCATCGAGGCAAAGTGGCTACTTGAGTCTGGGAAGTTTGGATTAATGAGCCAATTGCTATAGGCTTGCCCTGCTATAGTAAAATCATCATTCAACAGATCTGTAGGAAACCTGCCCTCTGCTCTTTCTACAAAGTCATTAAGAATGGTGTTTTTTTTGTTTGTACCTTTTAACAAACTACTCTTGTGGAATGAGTTGGTCCGGTTAATACCGATGGCAAAGGTATGGCTGGCCCAATCGTCTTTCACAGGTTTACCCAACTTGTATTGGACATCAGTAAATACCAATCCAATGTTGCCTAAATTAATATTGTATTTACGGTCTTTATTGGTTGAGTTCAAATAATCAGCTTCGGTTGTTTTGTTTTCCAATCCTGCTGTAATGGAAAATTCATTGCTGCGGTAAAAACCCAGGCCAGCTGGGTTGATGCTTGGTGCTAACGTATTGGCGCCAAGTGCCCCAAATGCATTTCCCATTGCAGCTGTTCTTGCATTGGCGGTATAAAACCTTTCAGAATAACGCAAGGCATCCTGATGGTTTTGAGCTTTTAAGGTTAAGGCTGAGGTGAGCAGCCCAAGCAATATTAAGATCCTTAAGTAATTCATCTCAGTGGATTTTTTACTGCCTATCGCCTTCTTCTCCTATTGTTGGAGCTATTGTTGTTATCATTGCCACCAGCGTTGCCACGGTTCAACCTTTGATCATTGCTACGGCTTTGCCGGCTTCGATTTTGAGATTGGTTGTGCCGGTTTCTTCGATTGATGCTTTTATTGTCCCTTTTAGAAGGTTTGCTTCGATTGATATCACGATCTTGTTGGTGATTGTCTTTTGAAAAATCACGTTTTGGCATACTTCGTTGACGGCTTTTGTTTTGCCGATCTCTATTCTTTTTATTATCTGAATTACGGTTTAACCGAGGATCATTGCTTCTTTTACGATGCTTTTGTTTAGATTGATTGGCGTCATCATTTGACCTTCGGGAAGGTCGTTCTTTTTGCTGGTCTTCTTTGTAAATCTTATATACATCTCGCGAACTTTCCTTTTTATCAGAAGTTTTTTCGTTAGCATTACGATTCTTTTGACCATTCAATCTTTGGTCATTGGATCGGAATTGATCTTTGTTGGATCTTTGAGCAGGTTGGTCATTTTGCCGGTCCTCTTTGTAAATTTTATATGCGTCTCGCGAATTTTCTTTTTTATCAGAAGTGTTTTTGGAAGCATCCCGATTGTTCTGATTATTCAACCTGGGGTCATTGGACCGGAATTTATCTTTTCTGGATTGGCGGCTGTTATTATCGGGCTCATTTGATCGCTGGTCATGGTCAGAGGGATCCTCGGTGATGGACCGCTGTCTTTGGCGATTTACATTGTCTTGGTCTGATTGGCCCTTGTAATTGTCTGAAATGCTATGTCGTGGGGCATTTACTTTTTCATCATTACTATTGTTGCCAACACTGTAATTATAGGCATCGTAGCCACCATGGCTATAACCATAGTAACCGCCAGTGCCATAACGATAGCCATCATTAAACCCATGACGATAGCCATGCGAATAATTGTTCCATGGTGAATAATAGTTGGAGTAAAATGGATCGTGATACCGGTTGTATCCGCGATAACCCCATGAGGGATGATGATGTCTGTAGTTCCGGTAAGGGTTGCCATAGGAATAGCCAAAACTTATGGAAACTCCACTTCTTAGGTAATGCGGATTGTAAAATGAACTTTGATGCGAATAATAGAAGGGATCAAAATAATTGAAGTCTATGTAGGAATTGTTAAATCTTCTAATATTGGAAGTGTATTTAAAGTCGTTGTAGTTATAATTGCTTGAATTCGACTTACTTGGTTCCCGATTTCGTTGTTGATTTTGCTTATTTACATGGTAATCCTGGTTGTTTTCATTGGCGCTTTGTTGCCGATCTTTTTGGTATGCCTCTTCCGATTTCCTGTTAGCCGTCTGCTTATTTTTGGGATAAGTGTATCCGCTATTTGATTGCTCTGATTCCTCTGAATCAGCTGTTTGATTGACATCGCTTTTTTGGATGTCTTTATCAGGATTAAAATAAACGTCATCTTGAACTGTAGTGCTGTTATTAGTAGAGGAGCACGCACTAAGTAAGATGATCGTAAACGCAGCGTAAATTAATTTATTCAACATAGCACCACCTTTGGTTTAAAAGAAAGGCTTTAAATTATACCTTTGCATTTCAATAAAAATAACAAAATTTATTCCAAAAACAATCTCAAAAATTCATGGCCGAGAAAATCACCCCCAAGGAAGAAAACTATTCACAGTGGTATAATGACATCATCAAGGCAGCTGGGCTGGCTGAGCATTCCTCGGTAAAAGGTTGCATGGTGATCAAACCTTATGGATTTGCTATTTGGGAAAAAATGCAGGCAGAATTGGACCGAAGGTTTAAGGAAACCGGCCATCAGAATGCTTATTTTCCCTTATTTGTACCCAAAACTTTTTTAAATCGCGAAGCTGAGCACGTTGAGGGCTTTGCCAAAGAAGCCGCTGTTGTTACCCATTACAGGCTCAAGCAAAATGAAGAAGGCAATGAGGTTGTAGTTGATCCGGATGCCAAACTGGACGAGGAACTAATTGTAAGGCCAACATCTGAAACCATCATCTGGAATTCTTATAAAAACTGGATCCAATCTTACCGGGATTTGCCCCTACTTATCAATCAATGGTCCAATGTTGTTAGGTGGGAAATGCGTACGCGCTTATTCCTAAGAACAGCCGAATTTTTATGGCAGGAAGGCCATACAGCTCATGCTACCAAAGAAGAAGCCATAGAGGAAGCAAGGCGGATGTTGGAAGTTTACCGCTCATTTGCTGAGGATTTTATGGCCATGCCGGTACAAACTGGTATCAAAAGTGAAAGTGAGAAATTTGCCGGAGCAGTGGAAACGTATTGCATTGAGGCAATGATGCAAGATGGCAAGGCACTTCAATCCGGAACTTCCCACTTTTTAGGGCAGAATTTTGCCAAAGCTTTTGATGTAACTTTTGCTAATAAGAAAGGAACGGAAGAATACGTATGGGCTACTTCATGGGGCGTTTCTACCCGTCTGATTGGAGGGTTGATTATGGCTCATTCAGACAATCAGGGCTTGGTCTTGCCTCCAAAAATCGCCCCGCTGCAAGTTGTGATCGTTCCCATTTACAAAAATGAGGCTCAATTAAATGAGCTTAGTGAAAAAGGACAAAAGATCAAGGAGGCCTTAACTGCAAGCGGGTTTAGCGTAAAGCTGGATGATGACGATAATAAAAAACCTGGATGGAAATTCTCTGAATATGAAATAAAAGGCGTCCCGCTAAGGCTTGTCATTGGCCCCAAAGATCTCGAAAATGGTACCGTTGAAATTGCTCGCAGGGATACCAAGGAAAAATTCTCGATAAACCTTGATGATGTCGAGCAGTATGTGCCCCAATTGCTTGATGAAATTCAAAAAGGGATTTATAACCATGCAAATGATTTTGTGAAGGCCAACACTTATTACGCGGATGATTTTGATACATTTAAAGAAATCATGGAAGAAAAAGGCGGTTATGTTTACGCCCATTGGGATGGCACAGAAGAAACCGAGACCGAAATTAAGGACGAAACCAAAGCTACCATCCGCTTCATTCCCTTTGATGCGCCAGAAGAAGAAGGTAAATGTATTTATTCGGGCAAGCCATCTAAACGAAGAGTGGCCTTTGCCAGGGCCTACTAAGAAAAAGCTTCTTGCATTCGGTCAGTAAGCAATAGCAACGCTTTACTCCAAAAACTTACCCAATGGTTGAGCCAATTGGTCACTTAGTTTAATAAGAAGCGGGTTCTTTTTGCCTGACAAGGGTTAGAAAAGAATAATTGTGCGAGTGTCGATCATCCTTTGAGAACATTTCTTCTTCCACGGTAGACCACTCATCAGGATTTAATTCAGGAAAAAAAGCATCGCCATTAAAAGTATCATGAACAATGGTTAAGTATATTTTTTGAATGTAAGGCAGGGCCATTTTATAAATTTCTTCTCCACCAAAAATGAACGGCTCCTCGTCATTGCTACCTTTTACGTAATTTAGGGCTTTATCAAGGCTATTAAGTACCACCACGTTTTCATATTCACTGGTATAATTCATCTTTCTGGTAATGACCACATTGGTCCGCTTGGGTAGAGGTTGACCGCCCAAGGACTCAAATGTTCTCCTTCCCATGATGATATGGTGTCCTTGGGTCAGGTCTTTAACCCGTTTAAAATCTTTGGGAAGGCGCCAAGGGGGCAAACCCCCATCCTTACCGATTACATTGTTTTGAGACATGGCTACAACGGTGGACAAAGTCTGAGCGGGAGCCGTCATGTTACTTGATTACATTTTCTTTAAGTTGACACAAAGAAAATAGAATTATTGCATCAGTGAAAGCAGAAACAGGGTTAAGTTGATCGAGCATAATAGCCATCAATTACTGATGAATTCTGGCTTACAATTTTTCCTAAGCTATTAAAAATTAAACAGCCACAGGTGCTTTTATAGGTGGATAAGGATCATAACCTTCCAGCTTGAAGTCTTCAAATTCAAAATCATCGATTTTTTGCTTGGCTGGATTCAAACGAAGTGTGGGCAACGGCTGGGGCGTCCTTTCCAATTGAGTTTTTACTTGCTCCAAGTGGTTGATGTAAATGTGGGCATCACCAAAGGTATGCACAAATTCACCTGCCTCTAAGTTACAAACCTGGGCCATCATCATGGTCAATAAAGCATAAGATGCAATATTGAAGGGCACTCCTATAAACAGATCCGCACTACGCTGATAAAGCTGGCAAGAAAGCTTACCATTGGCAACGTAAAATTGAAATAAGCAATGACAAGGTGTTAAGGCCATTTCATCCAACTGGGCTACGTTCCAAGCATTGACCAGAATTCTTCTGGAATGAGGCTTGTTGTTGATGGTATCAATGGCCGCTTGTATTTGATCAATAGTACCTCCATCATAATTTGGCCAGGAGCGCCATTGTTTACCATAGATAGGACCAAGCTCTCCCTTTTCATCCGCCCATGGGTCCCAAATTTTTACATTGTTATCTTGTAAATACGCAACATTGGTATCACCCCTTAAGAACCATAAAAGCTCGTGAGCCATAGCTTTAAAGGGCATTTTCTTGGTGGTGATCAAGGGATAGCCCTGTGATAAATCGAAACGCATCTGATGACCGAATATGCTGTAGGTTCCGGTACCAGTTCGGTCACTTTTTTCATTGCCATGTTCTAAAACATGTTTTAGAAGATTTAAATAGGCCTGCATCGATCCAAGTTTTTTACAAAAATAAGGATATGCAATGAATAAAGGTGGGCGAAATTGTCAATTTAGCTTTGCCTTTGTTGAGCTTTTAGCAGATTTGATCTTAGGCTTGTTTTGGAACTTTGACCAAGGTCAAGATAACTTGTTCATAATTTTTACCTAAGCTCATAGCCTTTAGGCTAAAATTAAATATCCGAAGGAAAGCAAGGTCCGATTTATCAAATTTAATTTGCTTTCCATTTGTTTAGGGGATGACTGTTCTATCAATTATTTTTGAAAAAGTCCTGAACGGTTAAGATATCTCATTTAAAGGATTATTTTTGCCATCAGTTCTAAAGCGTTAATTCTTTTGAATTCTAAAAATTACACCCTATGGCTGAAGTGATTACCATGCCAAAGTTGAGTGATACCATGGAAGAAGGGACCATTGTAGAATGGCACAAACAAGTGGGCGATCAAATTGAACAAGGCGATGTTTTAGCAGAGGTGGAGACTGACAAGGCCACCATGGAGCTGGAAAGTTTCCATGATGGCACCATATTATATATCGACATTGATGCTGGAAAAGCTGTAAAAGTCAATGATCCAATAGCTGTTGTTGGTGATGAAGGAGAAGATTATCAGCAGGTGTTTAAACAAGCCCAAAGTGGCGAAAGCGAGGAAAAGGAGGAAACACCTCAAAAAGCACCCGAAGCAGAACCTGAGAAGCAAAAGCAGACAACAAAACAAGGCACTGATCAGGATTCTTCCGCTAAATCTGACCAAAGTAAGGTAGCAAACGTACCTGAAGAATCTAAAACTCAGGATGGAGAGCAACAGCGAATTAAAGCTTCACCATTGGCTAAAAAATTGGCCAGGGAAAAAGGGATTGATCTAACAAAAGTGGAAGGATCCGGGGATGGAGGAAGAATTGTGAAAAGGGACATAGAAGCTGCTGAAGTACAAGAGCCCGAACCGGTAGCCACTATGCCAACGGTTGGAGATGAAGATTATGAGGATCAGCCTGTCGGCCAGATGCGTAAAACCATTGCTAAGCGCCTAAGTGAAAGCAAATTTACAGCTCCCCATTTCTACCTGACCATGGAAATTAACATGGATGAGGCCATTAGAGCAAGGAAAAGAATTAATGAAACCCTTGAAGATAAGATATCCTTCAATGACCTTATATTAAAAGCATCAGCTGTAGCACTTAAAAAACATCCTCAAGTGAATGCCTCCTGGCTGGGGGATAAAATCCGTTTTTACAAACACATTAACATTGGTGTAGCGGTTGCGGTAGATGAAGGTCTGGTAGTGCCAGTTCTTCGTTTTGCAGATCAGAAAGGGATAGAGACCATTTCGAGGGAAGTTAAGGAATATGCTCAAAAAGCTCAGGATAAAAAACTTCAACCTGAAGATTATCAAGGTAATACTTTTTCTGTATCAAATCTGGGTATGTTTGGCATAGAAGAATTTACGGCAATTATTAATCCTCCTGATTCTGCAATCCTTGCCATTGGAGGAATTAAACAAATTCCAGTAATAGATAACGGCGAATTAAAGGAGCAAAATGTTATGAAAGTAACAATGTCCTGTGATCACCGTGTGGTTGATGGTGTAACAGGTTCCCGCTTTCTGCAAACGTTTAAAGCTTTCATGGAAGACCCGGTAAGAATGATTATTTAAGCCAAAAATTTTTTTCAAACCGTCAACGTTTTTAGATTTGTACTGTTATATAATTGACAAGGTTTAGCACGGTCTATACCTTTGGCCCCCTAAGGTAGTTTTCAAAAGCACTGATAAATACGAACCTTAATTAGATACTAAATACAATCTATTTTAATTCAAATTTTATTTACTTACTTGTCTAACCTGAAACCCAGGAGAATCAAAAATTACTTATGCACAACTTCGCGGAATTGAATGACATGACGAAGGCTGACCTCGATAAGGTCGCCCAGGAAATTGGTGTATCTAACTACAATGAGTTGGATAAGGAGGACCTCATCCAAAGAATCCTGGAATACCAAATTGAGCAGGAAAGTAAAGATCTCACTGAATCAAAGCAGAAGGAGGATTCGGGTAATATAGGAGAAAATGCACCTTCAAATGATGCTAAAGAGGAGGATTCAGTACCCCAGCAACCATCTACTGAGGCAAGTGAATCAGGGGAAGAAAAAAGTGCTACGGTCAAAGGGGACTCGGATAGCAAACAAGATCTGGCATCCTCCAAACAAAAAACAGAACGCCCCAAAAAGAAGCGAAAAAGAATTAAGCGGACTTCTCAAAATAATGATGAGGCACAAGAGGCTTCCGAACAAGCTCCATCAACCAGTAAAGAAAATCAGCAGGAGGAACAAGGAACCACATCGGTGCCTGAAACACCGGATCAATCTAAGAATGGAAACCCTGAGGATCAGGTAAAGGTCAATGAAGAAAATGTGAAAAAAGCGCCCGCCAATTTCGATTTTGACGGAACCATCTATAATGAGGGCGTCCTCGAAATGATCCAGGATGGCTACGGTTTTTTAAGGTCACCGGATTATAATTACATGCCTTCTCCTGACGATATTTATGTATCTCCTTCTCAAATTAAATTATTTGGACTTAAGACCGGTGATACGGTCATGGGAGCCATCAGGCCTCCTAAAGAAGGTGAAAAATACTTTGCCCTTATAAGGCTGGAATCCATCAATGGAAGACCACCAAATGAGGTAAGGGATCGAAGTTCTTTTGAACACCTAACGCCTTTATTTCCGGATCAGAAATTTCAACTTGAAAACAAACCCACGAATTACTCCACCAGGATTATGGATTTGTTCTGTCCGATCGGTAAGGGCCAAAGGGGGTTGATCGTTTCGCAGCCAAAAACTGGAAAAACGCTTCTGCTTCAGGAGATTGCCAATGTTGTGGCTGAAAACCACCCGGAAACGTACATGATCATTCTTCTGATCGATGAACGCCCCGAAGAGGTGACCGATATGGCACGTAATGTCAATGCTGAAGTCATCTCCTCTACCTTTGACGAGCCTGCTGAGCGCCATGTAAAAATTTCTAACCTCGTGATGGAAAAAGCACGGAGAATGGTTGAGTGCGGGCACGATGTGATGATATTGCTCGATTCAATTACCAGGCTTGCAAGGGCTTTCAATACCGTAGCGCCTGCCTCTGGCAAGGTATTGAGTGGTGGTGTAGATTCCAATGCATTGCACAAACCTAAGCGCTTCTTTGGAGCAGCCAGAAACGTGGAAAATGGCGGGTCATTAACCATTCTGTCAACGGCCTTGATCGATACAGGTTCTCGTATGGATGAAGTAATTTTCGAAGAATTCAAGGGTACTGGTAATATGGAGCTTCAATTAGACCGTAAGCTTTCCAATAAGCGAATTTATCCAGCCATAGATATTCCGGCTTCCAGTACAAGGAGAGAGGAATTGTTACTTCCTAATGACGAACTTCAAAGGATGTGGTTGCTTAGAAAATACCTGGTTGACATGACCTCTGAAGAAGCCATTAACTTCCTGCTTGATCACCTTAGGGAAACCAAGAACAATGATGACTTCATGCTGGCCATCAACAGTAAGGCCAATCGGTGAGGTTTAATTACGGTATCTCTTGATTTACTCCAAATTCAACCTTTAACCCAGCAGAATTTGTATGTATGGGCTATTTGTTGGTCAGCATTCTATGTACAACCCTTATTTTTATTGTCTTTAGGTTCATTGGCATCTATAAGGTAAACACGTTTCAGGCCATTGTAGCCAATTATTGGGCATGTGTGTTGTTGGGGGTTTTATTTCAATTGCCCCAAGGTTGGGAGGCTTTTAACCATTTACCCATCTTATTTTTCTTAATTGGATCAGCAATTGGTTGCTTTTTTGTGGCAGTCTTCTTTTTCATGGGTAAAACTACCCAAAACTTCGGGGTAAGCCCAGCAACCATTACTGCCAGAATGTCCCTTGTAATTCCAGCTATTTATTCCGTCATCCGTTATGATGAGCCATTAGGCATGATCAAAATCTTGGGTATTGTTACTGCTTTGGCTGCTATTGTACTTACGTTATTTGACAGAGGCCAACTAAAGGAGGAAGAACTCGTGGTATCAAATAAGAAGCTCTATTTACTTCCATTGGGGGCATTTTTAGGAACAGGGCTTGTGGATAGCTTATTCAAAACGGCCCAGGTTAGTTTTTTATCTGCTGAGCTGAACCGCCCCTTTCTAATTGGGCTATTTGGTGTTTCGGCAGTAATAGGAAGTGCCGTTATGCTCTTAAAGGTTTGTCTTCAAAATGTACAATGGGAGAAGAAAAGCATGAAATGGGGACTTTTGTTGGGTACTGTTAATTATTTTGCTATATTTTTTCTGCTGCTGGCGCTAACAAAAAGCAATATTGGTGGTTCAGTACTTTTTCCGATTAACAGCGTTAGCATTGTAGCCCTTTCCACCCTGGCCTCTTACATCATCTTCAGAGAGCGGCTTAATTTCCTCAATAAAATTGGGTTCGGCCTTTCAATCCTGGCGATCGTCTTGATATACGTAGCTTAGCAATCATCAAAGTCAAAAAAGGATTGAACTTGACCTTAGATCAGCGTTGCAATTTTTTGGATATTTGATTGGACATTTGGCGCTTTGCGGTGCAATTTAACAGATGCTAACTAATGCAAACCATTCAACAAACAGGGAGTGGTGAATACCGGGAAAAGGGCAGTAAGTTCCTGGCCTATGCTTACCCGGTTCATTCCGAAGCGCAAATCAAAACAATGATCGATCAATTGTGGAAGGAACATCCTAAGGCAAGGCACGTTTGCTATGCTTACCGATTGGGCTTTAAAGGCGAAAAAGTTAAAATGAATGATGATGGGGAACCCTCTAATACTGCAGGAGCCCCTATTTTTAACCACATTGAAGGTAAAGGCTTGTCATTTATTTTAATTGCAGTAGTGCGATACTTCGGGGGCACCAAGCTTGGAAAAGGGGGCTTGGTGAATGCTTATGGTACTGCAGTAGCTCATGCCCTTGCGAACCTTCATTTTGTTGAATTGGTTAGGTACAAAAGGGCAGTGATTCAGGTTGATTATGCTTCATTGGGAACTTTCATGGATTGGCTCAGTAAGCAAAATATCTTGATCACAGAACGCCAATATGGAGATATTTGTAATCTTATCGTGGAAATTCCCCTCGAAAATTGGTTATTTTTGAAAGAGCAACTAACGCATTTTCGAAATGTTAAGCTTACGGAAAATAAGCACACTTAAATTATTAAGCACTGGTTGGCTTTTGGTTCTTACCACTGCTGTGGTAGCTGGCAATGACCAAAATCCTTGGTTAAGGGAAGATACCCAAGCTAATTTTTCGTTAAGGGACCGGATGGTTTATGGCGAAAAAGCCCAAATGGAGCGAAATGCCGAAGCGCTTGTTCTTCAAGAAGTGGCAGAGCTCCAAACCGCCTATTCTGACTTAAAGCACCTTCATACAGAAACCAGTATAATGGGCTGCCATATTACTTGGCAGCAATCCTACCAATCCCTACCAATTTACGGGAGCCAGGTTAAGCTCAACATTGGCAAAGATGACCATGTGTTGTCCTTGTTTCATAAAACCGTGAATACGGCAAGCTGGGAAGTGGAAATCCCTAAAGGCAAAAATTGGGACAGTTTGTTAATGGCTCATCATCCGTTTAAGGGTCAACTCAAAACCCAACCCATCATTTATTACAATGGGGTAAAACCAGCATACGCTATTAAGGCCATTAAGCGTAACTTCAAACAGGATGTCAATAAAGCGGTGATCTACAATGCGGATATGGAAAAGCTTCACGAAAAAGAATTGAAATTAAGTTATAGCTTGGCAGATACCACCGTTAGTGGCTACGTATTCTTACCCGACCCTTTAACAACAGCTAAGGAATCCTATGAATCGCCTTATGTGGACAACAATGATGAGGACCATCCTGCCCTGAACAATGAAAGGCAACAAGTTGATTTTAAAGTCAATGATCCTGTAAATGATACATTTTACCTGGAAGGACCTTACGCCAAAATAGTTGATAATTCTGACCCTTCAACGGATACAACCATTTCAGTAGATGGTGCATTTTATTTTACCCGGTCACAATCCGGGTTTGAAGATGTTAACATTTACTATCATATCAACAATTTCCGCAATTATATAGCTTCTTTGGGATTTGATGATTTAATGAACTACAGCATCCCGGTAGATGGGCATGCACTCAGTGGCCAGGATCAATCGCAATTTAGTTTTAGAGGCAATGGCAAGGGCAATATCAAATTTGGGGAAGGCGGTATTGATGATGGTGAGGATGCTGATATTGTAGTTCATGAATATACACACGGTATATCCTACAATGCTGCGCCAGGATCGCATGAAGGAGACGTGGAAGCTGAAACCATTGAGGAAGGCCTTTGTGATTACTTAGCTTGTTCTTATTCAAAAAATTTAAGTGAATACAACTGGGAAAAACTCTTTAACTGGGATGGTAATGAAACCTGGAACGGTAGGAATTGCGTAACTGAAAAGCAATATCCCCAAAATTTTGGCACAGCCAATAAATACACCCACGCGGATCTCTGGACCGGAACTTTTATGAACATTCGCAAAGCCATTGGTCGCGAAACAACGGATCAACTCATGCTTTCAGCCCTGATGTCCTTTTCAAGAAACATGAGCATGCGGCAAGCAGCAAAGCTTTTTATGCAGGCAGATACTGTCATTAACAATAAGGCCAATTCTTCGGATATTCAAAGGAAATTAGGCAGGCAAGGATTGATCGAGGATTGGAATTCCTCTATTGGGGATGGGCATGCTTTACAGGCCTTGAAAATTAATAAAATGGTGGGTAAGCAAGAGGTTACTTTGAAATTCAGTAGAAAGGTTCAACGATTGAATTACCGCATTTTAACCATCAACGGCAAAACAATGAAGCAAGGAAATTTTACCAATGTGGATCAAATAAGCTTGCCCATACAAAACTTCGCTAAGGGCCTTTATATGATCTCAATGAGTAATGAGCATGGAAGCCGTTTTGTTAAATTTGCTAAACGGTAATTCAGGCCTCTTAAGGTTTTTAAAGAATTTGAGGAAAAATCATAACGCTTGATATTTGTTGTTTGAAGATGCAATGGTTCATGTTCCTTTGATAAGGCCATTGTTGATCTTTAGTGGTAACCAATATCCATTAAAATATGGTAGTCATTAAGTGAATGGTGAGGATTCAACCACAAAGTTACGCTAAGGCTAAAATAAATTCAAAAAGGATGTTTGATCAATAGGTAGCTTCAAGTTGTAGGGAATTTTTATTTACTTAATTGGATGATAATGATGGGATATTTATTTTTGGGTAGCCGCCCAAAAAGGATTTCCGAAGCAAGGAATGCTTATTAATGATTAAGCGCGAGCGGTTTAATTTTTACCAAGTCAAGTTTTTTGAAATTAGCCTACCTTTGCTGTTTTCAATGCCGGAATTAACTATATTTTGACCGCCAAGCCAGAAAAAGTGCAGTATATCAAAAAGGAGGATGGTACAGGTTTAACGATCCAGGAATTTTACCGGATCCAAACAGGGGATTATGAGCCTGCAGTATCTGTTTCCGAATACATTGCCAAAAAACTTGCTCCCAAATACGAGCAAACCCCTCAAGATAACTATTCTATTCAATCACTGATGGTAGAGGGCCATTCGGCTGAATTCAGTGATACCATTAAAGCCAATGAAACGGTCAGTTTTACGATATTAAGAAATCCATTTGCCGATGAGTTGTTACCCGAACCCATCAGCCTGGATGTAATTTATGAAGACGACCATATCATTGTCCTCAATAAACCCTCAGGTATGGTGGTGCATCCAGGTCATGATCACCATAGGGGAACCCTGGTTAATGCCTTGCTCCATCATTTTCAGGAGCGGGAAGGGGCGATCGATAAAAGAATGATACCCGGAATTGTGCACCGGCTGGATAAGGATACCTCAGGGCTTACGGTAGTAGCCAAGCATAAGGAGGCCGTTAGGGATCTGTATTATCAATTTGCCAGGAAAACCATTGACCGTTATTACACAGCTTTAGTGCTCGGCAATGTAAAGGAAGATGCCGGAACGATTAATGAACCTATTACTGCGCAAGAAGGATCAACAAAAATGAAAATAGCTACTTCATCTGAAGGCAAGCAAGCCATGACCCATTTCAGGGTTATAGCAAGATTGGGAATGGCTACATTGCTTAATTGCTGGCTCGAGACGGGCCGAACGCATCAAATTCGTTTGCATATGGCCTCCCATGGTTTTCCAGTATTCAATGATCTTTTGTACGGCAGTAGTATTAGTGATTTTAATCAAGGGGTTGGATTTTCCGATCGCTTGAAAGCCAAACTTAACCATGTTTGTCCACGTCAAGCTTTGCATGCCGGTTCATTGGGATTGGTCCATCCCAAAGGTTGGCAGCAATTGTTTTTTGAAAAAGCAATGCCAAAGGATATGCAAAAAGTGGTTGAAATTTGCCAAAATATGAAATTAAATAGTAATAATCAGTAAATAAAAATAAGAGGTTTAAGCTTTGTAGATACATTAATGTTACGAAGTAATATTTGAACGACAGTTATACTTGAATGTAGTATTAATGCAACAAATATTTCACATTCACCGTTAATTCCCTTATTTTTGAAAAGTTACCAATTTTAAATAGCTCAATCATGAAAAAGTTTTTGTTAATCCTTGGTTCCATCATAGGTATTTTGGTTCTTGCCATGATCCTTTTACCCTTCATTTATAAGGACACCATTGTAAGCAAGGTCAAAACCGAGGCCAATAAAAACCTTGAAGCCAAGGTTGATTTCGACAATGACTTAGGGCTTTCCTTATTCAAAAATTTTCCCCATTTCACCCTTACGATGCGGGATATAGAAGTAGTTAATAAAGCACCATTTGAGGGAGATACATTGACTTCCATTCAGAGATTTCAAGCCACCATTGATGTCATGAGTGTCATAAGCGGTGATCAAATACAGATAAATGGAATTTACTTGAACCAACCGAGGGTTCATGTACACGTTTTAGAAGATGGCCGCGCTAACTGGAACATCATGAAAAGCAGTGATGAAGCAGAAGCAGAAGAATCAGCTAAGCAAGATCAAGGAGCATCCAATTACAAAATGGGATTAAAACAGTATTCGATTCAAAATGGGCAATTAGTCTACAATGATGAATCGGTTGGTATGAAAGCGAAATTAAATGGATTTAAGCATGAGGGGTCAGGGGATTTTACGATGGATCAGTTCAACCTTGAAACCAATACCAAGGTGAATAAGCTAAGCTTTATTTATAATGGAATTGCCTACATGGATCGCGTGAACACAGAATTGGAGGCCACACTTGATATGGACATGCAAGCCATGAAGTTTACATTTAAAGAGAATGATTTAAGGTTGAACAACTTGCTATTGGGATTTGATGGCTTTGTGGCCATGCCATCGGACGATGTAAAAATGGATGTTACCTTTAATGCAAAGAAAACAAGTTTCAAAACTCTAATGTCATTGGTTCCCAATCTTTATACCGAATCATTTGACAAGGTCGAGACTTCTGGCAAAATGGCTTTTAACGGCTGGGTTCAAGGGGTTTACAATGAGGATAGTCTTCCGGGTTATAATGTCAATGTAAAAGTCAATAACGGCATGTTTCAATACCCGGAGCTACCAATGGCTGTTAATAATTTGAACATGAACCTGGCAGTTAATTGTGACGATGGGGTGGTAGATCACACGGTTATTAACATGAAAAAACTGCATTGGGAACTTGGTGAAGAGCCATTTGATGCCAGGTTATTGGTAAAAACGCCCATTTCCGACCCTTTTATCGATGCCAAATTAAATGGGCGGGTGGATTTAGGAGCTGTTCAAAAAACCCTTCCTGTAGGAAAGAATACCCAGTTGGCCGGCTTAATTAAATCTGATTTACGGTTGAAAGGTAATAAGTCCAGCCTTGAACAAGAGCAATATGACCAATTCACCGCTGATGGCTCTATAGAGGCATCAGAAGTTACCTACAATTCTCCTGATATGCCCCAAAGGATTGATGTAGGCCAGGCCAATCTTAAATTTACACCTCAAAAAGTTCAACTGCCCAAATTTTCCATGGAAATTGGCCGAAGTAATTTGCATGCCAATGGTCGGCTGAATCATGTGATTGGTTATATAATGCAAGGCGATAAGCTTGAAGGCCAACTATCTCTGAATAGCAGCTACTTGAATATAAATAGCTTGTTGGCATCTGAAGAAGAAGGAGCGAGTACTGAAACAAACGAAACAGGTACTGACGCCTCAGAAGAAAAGCTTCAAGCTGTTGAAATACCTGCCAATATTGATTTTGTAATGGATGCTCAAATGGAAAGGGTGATCTATGATAACATGGACATGGCCAACATGGTGGGCAAGGTTGTGGTCCGCAATAAAGCTGTTCAGCTAAAGGACCTCCGCATGCAGGTTTTCGATGGCAGGCTCATGGCCAATGGTGCTTATGATACCAAAGATCCTCATGAGCCACAATCAGATTTTGACTTGAAAATTACTGGTTTTGATATCAACAAAACCTATAACACTTTTGAATCGGTTCAAAAATATGCCCCTGCTGCCAAATATGTAGAAGGAGATTTTGATGCCGACATGGTACTTAGTACCCCTTTAGACCAACACATGAATCCCATCTACGACAGCCTTTACAGTAAAGGCAAGCTTGATATTGACAGAGCGGTTTTGGAGGGTTATCCTTTGTTGGAAAAAATTGCTTCAACCGTTAAGGATGATCAATACAGCCGCGTGGTGATGACCGATATTCATCCTTCTTACATCATTGAGGATGGACGTTTCAGGCTTAGAGAACCCTTGGAATTTAGTGTCGGTAAATCCAATGCAGTAGTGACCGGCTCAAGTGGCCTTGACCAAACCCTGGACTACTTGATGAAAGTGGATATGCCAGCGGGTAAGCTTCAATCAACAGCAAGCAATCTTGTGAATCAAATAGGTGGTGGCCAGGTAGATGTGCCCCAAGCAGACCGAATTGTGGTTGATCTGAACATAACAGGTACCCATAGCAATCCAAAGATAAAACCTGCTTTTGGTGGTACTAAACAAGGGGAAGGCAGTGGTAAAAGTATAGAGCAACAAGCCAAGGACCAGATTGAAAATAAGAAAGATGAACTAAAGCAAAAGGCTAAGAAGGAAGCGGAAAAACGGAAAAAGCAACTTAAAGAGAAAAAGGAAAAGGCAAAAGAGAAAGCCAAGGATAAAAAGAAGGAAAAGGAAAAAGAGGTAAAAGAAAAGTTGGAAGAGGAGAAAGAAAAGAAAAAGGAAGAGGCAGAGGATAAAGTGAAAGACATATTTAAATAAAATTTTGCAAACCCAATGACATTGTCTACTCATCAATACCTTTTACCTTTCCGCATTAAAATTAATGAAGGTCGATGCGTTCTTGCTTAATTCTTCTGATTATTGGGGGCAGTCTATTATTCAATACCAATCTTTTTGGCCAGGAAACTGGTGAAATTCGGGGTTTTGTATACGACAAAGCTACCGGTGAACCCATTATATTTAACAATGTAAAGATTGTGGGTACTGATAAAGGCGCGAGTACAAATGCAGATGGCTTTTTTAGCATCTCGCCTTTACCAGCCGATACCTTTACCTTACGATCTACTTATTTGGGTTATGACACAGCCTACCAAACGGTAAGCATTGGTAAAGGCGAAATTAGAACAATCGAATTGTACCTTAAAGAGCGGGGGATCAATGTAAATGAGGTTGAAGTGACAGCGGAGAAGGCAACCAGGCAAAAAAATGTCAAAGTAAGTAAGATCAATGTAACCCCGGAAAAAGTGTCCAAGGTACCTTCTATTGGAGCTCCCGATTTTGCCCAATACCTTAGGATCATGCCAGGCGTGGTTTCAACAGGAGATCAAGGCGGGCAGATCTACATTCGCGGAGGTACTCCCATTCAAAACAAAGTCCTCATGGACGGGATGACGATTTACAATCCCTTTCATTCCATTGGCTTGTTTTCTGTTTTTGACATGGACATTGTTCGCAGCATTGATGTATATTCAGGAGGTTTTGATGCCACTTATGGCAACCGCATCTCAGCCATTATGGATATTAAAACCAAAGACGGCAATCGAAAAAGGACGGGCGGTAAAATATCCATGAGCCCTTTTACCTCAAAATTGATGGTAGAAGGTCCAATCAAAAAATGGGAACCGGGAGAGGGAAGCTCTTCCTTTTTATTTAATTCCAGGATCTCTTACCTGGATCAATCATCCGAAGTTTTCTACCAATACGCTGATAGCAACGGCATTCCCTATAATTTCCAGGACTTTTACGGTAAAGTATCTTTTAACAGCCCGGGTGGCAGTAGTGTTGACTTTTTTGGCTTTAGCTTCCATGACCAGGTTGATTACAGAGAGGTAACTACGTACGAATGGGATGCCAATGGAGGCGGCATGCAATTCATGTTACTGCCCTCCCAATCGTCAACAACAATAGAAGGAAATTTTGCTTATTCCGATTATCACATTGAGCAGCAACAAGGCGATGAATTGCCACGCTTCAGTGAGATCAGAGGTTTTGAAGCAGGAATGGATTTTAGTTATTATCCCGAGGATGATGAAGTGAAATATGGTTTTGACATTACAGGCTTTAAAACCGAATTCCAGTTTTACAACTCTGTTGGCAGGCGGCTTAATCAAACACAATTTACCACTGAGATCGCAGGCTATGTGAAGTACAAAAAAATATTAGGACCCGTGGTGTTGGATCCCAGCGTTCGCTTACAATATTACGGGTCTTTACAGGAATTATCCCCTGAACCTCGGTTAGGCGCTAAAATTAACATTACCAACGACTTCAGGGTAAAATCTTCAGTTGGTTATTATACCCAAAACTTGCTAAGTGCCAAATCTGAAAGGGATGTGGTTAATTTATTCTATGGCTTCCTCTCTGCTCCAAATGATCTACAGGATAAGTTTCAAGGTGATGAGGTTAATTCCCATTTGCAACAAGCAACACACGCTATAGGTGGTATAGAGGCAGATATTACGCCTCACATGTTACTTGAAGCAGAGACCTACGTTAAACGTTTTAATCAATTGATCGATGTCAATCGCAACAAGATCTTTGACGACAATCGCCAATATCAGGACAAACCAGCCTATTTGCGGGAAGATTACATCGTGGAAGAAGGCGTTGCTTACGGAGCTGACCTCAAATACACTTATGATAAAAGTCCGTATTACTTTTGGCTGACTTATAGTTTGGGATTTGTTGACCGTAATGATGGCCGCATTGAATACGATCCGCACTGGGATCGAAGGCATAGCCTCAACTTAGTGGGCAATTACACGTTTGGAAACAACAATACCTGGGAAGTCTCACTTCGTTGGAACCTGGGATCAGGCTTTCCCTTTACACGCACGCAAGGATTTTATGAAAACCTCAAGTTCCTGGATCAAGGGGTAAATACCCAATACACCCGGGAAAATGGAGAATTAGGAATTATTTACGAGAAGATCAATGAAGGTCGAATGCCTTATTACCACCGATTGGATGCTTCCATTAAGAAAGAGATCCGTTTCGATAAGCACCAAATGTTAAAGTTCAACTTAAGCATCATCAACATGTACAATCGCAAAAATATCTTCTTCTTTGACCGTGTGCGTTACGAACGCATTGATCAATTGCCCATCTTACCCAGCTTGGTTATCAGTTATACATTTTAGCTTTTTTAATTTTGAACAATCTTAGCTTTAAACGGTAAATACGGTTTAAATCTGTAACAAGCCAATTATTGCTTTAAGGTAATGATCGATTGAAAACAAGCCATAACTTAGGTCTAAACTGTTAAAACTTTTCAAATAAAAAATTGAATGCAATGAAATATGGATTACTCATGCTCCTGTTCTTTTTGGCTACCAAGGCTTTTAGCCAGTCTTATACTTCCTACTTAACAGGCGATTCCGCTGATGTGAATGGCAATGCCTCCGGCGGCCTTTGCCTAATGGGCGGAGCCATTGAAAATGATTCGGCCATGAAATGGTTTTTAAGGCGCAGTGATGGCGGGGACGTACTCGTATTAAGGGCAAGTGGTTCCGATGGCTACAACAACTACATGTTTGACAGCCTTGGCTTAACCCTGAATTCAGTAGAAACCATTGTCTTTAATGACGCCTCGGCTTCCAAAAATTCCTATGTGCTAAGCAGGATTCGGGAAGCAGAAGCTATTTGGTTGGCTGGTGGCAATCAGTTGGATTATGTGAATTATTGGCGGGGTACACCGGTGGATAGCCTTGTCAATGAAGGCATCCGTAACCGAGATCTTGTAATAGGAGGGACCAGTGCAGGTATGGCAGTTTTAGGAGGTTTTTATTTTTCAGCCGGTAATGGAACAGTCAGTTCGGGTAAAGCTTTAAACAATCCTTACCATCCGCGGGTCACCGTGGAACAAGAAGCCTTTTTCGAAGTGCCTTATATGGGTGGTGTGATCACGGATACTCATTACGACAATCCAGACCGAAAAGGGCGCCATGTTACTTTTATGGCTCGAATTTTTCAGGATTGGGATTTGGCAGCCAAGGGCATTGCTTGCGATGAGTTTACCGCAGTATGTATCGACACCAATGGAATCGCCTCGATTTACGGCAATTACCCAGAATTCGATGACAATGCTTACTTCTTGCAACCCAATTGCGAGTTGGCTACCATGAAGCCTGAAAATTGCACAGCAGATGCTCCGCTCAATTGGAACCGCAACGCGCAAGCGCTTAAAGTTTACAAAGCGAAAGGTACACCGCAAGGTCAAAATACGTTTGACCTCAGTGATTGGGAAACTGGCAATGGCGGTACCTGGCAGCATTGGTATGTGGACCAGGGCACCTTGCAAGTTGAAGAAGGAACATCTATTGATTGTGACCAAAGTACCAGCATTACGGAAAAAGCCGATTTACCCAAAATAAAGGTTTTTCCAAATCCAGTGAAATGTGGAGGTTCAGTTCATATCCGCTCATCCATAGATAAGCCTTTGAACCTCGAATTGGTCAACCTTCAGGGCAAAACCGTGCAAAGGTTTAATGGCATGGAAAATCAAGTTGAGATTCATCCGAATCTTGAGGAAGGCATTTACTGGCTTCGCTTACAAACACCCAATAAAATGCTTACACGCCAGTTGTTGGTTCGATGAGCAATTGCCAGCAACATCGGCATGATTTGAGCGGTAAGGTATCGGGGATTCAGGCATTAGGTTTTAGGTGGTTGCTGATTCATGTTGGTTCTAAGAGGCTGGTCCCTTTTTCCAGCGCTAAGGGTTGTCCATCAATAGCCTTAACCAATGCATAAAAAAAGGGCGACCGTTGATCAACAGCCGCCCATTTATGAAAAGTTAAATTAAAATTTTACTTAACTACAACCCATGCTGTTGCCGCAATTCAGGCATTTGTAACATGTTCCGCTCCTAACCGTGACGTGGCCGCAAACTTCACAAGGTGGCGCATCGCCCATCATGTTGCTTAGGTGTTGGTTGTTTTGATCAAGGTCTACCTGGGCACGGCTTTCAGCGCCATTGCCATGGTGCGCCTCCTTCTCATAGGAAGTGCTTTGGTAGGCATAATCATCCGGTAAGCCTTCATTTTGGTCTCCATTTGGGCTTGATTCCGGAGCATCCTTAAATTCTTCTGATTCGCTATTAGATGAGAAATTTTCGTTTTGAGGGGGCGCTTGGACAAGATCGGTCCTTCCTAAGTATTCAAACCCAATTAAGCGGAAAATGTAATCTACAATGGATGTAGAAGACTTAATGTTTGGGTGTCCTTCCACCATGCCGCTTGGTTCAAACCGTGTAAAGGAAAACTTTTCTACAAATTCTTCTACCGGAACCCCGTATTGCAATCCAATAGAAACGGCTATGGCAAAACAGTTCAGAAGCGACCGGAAAGAAGCACCTTCTTTGTGGATGTCTACAAAGATCTCACCCAAGGTACCATCGGCGTAATCACCGGTTCTTACAAAAACGGTTTGACCGCCAATTTTGGCTTTTTGAGTAAAACCATCCCTTTTGTTGGGCAGCTTTTTACGCTCAACAATCCTTGACAATTGCCTCTTAAATTGGGTGTCTTTGGATTTGGTAATGATCTCTTTAGCGGCTTCAAGCACTTGATTGGGCGTGAGGTCCTTTAAAGTTTCATCCCCTTCTTGACCAACAGCTTCAGAAACTGCATCATCGATTTCATCGCTTTTTTCCTCGTCTGACTCTTTTTCATCGGATTTATTGGAGAGGGGTTGCGACATCTTACTACCATCCCGGTAAAGCGCGTTGGCTTTCAGCCCCAATTTCCAGGACAGTTCATAGCACTGTTGAATTTCCCCAACTGTTGCTTCATTGGGCAAGTTAATGGTTTTGGAAATGGCGCCAGATATGAAGGGTTGAGATGCTGCAATCATTCGAATGTGCCCGTGGGGGTGAATGAATCGCTCCCCTTTTTCACCGCACTTATTAGCACAATCAAATATGGGATAGTGCTCTTCCCTTAAATGAGGTGCGTTTTCTATGGTCATGGTGCCGCAAATGTATTCATTGGCTTCATGGATTTCCTTGTTGCTAAAGCCAAGGGCGTTTAACAAATTGAATCCGGGTGCTTCATATTGTGCTTTGGAGAACCCAAGCCGCTGTAATGTAGGCTCGCCCAAGGTCCATTGATTAAAGATAAAACCGATCTCAAATGCACCGCTTACGTGGCTCTCAAGAGTTTTGATGTCATCATCGTTGAAGCCTTTGTTCTTGAGGGTTTCGATGTTGATATTTGGGGCTCCCTGGAAGGTTCCTTTGCCTTTGGCATAATCAACTATCTCCTGCACTTGTTCATCGGTATAGCCAAGGTTGGCCAATGCTTTGGGTATGGTTTGGTTGATGATCTTGAAGTAACCACCGCCAGCCAATTTTTTGAACTTGACCAGTGCAAAATCCGGCTCAACTCCGGTAGTGTCGCAATCCATGATAAGGCCAATGGTGCCTGTCGGGGCTATTACGGTGGCTTGTGCATTTCTATATCCGTGTTTTTCGCCCAATTGCAGGGCAAGATCCCAGGCATTACAAGCTTCTTTAAGCAAGTAATCCGGGCAATGTTGCGGGTCAATGCCGTCAGGTTTGATTTCCAAGCCTTCATAGGCATTGTGGGCATTGTAGGCAGCACAACGGTGGTTCCTGATCACCCGTAACATATCCTCTTTATTGGCCTCATAGCGCTTGAATGGCCCCTTTACAGATGCGATCTCTGCGGATGTTGCATACGAAGTACCAGTCATAATCGCAGTAATGGCGCCACAAATGGCATTGGCTTTTTGGCTGTCGTAAGGAATTCCCGAAACCATAAGCAGGGAGCCAAGATTGGCATAACCCAGCCCCAACGTTCGGTAATCAAAGGATTTGCGGGCTACTTCCTCTGAGGGGAATTGGGCCATTAACACGGAGATTTCAAGGGAAATGGTCCATAGCCTTACTGCATGCTTAAAGCCTTCTACATTAAATTCAAGCTTGTCTTCATCGTAAAATTGGCGAAGGTTTAAGGATGCCAGGTTGCAAGCAGTGTCATCCAAAAACATGTATTCAGAGCAAGGATTGGAAGCTCGTATTTTACCATCTTGTGGGCAAGTGTGCCATTCATTGATGGTAGAGTCAAATTGAACGCCGGGATCTGCACAATCCCAGGCTGCATGGGCAATTTGGTCCCAAAGCTTTTGGCTGTTAATTGTGGATATGGTGGAACCGTCATTTCTGGATTTCAACTCCCAATCTTCGTAGTTTTTGAGTTTATGGAAGAATTCATGAGGAATTCGTATCGAGTTGTTAGAATTTTGACCGGATACGGTTTTGTAAGCTTCTCCTTCATAACCTGCTGAATACCCACCATCCGCTAAGGCTTTTACCTTTTTCTCTTCCTCCACTTTCCAGTTTACAAATTCCTCTATTTCGGGATGGTCAGCATCCAGGACAACCATTTTAGCAGCTCTTCGCGTTGTACCACCTGACTTGATGGCGCCTGCGGCCCGGTCCCCTATTTTGAGGAATGACATTAGTCCCGATGAGTAGCCACCTCCTGACAATGATTCATTTTCACCGCGGATGTTGGAGAAATTGGAGCCTACGCCTGATCCGTACTTGAAAATACGAGCTTCTCTTACCCACAAATCCATGATGCCGCCTTCATTGACCAAGTCGTCATCAACCGATAAAATGAAGCAAGCATGCGGTTGTGGTCGCTCGTAAGCGGAGGTAGAGACCTCTACCTCTTCGGTTTCCGGATTGACAAAGTAGTGGCCCTGTGGCTTGCCCGTGATCCCATATGAAGAATGTAAACCGGTATTGAACCATTGAGGTGAGTTGGGCGCACTAAGTTGGCCAATGATCATGTAGACCATCTCTTCGTAAAATACATCAGCGTCTGTTTTGCTGGCAAAATAATGATGCTGCTCACCCCATTGGCGCCAGCAATCAGCCATTCGATGAGCCACTTGTTTGATTGAGTTTTCACTACCAGTTGAGCCATCTTCTTGCGGAACACCAGTTTTCCTGAGGTATTTCTGGGCAAGAATGTCAGTAGCTACTTGTGACCAATGTTTAGGAACTTCCACATTCTCGGTTTTACTAACAACATCCCCTGCGGGATTGCGAATTACCGAAGAACGCAAATCATATTCAAATTGGTCAAATGGACTTATACCTTCTTTGGTATAGTATCTGTCAATCTTTAAGCCCTTCTTTTGTTGTTGTTTTTGCTTAGTTGTCATAACCCTTTTTCTTTAATTGATCATTTGACATCTTGTTTCAAAAAATTAACGATTTCCCTTAAAAGTACTTTTTGAGGGCCCCTTTTTAAAGAAGCGGTAAGAACAAAGCTAAGTGTTAAGATAAGCTACTTAAAATTTTCTTTTACACATTAGCCGGTAACCTTGTGGATAACTTCCAAAAAAACCTGTTCTTTAATTTTACAGCCTTTAGGCTTTATTAAGCTATTTTGGTAAAATAGGTATAAAGGTATTTTAGTAATTCTAAAAACAGCATATGATGGAACATCATTCCCAAAGTGCCTTCTTATTGCCTTCTTATAGAAAGCTTTTGAAAGGATTGATTTTTGGTATAAACTAAAGTTTTTTAAGTATGATAGTAACCGTGTTTTCCTGCTAATGGTATATTTTTTAATTTTGCCAAAAAACCTTAAAACCATGAAAACTTTAACAACATTCTTAAGCATCTTACTGATTGTAGGCACAGCTTGCAATTCAGGAAATCAAAGTGGTGAACAAGAAAGTGGTAAACAAGAAGAAATGGACACCACTGCAATGAGCAAGCAAGAGAAAGAAGAACAAGAAAGCAAGCATTCAGGATTTCCCATGGAAAAAAATGGCCTAAAGGTATCGAAGGTTCAGTCGATGGATTTTCCGGACGCTTCTCTTGATTTGAAGCAACCTAAAGAATCGGCTGAATTGGAGAGTGGAAAAGTGAAGTTTGATTTTGAAGTAGGGAATTACGAGTTAAAAAAGCAAACCGAGGATGCTGAGGAGCACATGTTGGCCAATTCGAGTAAAGGCCAGCACATTCATGTGATTCTCAACAATGGCCCTTATGATGCTCGTTACAATGCTGATTTTGAAAAGGAATTGGAGGATGGTCATTATGTGGCGCTTGCTTTCCTCTCAAGGTCCTACCATGAAAGCGTAAAAAATGAAGACGCTTACGTGTTGAAGCAATTTACGGTAGGAGATGCCGAAATGAAGGATGTAGATTTTTCAAGTCCTCACATGTTTTACAGCAGGCCTAAGGGAACTTATTCCGGCAAGGACGCTGGCAAGATCTTGTTGGATTTTTACCTGGTCAACACCGATCTATCCAAAGATGGTAATACCGTCAAAGCCACCATCAATGACACTGATTTTGAGTTCCACAAATGGCAACCCTATGCAGTAGAAGGTTTTGAATCGGATACAGTCAACATTAAACTCGAGTTGGTAGATGGTGATGGCAATCAAATAGAGAGCCCATTCAATCCTGTTCAAAGGGAAATTGTTAGAAAGCCCGACATGGAAAGCTAATGATATCCGTTCACAACAAATTATAGTAATAAAAAAGGCTCCCTTTAATTAATCGGAGCCTTTTTTATGTTTGGGCTTGTGACCATTTTTCCGGATCCCTTCGCCAGGCCTGCAAACTTACCAATCCTTGATCGGAAATGTAGTTATGGGCCAAAGCCTCATTGATTAAAGTATCATAATCAAGTAGCGTGGCATGATTGATGTTGTTTGCTTCCAAAGCGCCGTGGGCTTTATCAAATTCGTAGGAAAAGATGGCGAATAAACCATCGACTTGGGCTCCTGCTTCGCGAATGGTTTGAATGGCATTGAGGGAACTGCCTCCCGTGGAAATAAGGTCTTCGATCACCACCACTTTTTGATTTTCTGCAATGGTCCCTTCGATTTTATTTTCCGTTCCGTGCTTTTTGGTTGAGGCCCTTACATAGGCTAGAGGCATCCCAAGTTGATCGGCTATCATGGTGGCATGGGGAATGCCTGCTGTTGCAACGCCTGCAATAACTTCAAAATTTGGGGCATGGGTTTTCACCATTGCTACAAAAGCTTCCCTGATGTATTTCCTGATATCGGGATAGGAGAGCAAAAGGCGGTTATCGCAATAGATGGGACTTTTTAATCCGGATGACCACGTAAAGGGACTTTGCGGGTTTAGTTTTACAGCTTCGATCTCTAATAAAAATTGAGCAATTTTGTTAACTTTATTAAAACCACTTGTCATGGAAAAAGATTTAAAAATATACGTTAAAGGTACGCCTTTGATTATTACTGATAATTTACAAAATTATAAAAAGGATGGGGGGATTTTACCGGTAGAAGTAAGTAAAGAAGAAGATGTGCAAGATGTCTTGGAATATCTGGAAAGCAGCCCTTTTCATTCAAAGGCTGTTTTACACGGTGCATCCAAAGCGTCCATTTATAATAATTTAAACCAGCAGTGTGAATTACTTCAAGCTTCAGGCGGGGTCGTTTGGAACGACCTGGGCCAGGTCTTGCTTATCTTTCGTCACAACCATTGGGACTTGCCCAAAGGCAAAATTGAAAAAGGAGAATCTAAAGAAGCAGCAGCCTTAAGGGAGGTAAAGGAAGAGTGTGGCGTTGGGGAATTGTCATTGAACAATTATTTTACAACATCTTACCATACTTATTGGCGAAAACAAACACGGATGCTAAAGCAAACGTTTTGGTATGAAATGTCATGCAATGACAAAGGCTCCATCAAACCCCAAACCATGGAAGGCATTACAGATGTAAAATGGGCGGACCAGTCAGCAATCCAAAAAGCCATAAAGCAAACCTTTCCCAACCTTCAGGAAGTCCTGGAAAGTGTTTTAGATAAAATGTAAGGCTTGTTGTTATTACTCATTGATCAATAATTGCCATACTTTAGCTGATTATTAACATCCAAAGTGGTTTAATGGTATTGGTTGATGTTTACTACTTATTAGCAGCTAACGCTTAGTTACCAAGGCTTTTTATTTAATAAACAAACAACAGCTCTTACTAACTGGCTTCCTTTTCAAAGGCTATTTTCCACAATCCTCGTATATCATCCATTCCAAACCCAGTGGCTTGATCGTTGGGGTAGAGGTTTTGCAGTACAATGTAGTCCTCTTCTAATATATCCTCGCCCACTTTACCATGGCAACTCAGGCATAAAGATGATTGGATGGTAATCGGGGAATAGTAGTGATAAGTGGATTCCTTTTCCACCAAAGTAGGTTCAAGCTTTTGTTCTTTGGCCAATTGTACTTGGTATTGATTAATGAGCTCTGCTTCCTTCTCATTGGCCTCATTCTGCGGGTTACGATTTTTATGGGAAACCCGGCTTATTTGGGCATCATAATCCTCGGAAAGGGAATCGGTTAGAGGCATGGCTTCATGGGAGCAAAACTCAATGGCGTGGCTAATGCCACCCTCTGCAATGGCACTTTGTAATTTACTTTTTAATGCCTTTCTTGATCCTTTTACAATATTGGCGCCTTGGTCTTTAATGTCAGCTTTAAGGTCCGTTTCAGGGTTTGAGGGCTTCTTAGCTTCCTGCTTTTCATCCGATGATTTGTCGGATGATTGATTTCCTGAACATTGGTAGAGCACTAAACTTGTACCAAAGAAAAGAAGTAATACGATCAATTGACGCATAGTTGATATTTTTCCCATCAAAAATAACAATAAAATTGCTTTATTTGTAAGAATATGGCAGCAATAGAAAAAATAGCAGTGCTTACCTCAGGAGGTGACGCCCCTGGTATGAACGCGGCCATCAGGGCAGTGGTTCGTACAGGTATTTATCATTCAATTGAGGTTTATGGCATTGACCGGGGTTTTAAAGGCTTGATCAAAGGTGATTTTTTCTCCTTGCCCTCTCATTCCGTGTCTAACATTATTCAAAAGGGGGGCACCATTTTAAAAAGTGCACGCTGTGAGGAATTTCGAACCAAGGAAGGGCGTGCTAAGGCAGCACAGCAATTAAAAACCAAAGGAATTGATGGCTTAGTAGCCATTGGTGGGGATGGTACTTTTTCAGGATGTCAGCTGATGTGCCAGGAACAAGGCATTCCTACTATTGGTATCCCGGGTACCATTGATAATGACCTGTATGGCACCGATTATACATTGGGATATGATACAGCGGTTAATACTGCATTGGATGCGGTGGACCGGCTCAGGGATACGGCTGATTCCCACGACCGGTTGTTTTTTATAGAAGTGATGGGCAGGGATGCCGGCTTTATTGCATTAAATGTGGGGTTGAGTGGTGGGGCAGAAGCCATTATGATCCCGGAAACGGATACCAACCTGGCTTATGTTGCTGATAAATTGAACCAAGGCTGGCAGCGGCAAAAAACCTCATCCATTATCATTGTGGCTGAAGGAGATGAAGAAGGGGGTGCATTTGACGTTGTTCAAAAAATCAAAGATCAGATCCCTGAGTTTGAATACCGTGTTTCCATTCTGGGGCATACCCAAAGAGGTGGAAGCCCCACTGCTATGGACCGGGTGTTGGGTTCCAGGCTTGGTTATGCATCTGTAATGGGTTTAATGGACGGACGGAAGGACGAAATGGTTGGCGTGGTCAACCACCAAATGGAATTTACAAGTTTTTCACAATCCATTGGTAAGAAAAAGCAGATCGACAATACCCTTGTGAAACTGGCAGAAATCTTAAGTACCTGATTCAATGTGCTCAAAAAACTGCATTCTTGAAAATTGTCCAATTGGTGATGATACCATGCATGTGAAAAAGGCTATCATTTACAAGTTGCACTTACTACCCGCTTCTCACTTAAACTAAGTGATTTTGCATTCAATAGGTCAGCTAAATTAAAAACCAATTCTTTGAAGATGCGACTTTTTGCTTACACAGCCCTTATCCTGGTATACCTTTTGGCTTTGGTGGTGGGCAAGTATGAGCCTTCCATTGGCACCAACCTTACCTACATCTGGGCTGGATTTTTTGTTTTAGTGGCCGCAGAAATTGCTCTAAGGCTTCGATTTTCAAGGTACCTCTTTTTTCCGCTTGGCTATGTACTTATTATCTTATCCCGGTTTTTTGATTTGCCCGATCCTGTTTATGATGAGGCTTTGGGAGGTTTATTCCATGGCATTTTAGGTGGGTTTTTGATTAATGAATTTTTAAAAGTTGACCGAGATGATAAGGAAATACGCACTTTCTTTTTGGTGGCTGCCGTTGCCTCATTTGCTTTTGCAACGCAGGTCCTTTTATTGTTCGATCTACCGCCATTGAGCAAAATTTTAGACCTGCGCATCAGCAGTTATGTGTTAGTGGCTTTGATCGGGCGCTACCTCATACTTGACCGCCTTACTTATGACTACCCGGAAGCAAGAACCGCTTTAAGCCTTGTCGTTCTGGTGCATGTCTTTATGATCTTAGGCGAAGTACTGGGTAAATTTTTATAAAAGGTTGCCATTGATAGGCATTCAATGCGCTTGTCAATACCTTGCTCAAAAGCAGCGGTTGAATTGTAAACTTCAATGAATATCCTGCATAAGCTTGCTAATTAGCCTTGATTTCTTTTATTTGCCGTCAAATGCTTGCTTGATGATCAATCCATTTGACCCCGGAGCTAAAAAACATTACGAAGTAACCGTACAGGAAGCGGATACTGCTAAATTTCCGGCTGAAGAAGTACACCCGGTTTATGCTACATTTGCATTGGCAAGGGATGTGGAGTGGACCTGCCGGCTGTTTGTTCATGAAATGAAAGAAAAAGGAGAAGAGGGCATTGGAACGATGCTCCACATTGATCACGTTTCCCCTGCTTTGGAACATTCAAAGGTTACCATTGAAGCCACCCTCCAAAAAGTTGAAAAAAACGAGCTTATATGCTCCTTTGAGGCTAAGGTAGGCGACCGCATTGTAGCCAAAGGGGAGCAAGGCCAAAAAATTGTTCTTAAATCCAAAATCGATCAAATTTTTTCCAATTTAAATCAGGCTTAAAAAATGCCCGAAGCAACAAGAGAAATACAACACATTGTGGAAAACCGTAAGGCTTCATTCCAATTTCACATCATTGATTGCTATGAAGCAGGTATTCAACTCACTGGAACGGAGATCAAATCTGTAAGGCAAAAAAAAGCAAGCCTGCAGGAAGGCTATTGCTTTTTTCATCGAGGGGAATTGTTTG
Organism: uncultured Sphingobacteriales bacterium; assembly: GCA_964561545.1. GTDB lineage: Bacteria > Bacteroidota > Bacteroidia > CAILMK01 > CAYYUA01 > CAZLQF01. The sequence continues at coordinate 45,268 of CAZLQF010000004.1, forward strand.
TGAAGAACATGCACATATCAGAATACAAACAAGGTAACATTTACAACCATGAACCCAAGCGCCAGCGTAAGCTTTTGATGAGAAAGCATGAACTCAGAAAACTTCATGCAAAAGTAGCTGAAAAAGGGATGACCATTGTTCCGAAAAGCCTATTTATCAACGAAAGAGGGTTGGCCAAATTAGAAGTTTGTGTGGCAAAGGGGAAGAAGGTGTTTGATAAACGCCAAGCCATTAAAGAAAAAGAGATGAAGCGGGAAATGCAAAGAAAAATGAAGTATTAAGGTTTGTTGGTATTCTAATCAAAAAGCTTTTGATCGGGATCGCCACCACTTTCCTTTAACTCTGTGAAGTCATCCTTTGAATTACTACTTGATCCGGGACATGTGTTCTTAGCACAACTGCCCATTACAAATAGCAAGCTTACCGAAAATATCGTTAACAACAACATCTTACGCATGGTCATCTATTGTTTCCATTTGAAAGTACAAACATAAGCAATTCCTGAAAAGTTTGGAATCCTTGGAATTTGAAAAGGGGAAGTTCAGCCTGAAGCGCTGAACAATCAAGCAGTAAAAGATTGCGTGAAGGGTTGAAACTTTAAAATCGAGTCCATTATGGATTCAATTTTGAAAGGATGCAATGCCACAGCCGTTTATAAGGGATTACCTCTAAATCTTCCTATCCTCCTTGATACCTGAAATCTTGGCTTATTAGCTTTTCGTTGTGATGTTGAGTGGCGGCTTGTACTTTAGCGGCTGAAAATTCATTTTTAGGTATTTTAAGTAGCATTTTTACAAAGAGGTTCATCTTCTGGTTGTTTTTAAAGGGTAAGTAGCGGTAACGGTATTGCCTCAGGGGTTCTTGCAGGCACAAGATACTGTCAACATCTAATTTTAAGAAGAAGAAACTTTATATATCCCTTCGAGGGGATCACAGGGGTGATATAGCAATTGAGACTCCAAGCCTAACGCAGCTATTGCCCATAACTCCAATGACCAAATCATGAAGACACAAGACTTGAGACCAAAGACAAAAGATGGGGCATTCATATTCCCTCGAGGGGATTACAGGGGTGATATAGCAATTGAGGCTGCCAAGCCGAACGAAGCTATTGCCAATGACTCCAATGACCAAATCATGAAGACACGAAACCTCCCAACCAACCAATCACCAAAATCCCATGCTCCTCCTTTTTGCTCCCTCCGGGAGAAAGCAAATGAGGGCCCTTGGAGACAAAAGAAACAAGAACCAACACAAGAGATGGGGGGCTTGGGAAATCATTTTACCTTAGGGATAGATAGGTGTGGCACGACTCCTACCCAAACATCTCAGAACTACGGGCTTTTTGCATTATTGCCATTGTAAGTTGTGCCACACTTTACCAGCGTCACAACGAGCCATTTCGGGTTTTGAATTGGCGTAGTTGTCTTGTGATGCTTCCACGCCTTCCCATTGAAAAAAGTTTAGGCCAAAGACTTGGCTACAAAATCCCGCAGGTTGGGGCTTCAGGCCCCACCTAATTTTTTATAGAGTAAATGCCTTTCCTTAAAGGACGGCAAAACGCCATCATTAACTTGCGGTAACAATTTTTGAATGATGGTGACCTCTTGACCGTAGAGCGGGGATAAAAATACCAATCACGAAACAAACTCAAACTCGGTCATAGCCCAGTCAAAAGGGCTATAACAATAAAATAAGTTTCGATCTTGGCTCCAATCTTGTTATTATACCATTGCTCAAATAAAAAAGGCATAAGCAATTAAATCACCCCCTGATCTTATCCTGGTATTTGCTATAATTAGATGGATCGAGCTTTCTTAAGATTTCAAGTACTTGGTTTTTGGTAGAAGCATCGCCCTTAGAAAAAATATTCGCGATTTCATCCGATTTGGCCTGGAAAAACTGGCTCATGATCATGGTGTTGGGTCTTTTTTTGTGTACCTGTTGTAGTTGTTGAATGCTTTCAAAAACCTTTTTCCGGCCTTGTTCTGTTTTTTCCGACATACCATCCAGGCCTTTTCGGTGGTAAACATACATCGCTTTTCGAAAGGCTTGGAATCTGGAATCCAGAATTTGATTGACGTATACGTAGCGGTTTTTAGTGCTACCAGCACTTTGCCAGCCTTCATAATCACTGTTTTGAGCTGAATTAACCACCGATTCTGCTTTTTGAAGGTAATTGGTGCCCCCCATTTCAGAGAAGGTATCAAAATCAAGCCCGATTATCAAATAAGCATAATAGGCCAGTAGCGAGGTGAGATTGGAGGTGTAAGTCCCATCTACATAATCAAGCGGATCATATTCAACATACTGAAAATCAAAATCATTGTCCTGATAATTAAAGATCGTAGAGTTGTAAGAGGTACCATAAACAGGCCTGCTCGACCTTACCTGCAAAGCGGCTTTGAATTCGTCATTGTTTTTTTCTTTGATGTTAATCACCATCTTGCAATTAATCCGCTCATTGTTCTTAAGGTCTTGGTCAGTCCAATTGCGGTTGTTCATGAACTCCCAAATACTTTTTTCAAGGGTTTCAAAAACTTGTTGATTGGTTTTTTCGATTTGCTCGGTTCTAACGGTAACATCGCAATTCAACTCCTGGCCAATAGACCTAAGCGGCATAGCAAGCAGCAAGCCTGCTATCCCTAAAAAGAAGGTTCTGATCATAGTTGGTTTTTTTCAATAAATTGGGCTAAAAATTGGACAATGTCTTTTGCTAGTTCAGTTTTCTTTTTTACTTGATAATTAACGGTTCCTCCATGCTTATCAAGAATACTTACTTGGTTGTGATCGCTACCGAATACCTGATGGTCAATGTTCAACTGATTGATAACTATAAAATCCAGGTTTTTATTATGTAGCTTTTTACGGGAATTTTCGGTCACATTTTCCGTTTCAAGACTGAAACCGGTTAAAAATTGGTTGTTCTTCTTTTTCGCTCCTAAAGTGCCTAAAATGTCAGGGGTTTCTTGTAGTTCTAAAAAAAAGCGGTTTTCGTAGGATGCTTTTTTGACCTTATGGTCCCTGGTCTTAATAGGGGTAAAATCAGCCACGGCTGCTACAAGAATAGCGCCATCACATTCTTGGAATTTGGTCATACAAGCATTGTACATTTCTTGTGCTGAAGTTATCCGGAAAGTATTTATATTCGGATGGTCGGCTTGAAGCTCGGTAGGGCCAGAAATTAGTATTACAGTTGCTCCTTCCCGGGCCAGTTCTTCTGCAATGGCATAGCCCATTTTACCGGATGAATGGTTGCCAATGAACCTGACAGGATCGATTGGCTCATGAGTGGGCCCTGCCGTAACAAGAATTGTATGGTGCTTTAAGGTGGTAATAACTGAAGGGTTTAAAGTTCAACGCTAAATATTGAATGAGTCGAAATTAGTGGTTAAAATTAAATTACATAAAGGCGCTAAAAGGATACCTTAAGCTAAATTTGATCTCTTAACTTATCAGGAAAGTGAAGGAACAAATTTTATTGCATATTAAAAAGCTTAAACTTGGCTTTCTTGCTTGAGGATGTTCAAAATGGCTTCAGGTTCAGCCATTCTTCCCATGCCCTCCAAACCACTTGCCAAGGATCCTTCTTCAGGTTCTATGATACGATGGCCTCGCTCCCGAAGTATAGAAAGGTTGTTTTGATTGGCTGGATGGTTGTACATGTCTCGATCCATGGCAGGCGTCAGGTATATAAGACTGGTAGCCGACATGTAAATGGCCAGAAGCAAATTGTTACAAATACCATGCGTCATCTTAGCAATGGTATTGGCAGAGGTGGGTGTTATTAGGATAAGGTCTGCCCAATTAGCCAAATCAACATGGTTAATCCATTCACCCGTTTCGGGATTGAAGAATTCACTGTAAACCGGATTTTTCGACAGTGCCGAAAGGGTAAGCGGGGTAATGAAGTTTTTAGCACTTGGCGTTACTACAACCTTGGTTTCTGTTTCTTCTTTTTTAAGCAACCTAATAAGGTAAGCAGCTTTATAAGCTGCAATACCACCACATACCCCTAAAATAATGTTTTTACCCGAAAGCAAAATATTAGTTGATTAGTGGTTGTCATCTTTTTCGGTAATGGTATAATTAAATTCTCCGTTTAAATATTCCTCGGTTGCAACTAAAGAAGGTTTGGGTTTCTTTTCATAATAGGTAGAAATTTCGATTTGCTCCTTATTCTCAAAAACCTCTTCAAGGTTATCAGAGGACGGAGCAAATTCCTCAAGCTTTTTATGGAGCTCATCACGCTCTTGTTTACTTACCTCTTTGGCGCGCTTACCTATAATAATGATGCTTTCATAAATATTGCTCGTGGGCTTAATCAATTCACGAACATTCCTTGAAATCGCTTCCGTTGGTACTTGTTTCTTTTTAACCATTCTGAGGCTCGTTTTTAAATTGTTCTAAATTACTTTTAGCTTTTTTACCTATCTCTGTAGCTTCTGAATAAAATTCTGAATCGGGATAAGTGTTGGTAAAATCCCTGTACTTGCGTATGGTTTTTTTCAGGCGCTCTTCCATTTTGGAAGTAACACTTTTTACAGCAATTTTATATTGAGATTTAAGTAAGTAAAACTTAGCTTTTTCTTTTTTGTCCGAAACGGGATATTTCTTAATAAAATTCCTAAATGATTTCAATGCGGCTTTATAGTCTTGTATTTGAAACCAAAGCCTGGCCCTCTGAAATGCTTTACGTTCTAGTTTATCCCTGAGCTGATCAATAAATTTGTTACATTTTTCAATTCGGTCGCTATTGGGATACCGGTTGGTAAATAATTGAAAGGCATCTATGGCTTTACGAGATGTGGATTGGTCCAGTTCAATGGGTGGAGATTTTAAGTACAGGCAATAGGCATACATGTAAAGGGATTCCTCGGCAAATTCACTATTCGGATAGGTATCATAGAAATTCTTGAAACGGAATGAGGCCATTTCCAGTTTGTTAACCCCATATTGGCAATAGGCATAGTAAAACATGACCTTCTCACCCTTATTTGTGCCTCGGTAGTAGGTTAAAATATCTTCAAAAAGCGGGAGTGCTTTTTGATATTCCTTATCGTTGTAATACTCTTTGGCTGCTTCATATTTCTTCTCTACATTGTCACTGTTAAGCAAACTCTGATAAGAGCTGCAGGAAATGGACAAGAACAGAACAGCAGCAATTGTTGCAATTTTGGAAATGGTGACGTGATTTTTCATAATATGATGCAAAGATACTGGTTTACTAAACTTAACGAACAAGTTGTTGTTAAATTTTACCTAAAAATCCCTTTAATCCTTTTTAAAAGGAAATTCAATTTTAATTTTGCGCCAATAGAGAATGAAAAGCTCACCTTCAATGGATATTTTTAAAAAATTACAAAACAATAAAGGTCCTTTAGGCGCTTATGCTAAGAATGCTCACGGATATTTTACCTTTCCTAAGCTTGAGGGTCCTATTAGTAACCGGATGAATTTCCGGGGTAGTGAAATGATTGTATGGAGCTTGAACAATTACCTGGGCCTTGCCGACCATCCTGAAGTAAGGAAAACAGATCAAGAAGCATCCAAAGAAAATGGCTTGGCTGCACCCATGGGAGCGCGCATGATGTCAGGCAATTCTAATAAACATGAGGAGCTTGAGCGCCAACTTTCTGAGTTTGTTCATAAAGAGGATACTTTTTTGATGAATTATGGATACCAAGGGGTTCTCTCAGCCATCGATGCACTACTGGACCGTAAGGATGTGGTAATTTATGACTCAGAGTGTCATGCCTGCGTTATTGATGGCGTTCGGTTGCACCAGGGTAAACGTTTTACGTTTGTACACAATGATCTGGAAAACCTTGAAAAGCAGCTTCAAAGAGCCCAGAAACTTGTTAATGATGATGAAGGCGGAATCATGGTAATCTCCGAAGGTGTCTTTGGAATGTCGGGTGAACAAGGTAAGCTTAAAGAAATTGCAGAGCTGAAAAATCACTACAACTTTCGTTTTTTTGTGGATGATGCTCACGGCTTTGGTACGATGGGAGCAACAGGAGCTGGAACAGGAGAGGAACAGAATGTTCAGGAGGAAATAGATGTATATTTCTCAACCTTTGCCAAATCAATGGCAAGTATTGGGGCTTTTATATCGAGTAACCTATCAGTGACCGAATATTTGAGGTACAACACAAGATCTCAGATCTTTGCCAAATCCATGCCTTTTCCCTTAGTGCTTGGGAATATGAAAAGATTGCAATTACTCCGTGAAAATCCCGAGCTTAAAGACCAATTATGGGATAATGTAAAAAAGCTTCAAAATGGATTGAAGGAGCGAAATTTTTCGATTGGCGCTACTAGTTCACCAGTTACTCCCGTATATTTGAACGGAACTGTTAATGAAGCTTCCAATTTGATTATGGACCTGCGGGAAAATTACGGGGTGTTTTGCTCAATGGTTATTTATCCGGTGGTTCCAAAAGGGGTGATGTTGTTAAGACTAATACCCACTGCTGTCCACACAGATGACGATATTCAACGGACGCTTGATGCATTTACAGCTGTATCGGACAAGCTAAAACATCGCAAATACCAAAAAGCTATTTTGGTATGATCTTTTGAAATTGTTTATCTTTACGCTTACATTTTTAAAAAGACCAATAAAAAAAGTTATCATGAACAGGTACGCTGAAATTAGAGATTTAATATTATCTTTAGAAACAGACTTTAGGAAGTTTTACGAAAAAGAAAACAAAGCAGCCGGCACCAGGGTAAGGAAGGGACTCCAAAACCTTAAAAACTTATCTCAGGAAATTCGTAACGAGGTTCAGGAAATGAAAAACGGCGAAGAGGATGAGGAGGAGAATAGCTAAGCTAATTTAAATGGATAAATGCTTAAAAGCCCTTAGCTGCTTAGGTAAGGGCTTTTTTTTGATCTTATTAAAAGTAGATCCTACCTTCTTAGGGAAAATTAAATTTTAATTACCATTTCCATCATCCTGAGGCGGATGGTCGTGTTGGTAGTGGGGATGGTCGGGGCCTCTTCCGTGCTTATCCTCACCTCCATTATTGCTTTCATTACCTTGGTTTTGTTGGTTTAAATTGATCTTGCGTTTTTGTTGGCCGGATTGGTTGTTTTGAGGCGGATGGTCGTGTTGGTAGTGAGGATGATTGGGGCCTCGTCCGTGTTTATCTTTTTCACCGCTTTCATTACCTTGGTTTTGCTGGTTTAAATTGATATTACGTTTTTGTTCACCGGATTGGTTGTTTTGAGGCGGATGGTCGTGTTGGTAGTGAGGATGATTGGGGCCTCGTCCGTGTTTATCTTTTTCACCGCTTTCATTACCTTGGTTTTGCTGGTTTAAATTGATATTACGTTTTTGTTCACCGGATTGGTTGTTTTGAGGCGGATGGTCGTGTTGGTAGTGAGGATGATTGGGGCCTCGTCCGTGTTTATCTTTTTCACCGCTTTCATTACCTTGGTTTTGCTGGTTTAAATTGATATTACGTTTTTGTTCACCGGATTGGTTGTTTTGAGGCGGATGGTCGTGTTGGTAGTGAGGATGATTGGGGCCTCGTCCGTGTTTATCTTTTTCACCGCTTTCATTACCTTGGTTTTGCTGGTTTAAATTAACCTTACGTTTTTGTTGCCCGGATTGGTTGTTTTGAGGCGGGTGATCGTGTTGATAGTGAGGATGGTTCGGTGAGCGACCATACTGATCTTCCTGGCCACCTTGCTGACTTTTTTGTTGGCCTTGTTGACTTGCCGGGTTGCCTTGTTGAGCTTGCATTTGTCTTTGTTGAATGCGTTGTTGCATTTTTCTATCACGCTCCTTAGGACTCGGCCCTGCGTCAGCTACTTTACCAGTGATTTCAAGCTGTTTGCTTCCTGATTTAGTATTGGCCTTAAGGGTCACGGTATGATTAAAGGATTTAGCAGGTTTACCTTCACTATCGAATTTAACGTAAACGTAACCTTTCTCTCCGGGACTAATTGCATCATCTGAATATTCCGGAACGGTACAACCGCAACTTGCCGTGGCCTCATTGATTACCAATGGTTCATCGCCAGTATTTTTAAAAATGAATCCTTTTTCGATTTCTACACCTTGTTCAATCTTCCCAAAATCGTGGGATACAGATTCAAAATCAAATTCTGCGCTTCCTTTGTTCGCTTGCTGTCGGTTTTCATTTTGATTGCCGCTTTGATCGGATTTGTTGGAATTGCTACCACCACATCCTATGAAGGATGCTAAAATTATCACCAAACAAACATTATGAATGATTTTTAACCCCATATATTTACTTTTTCAGTTTTCTCAAAAATAATGAAATTAAAGATTTGGTTGTAAACACGTTCAAGGGATATAAAAAAAGCGATGATTGAAAACAATCACCGCTTTTTAAAATGCTGTTCAACATGGGGTTTTTAGGCACCCAAGTAAGCTTTGAGTAAACGGCTCTTGGAAGATTTTCGTAGCTTCCTAAGCGCTTTTTCTTTAATTTGACGGACCCTTTCACGGGTTAAGTTAACTTTTTCACTAATATCTTCGTAGGAGTGAGGAGGGTTGTTTTCTAAACCGTAGAAGAACTTGATGATCTCTCTTTCTTTTTCAGAAAGTAAAGAAATGACGCGGGTTATTTCTTTTTGAAGAGACTCATGAAGCAAATCCTTATCAGGATCAGGTTCTTGATTATTAGGCATTAAGGTTAATAAGTTGGCATCTTCATCTTCGTTAATGGGCGCATCTATAGAAAGATGGCGGCTTGAAGAGCTAAGGGTTGTTTCAACCTCATCTGCCCGAATTTCTAATTTACCAGCAATTTCACTGGTGGTAGCCTCTCTTTCATACTTCTGCTCGAGTTCAGCGGCAGCATTGCCAATTTTACTGAGAGAACCCACCTTGTTAAGTGGAAGCCTTACCAATCTTGATTGATCGGCCAAAGCTTGGAGAATGGATTGACGAATCCACCAAACAGCGTAAGAAATGAATTTAAAGCCTCTGGTTTCGTCAAAGCGCTGAGCGGCTTTAATCAAACCAAGATTGCCTTCATTGATAAGGTCGCCAAGGGTTAAACCTTGGTTCTGATACTGCTTGGCAACGGATACAACGAAACGAAGGTTGGCAGTAACCAGCTTTTCTAATGCGGCTTGATCATTTTCCTTGATTCGTTTAGCAAGTTCTACTTCTTCACCTGGTGAGATCATTTCAACCTTACTGATCTCGTTTAAGTACTTGTCCAGAGACTTGTTTTCACGATTTGTAAACTGTTTACTGATTTTAAGTTGTCTCATGTCTCCTGTAACGTTTTATCATATTTATTTTTGGTTCTACAATGTTTTAGATTTGACAGCAAACAGCGTTCATTAAGTTTTTGTTTCTTTGGTGTAAGAAAAATATTAAAAAGGTTGATTTAAGTAAAAAAGCCCAATTTTAATCTCCTACGTAAAAACGTAATAATACCAAAAAGTTCCAATAAGGTTTATTAGTGTAAATAATTTTAATTTTGCCTTATGCTTGACGATCAAATTAGTAAGATAAAAGAAACAATTAAGGATTTTGCTCCAGGAAATTTAGAAGAACTTGAAAATTTCCGCATTAACTACTTGGGCAAAAAAGGGCATATTACCCAATTGTTTAAACAATTTAAAGAGATCCCGCCTGAAGAAAAAAAACAATATGGACAGCGATTGAATGAGCTTAAAAAGGAAGCAGAAAATATTGTTGCTCACTATCAAGCGGAACTTGAATCCAAGGCAAAATCAAAACAACAACAAAACCTTGACCTTACGCTTGATCCCGCACCCGTTCCTTTAGGAGCACGTCATCCGGTTACTGTAATGCGTAATGAAATTGTGGACATCTTTAACAAAATTGGTTTCAGTGTATCAGAAGGGGCAGAAATTGTAGATGATTGGCATAACTTTACAGCGCTTAACATACCTGAAAACCATCCGGCAAGAGATATGCAGGATACTTTTTTTATGGATCAGCAGCAGCAATCCATGCTCAGGACTCATACTTCCTCCGTGCAAATCAGTGTTATGGAAAATCAAGCGCCACCTATCCGTACCATTGCCCCTGGCCGAACCTATAGGAAAGACAGTGACGCTACCCACTCTCCCTTTTTTCACCAAGTGGAAGGCTTGTATGTTGCAGAAAATGTGAGTTTTGCCGACTTAAAGCAAACCCTTTACTACTTTGTCCAGGAAATGTTTGGTAAGGATAAGCGTGTACGGTTCAGGCCTTCTTATTTTCCTTTTACAGAACCATCTGCCGAATTGGATATTAGCTGGGAAAAAGACGATGGGCGTGTAGATTGGATGGAAATCCTGGGATGTGGAATGGTCGATCCCAATGTGTTTGAATTTTGTGGCATTGATCCTCATAAATACACGGGATTTGCCTTTGGGATGGGCATTGAAAGAATAGCCATGCTCAAATATGCGATACCCGATATAAGAACGCTTTTCGAAAACGATGTTCGATTTTTACGACAATTTCAAAGCGCATAATGGATGGATTGGCAAGAGATTGTTATCATAGCACTGGCGATCATTGTTATCAATATTGGCTTATCCTATATCCGGAAGCGTACTATTGAAAGTGCCCCTGAACCAACCCATGAGGGTGAGGTATATCAGTATCCCATCATTTACAAGGTCATGTTCGGAAGTTTTTTGATCATTTTTCTATTAGGGGCAGTATTTTCTTTTACATCAGGCATCCTTGGCACTGGATTGCTGTTTTTGGCATTGGCTACGATCAATGCCATTTTTTTTAGATTAAGCCTTAAAAAACTTATTCAGCATAATGACGGATTCATTGAATTTAGAGATGGCTTAGGCAAATCAGTAAATTTTACTTTTAAGGATATTCAGGACCTTAAATACATTCGCTGGCAAGCAAGCATCCAATTTCAATTAGGTCACAGCGAACCGGTATCCATCCCAATCTTTGTAAGAGGTTTTCTGGACTTTTTGGTCAAGCTTAAATCAAATGTAGGTCAGCATTCTGAGATAGAAAAACTTGAAAAGATTTTACCCATTCGAAAAAAATAGTTATATGAACGTGGATCAAGTAAAAACAACCGGCGTGATAGGAGCTGGAACGATGGGTGCAGCGATAGCCCAGTTAGCTGCGCAGGCCGGTTGTAATGCCATCCTTTATGATATTAAAGAAGATGCGCTTGAAAATGGTAAGGCAAGCATCCATAAAAACCTGGATGGTGCCCTTAAGCGGAACAAAATTGATGAAAACCAAAAGCACGCCATTTTGGACCGTATCACTTTTACCAATTATTTCAACGTTGTAAAAGCCGATTTTTTAATAGAAGCTGTTGTAGAGGATCTTGCGGTTAAGCAACAAGTGTTTAATGATTTACATGCGCAGAATGCTAATGATGCTATTTTTGCCACCAATACCTCCTCCATTCCTATTTCAAGGATTGCCAATGGAATTACAAATCCGGAACGTGTTATAGGGATGCACTTCTTCAATCCTGCACACATTATGAAGTTGGTTGAGGTAATATCAGGCGTTGATACCAGTCAGGAGGTAAGTGACCTAACTTACAATTTTGCTAAGCTGATGGGTAAAAAACCTGTTCATGCCAAAGACGCTCCTGGGTTTATCGTGAACCGCGTAGCAAGGAATTTTTATGTAGAAGGCCTCAAGATTGCCGAAGAGAATGTGGCCAACTACAAGGCCATCGATGAACTTATTGAAGCCACGGGTTTTAAAATGGGGCCCTTCCGGCTCATGGATTTGATTGGTGTAGATTCAAACTTTAATGTAACCCAAACCATGTACAATGCCTTCCATCAAGACCCTAAATTCCGCCCAAGCCGTTTGCAAGAAAAAATGAAGGATGCTGGCTATCATGGCAGAAAAACCGGGAAGGGATTTTACAATTATGAAAATTGAAGTGTTTAGTGCCACCTTCAAGAACCAATAAAAAAAAGCATAACCAACGCTCAATCATCAAAAAACTTGAGTTTTGTTGGCATAAAACTTTAACAAGGTATCAACATTAACAACAGTTTATTCGCTGTTCAGGAAATAATACAATTCAAAATTCGGTTGTTTATTTATCCTTCCTCCTTCTTACATTGATGTTTTCCAGGTCACGTTCACTGATCCATTCTAAGTAATCCTGAAGTTCCGGAGCATTTTTAAGTTTTTCCACCGTGTTGTATTCCTGGACTAAATCTGAGTTGGTAAAAGTAGCATGGATCATTTTATGGCAGGGTTTACAAAGCTCAACCACTTGTTTTTCCTTGCCACCTTTTTGTTTGGGTATTAAATGATGCCGGGTCGTTTTGGATACTTCTCTTTTACAAAGCTGGCATACCGGCATTTTGCTGAAATTTTCTTGCTGCTCAAAGCTTCTGCAAATATAGGTTTGAATGAATATTGGGAAACGATTCCTTGGTTTGATTGACTTTATTCAAGGACAAAAGCTAAAGCGCTTAATTTGACAAGCATTAAGCACCGTACTTAATCATCATTTAATCAATTTCACCTCAATTAAGGATTTGGTTGAGTGGAAGTTTACAGTCATGGACGCATTAAATCTGTTCAAGCGTTAATTTAATCATAGGTTAAGCCTCAGCTAAAATTTTCATTCCTTTATTCGCTACGGTTTCCCCTATGGAAAGCGATGAGGTTGCAGCAGGCGAGGGGGCATTTAAAACGTGTACCACATGCTCATCTTCAAAGATCACAAAATCATCAACCAAGCCACCATGGCGGTCGCAAGCCTGGGCCCGAACCCCTGAACCCCCTGCCTTCAAATGGTGCTGTTGAATTTCGGGAACCAGCTTTTGAAGGGCTTTGGTAAAGGCTGGTTTGGAAAAAGAACGATACATTTCTCCAAAGCCTGTTTTCCAATAATTGGCGATCACTTTTTGAAATCCCGGCCAGGTTAATGATTCAAAGGCTTCTTGAAGGTTAAAATCGGTTCGGTTATATCCCTCTCTTTTGAGTGCAAATACTGCATTAGGGCCTGCTTCAATGCCTCCATCAATTTCGCGGGTAAAATGGACCCCTAAAAAGGGGAAATTTGGATCTGGGACGGGGTAAATGAGATTTTTTACCAAATGCTGGGCATCTTTTTTTAAGTTGAAATATTCACCACGAAAAGGAATGATCCGATATTCGATGTCGGGATGAGTCATCCTGGCAATTTTATCAGAATACAGGCCGCCACAGTTAATGACCAACTTGGCGTTGAATTGATCGCTTTCGGTTTGGATCTTTGCCAATCCCTCATTGATTTTAATATCGGTAACGGATTGTTTGCCAAGAATTTGACCACCTTTTTCTTCTATTTTGGCTGCATATTGGCGAGCCACTTCTTGGTAATCAACGATACCAGTTTGTGGAACATATATGCCCTTAATGCCATGGATATGGGGTTCTCTTGCTTTAAGCGCTTTTTCATCCAGATAGGTCAATCCGGTTAAGCCATTTTCAGTACCTCTATTGTAAATTTTCTCGAGGATGGGCAATTCCCACTCTGCCGTGGCCACGATCACTTTACCACAAATGTCATAGGGGATGGCTTCTTGCTCGCAAAAGTCCACCAGCATTTGGTAGCCTTTGGTACAATTGATCGCTTTGAGGCTTCCGGGCTTGTAGTAAACACCTGAATGAATGACCCCGCTGTTGTGGCCTGTCTGGTGAGCTGCCACTTGCGGTTCTTTTTCAAGTATGGTTAAGCTTAGGGTGGGTTCTTGCTCCAGAATTTTTAATCCGGTTGCTAAACCTACAATACCTCCTCCAATGATCGTAACATCTTGTTGCATGCTGGGTTTATCTTAATGAAAGGGCGAATATAGCCATTTTAAAATATTGCTTGCTAATAATTTACCGAACTTTGGCCGGCCTATAAAAGGTGTTTAACTTACTCCTCAAACATATAATCACTATTATTCTTGGATTCTGAAATCACCTGAATTTATTAGAAGCTTAGTAACCTTCTGCTCACGCTCTAAATTTACCCCTGATTCAGAAGTTATTTCTTTTTGTTTTCAATAAGAACTTGTTACATATGGTAATTTGGCAATTTATACTGCGTTTACCTGTTCGGTTTGTTGGTTTGAAAGTGATTATAAAAATTTTAACAATCAACTTTGCATCATTGTTGAATTGAATTTTTGTAAGCTTAATGGATTTCAAATTATATTTAGGGGCTCAAGTGGTACATCAACACCCCGAAAGGATTAAACTGAAATTTTCACTTTCAAATAATTCCATTAATTTATTCAGTTGAAAATGGTAAAGCTTACTAAGAAAATATTGTAGAATAAAGGATCGATTGAATGGCGGATCAAAACCTAATTGTAATAGCTGGGCCTACTGCTTGCGGTAAGACTAGGGTGGCGATAGAAGTTGCTAAGCAATGGAACACGGTAATTGTATCTGCCGATTCAAGACAATGCTACCAAGAAATGGAAACAGGTACGGCCAAACCCACCAATGAAGAGTTAAAGGAGGTACCTCATTATTTTATTAACAGCCACTCGATCCATCAGGAATTAACAGCCTCCCAATATGCCAAAGAAGGTTCACTGGTATTGCAGCAAATTTTCAAAACGCATAATATTGCTGTATTGGTAGGAGGATCGGGTTTGTACATGAAGGCCCTCATTGATGGTTTGGATAACATCCCTGAAGCAATACCTGAAACAAGGGAAAAACTTAACAGAACTTTCAAATCGCAGGGAATTGAAGCTTTGCAGGACCAATTAAAAGAAATAGACCCCAATGCCTATGAAAGGATCGATCTACAAAACCCACGGCGTTTAATCAGGGCTTTGGAAGTGTACGAAACAACAGGAAAACCCATTTCCGATTATTGGCAGCGGGATAATAACCCCAACCGGACCTACCAACCTGTTAAAATCGGTTTGTTCATGGACCGGGCCAAGCTTTATGAAAGAATTGACCAGCGTTGCGATCAAATGCTTGAATGTGGCTTATTGGAAGAGGTAAAAGCACTTGGGTCTTACAAGCATTTAGCACCTTTACAATCGGTAGGTTACAAAGAGTTTTTTAACTATTTAGAAGGTACTATTAGCTATGAAGAGGCTGTTCGTTTGTTTAAAAAAAATACGAGAAATTTAGCAAAACGTCAACTTACCTGGTTTCGAAGGGATGAAGCAATGCAGTGGTTTGAACCTGATCAAGTTGAGTCAATCCGTCAATACATTAGTGAAACAATTGAGTAAGTGGTTGAACTCATAAGCAACTATAAAATGGTAAGGGGCTTTGATCGGAATTGCTATATGCCTTTTTTAAAATTTGGATAATTAACTTGCCAAGCTTTAAATCCCTCTATAAAGTTGGTTATTATAGGCCACCAAACAAACCTTGCATGCATAATTTTGTTGAAATTTTGAGTATAAGTTTTAAGTGAAACCTGGTTGAAGACGATACTTCAAAATGCCCAAGCAGAAGAAAAACGAAAAACCCGAGAATCCAGCCTATCAAACCATTGAGGTCGAAGTGGAGAAGGAACACCAGCGCATGGACCCCAAGCAATTCATGCTATGGGGCATGATGGGCAGTCTTATTTTGCTTTTCACGGGCATTATGGTCGCTTATCTAATTCATTGGGTGGATGAGGACTGGCTTAGCTTTGGGCTTCCAACTTGGTTTTACATGTCCACGACCTTAATACTTTTAAGCTCTTTCAGTTTCCATTGGGCCATTCAATATACCCGGGAAGATGATCTGGAAAAGATCAAGCAATGGATGGCCTTGACCGTGTTTTTGGGTATTGGTTTTATGCTGACCCAATATTTGGGTTGGCGCACCCTTTTCTCGGAAGGGAGTGATTTTCAAGCTGCCACCTCATATGCATTTTTGTACGTGTTGTCAGGGATACATGCCTTGCACGTATTGGTAGGGATCATTATCAATTTAATTTTGCTCGTAAGGGTCCATGGCTTTAAAATCCACTCCAAGGCGATGACCGGCATTAACAGAGGAGCACTTTATTGGCATTTTGTGGATGGTTTATGGCTTTATGTATTCATTTTTTTACTCATTTTCCGGTAACTGGAACGGACTTAATTTGATAATGTTTTACAATGGTAAATTCATTAAAATGAGGTTTTTGTTCAAGACTACAATGAGCCTGTTTTTTATCTTGTGGCCCCTTATTTCAATGGCAACTCAAGCTCAATCAGGGTATGGGGTAGTCGGTGAGCAAGAAAAAGTTAATGTACTGATCATGGGCTTGTTTGGCCTCATTTTCGTCATGTTTGCTATAATGGGGGTTATTGGCTATTTGTGGTACCGTAAGAGCAAGTATAAGAAGAAAAAAGTGATATTGAATGTTTAATGCTCCATGCTTTTCATCGCTATTAACCAATTCTGCTCGTATGAGTTAATATTCACCCTGCATTTCATGATTATTCAACGCTAACGATTTAATAATTTCTCAATGGTCTTGGCATTTTCTACAGGATAAGGCCCAGCAGTGTTGTTAAAATAAATATAGCCTTCCTTTGCATTTTTGGCCAAATCCTGTAAAGTTTCCGCCCATGCTCTTAAGGAAGCATCATCATACCCTGAATAAAACATGGTTTCAGGACCATGAAATCGGGCGTAAATAAAATCTGCAGTTTGGTCAACGTGGCAAGGATATTTGTTGGATTGTGCGATTACCAATGCTGCATTGTGGTCCCTGAGAATGTTTTTTATCTCTTCATCAAACCAACTTTCATGACGAAATTCAAAAGCATATTGGTAACCTTCAGGAAGTCGTTCAAAGAAGGTTTTAAGTTTATCAGCATTTTTTTTAATTGAGGCTGGTAACTGTAATAAAATGGGTCCTATGTTTTCCTTAAGAGCCGGCAGGTTTTCAAAAATTTGGCTCATGCGCTCCATTAAGGCATCGTCTGCCTTAAGTTTTTTAATTTGAGTAATGTAACGGTGCATCTTGATTGCGATACGAAAAGTGTTAGGGGTTTTGTCATGCCATTTATTGAAGGTCGATTGCTGAATAACATGGTAAAAAGAATAACTAATCTCGGTTGTGTTGAATTGGCTGCTGTAATAGTCCAGCTTGTTCTGATTCTTAGTGCTACTTGGATAAAATTCCTGGTCATACTTTTGAAATGTCCACCCGGAAGTGCCAATAAACCAATCCATACGAATTGTTTTTAAATAAATAAAAGCATTTATCTTTGAATATGCAAATGAAAGGCTCAGTAAAGAAAGGATTCTAAGGTTTAATTTAAGGAATTATGATTTTATTTGGTGTAGTTGTTGCTAATTGCTTTTTTACTTCTTCATCATTTCATGGTTAAGCCAGGAATTAGCAACCAGGAGGCTTTCATTACGTTTTTTGAACAAAATATTGTGAAAGCAGTTGAAACAATAAAAAAGCTATGATCATTATTTTATCACCTTCAAAGACGATGAATTTTGAGGATCAAGTAACTGCCAACAAATATAGCAGTCCTGTATTCCAGCGAGAAGCGCAAACGTTGGTTCAAACCCTTCAGCAATTTAAGCCTGAAGACATCAAAAAACTGATGGATGTTAACGACAAGATCGCAGAATTGAATTACCAAAGGTTCCAGGAATTTGACCTTTCTTTTAATCCATCAAGCGGAAGACAAGCCTTGCTTGCTTACCGAGGTGACGTATATGCAGGATTGGATATAGCCAACTATTCAGAACAAGATTTGAAATTTGCTCAAGAGCAGGTTAGGATCATATCTGGCCTTTATGGCCTTCTTCGTGCTTTGGATATTATTCAGCCTTACCGGTTAGAGATGAGCAATAAGCTTGAAAATCCGCAAGGTAAAGATCTATATACTTTCTGGGGCCATAAGATTACCAATCAAATTCGAAAAGAGCTTCAGGAGCATCAAAATCAAACCTTGGTTAACCTTGCCTCCAATGAATATTACAAAGCAATAGATCATGACCAAGTCAAGCAGCAATTGGTAACTCCCGTATTCAAAGAATATAAAGATGGTAAGTACAAAACCATTGCCATTTATGCCAAAAAAGCCCGTGGTATGATGACAGATTACATTATTCAAAATAAAATAGAGGATCCTGAAGGCATTAAAGGTTTTGATTATGAAGGTTACCACTTCAATGCTGATCTTTCATCTGACCGGGAATGGATCTTTACTCGCTAATTTAAATGCTTATTCTTCCCTAACCGGTCATTACCCATTACCAAATTTCAAAACCGTTGCAATTGTTTAAAACAAGAATTAAGTTTTCTTTTTAATCGTTGGTATAAGGAAATCATGAAATATCGAAGCAAAAAAGCGAAGGATACATTTGTGGGATGATTGAAGTTGAGCAATTAAAATATCCTAATAAGCAAACCAATCACGAGGGTAAATCAAGAATGGTTGGCGTTGAACTTGAGTTTGCCAACTTAAAGCTGGATCAAATAGCTCAAATAATTATCGACCAATTCGGAGGTGAGCTCTACAAGGCAAATCCATACCATTATGAAGTAAGCAACACGGCATTGGGGACTTTTTTCATGGAAATTGATGCTTCCCTTTTGAAAGAAATGGTGATCCAGGGTTACCTTGAAGAAATGGGGATCAGCAGAAAGGAAGATTATAAATTAAGAGAAGCCATTGACAATATTATGCGGGATGTGGCAGAATCAATTGTTCCTTATGAGGTGAGCACGCCACCCATTGCAATAGAGCAGATCGATCAAATCGAGACTTTGAAAAACAACCTAAGAAAAGCTGGTGCAAAAGGAACAGAAGACTCCCTGGTTTATGCTTTTGGCTTGCAGCTCAATCCCGATGTCCCCTCATTAGAACCCGGCTATTTGGTCAATTACATAAGGGCTTTTATGTTGTTTTACCACTATTTGAAGCAACAATTGGAAGTGGATTTTACCAGGAAGCTAACCCCTTATGTGAATCCCTATTCCCGCAAATACACCAAAATTGTATTAAATGAGGGTTACAACCCCTCCATGGAAAAATTGATTGATGATTACGTATATCACAATCCAACCCGGAACAGATCACTGGATTTATTACCCCTATTTGCCTTTTTAGATTACCATAAGGTAACGGAGGCGGTAGAAGATACCTTGATCAAGCCACGTCCTACATTTCACTATCGGTTTCCAAACAGTAAGGTTAGTTTGGAATCATGGACCATCGTTCATGAATGGAATCATTGGGTGATGGTTGAAAGGCTTGCTGAAGATGAACAAAACCTCAAAGCACTTAGCGAAGATTATTTAAGGTATTTAGATGATCCGTTTTACTTTAAAAAAGACTGGATTACTCAACTCCAAGCATGGATAAACCAAAACAAATAAAACCCCTTATAGGCGTTACCGGTCCGGTTAAAGGCGGATTGGGTGAATGGTGGTTTTTACGCTACAAAATTAAAAAAGCAGGAGGGCGCCCAGTTCGAATAACAGCTGCCACTAAAAACAGATCCTATGAACTCGATGGTCTCTTATTGAGCGGTGGCGGAGATATCAATCCTGAAAGGTACGGGAAACCCATAACCTCTTTGAGGCACATCAAAAAAAAGCGGTCAAGAAAATTCATTGAGTGGTGTATTTACCCCCTTACCACCATTTTTAAACGTTTATTGGGTGTTGGCTCCTCTGAGATAGATAAGGAGCGAGATGCGACTGAATTTGGATTGGTGGATCAATGCTTAAATAATGGCAAACCTATTTTAGGCATTTGTCGAGGGATGCAGCTCATTAACATTTTTATGGGCGGGACCTTGTATCACGATATTCGAAGTTTAGAACTGGAAAATCCGGTTAATAAAACCTTTAGGGCCCGTAAATCTATCAATATTGAGGAAGGCTCTTTGATTCAACATCTTTTAGGAACAACTTTATGCGAGGTTAACAGCCTGCATACTCAAGCCATTGATGAACTTGGTTCCCAAATAAAAACGACTGCCAAAGATCAAAATGGGTTAACCCAAGCTATTGAATATCAAGGTCATCCTTTCATTTTGGGAATTCAATGGCATCCTGAATATTTGCCTTATAACCTTCCCCAACTCAACATTTTTACATCCTACATACAAGCCTGCCTTAAAAACATGAAGCAAGAACAAGCTTAACCCTTTTTGAAAGGTATTATTATGACAAAAAAAGGCAGATCCAAGCCTTTATGAACCTGCCTTTCAATGTATTATTAGCAAAATTGTTATTGCTTAATTGATCATACCGGCTGCTACCGTGTTATTGGTTGTTTCGTCAATGATAATTACACTGCCGGTTTCACGGTTTTTATCATAGGGGTCGTAAAGCAAGGGTTTTGACGTACGCACTTTAATACGACCAATATCATTTAAGCTGATTTGTTTGTCATCTTCTACCCGGTGAAGTGTATTGATATCAATTTTATAAAGCACTTCTTTGATCATGCATTTCGCATTGTTGGTAGTGTGCATGATGGTATATTTTCCACGTGGATTCAAAGGCTCCTCATCCATCCAGCATATCATCATGTCAATATCCTGCTTAGCTTCAGGTTGGTTATGTTCTTTTACGATCATATCGCCTCGGCTGATGTCGATTTCATCCTCTAATTCTAAGGCAATGGACATTGGAGGATATGCTTCGTCTAGATTTTTTTCTGCTATGCTAAGGCTTTTGATCTTACTTTTGAAACCAGAAGGAAGTACCATAACTTCATCCTGTGGTTTAAAAATACCTCCTCTTACCCGGCCTGCATAACCACGATAGTCTTCAAAATCTTTTTTACGGGGCCTTATAACATACTGGACCGCAAGCCTACTATCCACGTAATCAAATTCTGTAGTAACTGGAACATTTTCAAGGGCGTATAGCAAGGAGGGTCCATCATACCAATTCATGTTCTCTGATTTATGGACCACATTGTCTCCTTCCAAAGCACTGATGGGGATGAATTCAAGGTCAGGTATGTTTACTTTTGAAACAAATGCAAGGAAATCTTCCTTGATCTTTTCGAATACTTCTTGCTTGTATTCTACCAGGTCCATTTTATTGATGCACACCATAACATGGTTGATACCCAAAAGATTGGTGATGAAAGTATGCCTTCTTGTTTGCTCAATTACCCCATAACGAGCATCTATTAAAATAATGGCAAGATCAGAATTAGAAGCACCGGTTACCATATTCCGAGTATATTGAACGTGGCCAGGGGTATCTGCCAGGATAAATTTTCGCTTGGGCGTAGCAAAATAACGGTAAGCTACATCAATTGTAATGCCTTGTTCCCGCTCAGCTTTAAGGCCATCGGTGACCAAAGCAAAGTTTACGGTATCTTCGCCACGTTGTTTACTTGTGGCCTCTACGGCCTCCAATTGGTCCTGAAATATGGTCTTGGAATCAAAAAGTAACCGGCCAATCAAGGTACTTTTTCCATCATCAACACTACCAGCTGTAGCAAATCTTAAGAGATCCATATGCTTTTGATTGTATTTAGGTATTTAGCAAGCGATTTATTAAAAATAACCCTCTCGTTTGCGATCTTCCATAGAAGAATCAGATCGCTTATCATCAGCTCTTCCTGCTCTTTCTGTCACCCTCAAAGATTCTACTTCTTCAATGACTTCCCGAAGGTTGGACGCATTGGACAAGAAAGCTCCTGTACAAGTCATGTCACCAATAGTTCTGAAGCGCACATCCAACTCTTCGGTTTGTTCATTTTCCGTAGGTTGGATCAGGTCGGATACAGCAAGATAAACGCCTTCTCTTTGAACAACTTTACGTTTATGAGAGAAATAAATAGAGGGTAGTTCAAGGCCTTCTTCCAAGATGTAATGCCAGACGTCCATTTCGGTCCAATTACTGATAGGAAACACCCTAAAATGCTCTCCATATTCTTTCTTGCCATTCAGTAACTTCCAAAGTTCCGGTCGTTGATTCTTAGGATCCCATGATCCAAATTCATCTCGGTGGGAAAAGAACCGTTCTTTGGCCCTGGATTTTTCTTCATCCCTTCGAGCACCACCGATGGCTGCATCAAAACGGAATTCCTCAATAGATTCCATTAAGGTTACCGATTGAATCTTGTTACGGCTGGCATTGGGCCCTTTTTCTTCTTTTGCGCGACCTGCATCAATGGTATCCTGTACTTTCCTAACTTTGAGATCCGCTTCGTAAGCATTTACCACATAGTCGCGAAATTGGATTGTTTCTTCAAAGTTATGTCCTGTATCGATATGCATGATAGGAAAGGGGATCCGTGCCGGGTAGAATGCTTTATAAGCCAGGTGCAAAACCAAAACCGAATCCTTACCACCTGAAAATAAGAGCACGGGTTTTTCAAATTGAGCAGCCACTTCACGTATGATATAAATGGCTTCTGCTTCAAGCTCTTGCAGATGAGTTAATTTATAATCCTTCATAGCTCAAATATTGGTTTTTTTGGAATGTGCAAAATTCGTGATTATCAGCCGAGATAAACAAATAAAAGAGTAAAATTTTTTCTAACTATTGAGCATCATTTTTAGTCAAGCAAAATGGCCTAAATTACTTTCTGTTTTAATTACAGGATAAAGCTTAAGTTAGTACTTAAATTTGCTTTTAAAATTTATCTTTAAAATTTACAGGTAATCTGCAAGATCATGTAACCGATACCATCTTTTCTAAATGGTTGAAAAGCCGATTCACACTTTCTTCTGCACTTTCCTGATCGGTATTGATTTCCAGGCTTGGTTTTACAGGAGCTTCAAACTCGGTATGAATTCCGGTAAATTCCTTGATCTCCCCAGCTCGGGCTTTTTTATACAAGCCTTTTACGTCCCTGTCTTCACATACTTCCAGGGGCGCATTTACATAAACCTCGCAAAAATCCTTATGACCAATAATATCACCTGCCATTTCACGGATAGAGCGGGTAGGACTAATAAAAGAGTTGATGGTGATGACCCCTGTATCCAAAAATAACCGGGATACCTCAGCAATCCTTCTAATGTTTTCAATGCGGTCTTCTTGAGAAAATCCAAGGTTGTTACAGAGCCCTGATCTTACATTGTCACCATCTAATAGTTTGGTCATATATCCGCTTTGATGAAGTTGGCTTTCAAGGCCTTTGGCAATGGTACTCTTGCCTGATCCCGACAAACCGGTCATCCAAACAACAATGCCTTTTTGTTTGAGAAGCCACTCTTTGTCTTTTCGATTTAATATTTGGTCAAATATTGGATGTATGTGTTCCAACCCCTTAAGTTTTAGCGCGAAATTAATGATTTATCGTGTTTAAAAGGGTATGAGTGGGTGGTAATTAAAATTTAGTTTTATGTCGCTGCGAAAGGATGCGAGGTAAAATTACCACTGCCAATTGGAAAACTGCTCCTTAGTTATTATTTTAGTCCAAAAAAGGGGTATGCAAATCAATATTGCAAACACTGTTCTGGAATGTATAGAAGGAAACATCGTTAAACAGGATGATTGTGAAGCAATTGTCAATGCAGCCAATGCTCAATTAAGGATTGGCGGAGGGGTGGCTGGCGCCATCCATCGAGCTGCAGGTAGAGGCCTTGAAGAAGAATGCATGAGAATGGCTCCGATTCAACCTGGTGAAGCTGTCATTTCTGGAGGCCATGAACTGCCCAATAATTATGTGATCCATTGCTTAGGGCCTGTTTATGGTAAGGATGAACCAGCAGATGAAATTCTGGCCAATTGTTACAGGAACTCATTAGAATTGGCTGATCAATATGAGGTTAGTAAAGTTGCCTTTCCTGCCATATCAACAGGTGCATTTGGGTATCCCATCGAAGAAGCTGCTTCAGTAGCTATCAATACTGTAATAGAGGCATTACCCAGATTAAATCATTTAGGAATGGTTCGGTTTGTGTTATTTGGTAAGCAAGACCAACAAATTTTTGAAAGCATTATTGATGGTTTTAAATAAAACAAACAATAGGTTGTTATAAAAACTATTTGGTTTTACACTTTGTATGATTTTTAATTCGATGTTGCAACATTGATTTTGTAGGTTTGCATGAATCTAAAAAAGAAGAAATTATGAAACACCTAAAAATTACTTTGCTGGCCCTTTTAGTAATAGTTACAAGTGCTTATGCAGCGACCAAATGGACTATTGATAAAGCGCATACTAAGATCCAGTTTACAGCTGAGCACATGAAAATTTCTGAAGTCACAGGCGAATTTAAGGAGTATGAGGGTTCAATTAAAAGCGAAGGAGACGATTTCGAAAATGCTACCATCAATGTAAACATTATGGTAAATAGCATTAACACCGATAACGAAAAGCGTGACAAGCATTTGAAGGGTGAAGATTTTTTTCACGCTGAAAAATACCCTAAGATTACCTTCAAAAGTACTTCGCTTGAAAAAATGGAGGGCGACAAGTACAAAATGTCAGGTAAATTAACCATGCGAGGAAATACGCAGGAAGAAGAATTTACAGCCGTTCATAATGGCACTGTTAAAGATCCATGGGGTAAGACCAAATCTGGCTGGAAAGTAACAGGCACCATTAATCGATTTGACTATGGGCTTGAATGGAACAAAACATTAGAAGCAGGTGGATTGGTAGTAGGTGAGGAAATTGATATTACTGCTGATGTCGAGTTAGCTAAGAAGTAGTAAAAAAGATAATTTACATTAGATTGCCCCTGGATTTGATTGAAATGATCTGTTCAGGGGCTTTTTTTATGTGATTCTTACTTTGAATAATTTAATTATGCCTAAAAAGCCCATTATGAGACTTTACAAGGTCAGGTTAATGGTAGAAATTGAAGCTACCTTAATTTTATAAAAAATAATTCTGAGCCGTTATCCACTATTGATCAATGAATTCTCCTTCTTTGATATGTTTAGATTCAAGTGCGGCAAGCGCTGAGAGTGGTTTACCAGCAATATAGGTTAGTAAGGCCCCGCCTCCTGTAGAAACATATGAGGCTTGGTTTGCCAGGTTAAATTGATCAAAAGCAGCTGCAGTATCCCCTCCTCCAATTAAAGAGTAAGCGCTCATTTGGGTAGCTTCTGCTACAGCCAACGCCATGCGATGGGTTCCTTCTTCAAGGCCTTCAACTTCGAAAACGCCAACAGGCCCATTCCAAAAAATTGTTTTAGAGCTTTTAATGATTTCACCATAACGTTCAATAGTTTTAGGGCCTAAATCAGCACCCATATACCCCTCAGGTATATTGGAATTATCAGTGATATGTTTTTCAGCTTTATTGGTGATCGATTTGGTAATTACAGAATCTATGGGTACATGTAGTTTTACATGGTTGCTTGCAGCCTCGTTAATAAGTGAACTGGCAAGTTCAAGTTTGTCTTCTTCAACCATTGAGTTGCCTATTTGATAGCCTTGAGCCTTTAGAAAAGTGTAGGTCATGCCACCTCCGATAAGGATGTGATCGGCTTTACTCATTAAAGAACGGATCAATTGAATTTTGTCAGAAACTTTAGAACCACCGATAATGGCAGTATAAGGATGTTCGGGGGTATTAACAACATGGTGGGCATGTTCAAGTTCTGATGTCATCAAGCTCCCTGCCATTTTGTGCTCAGGGTCGAAATACTGGGCTACCGTGTAGTTAGATGCGTGGGCGCGGTGAGCAGTTCCAAAGGCATCATCAATGTAAACATCCCCCAATTCAGCAAGTTGTTTGGCAAAACTTTCATCCCCTTGCTTTTCTGCTTTATGAAAACGAAGGTTTTCAAGTAAAGCCACTTTTCCTTCTTGCAACTCGTTATTAATCTTTTGAATTACATCATCTCCTATACAATCTTCATAAAACCTAACCTCTGTTTTCAGCAAACCTGACAGATGATTAACCAGATGCTTAAATGAGAACGACTCATGGTATTGGCCTTTGGGCCTTCCCATATGAGACATTAAAATTGCTTTTCCGCCTTCGTTGATAATTTTGTTAATGGTAGGTAAACATGCTTTAATTCGGGTATCGTCAATTACATTGTAATGGTTATCCAACTTCACGTTGAAGTCAACCCTTACCAAAGCCCTTTGACCCTGAAAATTAAAATCTGTAACCGTTCTCATTATACATGCATTTTTTTGGATTCAATTTTATAAAATTATGGACAATTAAAATAATAGTGATATTCGCATTAACTGTACAAATATAGCAATCTTTATCCTAAACCAACATCCAAAGCCATCATAATTGCAAATCCGCCCATCAATCCCAATGTTGCAAGGTCTGTATTGCCCTTAAGTTGAGATTCAGGGATTAATTCTTCTACCACCACATAAATCATGGCCCCAGCAGCAAAAGCCATGGCATAAGGTAGTAGGGGTTTGATCAACATTACAGCCACAGCGCCTAAAACGCCAGCTATTGGCTCAACAATAGCAGATGCTTGACCATAAAAAAAGCTTCTAACTTTTGTAAAACCTTCACGTCTTAAAGGCATGGATACCGAAGTCCCTTCTGGGAAATTTTGAATACCAATTCCTAAAGCAAGGGTAGTAGCACCTGAAAATGTTGCGGCAGGAAGATTTTGAGCCAAAGATCCAAATGCAACGCCAATGGCTAAGCCCTCGGGTATGTTATGAAGCGTAATAGCCAATACCAACAACATGCTTCGGTGTAAGCTGGTGGATGGCCCTTCAGCTTCTTTCTGTGGAAATCCAATGTGTAAGTGAGGCATGATTTTGTCAATGCAAGCAATGGCTCCTCCTCCTAATAAAAATCCGACAACCACTGGCAACCAAGTCGGAACCGTTTCATTGGCTGATGCCATTTCCATGGCCGGTAACAATAAGGAGAAAAAACTGGCAGCAATCATTACGCCCCCGGCAAAACCCATCATGCCATCCAGCAGTTTTTGATTAAAAGATTTCATGAAAAAGACCAGAGAAGCGCCAAGTGCGGTAAACCCCCAAGTAAAACAGGTAGCCAGCAAAGCTTGCCAGATAGGGCTAAGGCTTTTGAACCATTCCATTCTATGGGGTTTAGGGGTTAAGTTTGCAAAGGTACATTGGTATTTGCTGAAAGGGAAATATTCATCCGAATTTTGGAAGCAATGAAATTTTCCTAATTTCCCGCCTTTAAAATGAAGGGACATGAAGGTTTTAGTTTATGTTTTTGTGTTGTTGGTTCCACTTGCGCTTAACGCTCAATATTTCGAATTTCAATCATCTCAAATTGATTTTGGAGAAGTACCCACTACCAAACCAGATAGCTCAAAAGTGGTTATACAAAACTTAACCGGCCAAAAAGCTAAATTTAAAATCATAAAAGCGCCTCATCCTGCGTATTCTGTGGCTAAATCCGCCATAGAAATACCTGCAAATGGCGAGGAGGCGCTTTGGGTCCGTTTTGATCCGGATCATAATGTGTACCATAATTCTGAATTGTATTTAACTGCTGCTCAAGGTAAGGGTGGTTATGCCATCAACTTGGAAGGATTGGGAAAATATCCAAATTCTTATTACTCGGCTACGCAAAATAAATGGGGTGAAAATTTAAAATCTGCTTTAGCCAATATTGTCGATAATCATAACAGTTTAGGTTATACTTATGCCCGGGATGAGATGTATGCAAGCATTTATAATGAAAATGGCCAAGTCGAAGGTGTTTATACCGGCCGGAAAGCGAGTTTTACTACAAGGTCAGGTGCCAATAGCAATCAATTTAATTGCGAACATACATTTCCGCAAAGTAAATTCAATCAAAATGAACCAGAGCGCTCCGACATTCATCACTTGTTCCCGACCGATGTTGAGGCCAATAGCAGGCGTTCGAATTATATGCTTAGCACTGTGAGTAACCCTAATTGGCAGAAAGGCGGCTCAAAAGCTGGGAGTAACAAATTTGAGCCGAGGAATGAACAAAAAGGAGCCTCCGCAAGGGCAATGTTCTATTTTGTAATCCGGTATCAGGATTACAATAACTTTCTTTCCAGTCATGAAGATGTATTGCGCACCTGGTCCAAAGAACATCCCCCTGATCAGGAAGAACAAGACCGGAATGATGAGATTTACCAACTACAAAACAACCGTAATCCTTTTGTGGATCATCCTGAGTTTTTGGAGAGGATTTCCTCAATAAGCGGCACAGCTTCCAGGCCTCAAACCCGGCAACTTATTGTACCGTTGGATTCAGTAATATTTCGAACTTCCAAGAATAGTGATTCCGCAAGGTTTAATTTCGAGGTTGGCAATGAAGGCAATGAACCGATCTCTTTATCAAACTGGACTGTAAAAGGCAATGGTTTTGATTTGTTAACCAAACCTAACTCGATACCACCTGGTCAATCAGTTAAAATAAAAGTGGCACACATTTCTACTACCCAAGGTATCAGTAAAACAGGCCAATTAAATTTCAGTACCAATGCAGATCAGCAACAAAATGTATCCTTGCCCATTCAGGTGAATGAGCCAATAAGCACTACCGCTAAAAATGAAAATGCCAAGAACCAATTTACTGTTTACCCCAATCCAGCAAATGGTGAAGTTTATGTAAAATTTCCCAGGGTTGGAGATTATGAATTAACATTTACAAACCTCTCAGGTCAACTAGTTAAGCAATTAACTGTTAAAGATTCAAACCACAGGATTATCAACTTTAAGCCAAATGGCAATAATGTCTTGCTTCTAAACATTAAAGAAGGAAATAACAATTACAAGAAAAGGATTTTTATTGCGCGTTAAGATCAATAAAGGATTTTTGTAGAAATTTGATATTCTAAATTAAGCAAATTACAATCGATATGAAAGAATTTCTGAAATTTACGCTTGCCAGCATGGTTGGCTTTATTGTCGCCAATATCATCTTATTAGTGATTACAATTACATTTCTGTTTATTGGAATTGGTAGTGTCGCTACAATGACCAAAGGTTTTCAAAGTGGTCAGCAGGCTAAAATTGAAGAGAAAAGCATCCTTAAAATAGGGCTTGATCAACCTATTGTTGAAAGGACCTCGGATGATCCTTTTAAGGATGTTATGTACACCTTGCAAGATCAACCCAAGCCTATTGCGATAAGCGATGTTTTACAATCCATTGAGCATGCAAAGACCGATGACAAAATCAAAGGAGTATTTTTAGATTTATCCGTTGTGCCTGCGAGCAGAGCAACTGTAAAGGGAATTTACAATAAACTCAAATCCTATAAATCAAGCGGTAAATTCATTTACGCCTATGGAGATATGATGACGCAACAATCTTATTACCTGGCTTCGCTGGCTGATAGCATATACTTACAGCCTGAAGGAATGTTTATGTTCAATGGCATGCATTCGGAAATGACTTTTTACAAAGGGCTCTTTGATAAACTGGAAATCGAACCCAACGTTATTAAAATGGGTAAATACAAAAGTGCTGGTGAATCATTCTCCCATAAAGAAATGACCGATGCCAACCGTGAGCAAATGAACGAGTTGCTCAATACATTTTACCATACCCATTTGGAAGCGATTTCAGAATCAAGAGACATTAAGGTTTCAAGGCTCAAGACCATCGCTGATAGTTTAATGGTCAGAAATGCTGAGGACGCTGTTGAACATGGGTTTGTTGATCAATTGGCTTACAGGGATGAAGTCCTTAACATGCTGAAAGAAAAATCTGGAATTAAAGAAGGTGAAGATTTA
This sequence comes from uncultured Sphingobacteriales bacterium, assembly GCA_964561545.1. Classification (GTDB taxonomy): domain Bacteria; phylum Bacteroidota; class Bacteroidia; order CAILMK01; family CAYYUA01; genus CAZLQF01. The sequence continues at coordinate 74,809 of CAZLQF010000004.1, forward strand.
AATACGGTTGGTCTTCAAAAATACAGCAAAAAAGCTGATGATTGGGGACAAAATACAGCAGATAGTGAAATAGCTGTAATTTATGCCACAGGTCCCATAGGATTAAAAGGTGGTGATTCTGAGAATATAGGGTCTAAACGAATGTCAGAGGCCATAAGAAGCGCACGTAAAAATGAGGATGTTAAAGCCGTTGTTTTACGAGTTAATTCACCAGGAGGTAGTGCATTGGCTTCTGATGTTATTTGGCGCGAGGTTAAATTAACTAAGGCAGAAAAACCGATTATTGTAAGCATGGGTGATCTCGCTGCTTCAGGTGGGTACTACGTTTCTGCTTCAGCAGATACCATTGTAGCACAACCCAATACCATTACAGGTTCTATAGGTGTGATCGGTATTTTAATGAATTGGCAGAAATTCTTTAATGAAAAATTAGGCGTAACTTTTGACCGGGTTAAAACGGCTAAATATGCGGATTTAGGTAATCCCAACCGCCCTATGATGGAAAAAGAAAAGGAAATCATGCGCACGTTCATAAGGGACATTTATGATGATTTCCTTTCAAAAGTAGCCCAAGGTCGCGGGATGCCTGTAAATAAGGTAGATTCATTGGCAAGAGGCCGCGTATGGTCCGGTGAAGATGCTAAAGAAGTTGGCCTTGTTGATGAAATCGGAGGCATTGAGAAAGCCATCAACATTGCAGCCAGCAAAGCTGATTTAGAAGAATATGATATTAAATACTTACCTGAGCAAAAAGGACCTTTTGACCAATTTTTAAAGAATTTTGGAGCTGATATTAAGCAATCCATGGTAAAATCCGAACTTGGAGAAAACTATAAGCACTTTCAAAGGCTTAAAGAGCTAAAAAATATGGAAAGTGGGGCCTATGCCATCTTGCCTTATGAGCTTAGGATCAAATAGTTCTACAGCATTAAAATTGTTTGAGAAGGTTATGGTTAACTAGTTGCTTTTCTCGGGATCTTAGGATCATCAAAAGGTTAGCGAGCAATGAGGGTAAATACTCAATGCCGTATTCCAATCATTAAAACTCTTGTTTTTTAGCCGTATTTCATGAATGGTAATCGATTCATTATGGTTAAAAATTCCTGAATGGGGTAAAGCTTTTAGAAAACTTGATTTGGGGAGGCTTCATAAAAATATGGTACTTGACCAATTTAAGCGTAAAGTCTCGAGTGATTATAACTTGAACATTTATTTTAATAGCGTAACTTCAATATTCTTTTTACGGATTTCCGATACCCGCTTTACTTCATTTTCCTTGTAAAAGCTGTCAATTTTTACAAAGTTGACCGATGAATCAACAGGTGCTAAATTAAGGTAATCCTGGAACCGGATTCCCTTAATGGTTCTGGGCTTGTCAGCAACCCTGAAGCGCATCCCACCACCATTTGTTTGGTACTTATAGGCCAGAAAATCCATGGTATAATTGTTCTCATGAATCCAATACAGAAAAGTATCTTGATGGTTTTGACCATTCGCCCCTTCTTTAAAAGTGACCCGGATTTTCTTGTAGGGGGACTTATGGAGGTTTACGGAACCCATATATTGAGATTGAACAGCTGGGTCCTTAAGTTTATAAGGTAAAAGGAAAAAGTAATTGACAGCGTCCAATGAACCTCTAAGTCCAGCTTTCTCATCTTTTGAAAGAACCACTTTTTGACCATTCACCTCCCGGTATAAACTGTCATTGCTGAGTACCGCCTTATATTGGTTGCCAGCGGTGTCCTCGTAAGTTCGTTGGTAATGATAGGTTCCGTTTTTCAAGGTTGTGGTGTAATGCTTGTCCCTGAAGTCATAGTCTATTTGAACTTGATCCATTTTTGCTCCGCCATGAGTCTCTATCGTTTTTTGGATGATGCTATCAGTATCTTTTTTTGAAGGTTGGCATCCGTGCAAGTACATTAGGCAGATCACTGACAACGAAATTGAAAGAAACAAGTAATTCATACAGTCGATGGGTTTATTATAAAAGGTTTAAGGGCCCTCAAGTGTTTTGAAGAACTGGAACAAATTTAAGACTTATGAATTCAAACATTTGGATTATTGTATTTATTGAGCGGTGATTGCTAAATTACTTGTGCAAAATAGGTTGATCAATCACTGATTTATTAATCATGTACTATTCTAAGCGCAAATCATTATATTTAACCCATGAATTTTCTGGCCCATTATTATTTTGATGGTATTGAAGGGGATGCATATTTTAACTTTGGCTTGATCCTTCCTGACCTTATGGGTATTGCCAAAAGAGGTTGGAAAATTAAAGGCAATGTTGAAAGGAAATTTCAACAAGAGCCCGCGTTCGATATTTTTCTTGGGGTACTTCGTCACCTGGACCTTGATCACTTCTTCCATAACTCTGAATTTTTTACTAAACAAACCCAAGCCGTCAAGGACCATTTGGCTGCTAAAAGGCTTGATAAGGGGGAGTTCCGGATGTTTTTTGTGGTGCATGTATTATTAGAGATCATGCTTGACCGGCTTATAATTAAAAAAGAACCGGAAATTTTAGAACGTTTTTACCAAGACCTCAATCTTATACGAAAAGATCCGGTTCAGGATTTCTTTTACCAAACCAATACCACTTATTGGGAACGCCTTTTTAAGGTGTTTGATAAATTTAAATCTGCCCAATACCTCTATGATTATCCTTATAATCAAAAATTTATTCGTGCTTTAAACAGAACTTTTGAGCGGGTTAATCATCCACCCTTGGGTGAAGAGAATGATGAGTACATCCAAAATGTTATATTTGACATCGAGGAATATTTGAATAAGCATTTTGACATGTTAGGTCAGGAGTTACAAAATTACCGGCAATCATGAGAGGATTAATTGCAGTTCTTGCTTTATGCTTACTCGTTATTTCGGTGCAAGGGCAAACGAGGAAATACAGCAATGAATTTTTATCGATAGGGGTAAGTGCAAAAAGCCTTGGCATGGGGAATGCGCAAGTAGCATCAGTAAATGATGTAACGGCCGGTTATTGGAACCCGGCCGGGCTTACAAGAATTGATCCCAATCTTCAGCTTTCCTTAATGCATTCTGAATACTTTGCCGGAATTGCCAATTATGATTATGGTGGATTTGGTGTTAAAATTGATGAAAAGAATCACCTGGCCCTATCAGTCATTCGTTTTGGCGTAGATGACATCCCCAATACATTGGAGCTGATTGATGAAACCGGAAGGGTTGATTACAGCCGTGTCACAGGCTTTTCAGCCGTTGATTATGGATTTTTGTTTTCTTATGGGCGCAAACTCAACGACCAACTCAGGGTAGGCGGTAATTTCAAACTGGTGCATCGGAAAGCTGGCCCTTTTGCCAGGGCATGGGGTTTTGGCTTGGATGCCGGAGCGCAATACCAACAGGATGATTTTACTTTTGGCGTGATGTTACGAGATGTTACAACCACTTTTAATGCCTGGTCTTTTTCTTTTAATGAAGACCAAAAAGAGGTCTTGACGCGAACGGGAAATATCATCCCTAAAAACTCAATTGAAATAACCCTTCCTAAAGCAATTCTTGGAGTAAATCACCAATGGGGCATTTCCAATAATTTTCAACTATCCTCTGAAATTGACCTTGTAACGACTTTTGACGGTCAACGCAATACCTTGCTCAGTACAGGTTTCATGAGCATTGCACCCCGTGCTGGTTTGGAATTTGGCATGTGGGATATAGCTTTCATTCGCGGAGGAATTGGTAATTTCCAGGAAGAAACCAATGTAAAACCGAAAGAAAACGAGGAAGTGCTCACCTATCAACCTAATATTGGAGTAGGATTACAATTTAAAGTGGCCCAACTGGATTATGCCTTTACCGATATTGGCGACCAATCCATAGCGCAATACTCCCATGTGATTTCCTTGAGGTTTGACGTTCGAAAGGGGTTTTTTAGGGGTGATGATAAGGAAGAGTAAATTGCCCTTCAGTCACTTAATTTGATAATTGGGTTGAATATTGTGGCTTAACCCCTAACAAAACGAGTCAAAACATTTAGTTTGACCTGTTAATAATCGATTTTTAACCAATCAAACCATCCAGGTAGTTTCAAGCAAAAAGCCTTTTTTAAATTAGGTGAAGCAGGCCAGTAGCCATAAATTTGCATTCAAAGCTAAAACTCAACTAAGATTAAATTATAGGTGTTCAATTATAAATAAACTATATTATTAAATAGATAAATTATGAAACAAAAAATCGCTTCACTGAAAGAACAACAACAAAATGGTTATAATATCAATAAACTCCCATTTTCTATTAGAATTCTTTTGGAAAATGCATTGCGCAATCACGATGGTTTTGCGGTAAGGGATGATCATGTCGAAACCCTTAGAAATTGGAATCCTCAAGGATCAGGGAATGATATTCCTTACAAGCCTGCCAGGGTTTTGATGCAGGATTTTACAGGTGTTCCTGCTATTGTAGATGTGGCTTCTATTCGTAGTGAGGTCATTCGCAAAGGCAAAGATGGCACTAAAATCAATCCTTCCATACCTGTAGATCTTGTAACCGACCATTCTGTACAAGTGGATTACTTTGGTACAGAAAACGCCTATAAGAAAAACGTGGAAAAAGAATACGAAAGGAACAAGGAACGGTATCAGCTCCTCAAATGGGGCCAGCAAGGATTGGATAACTTTACTGTGGTACCACCAGGCATGGGCATTTGCCACCAAGTAAATTTGGAATACCTCGCCAGCGGCGTTGTTGAAAGGGACGGATGGGCCTTTCCAGACACCTTGGTGGGCACTGATTCCCATACGCCCATGGTAAATGGCATTGGTGTACTTGGCTGGGGTGTTGGTGGTATTGAAGCTGAGGCTGCTATTTTAGACCAGCCCATTTACTTCCTTTGCCCCCAAGTGATCGGACTCAGGCTTACAGGCAAATTACAGGAAGGCGTAACAGCTACTGACATGGTTTTAACCATTACCAAGCTTTTGCGTGAATATGGCGTGGTAGGTAAGTTTGTGGAAGTATTTGGGCCAGGACTCGATAACCTCACGGTGCCTGACAGAGCCACCATCTCCAATATGTCGCCTGAATTTGGTTGCACGGTCACTTATTTCCCAATTGACGACCAAACCCTCGATTACATGAAACGCACCAACAGGCCTGAAGAGCAAATCAATTTCGTGGAGGAATATTGCAAGGACAACATGTTATGGCGGGAAAATGAAGACGAAATAGAATACACCGATGTGCTCGATCTTAACCTGTCAGAAATTGAACCTTCGGTAGCCGGCCCAAAACGCCCTCAGGATAAAATCGAAGTTCAAAAACTTAAGAATAAATTTGAGGAATTGTTGTCATCTGAGTACAACCGCTCTTATGTTCCGGACGCTCAAAGAAGTGAATCTGCATGGTTGAACGAGGGTGGCTCCGGATTCCAATTTGAGTATGAATCCACACAAAATGGTAATGAGGATGTTCAGGTAAAAACAAACCAACAAAAAACCATAAAGGTTACCACCCAGGATCAGGAATATTTAATAAGTGATGGGGCTGTGGCCATTGCTGCCATAACCAGTTGCACCAACACTTCGAATCCATCCGTAATGCTGGGAGCAGGCCTTGTAGCCAAAAAAGCTGTTGAACTTGGGTTGGATGTCAAACCATGGGTGAAAACTAGCTTGGCTCCGGGTTCTCAAGTTGTAACTGATTATCTTAAACGCTCAGGTTTATTGGAACCGCTTGAAGCTTTACGCTTTTACTTGGTAGGGTATGGGTGTACTACTTGCATAGGAAACAGTGGTCCTTTGCTTCCCGAACTTGAAAAAGCTGTTGAAGAAAGCGATCTCGTGCTCTCCTCCGTGCTTTCTGGTAATAGGAATTTTGAAGCAAGGGTTCATCCCCAAGTTAAAATGAACTTCCTGGCTTCTCCCATGCTGGTCGTTGCTTATGCCTTAGCTGGAAGGGTGGATATCAATCTTTTGGAAGATCCATTAGGCTATGATTCCAACAACAATCCGGTTTATATGGAGGACATATGGCCAAGCCAGCAAGAAATCAATGAAATGGTTAACACAGCCATTGACCTTAAAGACTATGAGGATACTTATAGCCAAATCTTTGAAGGTGAAGAACAATGGCAACAGTTAGAAGCACCAACTGGCACCGATTACCAGTGGAGCGATGATTCTACTTACATTAAGGAAGCGCCATTCTTCAAAAACATTTCCGAAAACCCAGAGGATCCCAAAGATATACATGACGCCAGGGCATTGTTAAAAGTTGGCGATTCTGTAACAACCGATCATATATCACCGGCTGGTGCTATTAAGCAAGATTCTCCGGCTGGCCGTTACCTTGAAGCCAATGGTGTAAAACCCAGGGATTTTAACTCCTATGGTTCCAGAAGGGGTAACCACGAAGTCATGGTGCGGGGAACTTTTGCCAATGTGAGAATCAAAAACCATCTTGCCAGTAAAGAAGGCGGTTACACTACACACATCCCATCAGGAGAAGAAATGTCCGTTTTTGAAGCTGCCATGAAGTACCAAGAAGAAAATACACCCTTGGTGGTGCTTGCTGGTAAGGAATATGGAACAGGTTCTTCTCGTGATTGGGCAGCCAAAGGTACCAAACTACTGGGCGTGAAAGCAGTAATTGCTACAGGTTATGAACGAATTCATCGTAGTAACTTGGTTGGCATGGGTGTTTTACCTTTAGAATTCCCGGAAGGTAAGGATGCAGAATCTTTAAGCTTGGATGGTAAAGAAACATTTACCATAACTGGTATTTCCGAAGGATTGAAACCAGGACAGAAGGTGAAAGTTCAAGCCAAAAAATCGGATGGTGCTACCATTGATTTTGAAGCCATATGCAGGTTGGATTCTGAGATCGAGGTCGAATACTATCGAAATGGTGGGATTCTGAATTACGTCTTAAGGCAGTTCTTGAAAAATAATTAAAGTAGATCACTCAATTACTTCAAGGCTGATCGAATTTGAGAACTTTGAACTCAATTCATCAACTTGTGTTGAGCCATTAACTTTTTGCTAAGGTGAATTGTATATCATCAGAAACAAATTTTGAAATCCGCACCCTTAGTTACTGCATTGAGCTACCATCAAAATGAGCAATAAATCCAACATAAGGCATTTTAGTGACCAAGCGCTGGAAGAGTTAATACAGGACCTTGGTGAGCCAAAGTTCCGTGCTAAACAACTTCACGAGTGGCTATGGCAAAAAGGAGCTGATTCCTTCGATGGCATGACCAATTTATCCAAACCTCTGCGCGAAAATCTGGCGAATCATTATGAGATCAATCCCGTAAAAATTGCGAGTGAAGCCATTAGTGAAGATAGTACGGTTAAATTTGGTTTCAAACTACACGATGGGTATCTAACAGAGGGCGTTTTAATTCCATTGGGCGACCGAATGACCGCCTGTATTTCTTCCCAGGTTGGTTGTAGCCTATCATGCCGTTTTTGTGCCACGGGTTCTATTGATTTAAAGCGCAATATCAATTATGATGAGATCTACGACCAGGTGGTATTAATAGATGCTCGAGCAAGGGCATTGTACGATCAACCCGTTACCAATATTGTTTTCATGGGAATGGGAGAGCCATTACTGAATTTTAACAACGTTACAAAAGCTATTGATAGAATTACTTCCAATGACGGCTTGGCGATGTCGCCTAAACGAATAACCGTATCAACAGTAGGAGTGGCTAAGATGATCAAAAAATTGGCCGATGAACAACTAAGGGTCAATTTTGCCCTTTCGCTTCACGTAGCTGATGAGGAAAAACGCAAGCAAATTATGCCCATCACTGAGACCAAAGCCAATTCTATTGAGGCCCTTCAAGAAGCTGTCCATTATTTTTATCATCAAACAGGAATCCGGATCACTTATGAATATACCTTGTTAAACGGATTCAATGACAATCCCGAGGATGCGGAGGCCTTAGCTGAATTTTGCAAAATCACGCCATGCAAGATTAATCTTATTGAATACAATACGGTTGAAACAAGCCCTTACCAGGCATCCACCGAAAATCGTACCCAGCGCTTTAAAGGGATATTGGAAGGTAAAAATCTGGTTGTTAACATCCGCAACAGTCGTGGAGAAGATATTGATGCAGCTTGCGGCCAATTGGCCAATAAAAATGAGCCTGCTCTTTAGTTTTTAGTACTTGCGATTTGCTTCAACATGATAGACGACCTTGATCTTTGAAGAAGATTTTTTAATTTTTGAGCCCTTTGACGCTGCTGGATTCTTTAATAAACCAATCTGTCTTTTAATTTGACGCGTAAAATAAGCGTTCAAATAAACAAATGGGCTTGATTTTTTTCATAGTCAACCAAGTTGAAGCTTTCAAACGATGGGTTGGTTCATAGCATATTAAAGAATTTCATGAATGAAGCTAAAATCAACCCATAACCATAAATACGTGGTAAATATGCTTGCTTTGACAACAATTATAATTTTCCTTGATATGCGACAAGGAAAAAGCCCAAACGTATTTAAACCGGAAAAAACATCACGGCCACAGTTATTGGTTACTTTTTTATAAAAGTCACAGGACCAAAACTTTACCCCAATGGATCTGGTTCAGGAGTTTAGTAGCATTTCAATTTGTAGCAACCAATCATTTATGCTTTTAGGAAAGAAATTCGGACCCGGAGGCTAATTATGCTTCTTCCAAATAAATAAGGCATTTAATGTTTATGTGCATATTTTAGTAAATGTATTGTCCACCAATAATTAATTCAGGGGGTTGGGGACTTATAAGGAAAGTTTTAATAATGGCTGTATTATGTAAATTTTAACTTTATTTATTGAGCATTAATTCTTAAAACCGGAGGTTTCGTTCTGCAAATGCATCCTCCTTGATGAGCTCCACGGCTTTTAGATAAGCATTGTCGTTTTGGTTTCTTATCTTGAAGTAAACATCTTCCTCCCAAATTTGACGGGCAATAAGCGCTTTTAAAGTGGTGGTTATGGTATTCCAGGAAGTTTTGATGCTACTACTGTTGTAATCAACGTCCTTTCGGTCTGCAAAATTGACAAATCCATCCATAAGCGGGCCACGCGTTTTGAAATTCTCAATGAAATCGTTCGAGGATTCGTAATCATTCTTCAATGATTTTCGGTTATCATTGACGTAATTCAAAGCATATTCATTCATAAGCCCTTTTTGGAGGAGCTTTTTCAAATATTGGGTTCGCTCCGAAGTGTCCATAGGAACGAAAATATCAGGCATAATACCACCTCCGCCATAAACGACACGACCTTGGGGCGTTTTGTATTTGAGGCTGTCAGCAAATTTAATGCTGTCTTTATGCATCAGCTCGCCCTGCTCATCTCGTTTTATTAATTCTTTGTGGTATTCTTTAATGCCATTGTCGTAAGGCTTTTGAATACACCTTCCAGTGGGCGTGTAATATCGGGCAACAGTTAGTCTAACGACTGAGCCATCTTTTAATTCATAAGGTTCTTGCACCAAACCTTTACCAAATGTTCTCCTTCCTACGACCAAACCGCGGTCATGGTCTTGTACTGCACCGGAAACAATTTCACTGGCTGAAGCAGATCCCCTGTCAACAAGAATGATAAGCTTTCCATCCTGGAATTTGCCGCCTCCTGAGGTTTTGTAAACTTTTTTGTCCCGAGCCCTACCTTTGGTATAAACGATCATTTTATCGTCTTTCAAGAACTCATCAGCAATGTTAATGGCAGCTTTTAAATAGCCACCAGGATTTTCGCGCAGGTCCAGGATCAAGTTTTCAAGCCCTTGCTCCTTTAATTGAACAAGCGCGTTATTGAATTCATTACTAGTTTTGGCCGAAAACCGGTTAATCTTGATGTAGCCGGTTAGGTCATTTTCCATGTAGGTTGCATCTACACTATTTAGCGGTATTTTATCCCGGGTTATGGTAAATTTCATAGGGTCATTGACCCCTTTCCTGCTGATGGTTACATCAACTTTGGTACCTTTTTTACCCCTTAATTGATCAATTACATCTTGGTTGGTAATCCCTTCACCTGCTACATCCTCGCCTTTAATCTTAATGATCTTGTCACCGGCTTTAATGCCTACTTCTTCAGACGGCCCGCCTGAAATTGGAGAAACTACAATGATCGTATCTTTAAGGATGTTGAACTCAACGCCAATTCCTTCAAAATTGCCTTTAAGAGGTTGATTAAGTTGTTTTTGTTTTTTAGCAGGAATATAAACAGAATGCGGATCGAGGTTCTTAAGCATCCCTGATATGGCTTTTTCTCCTAATTCAGCATTGTTCACCTTGTCCACATAAGCATTGTTAATGTAAGACATTACTTCGCCAACTTTCAATTGAGGCGCCTTGTTTTTATTAGCCTCTTCTTGGTTGTCCTTATGCATCTTGGCTCCTGCCAGCATTCCAAATGCTACCACCAATGCAAATAAAAGGGGATAAATAACGTTGTAATTTCTCTGGGGGCCGTAGGAACCGCCAAAATACCCGTAACTCATGTGAGTACTACTTTATTTTTAAAAAATTTCTTTCCTTTCTCAACAAATTAGATATTTAAACCTCAATATTAACCGATTTTAAAAAGTAATAAAAACAAAAAACGGAAAAATCTGAAACTGCTTAATGGATTACAGTAAAATCTGCGAACAGGTTCTAACTGTAGCAGAAAAGGCAAAAAATTTTATTGAAGCCGAACAAGCTAAACTCCAATCAAAAGATGTTAACTTCAAAGCCAAAAACGACCTTGTAACTTATGTGGATGTAGAAACGGAAAAATTGCTCATCCATGAATTGGGAAAGATTGTTCCGGAAGCATCGTTTCTTGCCGAAGAAACGCATCAAAAATATCAGGAACAGGAATTTTCATGGATCATCGATCCTTTGGATGGTACGGTCAATTACATCCATCAAATTCCGGTTTACAGCGTTAGTATTGCCCTCATGGAAAATGGCAAGTTGAAAATAGGAGTTGTTTTAGAAATCAACCGAAATGAATATTTCCATGCCTATGAAGGCGGTGGGGCTTATTTGAATCAAAAACCTATTAGCGTTTCACCCACTAAGGCATTGAAAGATGCAATGCTGGCTACTGGATTTCCTTTTAATGAACCTGCTTGGGTGGATCAATACATTCAAATTTTGAGAGAAACAATCCTTAATAGCAGGGGCGTAAGAAGGATGGGAAGTGCTGCTGTAGACCTTTGCTATACGGCTGCAGGACGTTTTGACGGGTATTATGAGTTTAATTTAAAACCTTGGGATGTTGCGGCAGGCTCCCTGATAGTTAATGAGGCTGGTGGCCAGGTAATGGATTTTGAAGGTAAAACTGATTTCTTATTTGGGCGGCAAATATTGGCCGGCAATCTTGATGTATCGAATGAATTATTGGAATATTTAAAAAACAACTGATCAATATGACAAATGCTAACACCAAAATTACTGTAGCCAAAGGAGACGGAATAGGTCCTGAAATTATGGATGCTGTTTTAAAAATTATGAAAGCAGCAAATTCCAACCTTGATTATGAAGAAGTGGTATTGGGTAAAGAAGTGTTCGAATCTGGGCATACCTCAGGCATTAAGCCTGAATCCTGGGATGTAATTAGACGCAACCAAATACTTTTAAAAGCACCCATTACAACACCCCAAGGAGGGGGCTACAAAAGCCTGAATGTTACCTTACGTAAATCACTGGCAATGTATGCCAATGTTCGGCCTTGTATTGCTTATGCGCCCTATGTACAGTCCAATCACCCTGAGATGGACATGGTAATAGTGCGGGAGAACGAAGAAGATTTGTATGCGGGCATTGAACATCAACAAACCAATGAGGTGGTGCAGTGCTTAAAATTGATCACAAGACCGGGTTGTGAAAATGTAATCCGGTATGCTTTTGAATATGCGAAAGTACATGGGCGCAAGCGGGTTACTTGCATGGTCAAGGATAATATCATGAAACATACGGATGGTTTGTTCCATGAGGTATTTGATGAAATTGCTAAAGCGTATCCCCAAATCGAAAGCGATGTCCGCATTATTGATATCGGGGCGGCAGAAATGGCTACCAAGCCTGAAAACTTTGACGTAGTGGTGACGCTGAATTTGTATGGAGATATAATCTCTGATATCGCAGCTCAGCTTGCTGGCTCTGTTGGTTTGGGAGGCTCCGCTAATATTGGCAAGGAATGCTCTATGTTCGAGGCCATTCACGGTTCAGCACCTGATATAGCCGGCCAGCAGATTGCCAATCCCTCTGGCTTGCTGAATGCTGCCATAATGATGCTGAACCACGTAGGGGATACTGAAGCTGCAACCAACATATCCAATGCTTGGCTAAAAACGTTGGAAGATGGCATTCATACACCAGATATTTACAGACAGGATCTAAGCAAGCAAAAAGTGGGCACCCAAGGCTTTGCTGATGCGGTTGTCGAAAGATTGGGCCAAAAGCCCGAAACCTTGAAGCCCGAGGATGCTGGCGCTAAGGAAGATGTCATCAAATTGAAGGACCCAGCTGTTAAAAGCGGTGATAAGGAATTGGTCGGAGTAGATGTCTTTATTGATTGGACTGGTGAAGACAGAAATCCGGATGACATTGGGAAAAAACTGGAAGCGTTAGCTGGCCTTCATCTTAAACTTAAAATGATCACCAATCGGGGGGTCAAAGTTTACCCCGGCGGTTATCCCGAAACCTTCTCAACCGATCATTGGCGGTGCAGGTTTGTTGCCAAAAACGAAACAATAACGCACGAGGAAGTAGTAAATCTACTTCAGCGACTTGATGAAGCGGGTTTTGACTTTATTAAAACCGAGCACCTCTACCAAATTGATGGCGAAAGGGCTTATTCATTAGGACAAGGCGAGTGATTTTTATTTAATTGCCTTAATTGTAAGGCCAAGAAAAGCTTAAACCAACATATTTTGCTTTTAAGTGGCCATGGTAGCTTATGAAGTTTTTACCCCGGCTTCAATGCCGGGGATTGATCTCATAGCTTTCTCTGGTATAAACCTGATGTGCTAATATTTATGAATTCGGACCATGGTAAGATTATCAGTCAACAAGTTTCAATTCCTTATCAGCAAGTGGAGCCCACCATACAATTATTGGAAGCTGATGCCACTGTTCCTTTCATTGCCCGCTATCGCAAGGAGGATACCGGAAGTTTGGATGAAGTCCAAATTACTCATATACAAGAATATTTAAAGCAATTAAAGGAGGTTGATCAGCGGAAGCAGACCATCCTAAAAACCATCCGGGAGCAAGGCAATCTGACCCAAGAACTGCAAAGCAAAATTGAGAAAACTTGGTCAATGAGGGATTTAGAAGATCTCTACCTGCCCTATAAACCCAAGAAAAAGACCAAGGGCATTAAAGCCAAAGAGAAAGGGCTCGAACCATTGGCTTTGCATTTATGGAAACAGGCTTCGGAAGATGTAAGGCGTTTAGCAGAAGCTTATCTTAATGAGCAGGTACCATCTATTAGTGAAGCTTTGGAAGGAGCAAGGCATGTAATAGCAGAATGGGTCAATGAGGATCAATCCGCCAGGCAAAGGCTCAGAAATCTTTTTGAGCGGAAGGCTTTTATCACTTCTCAAGTGTTGAAAAATAAAAAAGAAAAAGCACATAAGTACAGGGATTACTTTGACTATAGGGAAAAGCTTAATAAATGTCCGGCCCATCGGTTATTGGCTATTTTCCGGGGTGAAAGGGAAGCCCTCTTAAGATTAAGGATAGGTCCGGATGCTGAGGAAGCTTTAAGGATACTGAACAAGGAAGTTTTGAAGGGAAACAACGAAGCCACTGAACAGATTCGTTTGGCTTTGGAAGATGCTTACAAACGATTGCTTCAGCCTTCTTTGGAAACAGAAGCACGTAATCAAGCCAAAAAGCAAGCAGATGAAGAAGCCATTGATGTTTTTGGGGAAAATTTACGACAGTTACTGCTGGCTCCTCCGCTTGGGCAAAAAAATGTTTTAGCCATCGATCCAGGCTACCGGACAGGTTGTAAATTAGTATGCCTAAATGCGCAAGGCGATTTTCTTACCAACGACACGATATATCCTTTTAACTCTGAGGATAAGAAGCAAGAAGCCCTTAATAAACTTTATTCGCTTGTCCCGCAATACCAAATTCAAGCCATTGCTATTGGTAACGGAACAGCTGGACGTGAAACTGAAAGTTGGGTAAAGTCTATGAAATGGGCGGGTGACGTAAGCATTTTTTCCGTAGATGAAAGTGGAGCTTCTGTATATTCGGCTTCTGAAGCCGCCCGCGAGGAATTTCCAAGTCTGGATTTAACAGTAAGGGGTGCTATTTCTATAGGTAGGCGTTTGATGGATCCTTTGGCGGAACTGGTCAAGATCGATCCCAAATCTATTGGCGTAGGTCAATACCAACACGAAGTGAACCAAAAACGCCTTAAGGAACGGTTGGATCAAGTCGTTATGCATTGCGTGAACAGGGTAGGGGTTCATGTAAATATGGCCAGTAAACATTTACTGACTTATGTGTCAGGATTGGGACCGCAGCTCGCTCAGAATATCGTGTTGTACAGGAGTCAAAATGGTGCTTTTAATTCAAGAAACGACCTAAAAAAAGTGCCCAAATTAGGGGCTAAAGCATTTGAGCAGGCAGTCGGTTTTTTAAGAATACCCGATAGTAAAAATCCACTTGATAACAGTGGCGTTCATCCGGAAACTTATGGCGTAGTGGAACAAATGGCCAAAGATTTGAATTGCAACATTCGCGACCTTTTAGAGCAAGCTTCATTGAGAAAGCAAATCCAGTTGGATCGGTACGTTTCCGGTCAGGTCGGAATGCCCACCTTGCAAGACATTTTAGCCGAATTGGCCAAGCCAGGCCGGGATCCAAGGGAAACCTTACAGGAATTCAAATTTGCCGAAGGCATTGAATCCATGCAGGACCTTCGGGAAGGCATGGAATTACCTGGTATTGTTACCAACATTACTAATTTTGGGGCTTTCGTTGACATTGGTATTAAAGAAAATGGACTGGTCCACATCTCAGAGATGGCCGATCGTTTTATTAAGGACCCTTCCCAGGTTCTCAAGCTTCACCAACCAGTGAAGGTTAAGGTTATTGGTCTCGATTTGCAAAGAGGAAGAATTCAACTCTCCATGAAGCAAATATATAATTGAGCATAAACAATGCTGCGTTTTACAATCGATTGCTCGTTTTGATTTTTTCTCCATAGCAAATACTCAATACTAAGTACTAAATCCAACTAAGCCGGAGGCGCCATAAATTCAGGCCCAACCGGATCTTTGACCGTTTTTTTGATGAGCTCATCAATGGTCTGTAGGTCGTTTTCTTTTAATCGCCAATCCATGGCTTGATCTACTTCCACTTGCTCTGGGTGGCGGGCACCCCAAATAGCTGAAGAAATCCCCTTATCTAATATCCATCGTACGGCCAAATCTCGGACAGTTTTACCGAAATGCGCTTTGGCAAATTCATGCAGTTGATGGACGGCTGCCAAATACTGCTTGTAGCGATCACCTTTAAACTTGGGATCCATTTTACGCAGGTCATCGCCTTCGAAGGTCGAGTCTTCATGCATTTTACCGGTAAGCAGACCGCGGCATAAAGCCCCATAGGTTAAGGTAGCAATGTTGTTTTCTTCACAATAAGGTTTAACCTCTTGCTCAATTTCCCGTTCAAATAAGTTATAAGGCGGTTGACTAACATGGATCGGCGCTGTTTGGCGGAATTCGTCCATTTGCTCTGGCGAAAAGTTAGACACGCCAATGGCCCTGATTTTTCCCTCTTTTTGTAATTGCAGCATCGTTTCAGCCGTATCTCTGATTGGGGTGTTGTGGTCCGGCCAGTGGATTTGGAATATATCGATGTAATCCGTTTGGAGCCTGCGCAGGGAATCTTCCACTTCTTTGCGTATACGTTCAGGACTGGCATTTCTGCGGATGCGCTGCTTGCCATCCCATTCAAGGGCAACTTTGGTGGCTAATTGAATTTGATCGCGATTCCCGTATTCTTTAACGGCTTTACCCACCAATTCTTCGGATTTACCAAAGCCATAAACTGGTGCTGTATCAATGGTGGTTAAGCCTTGCTCTAAAGCAGTAAGAATAGTTTTGAGCGATACTTTTTCGTCAGTGCCGCCCCACATCCAGCCGCCTATGGCCCAGGTGCCAAGCGTAATGCGGGATATTTCAAAATCAAGGTTGCTGAGTTGGGTGTATTCCATTGTTAATTCTTTTGATAAGCTCCTCAAATTTAAATCCTCTCCTTGATATAATAGAACAAAAGATCAGTAAAATGGCTGTATAGGCTCTTCCAATTCAAATCCATATTTTGGCGAGCCTTTAGCTGAAAAATAAGGCTGTTTTACTTGTTCGAGGCTCCGATTACCTTTCCTCGTCCGAGTCAGAAACTCGGAGAATGCGAGAAGTGATTAAACAAACCTGCTCTAAAAATCAAGGCATCTTAACACTTGCCAAATAGATAGTTTTTAATGATTCAATGAAGGTAAAATACACGCTTTCCAACCAAGTGCCTTAATATTGTAGGGTTAATTATGAATGCTTTGCCAGCAAAGAGCTTAAAATATAAGATCGTAGTAGTTGGAGCTGGACCAGGAGGAGTTGCAGCCTCAATTGATCTATCCCAAAGGGGCATTCCCCACTTAGTGCTGGAGAAATCCACGTTTCCCCGTGATAAAATCTGTGGCGATGCCATCAGCGGAAAGGTAATGTACCAACTCAACCGCTTATTGCCAAAGGCATCTGAGGTATTTTGTGAACAACAAGAAAAAAGGGTCGTGGCCAATGGCATTTATTTTGGCGCACCCAACGGGAAGGGGATCGGTATTCGTTCTCCGCAACCTCGCTTCAACTTGCCGGTGGGCATGGTATCCACAAGGCTTGATTTTGACAATTTCCTTTTTGAGCAAATGCTGGAATATGAACGGGCTGAAGTTTGGCAAGGAGTAAAAGTCAATAACATTACAAGAAACGCTGAGTCCAATTGGATCCAATGCCAATACAATGGGGAATCTTACCAAATCGAGGCCGATTTGATCATAGGAGCTGATGGACAGCGTTCTGTCGTAGCCAAAACTTTTAAGCCTGATCTTCAAGAGGCTAATCATTTTTGTGCAGGCTTAAGGGCGTACTATACCAACGTTACCGGCTTTCATGCCCATAATTACTTGGAATTGCATTTCATCAAGCAAGTATTGCCCGGCTATTTGTGGATATTCCCTCTGCCAAATGGCCAGGCCAATGTAGGGATTGGTATGCTGTCAAGTAAAGTGCGGGAAAAGCAAGTTAACTTAAAAGCTACTTTAAACAAAGCTTTGGAGGAAGATCCTTATTTTAAGGAAAGGTTCAAAAATGCCAACCTGGAGGGAAAAATTCAGGGATGGGGATTGCCACTTGGCTCCAAAAAACGGAATATTTCTGGTGATGGGTTTATGTTGGTGGGAGATGCTGCTTCTCTAATTGATCCCTTTACTGGGGAAGGCATTGGGAATGCCATGCTAAGTGCCAAGATTGCTGTCGATACCGCTGAAAACGCAATGGAGGCTGATGATTTTTCAGCATCGACCTTAAGCCAATATGATAAAGCCGTTTACAAGAAATTATGGAAGGAGCTTCAACTGAGCCACCAACTTCAAAAGCTCTCCACCAAGCCTTGGCTCTTTAATTTTGTGGTGAACAGAATCCAAAAAAGTAAGGGATTGCAGGAGTTGTTTACAACCATGTTCAAAGATGTCGATTTAAGGAAGCAGATGAAAAATCCGCTTTTTTATTTTCGCCTTTTATTTAGATAAAGTTAATTTAGTTCAATATTTTAAAAATGGATTCAATGATAAAATTTTGCATATTTTTAGTTGTTGCCGGATTTTGCATGCCATTTTACTCATTAGGACAGGGAAAGTTGTCAGGAGATTTTCAACTCAACGCGAATTTTTACGATGATGACCCTAACATCGGGACCAATACCACGCATTATAAAAACGAATTGGCCGGAGGAGAAGGTTGGCTGTTCTTGAATTACCGGATTAAAGGCTTCAAACTTTCCGCTCGTTATGATGGGTTTTATAACTCAGCATTACTTGATCCGCAAGAAGCTTATTCTGATCAGGGGCTGGGGTTTTATTCCATCAGTAAAGATATTGAAGATCTCAACGTTACTGCAGGTCACTTTTATGACCAGATCGGAAACGGGCTTATCTTTAGGGCTTATGAAGACCGTACGCTTGGATTGGATTATGCCGTACAAGGTTTAAGGTTGAATTATGATATTGCCGATGGTTTTAGGGCCAAAGGATTTGTTGGTAAGCAGAAAAAAAGGTTCGAATCTTATGGTCCTATACTGAAGGGTGGAAATATTGAAAAGGATTTCTGGGTCAATGACAGCCTGCAGCTTTATTCAGGAGTTGGGTTGGTTAACCGCACGCATGATCAGCAAACCATGGATCGTATTGTAGAGGAAATCAACAGCTATGATGACGGCCGATTCATTCCAAAATACAACGTTTATTCCTATACTTTCTACAATACCCTCAATTACAAAAATTTCAATTGGTATCTGGAATATGCCAGAAAAACGGAAGATGCCATTAGGAACCAGGCAGGTTCTCAACTCATTAAAGAGGATGGCTATACGCTTTATACTTCTTTGAACTACTCCTTTCCGGGTTTTGGAATCAACTTTCAATATCGTAAAAGCGAAACGTTCAATTTTAACATGACCCCTTACACTGAACCACTTAGGGGGGTTATTAATTATTTACCGCCCATCGCCAAACAGCATTCGATGCGGCTTACAGGCCGTTACAGCCCGCAAACCATAAACTTTGGTGAAGAAGGTTATCAGGCTGATTTTACTATCTCTGCCGGTAGTAAAAGTACGATCAACATTAACCTATCCTATATTCAGAATGGCGAAGACCAACGGTTGTTTTCAGCCCCTTCGATTGCCTACCAAAACGTTGTGAATGGTGAAGAAAGCCCCTCGCCAGCTGATAAACTGTACCATGAAGTCAATTTTGATTATTACAGGCGCTGGACCCGGAATTTTAAGTCAACCATTGGACTACAAACGGTTCATTATGATCGAAGGGTTTTTCAGGGTAAGCCAGGTGCAAATATGGTCAAGACCATCACCCCATTTTCCGAATTAACCTTTAAACTGGACCGCAGAAAATCCATAAGAACGGAACTCCAATACCTGAAAACCGAACAAGATAAAGGGAACATGGCTTTTGGCTTGGTTGAGTTTAATGTGGCTCCGCATTATTCCATTTCCATATCCGACATGGTTAATACAGAACCTCGCAAAAATGGTGAATTGAAGGATGATCAGGATTTCATTCATTATTACAACGTTTTTGGCGCCTACACGTTGAACCAAACTCGGTTTACCTTAGGATATGTTAAGCAAGTTGAAGGCATTGTTTGCACTGGTGGCGTTTGTCGTGTAGAACCAGCTTTTAGCGGGGTTAAATTTGGGGTTTCTACTAATTTTTAAAAAGATCGCACCATGCGCTTATATCGTAGTTTGATTGTTTTTTTATGGTTTGCTGGAATTTCTATCTTGTTAGGAGCTTGTGAAGAAGAGCCACCTCCGGTTAATTTAAATCCTGATACTGGATTGACGGATACCTCCTATATGGGTGAAGGGAACGCAACGCCTCAAGAGAAGAAGGTATTGATTGAGGATTTTACGGGCGTGAGGTGTAACAATTGTCCGGATGCCACTGATCAAGCAGAAGCCATTAAAGCTGATAACCCTGATCGGATCATTATTTTGGCCATTCATTGCAATGATAGATTCAGTGAACCTTACCAGGAAAGCAAAGAAGATTACAAGACCGAAAAGGGCACCCAGCTTTATGATTTTTTTGGCCAACCAAGCCAACCAGCCGGTGCAATTGATCGAAAAAACTTTGAAAATCAGGACGGTGTGATTGTTGGTTATCCAGAATGGCCCAACTTTGCCGATCAAAGATTGAATGTTCAAACGCATGTAAATCTGGAATTAAACAGTAAACTTGATGGAAATGAAGTAAAGGTGCTTGCCAAAACCCGTTTTTTATCGAATTTAGAAGGCAACATTTATCTCACTATAGCAGTAACAGAAGACAAAATCCAGGATGTTCAGTTATTGCCAAGTGGGGAGAAAAAGAAAGATTATGAGCATAATCACGTCTTAAGAAAGATTATTACACCATTCGATGGCACTTTACTCTATGAAGCGCCCGAAGCAAATAGGGTAGTAGAAAAGGAATTTAAAGCCCAACTTGAGGATGATTGGGTAAAAGACAGCATGAATGTGGTAGGATTTGTTCACAGCAAGTTAGATTCTACTACTGTTCATCAGACCAATAAGGTTAAATTGAAATAACCTATGCAATTAGCTCCTTTGATTAGTATCTTCTTCATGGCCTTGGCCTTGGTTAATTGCCAACCAAAGGAGTATGAATCAAAATATCATCAATCCATAAAAGAAGAGAGAAAGAGGAAGGATAGTATTTTCAAGTTTTCTAAAAAGTCGCCCTTAACGACCATGCAGCAGCGAAATTTTAGGGCTTTGGAATATTATCCTGTTGATTCAACTTACCAAGTGACAGCTGAGTTAATACCATTCCAAGACACCCAGGTTGTTAAAATGCCTTATACCAATGGTGAGTCCAAGAAATACATGAAATATGCTACATTAAAATTTCCTTTAAAAGGAGAAAAAAGGGCCTTGATAGCTTATCAAAATATGGAATTCCAAGATGATCCAGAACTCAAGGATCAGTTATTCTTACCTTTTAAAGATCATACCAATGACGAAGCTACCTATGGCGGTGGTAGGTACATCGATCTCAAAAAAACCAATAAGGATTCTATTATCATCGATTTTAATAATGCTTACAATCCTTATTGTGCTTATAATAAAAATTATGCCTGCCCAATTCCGCCAAATGAAAACCTCCTTGATTTAAAAGTGAAGGCAGGAGAACGGAAATATGATTAAAGCAATACAGGGGCTTTTAACAAAAACTCAAGGGCAAGTTATGAAATTGCTTTGGATATGCTTCACTTTAAATATATTCAGTGGCCAAGCTTAAAAACAATCTGCCTTTAACCAAAAACTTATCGATTGAGTGGTATGATAATTATTATTTGATTACTCTTTTTCTTCTTTATATTCCCCCATGTTACTGAATTTTTCAATCCTGTTATGGATTCTTGTTTCAGCATCCATGGATTTAAGCTCTTCTAATTCGTTTTTAATGGCATCTTTTACTTCCTTGTACATGAAATCAGGGTCATTATGTGCTCCACCCAATGGTTCCTGGATAATGCCGTCAATCAAGCCAAGTTTATAAAGCTTATCGGATGTTAGCTGCAATTGCTCAGCAGCTTGCTCTTTGTAATCCCAACTCCTCCAAAGAATGGATGAACAAGACTCAGGAGAGATTACAGAGTACCACGTGTGCTCCAGCATTAAAATCCGGTCACCAACGCCAATGCCAAGAGCTCCACCAGAAGCTCCTTCACCAATTACGATGCAAATAACGGGTACTTGAAGCATGCTCATTTCTTTAAGGTTGTGGGCTATGGCTTCGGCTTGCCCTCTTTCTTCGGCTTCCAATCCTGGCGATGCACCCGGAGTGTCTATTAATGTAACTATGGGTTTATTGAACTTCTCAGCTTGTTTCATGAGCCTCAAGGCCTTGCGATACCCTTCCGGATTGGCCATGCCAAAATTTCTGTAAGCCCTGGATTTGGTATTCTTACCCTTTTGATGGCCAATGAACATAATGGCTTCATCGTCAAGGCTTGCAAAACCACCTACCACTGCCTTGTCATCCTTTACATTACGATCGCCATGCAGCTCAATAAAGTTGGAGGCCATGTTGGTAATATAATCTAACGAATAGGGCCTTCTGGGGTGACGGGATATTTGCACTTTTTGCCATCCACTAAGGTCATTGTATAATTCCTGCTTAAGGTCCTCAATTTTTTGCTCAAGGTCTTTGATGGTATCGGTTTTTACACCTTTACCTTCCTGCCTCGCAGCTTCCTTAGCTTTTTCAAGTTTTTCTTCTAAATCTCTGATGGGCTTTTCAAATTCCAACTCCTGCATACTTCAAAATGCTTTAGGGGTTTAGATTCATTATAGTGAATCTGTCAACAAAGTTAAGGCTTTACGGTTCCGTTGAGCAAATTTATGGAATGAAAGGGTGCTGAGGTACTATTAAAGTAAGAAAGGGCCGGCTATAGGGCATTATGGTCAGTTTCAATCACACCACTTTTAATATACAAGGAAATTGGCAACTCGATGGACTTATAGAGTTGCCTTTAATTTTCGTAAAGGCCCCGGCCAGCCTTTTCTACTTTGCCCTTTTGCTTGAGTTCCTTCAGTACCTTATCAAGGATCCCGTTAACAAAGTTCTTACTTTTAGGAAGGCTGTAGTTTTTAGTGAGTTCAATGTATTCATTGATCGTAACCTTGGTTGGTATAGAAGGAAAATACATGAATTCACAAATGCCCATTTTGATAATAATTAAGTCAATTACGGCTACTTGGGAAGGTTCATATTTTTGGATCTTATCGGAGATCATGGCCTGGAATTCATCATCGTGGTCTACGGTCCAGTTGAACAATGCTTTAGCAAAACCAAAATTTTCATCGTCATCAACAGAAAGGGGCAGCAAGAAATCGTCTGATTCTGGATCCATGGCAATGTTATCCAGTGTTTTGGTAACCATTTGACGGGTAATTTTCTTGTCATCGTGCCAATTGAAAAATTGCTCGTCAAGGTGCTGGCTGACCAAACCAAAATTATCGGGATAATGCTTAACGATATGCTTCATTATTTCCAAATCCTGGTATTCTTCAGGTTCATCTGAATGAATGTAATCATCATAGATCTCAGAATTTTTGAGGTCAAAGAATACCTTTTTGAGTAAATCGGTATCACCCTGCCAGGAGATATTTCGCCATTCGCATTTGTTATGAAAGTTCTTGCTATTTATAATTGCCTGCATGATCCTATTGCTATGCAAGCGCAAGAACTTGCCAGAATCTTTGGATGAGGGTAGGTGTTTGGCCTTCATATCATCATCATACTGGTAAACATAATCACCTAATGCTTCAAGGAATAAAAGTAAATAAAGGTACAGGTCAAAAAGCTTCTCTAAACTTGTAGTCAGGTTTTTTTCAACATGGCCTTTGGATTGTTCGCCTCCTGAATTCCAGTATGAATAAAGGGCTTGCATCACCTTAGCTCGAATGTGCCTTCTGCTTAACATAGCCCTCAGCCTCTTATATTTAATTTTTTAAAGATCAAACTTTTTATTATCCTTTCAAGTGAATTGAGCCAATTTGGTTAATCCGGTCATCTGCCATTTTCTGAGATGCTTCGTTGGTAGGAACATTCTCTTTTTGAGATTTCGAAATGATTTGTTTGGTGACCTCGTAGATATTTTTTGTTGTCTCCATCGCACTTTCATAATTGTATCCTGTCCATTCCGTAAAGACATTGATCAAGCCTCCGGCATTGATGAGGTAATCAGGTGTGTACAGGATGCCATGATCAAAAAGCATTTGACCATGGTGCTCTTCATCAGCAAGTTGGTTATTAGCGGCACCAGCTATGATTGAACATTTAAGTTCAGGGATGGACTCATTGTTTAAAGTAGCTCCTAAAGCACAGGGCGCATAAATGTCTACGTTGGCTGAATAAATCTCATCAAGTTTTTTAACTTTAACCCCGTATTCGCTGGAGGCCTTTTTTAATTTTTGTTCGTCTACATCAGCAACAAAAACTTCTGCATTTTCATGATTAAGCAGGTTTACCAATTCCATTCCAACTTTACCTACGCCTTCAACTAATATTTTTTTCTTGGATAAGGAATCGGATCCATAGACCTTGTTAGCAGACGCTTTCATGCCTAAGTAAACGCCATAGGCTGTTACAGGCGAGGGATCGCCACCACCCCCAAATACTTTTGGAAGGCCAACCACATTCTTGGTTTCCATATTGATGAATTCCATGTCGCGTGTAGTAGTTCCTATATCCTCTGCTGTAATGTATTTGCCATTAAGGTTATTAATATATTGCCCGAATTTCCTGAATAAAGCTTCAGATTTTTGTTTATTAGGATCGCCAATGATTACGGCTTTTGCACCGCCTAAATTGAGTCCTGATATGGAAGCCTTGTAAGTCATGCCCCTGGATAGCCGGAGCACATCAACTAAAGCATCTTCTTCTGATTCGTAATTAAACATCCTCGTTCCGCCTAAACCCGGCCCCAAAGTAGTATCGTGTACCGCTATGATGCCCTTTAATCCGGAGAATTTATCATGGCAAAATACAATTTGCTCGTGTTCGTATTGGGCTACTTTATCAAATACGAGACTTCCCGTAATTTGTGATTCATCATTTAAGACTTCCATAAGAGCATGTAATTTCTTGTAACAATGTGTTTAAATTATTGGGCATTCCTTTTTGGTAATAAACAACTTTCGAGTTAGCGATGCAAAAGTAGGATTTTTTTCAATTCAAAGCAATTCCAATCTGGTGTTGGGGCATTACCAGTATTTGGAACAATAAACGAAATACTACGGTAGCTATTACATCATCAGTTCCAAACCAAACTAAAATAAAAACTTGTTGTTTTCTTTGCAAATTTAATTAGAGGCATTCCAAGATGCTGCTTCTTAATTTTGCACTGCAGCTTAAATAACAGCTTAAGTTGAATGAAACCATTATTTGTACTTAATAAATATTTGCGGCGGTATCGTTGGCACTTAATCTTAGGAGCTCTATTTGTCACCATTTCCAATGTATTCGGGGTTTTGCCGGCCCAGGTAGTCCGGCATTCTTTTGACTTGGTAAAAGAAAATTTATTTTTATACCGCCTCACCGATGGTTTTGACTTGCAATCCAATATATATACCCATTTTGGCGAAATACTCTTAATATTTGCTATGGTAGTTTTGATAATGGCTATTTTAAGAGGATTTTTCATGTTCATGATGCGGCAAACCATTATCGTGATGTCAAGGCATGTGGAATTTGATATGAAAAATGATATTTATGATCATTTTCAAAAATTATCAACCGCCTATTACCGAAAAAATAATACAGGTGATTTAATGGCCCGTATTACAGAGGATGTGAGTAAGGTTCGTTTTTACATTGGTCCAGCCATCATGTATACCATCAATCTCTCTACCTTAATTGTATTGGTGGTGGGTATTATGCTTACCGTTAACGCCACCCTTACCTTTTATGTATTGCTGCCGCTTCCGGTCTTGGCATTGTCCATATATTATGTGAATAGCATAATACAGCGCAAAAGCTTAATCATACAGGAACAGTTATCTCGTTTAACGACCTTTACTCAAGAAATGTTTTCTGGTATCCGGGTGATCAAATCCTTTGCTTCCGAAAGTAGCGTTGATAGCCATTTTAAAGATGAGTGTGAAAGTTACCGACAAAAATCTATGGGATTGGTTAAAGTCAATTCACTGTTCTTTCCCATTATCATCTTATTAATCGGCTTAAGTACGTTGCTCACTTTATTTGTAGGAGGTATGGAAGTTATGGCGGGCAATATAACAGCCGGTAACATTGCTGAATTCTTTATCTACGTCAATCTATTGACCTGGCCTGTAGCATCAATTGGTTGGGTTACTTCTATTATTCAAAGAGCTGCTGCATCACAGGCAAGGATTAATGCGGTGTGGGATCAAGAGCCAGAGATCGTATCCGATAAGAACAAACAAATTTCTTTAAAAGGCAACATTGAATTCGATCATGTAAATTTTGTTTATCCGGATACAGGGATTAAAGCCTTGCAAGATATTAACCTCGCTATTAATTCAGGCGAGAATGTCGGAATTATTGGAAAAACGGGATCTGGCAAGTCCACTTTTGCCAACCTATTGTTCCGGCTCTATGATGTAACAAGTGGCCAATTGAAGTATGACGGAATTGATGTAAAAGACCTCGATCCAGGTTACTTTAGAAGGCAAATTGGGTACGTACCCCAGGACGACTTCCTCTTTTCCGATTCCATTGCCAATAATCTGTTGTTCGGCTACCATGAGGAATATGATATGAATAAAAATGAGGACAAGGAAAGGGTTTATTCGGTCCTGCGGGAAGTTACAGAGATCACTGATGTAAAAAAAGACATTCTTCAATTTCCGCAAGGCTTTGAAACCAAACTTGGCGAAAGGGGCGTAACCTTGTCGGGAGGTCAAAAACAACGGATCTCAATTGCTCGAGCTTTGGTTGGCAATCCAAAGATCCTGATCCTTGACGATTGCTTTTCGGCTGTGGATACCCATACAGAAGCCCGCATTCTTCAGCAATTAGGTAACTACATGACCGAAAGAACATCCATCTTAATAAGCCACCGGGTTTCTACGGTTAAAAATGCAGATAAGATCATTGTTTTAGACCAGGGAGGTATCCATGAAAGTGGTAATCATGATGAATTGATCAAGAAGGAAGGCTATTATTACGAGCTTTACCAAAAACAAATGTTGGAAAAAGAATTATACCAAGACCTGCTTGAATAAATCACGTTAGTACATGAAATTACAAGAAGGGGTAGACTACTATTTCAATGAAGAAGGCTATATGGTGTTAACAAGTCATTACCTGCTTAAAAGAGGCTATTGCTGTAAGTCCGGGTGCAAACACTGCCCTTATGGATTTCGGAAGGATGAACCTCAACGTCAAACCATTAATCAGCCAAGTAAGTAATTATTGGTGATCAAGCTTTATTAAAGGCTTCTCAAAATACCTTTTTAAAACCTTATACCCCCAATTTTTAAGATTAATAATAGCCTTTTACATCATTCAGGTTTTTGACGTTCAGGTGGGTAGCATTTCTTCTTCAATGCTTCCAGAATGATGATTAAAGCTTCGGTGTCCATTTTACAATAAGCTAATAGGTTTTCCCTGGTTTGCGCTACTTTTTCAGGATCCTGCTCTTCAATAAGTTGCTCAAAAACAATTGATGCAATACCTCCGTCTTCAATTTCATATTCATTGTATGTATTATTGCCGGTGATGGCATGAAGGATGGCTTTCAACTTGAAAGAGCCTTTCATAGCCGGATGGTAATAAATAAGTTTATGGAATGGGACGCTTAGATCAATGATCCTTTGCAAACGGTCATCAATGTATTCTTGATATGCTGGAAATTCCGCTTTGAGTTGGTTGAGTATCTTTTTTTCAAAATTTTTATCAAAAACCACAAGCTGGCCCGGACTTTCCGTATCAGCTAACAACCGTTCTAAAAAGCCTCTTCTCGGATCAGGCCCTGCTTTGGCCAAAAATTCATAATGTTGGACTTGGCTATTTTCATCGGCTTGGTAATGTAGCGAGTATTGGAAAGGAATATGCTCGTAAGGATAAGTGCCATCATAAATAGGAAGGGCCGCCATGAAGGATTCAAAATCCATAAAATAAAGGGGATATTTAATATTGCCCATGAATTTCCTGAGGCGTTCATGGTTGATGTATTCCTGGTTTTGCTGATGAGCTTGAATTTGAATTTGGGCAGCCAATGGCAATTCAAAATCCTGGGGGACATCATCAATTTTCTCGTAACCCTGATGGTAAAGTTCAAATTTGAGGTTTTTATCAAGCCCTGTTAAGTTTAAGATAGAATTTTCGGGAACATCCTGCCAGCAATAACCCATAAAATCACAAGGGTAGGGTGCCGTACAATGCGGGCCAATGTTTATTTTGGGAATTCTGGATTGCTGAAGCGTGTACTTGGCATTCATTAGATTTTCCTGAATGTAGGTTTGTTTAGCTTTAACCTCGTTGAGCACAGAAGTTATGGAAAAGAATTGATTGAAGTCAATTGGCCCATTTTTGATGTACTCTTTATTGATTGTGATGATGTAAACGTCTTCAAGGGGCAACCCTGCATTGGTTACTACATGATACTGAAGCGCTGTATCAAGGATATGTCGCTTAGTAACTTTGGTTGAACTTTTTACCTCATAAGCATACCATTTTCCATTGTCCTGATGTAGAATATCCAGCATTACCAATGTTCGCTCATGCTGAAAAACAGCTTCATACAATGTTGAGATACCAGAACCGATCAGGTTTTGGGTTTTTTTAACGGCCTTTTGGAATAAGTACCGTTGTTCGGGCGAACAATCTACACCGCCAGGAAATAATTGATGAGCCAGGGTCCCTACTTCATTGCCGCGGTTAAAAAGGGCTTGTTGTTCGTCACTAATGCTGTCTTTTAACTTAGGATGATTGGCCGTTAAGTACAGGGCCTTTTGGCACTGGATGGATTTAAGAAAAGAAGACTTGGAAAGCAAATGCTTTTGCATAGATTAGTCTTTGATTTTCACAGGGATCTCCCCATAAATTTGGTAACCATCTATTTCTTCAATATTGACGTTTAAGTTTCTTCTTGAATTGTTGATGGGCAATCCTTTTCGAACGCTTTTGCCATCTAAAGCTACAATGTTGACATCCATAACATCGCTTGCCATTGATTCAACACGTACTTTTACTGTACCGTCTTTATTGACAGGGATTTGCGCAAATTCTTTCACAGCTCTGCCATCATTGTTAGCATTTGCAATGGGTAACAATGAAGCATTTTGTAAGACTAACATTACCAAGCATACCGCGATGATGGTTAATACAGTTTTTGAATAGCCGTCAAGTTTCATATTTATCGATATTTTATTAAACCATGTTTGATTAAGCCAATCAGGTTTTAAATGTTACCATTAAGGTTTTAATATTGGTTTTTTAACATCAATTGAATGGATTCAAGATTCTTTAATAATTCTATATTTTGACAACTGAAAACGCTTTGCGAATCAGGCTTTTCCTTTGTACGATAAATCAAAAAGCGAATCAACCGAAATCGTACGATCTGAAATAAAACCTTCTCCAAAATTTAGATGTGCTGCAGCTCCCATTTCTTGCCATCTACCTTTTAAAAAGTCAAAAAACTGTGGCTTGGTAAGGATGGTTTCCGGTTCTTGGGATTCAGGGTCATAAAACTGGGATTTGTAAGCTTTAATGGCTTGTATTTTTTGATCAACGTAAGGTTCAATATCCATAACCAGGTCAGGTGTCAAATGATAGAACTGAATGAAATGATAGACGATATGAGGACGCCAGGATTCTTGCTTCGTACCGTTAAGCATAGTTTCAATTTTAGGCAAACCAGCATAAAAGCAAGCCTCTTTTACCAACTGGCCGGCCCTTCCATGGTCCGGATGCCGGTCTGTTGTTGCGTTGGTAATAACAATTTCAGGCTGATATTGCCTTACTTTTTTAATGATTTCCATTTGATGAGCCTCATCATTTTTAAAAAAGCCATCCCGGAAACCTAAATTTTCCCTGGCTTGAACGCCTAAAATGTCAGCAGCGTCTTGCGCTTCTTGAAGCCTGGTATTGGCATCACCTCTTGTGCCCAATTCACCTTGGGTTAAATCGATCATTGCTACGTTATGACCCTGTTCAACATGGGATAGAATGGCACCGCCACAACAAAGCTCTGCATCATCAGGATGAACAGCAATTACCAGTAAGTCAACTTTCATATTAAAAGGCGTGTTTTAGCTTGGTTAGTTGATTTGAAATCTGATACCAAAAATAAAGAATTGGCAAAAGGATTTTAATGGTGTAAAAAACAAAATGAAAACAAAAAGTTTAGTTTTTAAAGGTAAAATGAGATTTTTGAAGCCTTAAAAAATGAAGTTATGAGTGAGGGTTTTAGCATCGTATTCATGGGAACGCCTGATTTTGGGATACCGGCTTTTCGAAAGTTAATTGAAGCCGGATTTTCTATAAAAGCAGTAGTAACAGCTCCGGATAAACCTACTGGCAGGGGCCGAAAGTTAAAGCCTTGTGCCATGAAACAAGAAGCGCAAAAACATGAGCTACCTGTGCTTCAGCCTGAGAACCTAAAAGATGAAGCATTCCTGGAGGATTTGAAGGCGTATGAGCCGGATTTGCAAATTGTAGTGGCATTTCGAAAGTTGCCAAAATCTGTCTGGAACTTACCAACAAAGGGAACAATTAACCTCCATGCTTCTTTATTGCCGGATTACCGGGGGGCTGCCCCCATCAATTGGGCCATCATAAACGGGGAAACCAAAACTGGCGTCACTACCTTCTACATCAATGACCAAATTGATACCGGATTTATTATTTACCAAGAATCTGTTGAAATAAACGAAAATGAATTGGCCGGGGAACTTCATGACAAATTGAGCGAAATAGGAGGGAACCTTGTTTTAAAAACAGCAGCGGTTATTCAAAAAGGCCAGCCTCCCCTAAAAGAACAAGCTCAAATTTCAAATCCCAAAAAAGCGCCTAAGATCAACAAAGCGGATTGCCGGATTGATTGGCATGATATCGTTGACAATGTTCATAACCTTATTCGTGGGCTAAGCCCATTTCCGGGTGCATGGACTACCTGGCAAGGTACCAACATTAAAATCTTTAGAACAGAAAAAGAAAACAACCAAGTTATGGAACAACCAGGAACTTTATTGCCAACCAAAAGCGAGCTTAAAGTTACGGCCAAAGATGGCTGCGTCAAAATCCTTGAGCTTCAACCTGAAGGTAGTAGGAAGATGGATTCCGGTAGCTTCTTGAATGGTTTTTCTATTCCAGCTGGAAGCAGGTTTGAATGATGATTGGTAGCTTTATTTTACGGAATGTGAATAAGGGGTATTGATCAAGTAACATTTACTTTGGATACCCACATCTTTTGCCTGAAAGCTCTTCTTGTAAGTTCAATATTCAATAAGTGCTCAAATTTCCTGATTCAGCATTTCACTCAAATCCTTGGCAATGCCTAAATCGTACCGCTTCACTTTGTAAGAGCTCACCCAGCGAATGCCTTTTATGGAATCAGTTAAAAACATTTCATCGGCATTGAAGAGGTCTTCAAGTAAAACTGGGTTCAAGTGGTATTTAATGCCTTGTTGTTCCATTATTTCCAGTATATGAGAACGCATAACTCCTGCTACACAACCCTCTGTTAAAGGTGGAGTGATCACTTCTCCATTTTTTACCATAAAAAGGTTGGAGCTGATCGCTTCTGCAACCCTGTTTTTAGAGTTTATCAAAAGGCAGTCATCCAATTGTTCTTCTTTCCGGTTAATCGAAGCTAAAACGTATACCAAGGCATTGCTCGACTTGTAATTAGAATATAAGTTGCAAGCCTTTTCCATTTCCGTAAAAATGTCGACTTTTAAGCCCTTTTTGTTCAACGTAAAGCCTGGATCAGTAAATGAATCAACCTCAATTAAAAAATCACCTTTATTGGACCGAGGTGCATAATAGCCGCCATCTGAACGAAAAATAGAAAGCCTGATTCTTGCATTTTCATAAAGATTATTCTTTTCAAGCAGGCTAATGATTTTATTTTTGAAGAATTGTTTGTTCCAGTTTTTGGGGATTTCAATCCTTAAAAATTGAAGGCCGTTTAACAGCCTTTCAATGTGAGCATCGAAAAGATGAATTTTGCTGTTTGCATAGCGCATTGTTTCAAATAAACCATCACCGTATCTGAAAGATCGGTTGGTATTTTTAAACAATGTATCGTGTTCGGAATGAAATTCATTGTTATAAAGTAGATATTGTGGGTTCTTTTTAGTCATGAAAGTCCTTTTTGCAAGCGCCAAAGTTATAATTTCAGGGATAATATAAAAACAAAAGGTGCTAATTTTAAGAACCCGATAATCACAATAATACCAGTCCAAATGATAAGGTTAAGAAGCATTTTTTACCCTGGCAATAAGCATCAGTTTAACGTCTTTCAGGAGTATGCGGCCCCTTTTTACATGACCCTTTTTTCCATTTTGATGCTTATTTTGTTCTATCAATTGGCACGTAGAGCACCCATTTTATTTCCTGGTACAATAGGGGCTTTTAGTGTGGTGATCCTTTCCAATGCATTTGCAATAGTGAATATGAAAAGAAAGCAAGCTGAAATGGGCTTTCATGAAGGGCATTTCTACGTTCGCAGTGTTTATGATTCCTTGCTCAAAAGGGAACCCAACTTTTTCCCCTTGCCCTACTCGAATCCTCAACTAAAGGGTGATAGACTTTACGTAACTTATTTTGACCGGATTTTATGCCTTAATCCCTATGATTGGGAAAATTGGAATGACATTATGTACTTTTTCGGATTCAAGCATTATAGCCAGTGAAGTTATGGCTAAAGGCGATGTTAAGAGCTTAAAGGGTTTAAATTACTGCCCTAATCTTTAATTGATCCGGTTAACTAATTAAACAAAAATTGGCAAATTGTAATAGGGATCCTATTTGTCTTTGCCGTCTTGGAACCTAATTTTATCCTGATACATTTTTTTTGAAGTTAGGTTTAAGCTGATTGAACCACATTTGGCTTGGCATTTGAAAAAATTTGATGGTTTAATTGCTGTACCTAACAGGCAGCACAGTTTTAGTAAAGCGGTAAGCTATTGGTAATAAATAAAAGAAGCCTGAGATTTCATGATCAATGGGTTTTTTAGAACATCTTTTCATCGTTAAAGTTAAATTTCAAAAATAAAAGCTAAATATTTTGGAAATTGCGGAATAATCCAAGCTCATCAAGAATAAAAAACCTCAAAAGCATTGGTCAACATTGCAACTTAAGCAATCATAAAATCATTGATTGGAAGCCTTTCTAAATTGAACCAAATCCAAAAAAGAGTTAATTAACGCATCCATGAGTCTTTCCTCAATCAGTATTAGAAGGCCAGTATTGGCAACCGTCATGTCGCTGACCATTGTTTTGTTTGGCATTTTAGGCTACAATTCTTTAGGCGTTCGGGAGTATCCCAATGTTGATCCACCCATCATTACAGTATCAACAGATTATACGGGTGCCAATGGGGAAGTTATTGAAACGCAGATCACAGAGCCCTTGGAAGAATCCATTAATGGCATTTCAGGCATCCGGACGTTGTCATCTGTAAGCCGTGATGGGCGAAGTACCATTACCGTTGAATTTAATTTAGCTCGCGATTTAGAGGCTGCAGCAAATGATGTTCGATCTAAAGTTTCCCAGGCAAGAGAGCAATTACCCGACAATGCTAACCCGCCGGTGGTGGAAAAATCTGATGCTAGTTCTGACCCTATTGTATTTTTAAACATAAGGAGCGATCAACGATCGCTTCTGGAGCTAACCGAATTGGCGGATAATGTATTCAAAGAGCGTTTCCAGACCATACAGGATGTGAGCCGTGTATCAATCTGGGGGGATAAAACCTATTCCATGCGCCTATGGTTGGATCCGGCCAAGATGAATGCCTACGATGTAACGCCAATTGATATTCGAAATGCCTTAAATCAAGAAAACGTAGAACTACCCTCCGGAGCCATTGAAGGTGAAACTGTAGAGCTTAGCATTCGTACCAAAGGGCGCTTAAGCACGGTCAAGGACTTCAATAACATGATTATCCGGGAAACGGATAACAACATCGTTCGATTGAAGCATGTTGGTGAGGCCAAGTTAGGACCTGTGGATAAGCGGACGATGTTGAAAAGAGATGGCATTCCCATGGTAGGCACGGTGCTAAGACCCCAACCTGGTGCCAATTACATCAACATTGTTGATGAGTTTTACAACCGCCTTGACAAAATCAAGCAAGACCTGCCAGCGGATATTGAACTTGGGATCGGTTTTGATACCACGCAATACATTCGTGAATCCATTAACCAAGTACAGACCACCATCTTCATTGCCTTCCTTTTGGTAATTGGCATTATATTCTTATTCCTTCGGGATTGGCGGACCACGCTTATCCCCGTGATTGTGGTGCCAATTGCCATTATTGGCAGCTTTTTTATGATGTTTGTATTTGGGTTTACCATTAACGTCCTTACGCTCTTAGCACTTGTATTGGCCATTGGTTTGGTGGTGGATGATGCCATTGTGGTATTGGAAAACATCTATTCAAAAATAGAAGAAGGTAGAACACCCGTGGATGCAGCTTCTAAAGGGGCTGCTGAAATATTCTTTGCGGTCATATCAACAACATTGGCCTTGGCTGCGGTATTTTTACCCATCATTTTTTTGCAGGGAATTACGGGGAGGCTTTTCCAGGAATTTGCGGTAGTAATAGCCGGATGTGTGATCATTTCATCTTTTGTGGCTCTTACCCTTTCACCAATGCTTAGCTCAAAGATCCTTAAAAAGCGTGAAACCCATAATTGGTTTTACAACAAAACCGAACAATTTTTCATTAGCCTGACCAATGGATACAGAAAGACGCTGGAAGTTTTTATGCGGGTTCGCTGGCTGGCTTTTGCCATTATTTTAGCACTGGCTGGAGGCATATATGGCCTTTATAAAGCCATTCCCTCAGAATTAGCGCCTATTGAGGACCGTAACAATGTGCGAATGTTCGCTACTGGGCCACAGGGAGCTACATTTACCTACATGGACCGTTATATGGATAGCTTGATTCACCTCGTTCAGGATACCATACCACAACGAAAGGCTGTGATTTCTGTAACTTCTCCCGGATTTGGGGCCAATACCTCTAAAAATTCGGGCTTTATGAGGTTGATGATGACTGATAAGAGCAAAAGGGAAATGACCCAACAACAGATTGCGGGAAAGCTTTCCGAATTGGTACCAAACATTCCCGGAGCACGGACTTTTGTAACACAGGAGCAAACAATAGGAGGGGGCTTTGGTGGACAACCTGTAGAATTTGTTATCCAAGCCGCCAATATGAATAAACTTAAGCAGGTATTGCCCAAATTTATGAGCCGGGTAGAGGAGCAAGAGATGTTCAGGTTCACAGATGTAAACCTTAAATTCAACAAACCAGAGTTGGACTTGACTTTCGACCGTGAACAAACCCGCAAACTCGGGGTCAATGCAAGAGACCTTGCACAAACGCTCCAATTGGCGTTAAGCAGTCAAAGAATGGGATACTTCATAATGGGCGGTAAGCAATACCAGATCATTGCCCAGGTAAAGGACCGTGAACGGGATGAACCCAATGACTTAAAGAATCTTTATGTACGTAACAAAGATGGCAAGTTGATCCCCATTGATAACCTGGTGAACTTAAAGGAGGAAAGTGGGCCGCCCACTATTTATCGATATAACCGTTATGTTTCAGCAACTGTGTCGGCCAATTTAGCGGGGGAGCATACCATAGGCCAAGGCATATCCAAAATGCGTACTATTGCTAACGATGTGCTGGATCAAAGTTTTTCTACGGCTCTATCCGGTACGTCAAAAGATTATGCTGAAAGTGCATCCAGCTTGGTATTTGCTTTTGTACTGGCCCTGCTTATTATTTTTCTCGTTCTTTCAGCCCAATTTGAAAGCTTCAGGGATCCTTTGATTATTATGTTGACGGTTCCTTTGGCATTATCAGGAGCCCTTCTGGTTATTTGGACCTTTAATGAAACCCTGAATATTTTCAGTCAGATTGGCATTATTATGCTGATCGGCTTGGTAACAAAAAATGCCATTTTAATTGTAGAATTTTCGAATCAGCAAAAGGCTCAAGGTTACGGTATTCGTGATGCCGTTATGATTGGAGCTACCAGGCGCTTTCGTCCTATTCTAATGACAAGCATTTCTACGATTTTGGGCATTTCACCCCTTGTCTTTGGAGGCGGAGCTGGTTCTGAAAGCCGTGCATCAATGGGCATAGCCGTGATTGGCGGATTGATTTTTGCAACTTTGCTTTCGCTTTACATCATACCGGCTGTTTATACCTACATATCTGAGCAAAAGAAGGCAGTTAGTAATGTGGATGAAATGGAGCGTTAAATGTTCAGAAGTAATAAAAAAATCGACTCTATCGACATGAGTTTTATATCAAATAAAACTGGATTGGATGGAAAGTAGAAAGCTATAGGCTGTAAGCCTGCTAAAAAGGATTTTGGATCGCGGAAAAATACACCCACTAAAGCGGACTTAAAACAATAGGCTTAGCTTGGGGAAGCCTTTCACATATTGAAAGAACTACAATTCAAAACAGCTTATATTTAAGTTTACTGAAAAACAGTATCATGAATAAGTTTATTATCATTCTATTAACAATCTTGACCACGGTTTCTACGCAAGCCCAGATCGATACGCTGGCTTTAAAAGATGCAGTGCAATCAGGTTTGGAAAACAATTATGCCATCCAAATTGAGGAACAAAACCTGGCTATTGATGAAAACAATGTTTCCCGCGGAAATGCCGGTTTTTTTCCCTCAATAAATTTGAATGCTACCCAGACCAATAACACCACCAATATATCCCAGGAATTTATTAGTGGGGAGACCATTGACCGCAAGGGTGCTAATTCCCGATCATTCAGTGCAAGGGCTGAATTGAGGTGGACTTTATTTGATGGCTTCCGTATGTTTACCACTTACGACCAGCTCAAGGAGATCCGAAAAAAAGGGGAGGAACAATTCCAGTTGACCGTGCTTAGCAATGTTTCAAGCATCATCGAGCAGTACTTTACCATTGTACGCTTAAGGCAGGAAATGGCTACCCAGCAAGAAGCGTTGGTTCTTTCCCGAAGTAAGCGGAATTTAGCAAAAACCAGCTATGAGATAGGAGCTGGATCAAAACTTGATTACATGCAGGCTCGGGTTGATTACAATACCGATACATCCGAATACATTGCCCAACAAGAGGCATTGCAAGCTGCCAAAATCCGCTTGAATGAATTACTGGGTAGGGAAGTAACATCTGATTATCAAGTAGAGCCCGAAATACCCCTTCAAGAAGGCTTGGAATATGAAGCCCTTAAGCAATATACGTTAAGTAACAATCCAGGTTTGAAGATTGCAAAAAAAGACAAGCGAATTGCCAATCTTAGCTTGCAAAATGTTCAATCAGAGCATTATCCGAAGGTAGGGTTGAACATTGGGTATAATTTTGCCACGTCTTCCTCAGAAGCAGGATTTGTAAGTGAGCGCCAAGAGCATGGCCCTGATTATGGTTTTTTCCTATCTTACAATCTTTTTGATGGCTTCAATACCAACCGTAAAAAAACCAATGCTCAGCTGGCAATTAACAAATCCAAGCTTGAGTATAAACAAAAGCGACAGGAGGTTCTTAGTGATTTAAAAGTGGCCTTTACCAATTACCAAAACAACCTGTCAAAGGTTAGGTTGGAACGGGAAAATGTGCAGGTGGCCCGAGAGAATTATGACATTGCTCGCAAAAACTACGAAGTGGGTGGGATTGCTTACCTCGAACTACAAGAAGCCCAACAAAATTACTTGGATGCCCAAAATCGCTTGACAGAAGCTAAATACCAAACCAAACAAGCCGAAATAGAATTGATGAAAGTAAGCGGGATGATGATGAATAATGGGGTAATGGCTGATTAAATTGTTCAATTCAATAATAGATTTTAAAAGAAAACCGTATGAAATTTCTTTTAAAGTTTTTTAGGGTGGTTGATTGGCAGAAGGGTAAATAGTTTAGAGGTAAAAATCGATAAAAATAAAGCTATTTTTTAAAATAAGAGCAAATTAAAAAGGATTAGCCTTCAACATTTACAAATACCTTAAAAAGGAATAAAGTTAGATAAATAAGACAGGATTTAGTAAGCCCCCTATTAAAAAGATAACAACCCTTTATAATTTCAAATAAAAACAAAAGAATGTATCAATTGCTTTTTTCGATTTATTTTAAAAATTGTTTTGAATTGTATTGGAAGTTTTATTAAATTAGTACCTAACTTAACAACGAATCAAAAGCTGTACAGTAATTAAATCTACAATCAAGTGCATATACTGTAATGCTTCTTTATTATGAAATCAAGTAAAAATTATTTCTATGTTACGATTTAAACAAATTTTCTCAATCATTTTATTAACTACTCCTTTATTTTTATTCAGTCAAGAGGAGACCAGAAATTTATCGCTTGATGCTGCAGGTGGCGGTAGCTTAATTCACGGTGACATTAATAGTGATTTTGGCTATTTTGGAAACTTGGGGTTGAAATACAACTTGTCAAACCAGTTTGGTCTAAAAGGGAGTTTGAGCTACGGCTTACTTCAAGGAGAAGATAGTGATCCCAAACAATCTTTTGAAAATCAATTCTTTCAATATTCCTTGAAAGGCGTTTTCAATGTTTCTCAAATGGCAGATATTCACAAAACACTCCCTAATATAAATCTTCATTCTTATGCAGGAGTAGGTATGATGCAAAATGATGCTACTGATACAAGGGAACCCAGTGAGGTTCCA
This sequence comes from uncultured Sphingobacteriales bacterium, assembly GCA_964561545.1. GTDB lineage: Bacteria > Bacteroidota > Bacteroidia > CAILMK01 > CAYYUA01 > CAZLQF01. The sequence continues at coordinate 113,036 of CAZLQF010000004.1, forward strand.
GAAGGCGAAGAATTAAGAGAAGATTATACAGGGTCCAATATTGTGATTCCTTTAGGAGTTAATATTGAGTTTAAATTATCCGATAGATTAGATCTGTTTGCTGACGTAAATTACAATTATACCAATAATGATGAATTGGATGGTTTTGATCCACCTACGGGAGCCAACCAATTTACTGATGCCTACTCTACTTATACTTTAGGATTATCATTTAAGTTTGGAGATGCCTCTAAAAAACATGCAGATTGGGCTACAACATCTATGGAAAAAGAAATTGAAAGGTTGAAATCCCAACAAAAAAAGAGAATTGATACCATCGTCAACAAAGTAAACAATGTTCAGTCTCGAATTGTGGAATTAAGGGCAAACAGTGCTGATCAAGAAACCATTAAGAAATTAGAGACAAAAATTAATAAAGAAATTCAAAAAGTTGAAGAAAAAGAGGGTGAAAGAAAAGAAGGTGAACAAAACGGAAACGGTAAAAAAGCTGCACGTTCTGATGGATCCGATGGTGTAGGAAATGAAGCAGAAATATCTGAAAGGGCTGGGACGTCTAACAATGTAAGTATCAGTAATAAGCGATTTATAAATGTAGTTGGTTCGTTTAAAAATGAAGAAGATGCTAAATCTTTTGTCAAAAAAGTAGAAAAACAAGGATACAATCCCGGGATGCTATACAACTACGATAACGGAGGCTGGTACTATATTCATGTCAACAAGCATGAAAAGTTTAAAGAATCCAGAAAGGCCTTAAAAGAAGTAAGAAAGGATCTTGATGTTTCTGATGCCTGGATTTATTACCGCTCCGCAGATGATATTGAAAAATATCAAGGTCAATAATCAAAAGTTTTTGCTAAAATATTAATACAAAAAACCCGGCTTCTGCCGGGTTTTTTTACATCTTCTTTGATTCAAGTATGAAAAAATGAACTGTAAAGGTTCAGCTTATCTTGGAACTTACTTATCAAAAATCTCAAGTTCTGTATTGATCTTTTGGCTGTTTTAATTATCGTTAAATTATTAAGATCAGCTAAAGTTAGGTATCCTGGTTTTACCAAGAAAATTACCAATCCAAACAGGTAGCCCTCAAGCTTTTATTACCAATCCAATATCAATAGGGCATTTTAGTTGTTTGCGCCTTAAATAGATCATCGGAATACCTTATGTGGATCAAAATGGTTATTCTGGCGAGGACTTATAGACCCAATTCTCCGGTAATCCAAATAAAAAAAAGCAAGCGCTTCCAAACGCTTGCTTTTTTAAAGTAAAAAAGAGTAGAGCTTCTGCTATTCAATAACCAATTTCTTGTTAATGGTTTGATGCCCGTCATTTACTTCAAGGTGGTAAATACCGGCATTAAGCTGGTTTGTATTTAACCTTATTTTTTGATTGCCTTGGATGGAGCTGGATTGGTCCAGCATCAATTTTCCCTGGGTATTGTAGACTTTCAATTGAATTTGGCTATTCAATGAACCATCAAAGCGAATACTGATCTTATTATCATTAGCTGGATTGGGGAAGATTTTAACACTGCTGGCATTGGCCTGGTTGGGTTGTTGAATGTTGGTGGGGTTGCTAACCATGGTAGATGCGGAAGTGCTGTTCATAATTTGAGCTTCTTCACATATAGCACCAATGGTTGCTTTTACCACGTTGGTCATGAACGTGTAGTCAAAATAACCAATGGTATCTTGTGCCGTATGGTAATTGGGATTCCTGAAATCTGCCGTATTGGTCAGCATAAGGGCTACATGGCCGCTGTCCCAAAAGCTTGCATGATCACTCCTTCGTAAATCTGGAGGAATCGGACCAAATAACGGACTTCCGATAGATACTACATCTAATCCCGGGACATACCAAGATGCAGCACTGTCATAAGCAGCCATAATTCCCTCTGATTCCCCGTTTGCTACATTGGCTATGAAATCGCCTCTAAAACTGTCTGCTTCAACTTCACTGTAAACATCGGGATAAATCTGTTCAAATCCGGGAGGGAAATTTTGGGTATTCTTTTTACTGGTACTATAACCAATCATTTCAAAATTAAAAACTCCTCCGATGTGGGTTTCATTTGAAATTTGGGTGGCTACATATTCTTTACTGCCTAAACGGAAATTGCCGGTTTCTTCCTGGTCAAAACCAATGAATTTAATGGTATGATCAAAATGATAATTGGATAGGATGCGTGCTGCCTCAAGCAATCCGGCCACACCTGAGCCATTGTCATCTGCGCCTGGACTTCCTTGTACGCCATCAAAATGAGCATCGATAATATAAGTGGTATCTGCAGCTTTAAGGCCATTTTTGCTACCTATGATGTTATGAGCATCATAACCTTGAAAGGTAAAGCCATGCCTGTTGGTTACCAAGCCATTGGCCCCGAATCGTGATTCTATTGAATCCTTAACTTCATTGAGATGAGCCAGGCCATCATCTTTGTGCCGATTGCCGGCAATGACCTCAAGATTGCTTTCCAATCGCTGGCTATCTACCTGATTGACGATGGATTGAACATCCACTTCCTGCCGGTCATTGGCTACCAGATTAACCTGGTAATTGGTAATGGTGCTGATGGAATCATTGTAATCCCAGGTGATTTCCTTGCTGGTACCCGGAGTAACGGGATACCCTACGTCACCGGAAACGTTAGACTCATTACTCATGAAGGTAGTGCCTCCGTCAGCAGAAGCTCTGAAAATGACCTCTACATCGTCATCTTCGGCATCCGATAGGTCATAAGTAACGGTAACGGTCCCATCACCTTCATTGTTGGTGGCGGCTACATTACTTACTTCAGGTGCCTGATTTTGAGCAAAAGTCATAAAAGGCATGACTATCATGCCCATCAAAGCAGCTTTCCAGTTAAAAAAAGTAAAATAATTAGTAAAAATACGTAAACATTTGGTTAACATAGCTAAATGGTTTTTGGTTTAGTTTCAAATATAGAAAAAGTTGCTAACATTAAAAGGTGTTTGCAAGCAATGAAAACAATAAGATATTTAAAAAGAGAAAAAGCTAATGTTGATGGTCAATAATCACTCAAATTTACCATAATAGCTTTTTATAAAAATTAAGCGTAACCCATCATTAAACAGAAGATCAAAGCTCTACTTATCCATTGTAAGTAGACATCGTCTTATCGATCCCTTGAAAAGCAAAGTCCTTAATAGCTGCTACTGCGTTGGTGATGGGTGCTTTTAATGTGTTGAGTTCTTCATCAGACCATTTCCCAAGTACATGGTCAACTTGCTTGCCCCTTGCAAATTCATCCCCAATGCCAATGCGCAACCGTGGAAAATCCTGTGTTTGGATGGTATCAATAATGTTCTTTAGCCCATTGTGGCCACCATCTCCGCCTTTCTTTTTCAATCTGATTTTGCCTAAGGGAAGCGCCAAATCATCTGTGATGATTAATATTTGTTGAGGAGGAATATTGAGTTCGTGCATCCAGTACCTCACAGCCTTGCCACTTAGATTCACAAGGGTGGTAGGTTTGATGCAGTAAAGATAGCGGTTTTTGATCTTATGTTCACCATAATAGGCATGGCGTGCAAGCTCAAAGCTAAAATTGGATGCCTCCGCAAAAGCATCCAATACCTTAAATCCTATATTGTGCCTGGTGTTTTCGTATTCAGGTCCAACGTTTCCTAAGCCAACGATCAGGTATTTCATGCGGAGCTCAATTTAATGGCGTCTAAATGCTGGTTTAGTTATAAGGACCTGATACCCTTACCTTGTTTCAAGAAGCAAAGCTTACAATTTGAATCAACCTATCCGAAAAATTGATACTTTGCTTGAAGCTACTTTTGAATAATGATTAGGTGATTTTACGCTTCACTTTCAGAATCTTCTTCACCTTCTTCAGTAACTTCAGGTTCTCCTTCAGTACCTTCCACTTCTTCTTCCGTTAATGCCATTTTCTTGCCTTTGGGAAGTTGTACCATGGCAATGGTGACTTGTTCGTTCATGTCAACGGTTAGGCCTGAGAAAGACAGATCTCTAACTTTTATAGAACCACCCAACTTTAATTTGGAAACGTCTATTTCTAAATGTTCAGGGATGTCTTTTACTTTTCCCTTGATTTTTAATTTCCTAACAGGCTTAAAAAGGCGACCACCATCTCTAACCCCTTTTGCCGTTCCTGTAAAGAAAAGTGGAATTTCTATGGTAACCTCTTTTTCATCATCTACTTTAAGGAAGTCAATATGTTGCACTTCGTCTGATATGGGATGAAATTCAGCATCTTGTATGATGGCCTCATGTTTTTTTCCATCTATCATCAAATTAATTTTATAAACATCAGGCGTAAACGTCACTTGTTTTACATCATTAAGAAAGCTGTAAAAGTGAACATTCTCTTGGTTGCCACCATATAGTACACAAGGGATGAGGCCTTGATCCCTTAATTTGGTGGCATCGCTTTTACCAAAGTTTTGTCGCTCTTCGCCTTTTATTGTTTTTAATTTCATTGTTTAACTTTATTTTGGAGTGCAAATATAGATATTTTTTAAAAGCAGCCTAAATTCTCCGAATTAATAATTAGAATTCTAAGGCTCCTGTTATAGAGCATTAAAAATTTAAATCTTGCTGGTAGGAATCGTACATCTGGAAAAGGGAACTTATAGAACCATGCTCATAAACATTACGAATTGCATTCGCAAAAAGGTTAGCAGTAGACAAAGATTTAATTTTCGATGACTTTTGCTTGATGGGAATGGTATCGCAAACCACAAGTTCGCTTAAGGAAGATTCTTCAATGTGTTCATAAGCTTTTCCTGATAGTATGGGGTGCGTAATACAAGCTCTTACGGACTTGGCACCTTTTTCCATGATCATGTCAGCGGCCCTCCTAAGCGTACCTCCGGTATCGATAATATCATCCACCATTATCACATTTTTATCCTGAACATCACCAATTAAGTTCATGCCTTTTATTTGGTTGGCTTGCTTCCGGATCTTATCACATATGACCAAATCAGCATCCAGCTCATCGGCAAATTGGCGAGCTCTTTTTACGCCACCAATGTCGGGGGAAGCTATGGTGATGTTATCAATATCAAGGCTTTTGATGTAAGGAAGGAAAATTACGGAAGCATCCAGATGATCAACTGGAATGTCAAAAAAACCCTGAATTTGATCAGCGTGTAAATCCATGGTCATCAAACGGCTTGCACCAGCTGAAGAAATAAGGTTGGCAACCATTTTTGATGCGATAGAAACACGCGGTTTGTCCTTACGGTCTTGACGGGCATAACCATAGTAAGGGACAACCGCTGAAATGTAATGAGCAGAAGCCCTTTTGGCTGCATCGATCATCATTAACAACTCCATCAAGTTTTGGTCAGGGCTAAACGTAGATTGGATAAGGAAAATATCACAACCTCTTACAGTCTCCGTAAAGTAGGGCTCAATTTCTCCGTCACTGAATTCATCTACGTGCACATCGCCCAAAGGTTTGCCAAAGCTCTCAGAAATACTTTGGGCTAAGTTATGGCTGCTTCGCCCAGAAAAAATTTTAACCGGATTAAATCTAGATGGCATACCGCATCATCCTATTGGAAGGTGAAAAATGTTGTCCGGCCAGGGCTCGAACCTGGACTCTTCAGGACCAAAACCTGACGTGTTGCCACTTACACCACCGGACATTTTTGCCGGGGCAAATATAGATGTTCAGTTATTTCATTCCAAAAATGCCAATCGAAATTTTAAACTTTTTTTAATTAAGTTTTATTCAAGCTGAATCGTCTGGCTTTAAGGGAATTGACAACGTTTTTTAAAATTAGATAGGTTGGGTTTTTATTGTAATAAGAAGGCCAATTGAGGTTTAATAGTCAATCAAATACCTGTTTAGGTCGTATTAATCTTTTAATGGTTAGGCTTTGCTATCGCTGGGTTCTCTTTTGAAAAAAGTACTGTTGATCAAGAATTAAGATTGGTAATAGTCCTTAAGAATTTCATCCATGACCCAATTGATCCTTGCAGCAGATTCAGCGTTGGAAGGAAAATCAATTTCTCTTTGTAATCCTTTCACCACTTGTTCTATGAAGGGTTGTTCTATATGGCCCGGTTGAGTATAAGTTAGCTCTTCACGTTTATTATTGTTTTCTAAAATTAGTGGGGCTGTACCATGATTGGCAAAGGTTAATCGACCCTTGGATCCAAAAATAGTGTTGGTATCGAGGTAATTTTGGGTGTTAAAACACCAGTTGCCTGTTCCAATTACGCCATTGGCAAATTGGAAAGTAGCGGATACCGAATCTTCAGCCTCAGATATTTTTGCTTGGTTGGTGACTTGCGAAGTTACCCTTTGAACCGGGCCAAAACAAAAATCCAATACATCAATAAGGTGGCAAGCTAAATCAACAAACAAGCCACCACCAGAAATTTCGGGATTAATGCGCCATGGAAGTTCTTGACCAACAGCAGGAGCTGGTTTTACAAGAATAGTAGCAAAACTCCTCACTTCACCAATGCTACCATTATCGATAACTTCCTTGATCTTAAGGAATTTGGGCAAGGCTCTTCTATAATAAGCTACATATAAAGGCGTGCTTGTTGTTTGCATGGTTTCTATCATTTCAAGGCATTCTTGGTAATTCCTCCCCATGGGTTTTTCTACGTAAACGGGTTTACCCGCTTTTAGGCATGCTATTGCTTGAGACTTATGATATGCCGGAGGTGTGGCTATATATACAGCATCAATTTCAGGATCCTTGATTAAATCGCTTGCATCATCGTAGTATTTGGGCACTCCATGTCGCTCAGCATAATCTTTAGCTAAATTGGTATTTCGCCTCATTACAGCATAAAGTTGGGAATTAGATACTTTGTAAAAAGCTGGACCGCTTTTTTTTTCGGTTACATTCCCACATCCAAGGATGCCCCATTTGATGGATTTCGATTTCATAGTTCAGATTTTCCTTTGAGAAAAATAGGAAGACCAGTAAATAAGCATTAAGCTAATTTATTTTTAACGGTCAAACATATCAGTTTTGATTAAATATTAAGCCTCAAAACAGATTCCAAAAATACTGAATCAATTATTACCAATTTTAAATTTTGAGTGGTCAATATTTAAGCAATCAGCCTAAAATGGTGCATTATCGATTTAAACAAGTAACCATTCGAGCAATAATTACTGGTCTCAGGTTATTGCTTGTTGTAAGTATGTGTTTTTGCATATTCATTGTTAATGCGCATAAGCAGAACAATATCAACAAAAGCATGGGCTGTAATAGCAGCTACCAAGCCAATTTGTTGGTATAAATACCCAAAGCCTGCAGCGATAAACACCATCAAGACTCCATATATACTTAACCGCCAATTATTGGGATTAAGGTAGCCATGTAAAGCGACAAATATAAGCGCAGCCCACCAAATACCCATCAAAGGTTGTAGCGAAGCCCTGAATAAGACTTCTTCTCCAACCCCCGCACAAATAGATATGAACACGATATCTTTAGTATTAAAGGTAAACCCTCCTAAAAACGGTACAAAAAAATTTTTAACGGATACCATGAATTTACTTTCAATAAGCTTCCAGGCAAGCAATGCGCTTACAGTGCCATATCCAGCTCCAATTAATAACTGAGAAATTATGGAGAAGTTACCATTAAAAGCTTCTATTAACGACCTTCCAAGAGAAAAATGATTCACAATCCAGCCTATCGCTATAAAAATTAGTAGGGACCCTAATGCTAACTGGTTAATTTGTCTTTTTTTGACTTTCAATAGTTAATGCTTGAGATTGGATATTTATAACAAACGATTCCAGGAGATATACATATAAAAATAGCGCTGAACATGGTCCAACGCTATTTATATTACATTTAGAAATGTTGGTTTTGTTTTAACGACTTCGTTTAAGCATGTCAATCAGGACATTCTGATTTTCAATAATCTTATCTTGCTTGTTTTTGGTGTCCTGAACAGCTTTTAACCTTTTCTCACAATCATTTAATTTGCGGGTAAGAATTTCATTTTCCTCCTCTTTATTGTCTTCTTCCAACATATCACCTTCACCAGTCATAAGCCATGACCATCTTACGCCACTAATTTTAATGATTTTATTTAGCAGAGGAATAGTGGGAAAAGTATTGCCATTTTCTATGTTTGAAAAGTGACTTTGCGGAATTTCCAAACGTTTAGATAATTTGGTTTGATTTTCACCATAAACGCGATGACGAATTTGCTTAATTCGATTCCCCAATTCTTGTTTGTACTGCTTAATTTCTGGTGTGTGGGTTTTGCCTCTACCTTTTTTTACTACCATTTTAATGTATTGTTTTTATTGTTTAACCTGAAATATACTTAGTGGGTCTTAAAAAAATTACTATATTTTTACTTTTGACCTTGTTTTATAAAATAACATTGCAAAATTATAAAAGTTTCTAATTTAATGGAAATGCTTAAACAATTTTAGCTGTAAAAATTGATAAGGCTTATTTATTTTTAAGTTGTATAGCATTAAAACAGTTTTTTGATAAATAGTTATTAACACAGAATTTTTGCTTTAATTTTTATCTCCCAATGTAAAGGATATTCAAAGAACATTTTTGAGAATGTCTTTCATAACCTTTCTATTGATTAAAAATAAAGGTACTTGTTTGTAAATGACTGACTATTTTTAAGAAAAACAGGTGATAGATCACTATCAAGGTTATATGATAAATTATTCACCCCATTTTTTATCTATACTTGAAGAATTAACTCTTCTCAATAAAGTATTAGCATGGGTGGAAGTTTTATTAAACCTGTAATTTCAAAAAGTACCCATATCCCGCTTCTAAGCCATTAAATCATTTGAAATATAACTAAATGCGATTATGTTTTTTCCTCATCAATATTTACAATGCTCATCAAAAACTGAACCAAACTAATTAAAATAAACCTTTATTAGGTTTTTAGTGAACCGCAATATTTGTTGAAATTTGCCCCAAAACATTTAAAGTATGAAAGTCTCCTACAATTGGTTGGGTCAATATATTAGACATGAAAAGCCTGTTGAAGCTATAGCTGATGTTTTAACAAATACTGGACTCGAAGTTGAGGAGACAGCCTACTTTACCACCATGCCCGCTCAGTTAAAAGATGTAATTGTTGGCTATGTGGAACATTTGGATGCCCACCCTGATGCTGATAAATTAGTGGTTACCAAAGTTGATACCGGAGCCAATGAATCAAGCCAGATCATTTGCGGAGCTCCGAATGTGGCCAAAGGTCAAAAAGTACCAATAGCACAGGTTGGTACCAAACTTACCAATGTTTATGGCGAGGAGGTTAATATAAAAAAAGCCAAGATAAGGGGGGTTGAATCCCAAGGCATGATCTGCTCAGCGGATGAACTTGGGTTAGGTGCAGATCAATCGGGCATTTTGGTTTTAGATGAAAAAGCTGAAATCGGAAAGCCACTTTCTGACTTATTTAGTCAATACGAGGATCATGTTTTTGAAATTGGATTGACCCCCAATCGTACCGATGCCATGGGTCACATAGGAGTGGCAAGAGATATTGCTGCAGTTTTAGACCTGGATTTAACATATCCTTCTGTTGAGGATATCAATACAAACCATGCGGATCAAAAAGCAACTTCAATAACTATTGAAAATTCACAGGATTGTCCCAGATATTCAGGGATTGTTTTAAATGACTTGAAAATAGAAGAGTCCCCGAAATGGTTGCAAAATAAACTAAAAGCAGTTGGGCTGAATCCGGTTAACAATGTAGTTGATGTTACCAATTATGTTTTAATGGAAACCGGCCATCCCTTGCATGCATTTGATTGGGATAAAATTGATGGGCAGCAGGTTTATATAGGTCGGTCTCAACCCGGAGATCAGTTTACCACATTAGATGGCCATCAACATGACTTAGATGGTAAAGAGCTTATGATATGGGATTCCAAAAAGCCCATTGCCATGGCTGGGATTATGGGTGGCGCTAATTCCGGTGTAGAAGCCAATACAACCACCATATTCCTGGAAAGTGCTTGTTTTGATTCGGTTACCATTCGAAAAGCCGCCAATTACCACCAAATAATGACCGATGCATCGTTTCGCTTTGAAAGGGGTGCCGATCCCAACATTACGGTGTATGCCCTTAAAAGAGCAGTTCAGTTATTGAAATCAATTAGTGGGGCAACCATTGCCTCGTCTTTATATGATGAATATCCCAATGTGAGCATGGGGCAGGAGGTTTTTTTGAATTTGGAATACGTCAGAAAATTATTGGGAGAAAGCATTCCCAAGGCGGAGGTCATAAGGATTTTGAAAAGGTTGGAAATTAAAATAGAAGACCAAACGGAAGACACCCTTAAACTCAGGGTCCCAAGTTTTCGCGCTGATGTGTACAGGCCTGTAGACGTGGTAGAGGAACTGATCCGAATTTACTCGCTTAATTCAATTGAACCAGGCCATAAACTCAATGCTCCCATCAACAATCACCCTGAAAAAAAACGCGAGCAGTTCCTTTATAGGATTGGCCAATATTTAAGTGACAATGGGTTTTATGAAATGGTAAACCAGCCCTTTGGCGACCAAGAATGGGTTAAACAATACATGCCCTCTTTATCTGATCATGTGGTACCAATTTATAACCCATTGAGTAAGCAGGAAAACTGTATGCATGCTGATCTTTTATTAACTGGACTGAGATTAGTAGAATACAACCTTAACCGAGGTAATGGCAACCTTCGCCTTTTTGAAATGGGGAGGACTTATCAAAAATTTAATAAGAATATCCAAGAGTCACCGGTTTTAGGGCTGTGGATTGCAGGTGATTTTAACGCACCTCATTGGTATAGCAATTCCCAAAAAATGGATTTTTACTATTTAAAAGGGATCATTTACCATTTACTAAATCTCGGGGGAATGGGGAAATTTGAGGAGACGGCAATTGAAGAACACGATTATTTTGAAAACGGTTTAACGTTCAATGCTTTAAATGGAGAACAAATAGGGCAGGTAGGCACTGTGGATACCGCATTATTAAAAGCGTTCGGGATCAAGGAAACCGTATTTTATGCTCAGATGAACCTTCAGTCTATAATAAACAATTACGAGCAATTTATTCCTCAATTTAGGGCTATTAGTAAGTACCCTGCCATTACTCGGGACCTTTCTATGATTTTAGAACCAGAAGTTAACTTTAAGCAAATTAAGCATTGTATTTATTCAGTTGAACACCAAGGGCTTTTACGAGACATTTGGGTTTTTGATGTTTACAAGGGCGAAAAACTTAAGGAAGGTAAGAAGTCCTATGCCGTTCGTTTGATGTTCAGGGATGAAAGCAAAACCCTTAAGGATGAGACTGTTGATGGAATCATGGAAGCAGTAATTAAGAATTTACAAAAAGAAATTAACCTGGAAATCAGGAAATAAAGACTTTTTTTAATCTTCTTTTTTTTTACTAACTAAGTAAACCAAGATATTTATTAAATTCGATTTTTCTACCTCGGCATGTAATGTATAAATCATGGCATTATTAATTTGATGAAAGTGGAGTATAAACTTGACAACATATACGAAAGAGCAAAGGAGCTTGTAAATGAAAATGAGCACCTCAAAGAGGAAAATGCATCATTACGTCAAGAAAATGAGCAGCTTTCCAAGGAAGTTCAGGAATTAAAAACACAGGTTCAGGTTTTGGAAAATAAAAAACTAAATTTGCAAACTGCCGAGCATATAGTGAACACCAAGAACAAAAAAGAAATTAAACAACAAATTGACCATTATATAAGAGATATTGACCGATGTATTGAAAAGTTAAAAAGCTAATTACTCTACAGAATGAGTCAAAAAGTATCTATAAAAGTCAACATTGCTGACAGAATCTTTCCGCTCACTGTAGGATTAGAGGAAGAGGTGTATGTTCGGGAGGCGGCTAAAAAGTTAAATGATAAAATCAATAATTATAAAAAGGATTTTGCCGTTGAAGATAAGCAGGTTTTACTTTCAATGTGCGCTTTAGAATTTGCCACAGAGGTAGCCAAGTTTCAAAGTAAGACCTGGATAGAAGACGATGGTGTATCGAAAAAGATCAACGAAATAAGTGACCTTTTAAATGGAGATCAAGGTTACTAAAGCAATCCTTCAATAATTTACGGATTAATACATTTAGCCGCAACCGATTTTTAAAAGTAGTGAAATGTAATAAGCTTTGGCTACTTTTCAAGAATTGATTGCGGTTTTTTATTGTATAACAAAATAAATTAAAATATAAATGGAATTATTTAGCATTATTATAGCAGTTGTAGCACTTATCGGAGGGTTTGCAGCTGGTTTTTTTCTTAGAAAAAACTTGTTAGATAAGCAATTGCAGAAAAAAGAGGAAGAGGCGCAAAAGAAAAGTGATGAAATAATCAATGAGGCCAAGGAAAAAGCAGAAGTTCTTAAAAAGGATAAAATCCTTGAATCAAGGGAGAAATTCCTGCAGATGAAGGCGGATCATGAAAAAGAAACTAACAAGAAAAACAAAGAAATCCAGAGTCAGCAAAACAAACTCAAAGAGCAGGAAAAAGAGTTAAATAAAAGGGAAGAAGACCTCAAATCCCGAGAAAGTGAAGTGCAAGAGTTAAAGAACAACCTTTCTCAAAAACAGGAAGCTATTGATGCCAAGAAAGAAGATTTGGAAAGGCTTCATAAAATGGAAGTTGAACAGCTTGAGAAAATCTCCGGATTTTCTGCTGCTGAAGCTGAGGAACAGTTGATGGAATCCCTTAAGCAAGAAGCAAGAACCAAGGCCAAAAGTTATATTAAAGACATCATGGACGAGGCGAAGGCCAATGCTACTAAATCTGCAAGAAAAGTTGTTATTGAAACCATACAAAGAGTAGCCAGCGAACAGACCATCGATAATTGCATATCCGTCTTTAACATTGATAATGATGAGATGAAAGGCCGTATTATTGGCCGGGAAGGTAGAAATATTCGAGCATTAGAAGCTGCTACAGGTGTTGAGATCATTGTGGATGATACACCAGAAGCCATTGTTTTATCAGCTTTTGATCCTGTAAGAAGGGAGATTGCCAGGCTTGCCCTGCATAAATTGGTGACCGATGGCAGGATCCATCCGGCAAGGATTGAAGAAGTAGTGGACAAAACCCGAAAAGACATTGAAGAAGAAATCAAGGAAATAGGGGACAAGACCGCTATTGATCTTGGCATTCATGGGCTCCACCCCGAATTGATAAGGATGGTTGGCCGTATGCGTTATCGTTCCTCTTATGGCCAAAACCTACTCCAACATTCTCGGGAAGTCGCTAAATTCTGCTCTGTCATGGCTGCTGAATTAGGTCTCGATCCCCAATTGGCCAAACGTGCCGGATTGCTACATGACATTGGCAAGGTAGCCGAGGAAGATCACGAAACCCCGCACGCTATTTTAGGTTCGCAATTAGCAGAAAAGCACGATGAAAACGAAGCTGTGGTCAATGCCATTGGTGCTCACCACGATGAGTTGGAAATGACTCATGAAGCTTCACCCATTGTTCAAATTTGTGATGCCATTTCAGGAGCAAGGCCTGGAGCCAGGCGTGAAGTTTTCGAATCCTACATCCAGCGTTTAAAAGACCTCGAAAACATAGCCATGTCTTTTGATGGTGTTCAAAAAAGCTATGCCATACAAGCCGGACGTGAACTAAGGGTCATCGTTGAAAGTGAGAAGATCGATGACGCCACTTCTGAATCCCTCTCTTATGACATATCAGAAAAGATCCAATCCGAAATGACCTATCCAGGGCAGGTGAAAATAACTGTTATTCGTGAGCGCCGTTCGGTCTCTTATGCGAAGTAATGTGAGGGCAATAAAGCTTGATTTAAAAGGCTTGCTATTACCGGTTATTATAATAAAAGCCCTTTGTTAAAGCGATGCTTATTGATTAAGTGATTTGGTGTACTAATACAAAGCCTTATAAATTTCTAAAGCTTTTTTCTGGGCATGATCTGAGCTTTCGCTTTAAGTTCATTATCATGAACAAGGCATACCTTGTTCTTAGCTACGGTAAGCTATACTGTAATAAGAATTTTTTAAACAATGCCGCATTGTATTTACAGCCCTTTAGCCTTTCATCCTTAAATATAAATTTAACCAAATAATTTTTGCTAAGCCCTGGCCTTCACCTGTGAAGCGCTTTTTCTTCTTAGCGTTACTTAATCCTCAAAATTTGGTTGTTTAAACGCTCAAAGAATGTCATGAAGATTACTTTGGTTATTACCAATAGTAGTTACTGAAACCATTTATGCTTTTATTAAATTGATAATTGAAAAATAGCTACTTATGTCACACATAATCACCCAATCCATCATTGATCAAGCTTATGATTATGAGCAATTTAAAAAGGTCGTTAAACACTTATATGATCAAGGTGAACCAACCAGCGGTTCTAACAGTGAAATGCCCTTGCTTGAGTTCACCAAATTGAATCTGCAACGCATGAACCGGATTGAAAAAACGGTTCAAATGAATAAGGATTTGAAAGCGGAATTGGACAGCCTGCCCAATCATGTTTACTGGGTTGTTCTGGCGGAAGGTTGGTGTGGCGATGTAGGGCAAAATTTACCCATCATTGAAAAAATAACTGCTGCTTCTAATAATGTAACCCTAAAAATCCTATTTCGAGATGAAAACCTGGAAATTATGGATCATTATTTAACGCATGGTGGAAGATCCATCCCCAAATTAATTTGCCTGGATGGTGGTACTTTGGAAGAACTGGGAACTTGGGGGCCTCGCCCTGAACCAGTCCAAAATGCCATTATGGAAATGAAAGAAAACAAACCGGAAGTTAAACCTCAAAAAGATTGGGTTGAGGAGATTCATGAATTTATGCATAAGTGGTATGCAGAAGATCAAGGGCATACCATACAACAAGAATTCAAGCAAATGGCAAAGTCATGGAAAGATCAGCTAACAGTTAGCTAATGATTCTGTATTTTCTATAGCCTAAATCACTGGTTTGGCTTGAAATTTATCTATATCATTGTTTAGTTCATTAAATAGAAAATGACCACCGTTTAAAAGCCGCATCTTTGCTAATAAAATTGCTTAATATCAAACCTGTGCTTGGGTGTTGTAGTTTAAATAGGGTTTATTCTGCACTGTCGGTGATGAAGATTGTTTTATCGTAGGTTTTATTGCCGAATTGAATTTTTACATGATACCAACCCGGCCTTAAATTCGGGATATCCACCCTTAACTTGTTGGTTTTAACTTTTTGATAAGAGCGTTTGGCCACTTCTTGCCCGCTTGAATTGTAAATATTAACGTCAAGGGCTTTTTGGGATTCAGCAAAAGTGTTTAAATAAAAATAGCGCTCGCTTAGCGGATTGGGATAAACATCTACACTGGGGTAAAGGGCTTGACTCCCATCTGCCTCTTGGTTAAGGTTGTCATATTTTTTACTAAGCCCTGCATCGTATACGTTGGGATAAGCAACGAGTTCGGGTCGGTGGGTAATGATGTAATTCCGCATCCTTCTTTTTTGGCCTTGGGTGAAAATGTTCTGGCATTTTTCATCGGTGTAATCCATGTAGTTTCTGGTCATACGATCTTCTTCTGGGCATTCATGTTGCTGCCTGGCCTCACAAGGGTTAAATCTTGGAGAAAAAAAAGGATTTTTACACAATGGCGTGTCTTCGATAAAATCATCTTCCTGGCAGTCACCTCTATTGTAGCCCCAAGTATGGAGTAGGTTCAAGTAATGCCCTACTTCATGGGTTAAAGTTTTGCCCCAAAAGTTGTTTCCGCGGTTGCCTTCTTCATTTCTACCGAAAAACAGCTTATCAACTACAATTCCGTCTACAACGCTTCCAGGAATGGTGTCGCCCAAATGGGTATAGCCTTTAGCCCTTCCGCTAATACTTCGCCCAAGCTCAATGGTATCGACCACCCAAATGTTTAGGTAACGGTCCGAAGGCCAACGGCTTAAGTTTTTAGTTCGCATTTCCTGGTCCACATTCAAACGGGCATAATCAGATTGAAGCCGGTTAATTCCATTAGTGGGCTTTCCATCAGGATCTCGCTTGGCCAGGGCAAATCGAATTTTGGTATCTGTGCTTGCTGGATGATTACTTTTCACGAGGCCTTGATCAGCTAAATCCTCATTAAGTACTTTAATCTGGTTTTTCACATAAGAATTGGACAAGGTATCTTCTTCGTTAAGCGTCTTTTCATTTTCATAAATTACATGGACCACTGTAGGAATGATGTGGTATTCCTGGTTCCTAATATCATACTGGGTGTTGTAAGTTTTACCAAGCACAGATTCACTGGGTTGACTATGGATTAAATAATCGGTAATACAACGTGCATTGGTTGAATCGCTTGATTTTTGGGCACTACTTATTATTGGATTAAAGAAAATCAGGCAATATAATATCAGTAAATACCGCATCAATGTATTTTTATAAAATGACCTTTGACTTACTCAAACAATGTTCCAAGGTAGGCGCTTTCTATTGTTACCAATTCTTAACGTCTTTTTATTGGTTTAGTGTTTTTAATGCTAAAAACGCCATCAATCCCATACCAGTTTTGAGGGCTTCCTCATCTACATCAAAAGTGGACGTATGAAGCGAGCTATTAATACCCTTTGATGGGTTGGCGACCCCTAAGCGGTAAAAACATCCGGGTATAGCTTGCGAATAATAGGCAAAGTCTTCAGCAGTTGGTCTAAAATTTAAATCGTGAACGCAGTCGGCACCTAAGAACTCAATAGCCCATTCTTGAGCATGCTTGGTGGTAGTTTCATCATTGATCAAGCAAGGATAGCCTTCTTTAATGTTTATTTCGCATGATGCCCCCATACTGCTTACCAGTTCTTCGGCTAACTTCTTAATTTTTTGATGGGCTTCTGCTCGCCAGTTTTCGTCAAATGTTCTGAAGGTGCCCAGTAATTCTACTTGATCCGGGATCACGTTATTGATCTCACCCCCATTGATGGAGCCAAAAGACAGGACCGTAGGTATGTTGGGATCCGAATGGCGGCTTACTGTTTGTTGCAGTGCTACCACCAAATGGGAAGCTATTAAAATCGGGTCTACAGTTTTATGAGGCATGGCTGCATGGCCTCCTTTTCCATTAACTGCTATGGCAATTTCATCAGAAGAAGCCATGAATTTTCCTGGCTTGAGGCCAATGGTTCCACTTTCTAACTCGGGCATTACGTGCTGTCCAAAAATAACCATGGGCTCCGGATTTTTTAAAACCCCATCCTGCATCATCAGGTAAGCACCGCCCGGAATCTGTTCCTCACCAGGCTGAAATATGAGCTTAATGGTCCCTTCCCATTGGTCTTGGTATTGCTTTAAAATGCGAATGGCACCTAATAAAGCGGAAGTATGAACATCGTGCCCACAAGCATGCATTTTGCCATCATTTATGGACTTATAAGTAGTGTTATTGGCCTCATGAATGGGTAAAGCATCTAAATCAGCCCTTAAAGCAATGACTTTTTTTGTTGGATTTGCACCTTTAAGATAAGCCACCAAGCCGGTTGGAGTGCAATGTTCATAAGGAATTTCCCATTGATCAAGTATTGAGGCTACATAACGAACTGTAACATGTTCTTCGTAAGATAGCTCAGGATGGGCATGCATATGCCGCCGGTAATTCCTAACTTCTTCAAAAAACTCTTCCGCAGCTGTTTTTATGTTTTGAGCAGTAATCATCTGGTTTATAAAATTGCTCTTGATCTTGATGCGTGTGTTAGCTTGGCTAATGACTTCTATAAATTGTTATGTAGCGTAGCTTATTAATCGTTGTTAATTGGCTTTTATTCATAGATCCGGAAAATTGATCTTATCCGGCACCAGTAAAACACTGCTAAATTTGTCTACTAAATCGTAATACAGCTTTTGAGCCTCAATCCGGTTCCTGAAATCGCCTATTCTAACTTTAAAATAGGGTTGCTTATAAATTAGGTAAGCCCTAATATCAGGATATTCCTTTAAAAACTTAGCTTTAATTTTATTGGCCTTTTTACGGCTGGGGCTTGAATAGATTTGGATGCGATAGCCTGAATAGGTGTTTTCTTTTTTATTGGTTTCAAGGGTTTTTTCAACAAGCGTATCCAGGCTTAAACTGGTATAATAAGTTATTTTACCGGGACTGGTGGTGTCATAAAGGTTACCGCAGATGGTTTCCTGCGCTTTGATGGGTAATGCGGTAATAACCAAGAAGAAAGCAGCGATGATAAGTTTATGCATTTCCCACCAATTTTAAGCCCGAGGAGGTACCCAATCTGTCGGCTCCTGCCTCGATCAGTTCATTAGCAAATTCAACATCTTTGATGCCCCCTGAGGCCTTTATTTTAATTTTTGGTGAAAGGGTTTCACGCATTGCTTGTACATCCTCTACTCGTGCTCCACCGCCATTAAAACCTGTAGATGTTTTTACAAAGTGCGAATCACAATCTTCGCAAATGGCACAAGCATCTCTTATTTCATGCTCGTCAAGCAAAGCTGTTTCTATGATAACTTTGGACACTCTATTTCGAAGGCGGGCTAAGGTGGTAATACTTTGAATGTCTTCTTTAACCAATGCTTTTTTGCCGGATTTGAACGCAGCTATGTTCATGACCATGTCCAGTTCATCAGCTCCATCACTGATGGCTTTTCTGGCTTCTTCAGCTTTGGCGCTTGTCATATTATAGCCAAGGGGAAACCCAATTACAGTGGCTATATTTACCCCTGTATTTTGTAAAAGTTCGCAAGCCATTTGAACGTAATAGGGCGGAATACAAACAGCAGCAAATTGATTTTGACTCGCTTCTTGACAAAGTTGCTTTACCTGGTTATGCGTGGATTCAGGCTTTAACAACGTATGATCAATGTAAGAGGCTATGGCATGTTGCTTAGTTTTTTCCATGGCAATTCTTGTATTTTTTTCCACTTCCACATGGGCATGATTCATTCCTGCCTACTTTTTCGCCAGCTTTAACAGGCTCTTGCTTTGATTGATCTCCCTGATTTGCTGTTTTATTATACCCGGGGCTTGGAATGTCAGAACTTCTGGATGTTTGTAGCTTATCCAGCTCCGAATTGGGTTCTTCTTTGGCCTCTGCAACCTGGTCTGGCTGGTTGGTTTGTATATCCCCCTTAGAAAGAACGGACCAAACATCCTTATTGATTTTGACAAGCATGTCCTGGAAAAGCTTGAAGGATTCAAACTTATACACAAGCAAAGGATCTTTTTGCTCGTATACAGCATTTTGCACGGACTGTTTCAGTTCGTCCATTTCACGAAGATGCTCTTTCCAAGCATCGTCAATAGTAGCCAAAGTGGTCATTTTCTCAAAATCAAGGAGCATTTCCTTGCCCTCTGATTCATAAGCTTTTTTAAGATCAGTTACCACCTGGTAATCGTGGCTCCCATCTGTAAATGGTACAACAATTCTTTCGTATTGATTGCCTTTATTTTCATGCACGTCTTTAATAACCGGAAAAGCCTTTTTACGTATTACTTCGGCTTTTTTACGATAGGTGTCATTTAGATGTTCAAATAGTTGGTTGGAGAGGTCTTCTGCTTTTTCCTGCAGGAATTGTTCTTCATTAAAGGGAAGATTGGCTGCAAATAAGCGCAAAATTTCCATTTGAAGTCCTTCATAATCAGCGTTTGGTTGATAAGTGTTCACCAATTCCTCGCTAAGATCAACGAGCATGTTGTTTAGGTCAACAGCCAACCGCTTCCCAAAAAGGGCATTTCTTCGTTTTTTGTAAATCACTTCCCGCTGAGAATTCATCACATCATCATATTCGAGGAGCTTTTTACGAATACCAAAGTTGTTTTCTTCTACCTTTTTTTGAGCTCGCTCGATTGATTTGGATACCATTGAGTGTTGAATGACTTCCCCTTCTTCAATGCCAAGCCGGTCCATGGTTTTGGAAATTTTCTCAGAACCAAAGATGCGCATCAAATCATCTTCCAGGGAGACATAGAACTGCGATGATCCTGGATCGCCTTGCCGGCCCGCACGCCCTCTTAGCTGCCGATCCACTCTTCTGGCCTCGTGCCTTTCAGTTCCTATAATGGCCAAACCTCCGGCTTCTGGTACGCCTTCACCCAGCTTTATATCAGTACCACGCCCGGCCATATTGGTAGCAATGGTTACTGCGCCAGGTTGCCCTGCTTCAGCAATGATTTCTGCTTCTTGTTGGTGATACTTGGCATTGAGTACATTGTGCTTGATCTTTTGCAGCTTCAACATGCGGCTCAATACCTCAGAAACGTCAACAGAAGTAGTTCCAACCAAAACTGGCCTGCCTTGCTCAACAAGGTTTTGCACCTCCTCAATTACTTTGTTGTATTTTTCACGCTTGGTCTTAAAAACTTTATCGTCTTTATCA
Organism: uncultured Sphingobacteriales bacterium; assembly: GCA_964561545.1. GTDB lineage: Bacteria > Bacteroidota > Bacteroidia > CAILMK01 > CAYYUA01 > CAZLQF01. Next base: position 133,378 of record CAZLQF010000004.1, read on the forward strand.
TCACGTATAACTTTTTCATGCGTAGGGATAACCACGACATCTAAGTTGTAGATATCTAAAAACTCCCCAGCTTCAGTCTCTGCTGTACCGGTCATGCCAGCCAACTTATGGTACATTCTGAAATAATTCTGTAGGGTAATACTGGCGTAGGTTTGGGTAGAGGACTCTACTTGAACATTCTCTTTGGCCTCAATGGCTTGATGCAAGCCATCTGAATACCTTCTTCCTTCTAAAACCCGGCCGGTTTGCTCGTCCACAATCTTTACTTTGTTATCGGCTATGATGTAATCCACATCTACTTCAAACATGGTATAGGCCTTAAGAAGTTGATTGATGGTGTGGATCCGCTCCGATTTAACGGCAAAATCACGCATCAATTCATCTTTCTTCTTAAGCTTTTCATCCTCGGACAAATCTTCTTTTTCTATATCGGCCATTTCACCTCCTACATCGGGCATGATGAAGAAGTCGTTTTCCTCCGTTTCAGAGGTGATCAATTCAATACCTTTTTCGGATAGCTCTACATTGTTGTTTTTCTCATCTATTACAAAGTACAATTCCTGATCAATGTAGGGCATGTCTTTAGCTTGATCCTGGAGGTAGAAATTTTCAACTTTTTGCAGGAATGCTCTGACGCCAGGTTCACTAAGGAATTTTATGAGGTTCCGGTTTTTGGGCAGCCCACGATAAGCCCTCAGCAGTTCTTTAGCTGGCTCACTATTTTCTTTGACCTCGGTATCTTCTTTTAAAGCTTCTTTGGCCTTACGTATTGCCTGGCTCACGTAATCATTCTGGGCCTTCATTAATTTTTCAACCTTGGGCTTAAGTTCATAGAATTTCTCGGATTCTTGGCCCGAAGTTTCCGTAGGTCCAGAAATAACAAGGGGTGTTCTTGCATCATCGATCAATACCGAATCGATCTCATCTACCATCGTAAAATGAAGCTTGCCTTGTACGATGTCATCTGAACTTCTGGCCATGTTGTCCCTCAAATAATCGAAACCGAATTCGTTGTTCGTTCCGTAAACAATGTCTTGTTCATAAGCTTTTTTACGTTCTGGTGAGTTGGGTTGGTAGTATTCTATGCAATCTACGGTAATGCCAAGAAATTCATAGAGCGGGCCATTCCATTTAGCGTCTCTTTTGGCCAGAAAGTCATTAACAGTAATTATATGAACACCTGAACCCGATAAGGCATTGAGGTAAGCAGGTAATGTTGATACCAAGGTTTTGCCTTCTCCAGTGGCCATTTCAGAAATTCTGCCCTGATGAAGAACCATTCCACCGATGAGCTGAACATCAAAATGAACCATGTTCCAATTGATGTCAATGCCAGCGGCATCCCACCGGGTGTCGTAGTAAACTTTGTCGCCTTTTATGGTTAAATGATCTCTATTTGTAGCTAATTCCTGATCAAGTTCGGTGGCTGTGGCCTCTACTTTGTCTTGCTCTTTAAACCTGCGGGCCGTTTCTTTCATCACGGCAAAAGCCTCATGCAATAAATCATCGAGGATCTCTTCGAGCTTTTGGTCTCGGTCTTTTTGTAATTGATCTATGTCATCGTAGATCTGTTCTTTTTCATCAGGATGCATGTTGGGGTTTTCATTAAGCTGCTCCCGGTATTCATTGATCTTATCGTCAATATCAGATAAATAATCAGCAATGCGGTCTTTAAATTCCCTTGTTTTATTTCTTAATTCATCATTGGAGAGTGACTGATATTCTTCAAAAAAATCATTGATTTCTTTAACTCTTGGCCATAAAGCTTTTAAGTCTCTTTCCGATTTACTTCCAAATATCTTAGATAATGTCTTAGCTACAAATTCAAACATATATTACGGGGTGATTATTTTAAAAATATCTTAAATTTTTACATCTTTGTTGATATAAGGCTTTATTGCCAGCACAAAAATAAAACAAACAAATTAGACTTGAAGGTTTCTCTAACAATTAAAAATGAAGGCTCTCATGGAATCGATTAACGTACTTTTATTGGGATCAGGAGGCAGGGAACATGCTTTGGCCTGGAAGATCAAACAGAGTGATTATTGTAAAGAGCTTTATGTAGCACCGGGTAATGCCGGAACAGGTTCATTGGCAACAAATGTAACCCTTAATCTTAATGATTATGAAAAATTACAGGAGTTTGCCTTAGCGTATCAAATTGATTTGGTGGTTGTTGGTTCCGAGGATCCCTTAGTAGGTGGTATTGTGGACTTTTTCAAGGGTAATGATGAAGATGGCTGTATTCCTGTTTTTGGTCCATGTTCTGCTGGAGCCAGCTTAGAGGGAAGTAAAATCTTTGCCAAGGAATTTATGCATCGTCACAGGATTCCCACAGGATCCTTTGCTAAATTCTCATGGAAAGAACATCAAAAAGCTATTAATTACTTGCAGCAAATTGAATTTCCAGTAGTCATCAAGGCCAATGGGTTGGCTGGTGGTAAAGGTGTTAAAGTATGCGAAAATCAAAGTCAAGCTTTGGAAATATTGAAAGCCTACTTTAAAGAAAGTGCGCTTGGTGAGTCTGGCAAAAAGATTGTTATCGAAGAATTTTTGAAGGGTCAGGAATTGTCAATGTTTGTCTTAACCGATGGCGACCAGTACATCATGCTTCCAGATTCAAAAGATTATAAAAGAGTAGGGGAGGGCGATACAGGGCCTAACACAGGCGGAATGGGTGCCATCTCACCCTCTATGCATTTGGATGATAACATGCTTGAGGATGTCAAAACTGATATCATTATGCCAACCCTCAATGGCTTAAAAAATGATGGCATCCACTACAAAGGCTTTCTGTATTTTGGGTTAATTGTTACAGCAGATGGCCCGAAGGTTTTGGAATACAATGCACGGTTGGGAGATCCTGAAGCTCAAGCGGTGTTGCCCAGGATACAAAATGATTTACTACCCATCATGTACGAAGTGGCCACTCATAAATTGCACCATCAAAAGATAGATATATCGAAAAAGTGTGCTTCAACCGTGGTATTAGTTTCTGATGGGTATCCCGGTCAATATGAAAAAGGTAAAGCGGTTAAAGGAATAAATAAGGTTGAAAACAGCTTCGTTTTCCATGCCGGCACCAAAAACGATGATGCTCATACGTTAACCAATGGGGGACGGGTGCTTAATTTAACCGCCCTTGGTCCAGATTTGGAAAGTGCCTTGAAAACCGTTTATGAAGATGCCGATAAAGTTAAATTTGAAGGAGTTCGCTATAGAAAGGATATAGGTCGTGAAGTTATTGGTGAGCTATTGTAAGAATTATTCAAGAGGGTATTTTAAATTCAATTAAACCTACACTGGCCCCTTAATCTTAATTTGAAGGCACTTATTTGAATAAAATAACTTGTGCGCCTGGCTTAAACTTTGAGTTTGATTAACTTCTCTCGGTTTATGGTCAGTCCATCTGATTATCAAAATACTATAAAGGTTGGGCATTTTCCTCAACCTGTTTTTAGGATATGTTGGAACCATAAGCCAATTACAAATATATTGTTCTGACCAATAATTTGTCATAATTTCATAAAGAAACACGTATATGAAAGTATTTGGAGGGTATCTTTTAAGGGGACTTTTGTTTGTTTTTCCCATTGGCATCACACTTGCCATTATTGTTGGTATATTTCAAGGTGTTTATCGAGGGCTCGACCAATTGCTCCAAAATTGGCTGCAAATGGAGGTACCTGGTTTGGGCATTATCGGCATGGTCCTGGTATTGTTAATTATAGCTTTATTTGGCTATCTGGTGTCTTCAGCTTTCATCCGTCCTTTATTGAAAAAAGTCGAGCAGCTCATATCTCGGATGCCCTTCGTCAATATCATCTACAACTCCTTCCGTGAATTGGCTGAGGCTTTTATGGGTGAGGAACGTAAGTTTAAAGAACCAGTAAGGATTGAAATGTCCGAAACTGGCTTACATAAGCTTGGGTTTCTTACAAAAAGGGATTTACAAAATATTGATATTAAGGAGCTGGTAGCAGTGTATTGCCCTCATTCTTATAATTTTTCAGGTAACCTTTTCCTGGTGCCTAAAGAAAAAGTTACCCGCTTAGATGTTGATCCCACTGAATTTATGCGCTTCATTGTATCGGGTGGTATTACTGAGATGAAGAATGAAACTAAAAGATAGTGCTATTCATAAAGGGCTAAACCGAGCTTTCGAGATACTAAAAGGCTCAATACTTTTTCATAGAGGGAATTGAAACAAGATTAATGATTGCTATTTGTTCACTATAATCATGCCATTTAACACTTAATTTCAAGAATAATTCTGTTAACTGGTTTAGCAAAAATAATGAAAACTCAAAGCTCCTCATCTCTACACATTTAAATTTTTGGTAATCAATACTTTACTTAGAAAGGTAGCGTAACCATAAAATGTCCTGACTTTTACAATAGTTAGGTCAAGCTTTTAAGACTTCCGAATGGGGTGGAGTTTGTCTCCTGTTACTTTTTTATAATCGGAACGATGCTGTACCGATAGCG
>CAZLQF010000005.1:0-121867 GCA_964561545.1 uncultured Sphingobacteriales bacterium
CCGGCTTTTTCCCTGTCGCAGATCAAGGAAGTTTTTAAACAACCTCATTTTTAAACCTTTATTGAGTTTTTTCAAAATGAAGAGCCATTGTTACTTTACCCTTTTAAACTTCTCTGATCTGCTACTCACAAGGCCATCGCCTCAAAGCCTCAACTTGTTTGACTACGAAAAATCATCAAGGCCACCATACCTATTTCTTGTGAAATTTGGCGTCTCCGCCTTATTAGACGCCTTAATACCAAAAAAGATCCCCTACTTTTTATCCGAAGCTTAATATTTCAATGTCTAGTTTACAGGACAAGTTGATTTACGCCCGGGCCAGGAGTTTTGAAATGCTATCAATAATTAGCTTGTAGTGGCTACAAAATACCTTATTTGTTAGGGCTTTAATCCTTAATAGTAGCGAGCTTAACCCTTGTAACGCTTTCGAAAGTTTGGTTTAAATCTTTAAGTTTACTTTATTTTTAGAACGGCAGCGCCATGGATATTTCCGTTACGGAGATCATCAAGGGCCTCATTGGCTTGTTCGAGCTTGTAGGAGGTTGTTTCAGTTTTAACAGGAATCTGTGGAGCAAGTTTTAAAAACCCTTCACCATCATTTCGCTTGAGGTTGGCTACTGATTTTAGCATTCGCTCTTCCCATAAAATTTCATAAGGAAATGATGGAATATCGCTCATTTGGATACCGCCACAAACAACATTTCCGCCTTTATCAACTGCTTTAAGTGCTTCAGGTACCAGGGATCCTACCGGGGCAAAAATAATGGCTGCATCCAAAACAACCGGTGGCTGCGTATCAGAGCCACCAGCCCATTCTGCACCAAGATCCTTGGCAAACGCCTGAGTATCGGTATCTCCAGGCTTTGTAAAAGCATAAATTGCTTTGCCTTGATGGGTGGCTACTTGAGCAAGGATATGCCCTGCCGCTCCAAAGCCATAGATGCCCAATTTTTTAACATGATGTCCTATTTTTTGGTAAGATCGGTAACCAATAAGGCCTGCACACAATAAAGGGGTGAGGGTTACATCATTCATACCTCCTGCTACTTTAAAACAGTAATTGGCATCTGCTACAGTAAATTCACTAAAACCACCGTCTATGGTATAACCCGTAAAGCCGGCATTTTCGCATAGATTTTCCTGATTTTTTTGGCAATAACTGCATTGACCGCAGGTGTAACCAAGCCATGGAATGCCTATTTTTTGCCCTTCTTGAATACTTTTGACTTCCTTGCCTGACTTCACAACTTCTCCAATGATTTCATGGCCTGGGATTAGCGGTAATTTTGGCTGAGTCAGTTCACCATCTACAATATGTAAGTCCGTCCGGCATACACCGCAAGCATTAATTTTGACAAGTACTTGATGCTTATCGGGTTCTGGTATCTTTAATTCTTTAAGTTCTAATGGTTTGTTGGGTTCTTCCAACACCATTGCCTTCATTTGATCAGGAATTTTGGCCATTTTCTAATTGCTGCTTTTCTAAGATCAAATCAACAATGTTATCAATGGTGGTAGGGTTGTTTTGGTCATCCATCGTCAGATCAATGCCAAAGGCTTCAAAAATACCCGCATATATTTGGTTCAGATCAATTTGATCAAGCTCCAATTCGTCAGTGAGATCCAAATCATCCTCAATATAACTCAAATCAGGTTCAGGTACCACCTGTTCTAAAATCTTAAATATGGTATTTTTAATGGATTCCCGTCCCAATATGCTTCGGTCTTTTTAATTGATCGTTAGGATTAAAATTAAACACTATAACTAAACAATCATTTATTATTTGGAGAAAGTTTCAATCTATGAGGCTAAGTAAAAGAGGCATTATTAACTAAAAAATGATAATGATCATTCGTGATGTAAAAACTTGATGATGAATAATTTATGAATTCATCAAAGTTAAAAGATTAGCTATCAAGCTTCACAACTTCCCAATTGCATGGTTCTACTTATTGGCAAGGATATTTGAAAACAAGTTTGCTTGAATGATTCAATTATTGACTATTTGAGAGTTAAGGCTTTTCGTTTTTTATTACCTGAATCTCAAGAAAAAGCGGCTATATTAGTCCACCAGTTGTGGATAGCGTTAAGCCTGAATATTTAGGTAGTACCAAAAAATATCCTACTTTCGAACTAAAATAAAAGGTAAATGATGGATCGTCATACGTATAACATGGGCATTATTGGGAATTGCGCTTATATGGCCCACATTAACGATGAAGCTGATGTAAAATGGCTTTGCTGGCCTTATTTTCACAGTAGTTTTGTGTTTGGAGGGCTTTTGGATGAAGAAAAAGGTGGTGCATTTTACATCAAACCCAAATCCGATAATTACACTACCCAACAATATTACATTCACAATACCAACGTACTTTGCACAGAATTCTTTGTAGATGATGGGCGGTTCCGGGTGGTAGATTATGCACCCCGGTTTAAAGAGCACGTACGGATGTTTCATCCCTTAATGTTATTCCGAAAGATCGAGCCCATTGAAGGAAATCCTGATATTGTGGTTTGTTGTAAACCGGTATATGATTATGGTAAGGTAAAACCTGAACCATATATTGGAAGTAACCACATTCGGTATTTAGGATTTGATAAGCCTGTAAGATTAACAACAAATATTCCACTCAGTTACGTATTATACGAGGAACCAATTGTGGTGGATAAAGAAAAACACCTGGTATTAAGTTGGGGAATACCCTTAGAGGGCCCCCTTGAAACAACAGCACAAAGGTTCCTTGACGAAACAATTAATTATTGGCAAAACTGGATCAACCAAGCACCAACTGCTCATTACAACCAGAAAACGGTTATCCGTTCTGTTTTGGCATTAAAGCTTCATTTGTTTCAGGACACTGGTGCTATAATTGCCGCAGGTACAACAAGCCTTCCAGAATATCCGGGCGATGGTAGAAATTGGGATTACCGTTATTGCTGGCTAAGGGATGCTTACTATACCCTTCAGGTATTTAATAACATTGGGCATTTCGATGAGCTTGAACTTTACTCCAATTTTATTCAAAATTTGGCCACCAAAGTAGAAGGGCTCAACTTTTCCCCGGTTTACAACATATTAGGACAAACAAAGCCTGTGACAGAAGAAACCCTTGATTTAGAAGGCTACAAGGGGAACAAACCTGTAAGAAAAGGAAATCAGGCTTTTGAACACCTTCAGTATGATGTATTTGGACAAATTCTTGTGTCTTTACTTCCAATATATACAGATGAGAGGTTCCCCAATAAAGATGAGGCACTGGCTAAAAGGGTTTACAGTAACATACTCAACAAGATTGAAGAAGTGATGGGAAAGCCGGATGCCGGTCTTTGGGAGTTCAGAGAGCTGAACCAACGCCATTGTTATACATTTTTATTCCATTGGGCCGGGGCTAAATCAGCATTAAAAGTAGCACACCATTTCGGAGATAACCAGCTTGCTAATAAAGCTCAATATATCATCAAAGATGCAGAAGCTAACATTGAAGCTTGTTACGATCCAGAAAAACAGGTTTATACGGAAGCTATAGAAAGTGATGATCTGGATGCAAGCTTGCTTCAATTGATAACCTTAAGCTACCTTGACCCAACATCAGAAAGGGCCAAAAATCATTTGAAGAAACTTGAAGAAGCGTTGAAAACAGAAGATGGCTTGTTTTACCGATATAAGCATAAAGATGATTTTGGCAAACCTAAAAGCGCATTTAATGTCTGTGCGTTTTGGTATGTGGAAGCCCTCGCATGTGTTGGCCGAATCGATGATGCCCAGCAAAGATTTGAAGAATTGATCCAATATACCAATCATCTTGGATTGCTTAGTGAGGATACAGACCCAGAAGATGGGAGCCAATGGGGAAACTTTCCGCAAGCTTATAGCCAAGTGGGCATTGTAAATGCGGCTTTCAGAATCGCTAAAAAATTGGACCTGCCTGATTTTTTTGATTAGGATTGATACCCCGTAAGGTCTCGAAAATTTAAAATAATAGAGTTCAAACAAATACCAGTACTAAGCTATTAAAGTATTAGTAATTTCGTATCCTTCAACTAAAAGGCTTTTAAAGTTTCTCAACGGTCGGCCAATGACTTACCGTTGGTTAATTTTCATTTCTATGAAAATTTATCTTTGTAAAAAATGTTAGCAATGAGCATAATTCTTAAGCGTAATTTTTCAATTCAAATTTGGGCCGTATTTTTTTTGGTGGCTCTGATGTTCCAGGGTTGTTCTTCTCAAAAAGATCAATCAACCTCTCAAAAAACGCATAAAACCCCTAAAAACATTATTTTAATTTTAGGAAATGGCTTGGGATATGATCATTTAAGGGCTTTAAAAGAGGAAAAGTCATCTGTAACGCTGACTAAATTTGATGTATCCGGGATAATGCTGCCCAAAGCTTATGATGCCTTGATCCCTGATCCAGCTGCAGCATCTTCTGCTTTAGCTACTGGTCAACTTGCCCAAAATAGTACCATAGGCCTGAATCGGCACGGAAATCCTTCACAGCCATTGCTTCAATTGGCTAAGGACAATGGCTATACAACAGGCATATTGGGCACCAATATTTTAAACAGCCCGCAATTAGCTCCTTTTTACACCACTAACCAAAATTTCAAAGCTTATGGAGATCATGCCAAGGGACTCTTGGATGCAAAAGTAGATGTAATGATAGGGCAGCGCTCGCCGGGCTTTAAAGAACATAAGCTAACCCAGAAGTTTGAAGAAAGGGACTATGAAATTGTGGAAGATGCTGGCAAACTGGGCCGTAAAAGGGATGAAAAGATCTTGGCAGCGGTTAATACCAAAAATGAAAATAATGGTGAATGGCTGAAAGATGCGTGGCAATCAACGTTTAAATCCCTTGGTAAGTCTGATAACGGTTATTGTCTGGTCATTAGCTATGAAGAAATGCTTACCATTGGGAGCAATAATGATCTGGATCAGGTTAAAGAACAGGTTGGCAACTTCGATGATTTTGTTAAACAGATATACAGTTATACATTAAATGACAGTGAAACGCTGGTAATTGTGACAGGTAATTACCATAAAGGTGGATTTGTCGTAAATCAACTTAACGATCAAATCGTACCTACTTGGGGTGAGCGTGAGAAGGCTGCCTCTTACGTACCTGTTATGGCTCAAGGGCCGGGTGCTGAAATGTTCACTGGTAGCTACCCAAACACTGAAATTTTTAATAAATTAAGTCGGTTGATGACCAAGTAAAGTTGAATGGCATTAGGATGGTCCCATATTGTGATTTTATGCTTGGCTGTAATTTATCTATTGCTCCGGTTTTTAAGTGAAAAACCATTGATCAAAAACTACCAACATTTGCTAAAAGTCCTGTTTTTTGCTTGCCTTGCTGTTTTCCTCATCGTAGAATTTTTTAAAAATGGTCAATATTGGGGGGTTCTACCGGTCTTAATGGGTGGCTTGGCATTTGCTAAATATTATTATGACATGAATCTGGCTTCGAGAGAGGACGAAAATGGGGAAGATGATTAAGAATGATTTTCAGATCAGTTTTGCTTGCAGTTTTGGAAGTTATTTTAAATTTGCGTGTTAATATATGGCGAGATAGCTCAGTTGGCTAGAGCGCAGCACTCATAATGCTGAGGTCGAGGGTTCAAGCCCCTCTCTCGCTACCACAAATCTTTTTAAACCCTTGTATACCAACAATTTACAAGGGTTTTTTACTTTAAAGGGCCATTATGGGTGACGGTTTTTAAAATTATCCTGCTTTATTCTCCTTTATTAGCCGTTAGGCTTCCCCTAATTCGTAACACTTGAAATTATGGTTTTTCAATCATTATCATCATCATGTTGAAATCTTGATATCGGAGGATTTATGAGGTTAGGCCCGTGGCAATTTAATCATACATGCCAATGAATATTACTATTGCCTTGATAGAGCGTTCTATAATATTAGTCAACATTGGAATTATGAACCATGGTATGTATTCAAAAAAACACTAAGTAATAAATCTTGCAAACTGAGCTTAATAAAAGAATCTTATGTTATGCAAAGTAATATAGAAGAAACGATTCGTTTAAATATTTATGGTAAATTAATAGCATTCACAATTCCTAACCTTAATGGATATATTTCGAGATTCTTATTTGGCATTAAGCTTCAGCAAGAATCATTTGAACTAAAAATTAAAGCATACTTTAATTAAAAATTTGCGCATTAGGTAATGCAACCCCACGTTTTTAGTATTGCACTTTGTTTTCATCAGTGATAAGCCTAATTTAAAGCTATAAAGTACAAATTTCTGATGCAAAAATTTTTTTCAAAAGGTAATAAAAGTACGAATTGGTTATCAATCATTGGGGCTGCTTTTTTCCTACTTGGCGTTTATACCATCTTATATTACACCCCTCACCAAATTGGTGTTTCGCATGATTCGATCAATTACTTGGATGTTGCGAACAACCTTTTAGAGGGCAACGGATTTTACAAGAATTTCACAGGAAGGTTTGAACCCCTTACGACTTATCAGCCATTTTATCCTTTCATTTTAAGCATCTTTAGTTTGAATTTTTTTGAGCCAGTAGCTGTAGCAAGGTATCTTAACGCTATTTTGTATGGTTTAAACGTGGTTTTAGGAGGGATATTGGCCTATAGGGCATCGGGTAAAAACAGCCTGGCTTATATTCTTACAATGGCTGGGCTGCTTAGTTCTCATACACTACTTATATCCCATCTGCACGCCTGGACCGAGCCATTGTTTACAGCTTTGCTGTTTACAGGATTTCTTTGGCTGGATAAGTTTTTATTAAATCAATATTCTTTTAAAGTTATTTTTTTTTGCGGGCTTTTCTTGAGTTTAGCCGTGTTAACCAGGTATGCCGGCTTCATTGCTATTCCGGTCACAATTATAATAATGCTCCTATTTAGAAGAACTGATTTAAAAGTTAATTTAAAATCGGTAGGCTTTTTTCTTTTTCCTCAAATGGTGGTTTTGGGCGCATGGCTTATTCGGAATGCGCTTTTAGTAGGCAATCCTGTAGATAGAAATGTCCAATGGTTTGGTTTAAAAGCATCTAAACTGAACCAGATGAAAGGAACCCTTAAAAGTTGGTTTTTTGATAATGGATTTGATGATGAAATTGGGTTTGTGTTAAGCTTTGTAATGATCCTAATAATTCTAATCAGTGGGGCTTTTTATACTTTCTATAACCGATCCATAAAATTTAGCAAACTACCGGGTATATTAAGTATCTTTTCTCTGTCTTATTGGCTTTTTGTGTTGGCCACCATCATGTTTGTTGACCCAATTGTTCCACTGGATGATCGGTTGTTGCTACCTTTATTTTATGCTATTGTTATTCTAATATGTTCACTTGTCTTCAACAATAATCATCAATTTATTGGGCAAAAGGCAATTAAGGTATTGGGACTCTTTGTTGGGATCTTCTGGATCATTCATTTGTGGGATCATAGCATGTATTTTAAGAAGAAGTCTTACGAAAATGGTAAAGGTTTCAACAGTTTAAAGTACAAAAATTCGCAATTCATTGATAAGGCTAAAAATTTATCTAACAATACGCCTTGTTATGCTCCGACTTTTGATTACATATATTTGCACTATTTGCTTGATCGTCCTGTAAAACCCATAAATGCGCTTACTAAATTTAATAAAGCCAAGGAAAGTCAAAAAGCCTATCTACTCTATCTGAATGATTGCTGCGAAGAAAATAGCCTTCCAGATTTGCCGATAAAGGCTGTTAATATCAAAGAAATCATGCCCAAAAAAATTTATAAAATCATCAAAGAGCAATAAAGGCTTGATTTCTCAATGAAATTGCATTATTGGCTTTGTTCTAAAATAATTTCAGTTTCAGTGAAAAAAATACATCCAATCTATAAGCTTCTTCGAGTCTACTAATGGATCAAGAACGGGTTCTTGTTCTTGCCGATGCTTTTCAACCAACGTTTGTTTGATGTTCATTGCCTTGGCCATACTTTAGGCTTCCCCTAATTCGTAACACTTGAAATTATGGTTTTTCAATCATTATCATCATCATGTTGAAATCTTGAAATCGGAGGATTTATGAGGTTAGGCCTTTATCAATATCCATATTTCCAAATATCATTAATGAAATGGATTTAAGGCAACTTTAAAACAGATGCATGGGGAATTAAGTTGGGAAATGGACAGACTCTACCTAATTTTCAATTCTTAGTCGAAGGTATTCATAATTCAGGTTAAGGGGAATACCCGGTTTTTGTCATTTCGGGGACAGCCCATGTTTGACATGCTTTTTAGGTTTGATACACCAATTGAGAGGCCAGTATTAAAACCTAACATTGTAATAAAACCATTGTATCGCTAAAATTGTAGTTTCGAAGTATCAGTTTAAATGTTAAATCATCATGGCACAAAAAACGTATTATGATCCAGAAGACCTAAAAAAATTTGGCGAGGTAGGAGACTTTAACCAAGAGCTGGCCGATAAATTTTTTAGTTACTATGAAGATGTATTTAAGGAAGGGGCCTTATCGGAAAGGGAAAAAGCTTTAATTGCCCTGGCCGTATCGCATACGGTCCAATGCCCTTATTGCATTGATGCCTACACGGAAAATTCGTTGGAAAAAGGTGCCAACGAAAAGCAAATGATGGAGGCCGTCCATGTAGCTACAGCCATTAGAGGAGGTGCCTCATTGGTGCATGGCGTGCAGATGATGAATAAGACTAAAAAACTATCCATGTAACCATTAAATCAATTAATCATTATGACAAAATCACTAAAGGCACAGGGAAGTCTGGTAGCGGATACCCAATATCAACTGGATGTATTGAACGGAGAAATTTTCCAAAACGGTGAATTGCCCCGGTTTAGTGAAAAAATACAAGAAATCAGCGAATATCCGTTAAAGCCTACCGGGATAGAAATTTTCCAGGTTAATGTAGGTTATATGTGCAACCAGACCTGCAAGCATTGTCACGTAGATGCGGGTCCCGACCGCAAAGAGATCATGTCGGCCGAAGACCTCCAGACCTGCTTAGAAATTCTGGAGCATAATGAAATTCCAACACTGGATATTACAGGCGGAGCTCCTGAAATGAATCCTCACTTCCGGTGGTTTGTAGAAGAAGCTAAGAAAAGGGGGGTGAGCGAAATTATAGTGCGTTCCAATTTGACCATCATACTGGCCAATAAAAAATACCATGACTTACCCGAGTTTTTCAAAAAGCATGGCGTAAGAGTGGCGGCCTCCCTTCCGTACTACCAGCCGGAAAAAACAGATCGTCAGCGGGGAAAGGGAGTTTTTCAACAATCCATTCGCGCACTCAAAATGTTGAATGAAGTAGGGTATGGCCAAGAAGGCTCAGATCTTTTGTTAGATCTGGTTTACAACCCAAGCGGGGCTTTTTTACCCGGTAATGAGGAGCAGCTTGAAAAGGATTTCAAAGAAGCCCTTAAAAAAGACCATGATATTGATTTTAATAACCTTTTTACCATCACCAATCTCCCAATAAGCCGGTTTTTAGATTTCCTCCTCGCAACCGATAATTATGAAGATTACATGGAAAAGTTGGTGGAAGCCTATAACCCCGCAGCCGTTAAAGGCGTTATGTGCAGAAATACCATTTCTGTTGGATGGGACGGTTACCTATACGATTGCGATTTTAACCAAATGTTAGATATAAAAGTGAATGATCAAGCACCCCAACACATCAAGGATTTTAATCTGGAAACTCTGAACAACAGGGAAATTATGATTAGTCAGCATTGTTATGGCTGTACAGCCGGCGCAGGTTCCAGTTGCCAGGGAACCACAACCTGAGCACGCATCCAAAATCGATAAAATATGACAAAAGCGGGTAATACCCGCTTTTAAGCCGGTTTTATGTAATTCAATCAGATGGTTCCTGTGCCATTAAACTTTAACCGAATCCATTTGCTTAATAATTTACTGCCCGAATTCAGAGCATTTTAATCTGGTAGGGTGCTCCATCTGTCCAGCAAAATTATAAGTAATACGCTCACTGTTAATGGCTTTCTCAATCTCCTACTGAACTAAATCCTGTGCTTAAAACCAGCCCATGTTTTCCAGCATTCGAGAACAAGAAAGCCTCAAAGAGCCCGGGTTGACATTATCCAGGCCGGCATATCCGGATGCAGTACCTTGGATTGCCTCAAATATTTCATGTCAGGAATCGTAATTGATATTAGCGCCTGGGGCGATACCAATCCAATCCACCATAGCCACTAAGGCATCGGAGATGTAATACCCGGTAAAGTTCATATTAGCAATGACTGAAAAATCTTTCAGTAAATGATTTGTTGCAAAAAGGCATTTGCTATAGCATCGCTAACGATAATTTTCTTATCTTCCTTAGCTTGCTTTTTTTCTCTGTTGCAGCTTCTTTTCCTTGTTCGTTTTCAATGCGATATCAATCCAAACCAATGAAGAGCTTCTTGCCAAACTCCCGTTTAGCCACTTCAAATCCCCATTGCTGGAAAGCTTTGAGTTTTAAATATGGTTCGGGCATCAAGTTTCAAACCAAGTAAAAACACGCACTTGTTTGAACAATAAAACAGGTATAAAGAAATGTTGTTTAAATTGTTGGGAATGAAAGAACAAATGAATTTTTTAGAAACAGGAAAAAATCCTATATGCTACAGCTTTTCTTCTTTGGTTCCGAATTTCAAGTTATTGGATTTTCACGAAATTAATTAAAATTGTTAGTTGTTAGTCTGGTTTTATTTAGGCCAGCCCAAATATTAAAAAATGGAAAGCTTGTGCTACGTAAACAATGCCTTATAAGCCGTCCCGCTTGGTTCTTAGATTTTTCAACCCGTTTTAGTTTGAAAGAACGTGGATTGAAAAGCTTATTGTTAAGCCTCGCGTTGTTATCCTGTTTGGGAATGGATTTTTCGCAAGAAAGACAAAATCCAAGAGCATCTAAAAAAGATTTAAGAGATTCCGTAAAGCAGATAATACCCAAGAATCCCCAAAGAGGTTTGGCGTTAGCCGACTCAGCTTATAAGTCAGCCAATCAAGAAAACGATTCTTTTCATATTGGGTGGTTTATTAATAAAAGGGGAACAGCCCATTTTTATTTAGGCAACTTGAAAGAAGCGCTTAAGGATTTTAAGGTTGGTCTGGCAATCGGGGAGCAAGTGGACCGCCCTTTTTTAAAGTACAGTGGTGCAAACAATACAGGTGTTATTTATGACAAATTCGGGAAACATGACAGTGCCCTCAAATATTACCAAAAGGCCCTGGCTTTTAGTGATGAGCCTTCACTACAACTTAAAAAGCCTTTCATCCTGAATAACCTGGGCAACCTTTACAATAGCAAGGGCCAATTCAAAACGGCCTTAAGCTATTACATGAAGGGCATTAATGTTCATAAAAAACGGGATACTGTTATCCCGATTACGTGTAAGCTTCATCACAACATCGGAGAAGCGCATAGTACTTTAGAAGACTTGGAAAAAGCCAAAGTGCATTATCAAAAGGCCCTAAATTTAAAAGAAAACCCAGGAAAAGACCGGAAGGCCAATACCTATAGCGCGCTGGCAAATGTTTATTTAAAGCAGGATAGCTTACAGACGGCTGAACATTATGTCAATAAGGGCCTTCGTTTACACCGGGAATTGGGGAATAAATACCAATTAACTTCCGATTATAACACTTTTGGAAGATTGGCGATTAAACGCCAAAACCTGGAAAAAGCACTTACCTATTTGGATTCTGCTTCCCAACTTGCCAACGCTAATTCCTACAATAAATTGGTCAATTACACAAACTTACATAAGGGTGATGCATTTTATCAATTGGGGCAATATGATAAGGCAGAAGCCACTTTGAAAAATGCCATAGAAGGGGCCAAAGAAGTAGAAGATCAGAACCTTTTAATGGATATTTATAAGGTTTTAAGGCAAGTCTACCTAAAGCAGGGTGATACCAAAAGGGCTTACAAAGCTTTGAAAAAAGAAAAACAGGTTGCTACATCGACTTATGTTTCTCGTTATAAAGGAGACCTTGAAGGAATTCGTTCTCAATATGAGATGCGCCGGCAAAAACAGCAAATTGAGCTACTTAAAAGGAAAAACCGGATTAATGAATTGAAAAGCGAGCGCCAATTAGATTTTCTTTATGCATTGGGCGGGGGCTTTCTCATTTTGCTGGCCTTAACAGGGACCTTATGGAAATTTTACCGGGATAAAAAACAAACCAATGAGCAACTAGCATCCAAAAACAATTTGATTCAACACCAAAACGAAAAGCTTCAGAAGGCACAAGAAAAAGCAGAAGAAGCTTCCCAGGCCAAATCCGACTTCTTAACCGCCATGAGCCATGAAATCCGAAACCCTATGAATGGCGTGGTTGGTATGACGGAATTGCTGCAGGATACCAAGCTGGATAATGATCAACGGAGTTATCTAAATGCCATTCAAAAAAGTAGTGAAACCCTGCTAACAGTCATCAATGATGTGCTGGATTTATCCCGTGCCGAGCGCGGAAAGTTATCCTTTAATTACCAAAGTTTTGACTTAAATGCCTTGATTCAAGAGGTGGAATCCCTTTTTGCTCAGGATTTAAAAGCTTTCGGGATTGATTTTTACGCGAAAATCGACACGGACGTACCTGCGACAGTTAAAGGTGATAAAGCCCGAATAAGGCAGGTGTTAATCAATTTAGTCGGCAATGCGAAAAAGTTCGTTAAGGAAGGATATATCCAAATAAGGGTTGCTAAGGCTAGTGACACCGACAATGGTATAATATTCAGCGTCACTGACACCGGAAAGGGTATTGGTAAAGAACAGCAGGCATCCATTTTCAAAGCTTTTGAACAAATCGATAGCCAAAATCAACCTGCTAATACCGGCCTTGGTTTAGGATTAGCCATAAGCCAAAAATTAGTACAGCAAATGGGAGGATACATGGACCTGGAAAGTGAGATTGGCCAAGGTGCTACCTTTTACTTCACATTACCACTCCCTAAGGCAAAGGAATCGGAGGCTTTGGATAAATACGATGAAAAATTAGGGGCTTCAGACAAGTTTGAGACAAATTTGAGGGAGCAATACCCGCTCTCCCTTTTAATAGCGGAGGATAGCCAGATTAATCAGCGTTTAATTGCGACATTTTTGGAGAAATTTGGCTATACCCCCAAGGTAGTAGAAGACGGAGACCAGGCTATTCGTGAAGTACAAGACAGTGATGAACCCTATGATCTCATTTTTATGGATATCCAAATGCCCAAAAAAGATGGCATGGAGGCCACCCACGTTATAAAACAGGAGCTTAACCTACAGAAGATACCTGTCATTGTAGCGTTAACGGCTGACGCCATGGAGGGCGCAGGCGACAAATACCGGGAGGCTGGTATGGACGACTACCTTAGCAAACCCTTCAATGTTACCCAAATTAAATTATTGATAGAAAAGTGGGGGCAGGAACGGTTGAAAAAGCAATAAGCTCATAAGGGTAGCCATTAAATTTCGAAGGAGCTTTCTGTTTGACAGCTTCATGAGAATTTTCCACTTTATAATCTTAATAAATTGCGCGTTATTGCAGAGGACCAGGCGAATTGCTCAAACTTTAACCATGGCCTTTATCCCAGGTTCGAGGGTAAGGTTCCAAGCGGCCTGAATTTAGCTCTTTTACCATGTTCAATCCTGAACCTTTTTCACTTACCAAAAAGCAAACAATGACCAACCTTAAATGGCTATGAATTAAAGGGTCCAGATTTTAACCATTAAGTGGCTTCCGCTTTTTGGTTTTTGACTCTACTCTGAAGCATATAGCCGGGAATCAAATAACCAACCAAAACTGACAGTCCCAATAACAGCAGTTGCCATTCCGGGAAAAATATGCTTATAGCCCCTATAATCCAACTAAAAACACCCCCTACGATCAAGGGTTTATATTTCAAGCAACCTCCCGAAGTAAAAATGGCCAAACCGATCAAAACCATAATGGAAGGACTGATCAGAAGCTCATTTCCGGTTGAAATGGTAATAAAGAGCATTAACAGCAAACTAATCACAAAAGCGCTCCACAAATAACGCTGGACCGTAGCGAAATAAGTCGTCACCTTGCTGGCTCCATCTTTTTTGCTTCCATAAATCATAGCAATAATGCCGCCAATGGGCATGATAACAGGCCAAGGCAAAAAAGGATAACTAAACGTTGAGAAATTTAACAAGGCAAAGTGTATCAAACTTGAAGTTAAAACCAACCAACCCCATAATAAATAATAAAACCCATTTTCTTTTACACCTGATTTGGCATTTTCAATCATTTGCTCAATAAGCTGAAGGCTTTGTTTTTCGTCAAATTGTTCCATGGTCTTAGATTTTTGGTTAATGCTTCAAAATTAGTCAAGTTTATAATATAAACCAATTTTTTTTATGAACTTTTTCAGATTTGTCTTCAGCAATTTTACTAACAGGTTTTAAAAATGCACTACCTATTTCAAATAAAACTAAAGTTTCTGAATAGCTAACCCCGCTGGAGGGAGAATAGTTAGGGATGAGGGTGGTCAAAAACATGACGAAAGCTACACATTTGAGATGGATGAAATGAGCTACTTGGTAATTCGTATTAATAATGAATAGGTGTTCAAAGGTTTGGATGGTATTTTGGATAAAATTTTAAAGAATTAGGAGTAATGATTCAAAGGGTCCGGTCTTAGTTAGCAAATTTTCAGCTGTTTATCAATGTGGTTTTCTTTATAAGTAATTTCTTGAGTGTTAAATAGCTGATTTAAAGGGTTTATCTCAAAAGGCCCAAGCTTAAAACTTGTGCTATGCTATTTAGGTCTAATTTCAGGTTCTGTTGTTTCTTCAATATTGTAATTATCAAATATAATCGTTCGTTGGTTTATTATCCGTATTGCCTTTAAGCCGTGTTGCAAAATATAGGCGGTGAACCCTCCATTGCTTAAACTTTTTGTAATTCACATAAGCTTTAGCCATGGCCAGGAAAGAATCTTCCGGTATATCAATAAGACCAAGAAAATGACGGTCATGCTTTGAGGCAGTGCCAAAGTCAATAAAGCCAGGCATTCCCTCCCTGTCATTTAGCATGGTGTTGACCTTAATGCCTCATTCCTTTTTGCCACTTAAAGGCATTCGGCCAGAGGTTTTCATGATATCCTGAAAAAAGGTATGATCGTAAAATCGATTAAATAAATCAGGTTGAGTAACTGTTTATGCAGCTTGCTGTCCGTTGAAAAGCGGTTGATATTTTTGGTAAAGTTTCTGGGAAATCCGCTCAAAAGCCCCATTTGACAGGGTTTGATTACCATCACTAAGGATACTGCGCATAGGAGGCCTCCTCAGGCTCAAATGATTGCTTTTATGTTGCCAAGGCCAGCAGGCAGAAAATCACCTCAGGCAATGATTTACAATCGCTAATTTCCGCATATCTAAAGGATTTACAGAAAACATCAGCGCCAAAACCGTTGGCAATGGAAATTACATCTTTTTTACTAATGAAGCTGAGGAGTTGAGCAAATAATGGTTGATGGCAAAATTTTTAGATTAGTTCATAGTATTGATCTTTATGCTTAATCGCTAATTTAGCGAGTTAAAGTCGGGGTTTGCTCTCCCGCGTTATTTTTTCTCCGGCCAAAACTGGTTTTTAATATTTAAGATCTGATAAAAACATCTTCATTAAAAATTATACCATTCTTAATATTTGTAATTTTTTAAAATTATTGCTTAGTTTGTAAAAAAATTAAAGCTATGCGTAAACAAACTACACGAAACTCTATTGTATGGATGTTGATGCTGGCCGTATTTGCCGCTCCCATTTTTTTAGGCTCCTGTAACGATGACGATGATGACAATGGAAATGGCACCAGCAATCAGAACAACCAAGGTAACAACAATACCAATGTGCCGGATTCAGGTACGTTCAATGCGAAATTTAGTGGAGATATCAGCCATGAATTCAAAGGTAAAGCTTTTTATAATGACACCTCTTTGTTAACCGACACAGGTTCAAGTGCTTATAAACCCGAAGAGGATGCAGCCTTGACATTTTCATTACAAACAAAAGAATCAAATAAGGACAGTTCCTCTATTACGGCTATTATACTTAAAAATGAAGACAATAGCCGTGTAGGAAAAGGTACTTACAATACCAAAGGTCAACTTGTATTGGAAAATGATATCTTAACCGGCTCTTCGGTGATT
Organism: uncultured Sphingobacteriales bacterium; assembly: GCA_964561545.1. Taxonomy (GTDB): domain Bacteria; phylum Bacteroidota; class Bacteroidia; order CAILMK01; family CAYYUA01; genus CAZLQF01. Next base: position 16,164 of record CAZLQF010000005.1, read on the forward strand.
GCCAATACCATTAAAGCAGAATCAACAATTTCATCAATTGGAGGAGGTTCTGTTGAGATTACATCCAGAAGTGGAAATATAGTAAAGGGAACATTCAATGATGTAAAAATGGTAGCCATCAGTTTTGGTACGGGTAGCACCGATACGGTTTCCCTTAATGGTTCATTTGCTGCTCGAGAAGCTGATCTCTAATAACATAATGAATCAAACCTTAAAGAAAAGCTGTCAATTATGTATTGGCAGCTTTTTTGTTTTAAACTTGGCGCCAAAAAGTGTTGCAAGATTAAGCTTCAAAAAACGCGGATATTTAATTACCAAAATATGGTTTTACTCAAAAATTGTTCGAGTCTCAGACTAGAATCGGTTTAAAAGAATAATTGACCTAAGAACCATTTTAAAAGAACTATCATGATTAAATTTAGCCCCTGTAGGTTATTAACTTAGAGGGGCTTTTTATGTATCAGAATATGTTTTTAAACCGGTATAATCACCAAATTATCCAAGTTTATTTAATAATATTATTGTTAATGAAAAATTATTTATAACTTTCGCCAAATACTGAATATAAAATTAGGGACTTATGAAGAAGGGTTTTTTACAGCAATTTAAATGCGTAGGTATTTTTATAGCTGCGGGTTTTTTATCTGAAGCTGCCTTTGCTCAAGAAAGCAAAGATTATCTTAAGGAAACGCAACAAGACCAATTAAAACAACTGGCAACTGATTTTAACTCGGCCTATGAGCAGGAAATGAACAAGGCCGTTCAATTGGCTCGGGACAGAGGCTTACCGATTAGGAAAGAATTAGAAGATGGCCGAACGGTAGAGCTACAAGGAATTTTTCCTACAGGGGAATTGAAATATTATACCACAACCAATCTTGATGCAGCTAAAACTGATGGCACCGATAAAGTTTGGCCAAGCGGTAGTTTAGGACTAAACCTTACAGGAAATGGACTAACAGCAGGCGAGTGGGATGGCGGAGCGGTTTACAGCTCACACCAAGACTTAACAGGCCGGGTAACACAGGTGGATGGAGCCACCAGTATAAGCGGCCATGCCACGCACGTAGCGGGTACCATCATAGGAGCCGGAAACGACAACAGTGCCAAAGGCATGGCTTATGAAGCTGATCTGGATGCCCATGATTGGAGCAACGATGATGCTGAGATGGCTACAGCTGCCAGTAATGGCCTGCTGATCTCCAACCATTCTTACGGATTTGTTACGGGTTGGAGTAGTGGCACTTGGAATGGCGACACAAATGTAAGTAGCCAAGAGGATTGGAAATTTGGCTTTTATACCAGTGCTGCAGAAGGTTGGGATCAAATAGCGCACAATGCGCCTCATTATTTAATTGTTAAGTCATCCGGCAATGATAGGAACGATGACGGATCTGGTTATCCACCTGATGGCCCATATGATTGCATACCGCCCAAAGGGAATGCTAAAAATATCATGACGGTTGGAGCTGTTAAGGATATTTCAGGCGGATATTCAAGTCCATCGGATGTCAATCTAACAAGTTTTAGCTCTACTGGTCCTGCCGATGATGGACGGGTAAAGCCCGACATTGTTGCCAATGGAGCAGGATTGTATTCCTGCGGTACTGCTAATACAAGCGCTTATGATACCAAATGGGGTACTTCCATGTCAGCTCCGAGTACCACAGGCTCCCTTTTGCTTTTACAAGAGCATTATCACAACCTTAATGGCAATTATATGCGAGCGGCTACCTTAAAAGGTTTGGCCATTCATACTGCTCATGAATCAGGCAATGGGCCAGGGCCAGACTACGAATTTGGGTGGGGCTTGCTCAATACAGACGGAGCAGCAGCTCATTTGTCAAATGGCGGTAAAAACCTGACCAAAGAAGCAACGCTTAATGATCAGCAAACCTACACCATGTCGGTATATTCTGATGGAACTGAACCTTTAACCGCTACGATAAGCTGGACGGATGTTCCGGGCAATCCACCTTCCACGCAATTGGACCCGCGCACACCCATGCTCGAAAATGACTTGGACCTTAGGATCATTAAAAATTCCAATAACAATCATTATAAGCCTTATAAGTTGGATCCCACCAATCCAACAGCAGCAGCTACTACAGGTGACAATGATGTGGATAATGTGGAAAAGGTGTATGTAGCTTCGCCTTCTTCGGGCTGGTACACCATCGAGGTTACCCATAAAGGCAACTTGAACAATCAAAATGACCAGGATTTTTCGCTTTTAATAAGTGGTGCTTCTGCTCAAAATTGCGCAGCAACTGGTCTTCCGATCAATTTAAATTTTGATGAGGCCTCCGAAGGTTGGGGCGCTGGTACGGGTTTTAACAATGATGACGATTCAATAGGTCATTGTTGGTCACGTACACCGGGCCAATCATCATCTGATTATTTTTGGGGCGTTAGAGCGAGTTCTACAGGTTCATCCAATACAGGGCCCAATGGTGATCATACCACAGATACAACCAATTACCTTTATACTGAGGGCTCTAATGGTTCAAGCGGAGATACGGCCATTTTAACGTCTCAAAAAATTGATTTAGCCCAATCCAATTTCCCTAAGCTAAAGTTTTGGTACCACATGTATGGTAGCGATATGGGTACCCTTGAAGTGCATGTATCAAACGACCAAGGTAGTACGTGGAATAAAAAGTTCTCCGTTAGTGGCGCTCAGCAGAGCAGCTCCTCTGATGCCTGGAAACAACAAAATGTAGACTTGTATGATTACCAAGGAGGTACCATTCAGCTTAGATTTTTGGGAATCAAAGGTAGCGGATATCAAAGCGATATGGCTATTGATGATATGGCCATCGAATCTTGTCCGAACATGGTTAGGGGTAGCGAATCTTTTGATTATACCTCTATTCCTTCTTGTTGGGAAACTTATGGAAATGCTACGTGGAATTTTGACACCAATGCATCCTACGGTGCTGACGATGCAGGAGACCATACCGGTAATAATGGTTTTTATGGTTGGGTGGATGGCTCAGATTTAGACAATGGAGATACGGCAGTTCTAACGTCTGCTCCGATTGATATTGGTCCTTTAAGCAATCCGGAATTGTCTTTTTACCTGTTTAGCAATAACACCAACAATCCCGGAGACAACAATACTTTTCATTTAGACATTTATGATGGCAGCACGTGGCACAATGATGTAATCGTTTATGCCAATGACAGTGCTAATTGGATCAATTTGACAGCTGATCTGTCCAATTACAATGTGTCCGGGTTTGTTAAGGCTCGTTTTAAAGTTGAAGGTACAGCGAACACCGAATTTTACAATGACATCCTGGTCGATGATGTAACGGCAATATGTGGTCCCCAAGGCTTGCCTTTTAAGCAAAAGTTTAGTGCAAAATATCCGGCATGTTGGACCAGAACCGATAAATCAGCCATTGTAACCTCAACATCATGTGAGGATTATAGCAGCCAGCATTTAAGATTAAATGGCAAAGACGGGGCTAAGGCTGAAACACCCCCAATAGATGTGAGCAATTACAATTCGATTTACGTTAGTTATATGTATCGACAAGGAGCAGATGGTAGTTGTGGTGATGATCCCGAAAGTAATGACAACATTGACGTGGATTACTGGAATGGTAACCAATGGGTCAATTTTATCAATTATGATGGAAATTCAGCCCCTAATAGTTTTACCCATGAACAGTTCTTATTGGACAGTGGCTTAACCAAGCAGTTCAAGCTGAGATTTCACATGGTGAATGGCTCTGGTGTTAATTTTGATAATTTCAATTTTGATGACATTAAGGTCAAATCCAACCCTCCATGCAAAGCAGTTAAAAATCTACGAGCTGCAACAACTTATGATGACTCAACCACCATTGCATGGAATACAACAAATTCCCCAAGCAGTACCTATCAAGTTGAATATGGTGAACAAGGATTTAACCTTGGAGCAGGTAGCAGGGAAGGAGCTACCGATACTCAATATACCATTACCAATTTGCAACCAGAAACCAGTTATGAAGCCTATGTAAGGGAAATTTGCGGAAGCGGGGATACCAGTTCATTTAAAGGGCCGGTATCATTTACCACGGAATGTATTGTTAAGCTTTCCCCACACATGCAATCTTTTGACGCTAACTCAACTCCCAATTGCTGGAAGAATTATGGAGATGAAAATTGGACATTTAGCACCAATGCTGCTTACGGTGCTTCTTCGATTACTGACCACACCAACAATGGTGGAAATTACGCCTGGGTAGATGGTTCCAATAACAGTGGCGGAGATTCTGCTGTGCTTGAAACGTATCCTATAGATATTAGTAATTTAAGCACTCCAAAACTATCGTTTTACCTTTTTAGCAATAATACCGACAATCCTGGCGACAACAATACCTTAATCGTGGATATTTATGACGGAAACAAATGGCATGAGGATGTTTTGGTTTATGCCAATGATGATCCGGATTGGGTTCATCAATCAATAAATTTATCCAGCTTTAACGTCACCGGACCTGTAAAAGCCAGGTTTACGGTGAAAGGAACAGCCTCTACCGCTTACTACAATGATATTTTAATAGACGATGTTTATACCCATTGCGGTGGCATTACATTGGACTATTCCCAAAATTTTAATGGAGGTGAATTCCCTGATTGCTGGAGAAGGTCCAGCAGTTCTGCTATTACGGTTGCCAATAATTGTGGCAGTTACAGTAGCCCCCATTTACAAATTAATGGCGAGGATGATGCAAGTGCAAAAACACCCGAAATTGATGTGGATGGGGACCAAACCATTGAAGTAAGTTACCTGTACAGGCAAGGTAGTTATTCATGCGGTAACAACCCGGAAAGTGATGATAATATCACAGTAGAATATTGGAATGGTAATGTATGGGATTCGCTTACCAATTATGATGGTGATAGTGCTCCGAATAGTTTTACCGAAGAACAATTTACCATTACCCAGGGATTGAATGAACATTTTAAACTCCGCTTTTACATGGAGAATGGTTCTGGATCATCCTTTGATAATTTCAACTTTGACGACCTTCAAATCCAACAATCTTGCTTATCTGTAACTGATCTGAAAACAACCGCTACTTATGATGATTCCGCGAATATCGCTTTTCAATCCAACTATAACTATGGGCAGACTTACCGGATACAGTATGGGCCATCCGGGTTTTCACCTGGGAATGGACAATTCATCACATCCAATGATACCAATGTTACCATAACAGGCTTAACGCCCAATACAAGTTACGAAGTATATGTTCGAGAAAATTGTAGAAGTGAGGATTCCTCCGCATTGGTAGGCCCTGTTCAATTCAGCACGGATTGCAGTATCAATAATCCGGTATCATTGCCTTACGAGGAGGGTTTTGAATCCTTTTCAGGAACTCATAAGGAAAGCGCTCATTTTTGTAGCAAAAATGGCGCCAATTGGCAGTTTAAAAGTGATGATCCGCAGGGTAGACTTCAATTTTCAAGCAGTAATATCAACCCTAATTCAGGGAACAAAGCGGCAAGCCTCGATGTGGATGCATCCGGAAATTTCACGGTCAATGATTTAATTCTGCAGTTGAACATGAGCAATTATACCGTTAGTGATCAAATTTACCTTGCCTTTTTCCATACGCATTATGATGAGGAAGAACATGATAACGATAGTGTATGGATAAGGGGCAGCAAGACAGAACCATGGGTAGGCGTTTATGATTTATTTGCTAATCAGGACACATCCTATATTCGAGCTGAGATCAACTTGTCAACTGTTCTTTCCAATGCTGGCCAATCCTATAGCTCAAACTTCCAGATAAGATTTGGGCAGGAAGACAATTATTCAATTGGTGGCGTTGAAGATGGCCGCTCATTTGATGATATGATGGTTTATGAGTGTGGCGGAGCCAATCAATATTGGACTGGTACCATGAATGATGATTGGAACAACGGAAGCAATTGGTGCAGTGGCAATGTTCCGTCCAGTTCTGATGATGTTTACATACTGCAAGGGACTCCCAACTATCCTTCCATTTCAAGCAATGCTAAAAGCGATAATATTACGCTGGAATCTGGCAATCAGCCTGGTAAAGTTCATGTCCAAAGTGGCGTTGCGCTTGAAATCACTGGAAATTTGATCAACAACAGTAAAAATGTTCGGGATTTGGGAGATGGAATGGTTAAGATGACCGGCAATAATGGTAGCCAATTCATCAAGGGGAATAGTAAAGTTAAAGCGGGCGAGTTGATCATTGAAAATAGCCAAAACGTAGTACTGGAAACCGCTGTAGAGGTCAAGAATACCCTAACTTTAAACCAAGGTATCGTTGACATACCAAGCAATAAGGATTCGATCATTATTGGTAATGATGCCACCGTAAGTCCTGCAGGAGGGGGTAATGCCAGTTATGTGGACGGGAAAGTAACAAAAACCGGTGATGAAGCTTTTTCTTTTCCCATTGGCGATAATGGAAAATGGGCTAAGTTAGCAATTTCAGCACCAAGCGATACCAGTGATCAATTTACGGCTTTTTACAAGAATAATAGCTATCCCAACACTTCAAACATGAGTTCACCATTAAAGAATATAAGTAGCATCGAGTATTGGGATTTGAGTAGAAATAAAGGCAATTCCAGTGTAAATGTGACCTTAAACTGGAAATCTGGTTCTGTAACAAGTGCGGGTATAACTGATACTGCTGATCTTAAAGTAGCCCACTGGAATGAAGCCAACAATCAATGGGAGAGTTATGGCAAAGATGGTATAACTGGTAATACTTCGGCAGGTAGTATTACGGTAGAGAATATTAGTAATTTCAGTCCATTTACTTTTGGCTCGTCTTCTGATGCGGACAATCCCCTTCCCGTTGACTTGCTTTACTTTAATGCGACAAAAGCCGGTGATCATGTAAACCTTGATTGGGCTACTGCCTCTGAATCCATGAACAGCCATTTTATCTTACAGAAAAAGGTAGATGGTGAATGGCAGAAGATAGACCAGAAAGATGGGCAAGGGACAACAACAGAACGACAGAATTACAACGCTGTGGATAGAAACATTGAGAAGACAGGCGATCACTATTACCGCCTCAAACAAGTCGACTTCGATGGCCAACATGCCTATTCTGAAGTTGAAAGTGTAGCATATACGGAAGCAGGGTTTCAAGGATTCTCCATGTACCCGAATCCGGTTGAAGATAAGATCCATATCAACTTCAGTGCTGCCGAAGAAGGAAATTACCAAGTGGCCATTGTAAATATGGTTGGCCAGCAAATGCTGGAACAAGAAATTGAAGTTCAATCCGGATTGAACCATCAAGCAATCCAGGTTTCTTCCTTAAGTAGCGGCTCTTATTTTATTGTATTAAAAGGAGCTGAAGAAATAGAAAGAGAAAAGTTTTTGAAAAGGGAATAATTTCCTTAGCCAGACGAAAAATTTTTTGTTGATCAATGTAAACACAGATTTTTTTCTACTGTTACGGAAAAAAATAAACTTATGGAATCTTTAGAAGAAAAAACCTGTCAACCTTGCGAAGGAGGAGTGCCCGCGCTAACAGCAGAAGAAATAAAAAGTTACCGCCATAAAGTGAGCGATGACTGGGAAGTGATCAATGACAAGAAGATCAGCCGGACTTTTAAGTTCAAGAACTTCAAGCAGGCCCTCGATTTTGCCAATAAGGTAGGCGAAATAGCCGAGGAAGAAAATCATCATCCCGACTTACACGTGTATTACGGTAAAGCAGTGGTAGATCTTACAACTCATGCCATTGGCGGCCTCTCAGAAAATGACTTTATTATGGCTGCTAAGATTGACGAGCTTAAGAAATGACTTTGAACCAACAAGGGTTCGAATTCCATAAAACAATGGTTCGAGTCTCTGGGAAAGTTATGTTATTATGCTCCAGACCCGAACCAGTTTTAACGAATAAGGGCCCCATTTAAACGAATAATTATTTAAACATGAAACGCACCGATTAGTCATACTTATGAGCTGCTTTTTCTAAACGATCGTTAATAGCTCGCCCAATGCCTTCATTGGGCCCTTTCTCAGCAATAACTAAGTCAAAGCCCTTTTGGTCCATGACCCTCATTGTATGGAAAAGATTGGCTGCCGCTTCCTTGATATCTCCTTCTTCTGATAACAACATTTGATTGGCTTCTGGTAATTTTGAACTCATTTGTAGAAACCCAATGAATCCGGTTTTTTGTGCATTAACCACTTCAAAATCCTCTGGCCGACCCAATAAGAATTTATTGGCTGGTGCATAATGAGATTTCAATTGGCCAGGGCTTTCAGTTTGTTCTTTCGATGAAGTTTTGATGGTAGTATGGTTGTAAACTGATTTTAAATCTTCATAAGCAATGGCGCCCTCTCGAAGAACCTCAAGCTGATCATTATTCATACGAACAATCGTGGATTCTAAACCCACATCACAGGGACCTCCATCCATAATATAAGGGAGCTTGCCACCGAGTTGGTCCTTAACATGCTGGGCCGTGGTGGGACTCACATAGCCAAACGGATTGGCACTGGGCGCTGCAATGGGTAAATCCAACTGTTCTAATAACTGCAGGGTCATAGGGTGATCCGGGATCCTAATGGCAACAGTGAGCTGGCCTGAAGTCACAATATCCGGAATTATTGATTGCTTAGGCAAAACAAAGGTTAAGGGCCCGGGACAGAATCGCTTGGCTAGTTCATCAAAAAAATCTGGAATGTATTTTACAAATTTTTTTGCTTTTTCAAAGCTACTAAGATGTACGATCAGGGGATCGAATTCTGGCCGGTTTTTAGCCTCAAAAATCGAGGCAACTGCTTGTTTATTAAGGGCATTGGCACCCAAACCATAAACAGTTTCTGTTGGAATGGCTACTAATTTCCCTTCTTCCAATATCCTTCCAGCCTTGGTAATGTCCTTGCCTATTGTCGTGTACATCCTTTTTTCTTTACAACTTAGCAAAATTACGTAAAGAAACCCTTTAGGCGATTCAAAATTCTTCTTAAGGGAAGAAAATTTAAAAGGGCATAAGAATAGCTAACTTTGATCAGTAATTTAGAAGCTAAGAAGAAAGATTATGGCCGATGCAATCATCAAAGATGATTTCCGACTAAAAAGCTTAGAAAAGGCCCATGAAGAAGCTTTGGTAAGGTTCCTCAATGATTGGCTTTTTTATAAAAATACTTTGCACAATCCTTATCCTTATACCCATGCTGATGCTTAATCCTGGATTAATAAAGTGCTGGATCTGAGCTAAATATGGTAAGCGCCAGAACTTGGCCTTAAGAGATCAAATTGGCATTTTGATAAGGAGAATCGGACTTCATTATAGTTTTAGCTTGGAAGCTCAAAAGAATGAATTGGTCTATTGGTTTGCGCAATATTACTGGAATTAAGGCATTATGACAAGGGTTATAGTCGGGTTTGCCAATTATGTTATCAATGGATTGCAATTCATAGGTTTAGAAGGAACTTTCTTTGAATTCAATGCAGCCTATGCAAAAGTTTTGGAGAAAAATTATTATTAATAAGAAGGCCGGTTGAAAAAGTGCTTAAACAAGGATGGTGAACACTTCAATAGCTTATTGAAAAAGAATCTTATTATTTTAAAGGATTTATCTTTAAACTTGCAATAATGGTAATCTTTATTTATGCAGCTTTTTAAGCGCTTCATTCGAGAATGGAAATATGCCATTGTTGGCCTTGGAGTTTATTTACTCCTATTTCTCCAAGGTATATTTTCAATAGAAAAGGGATACCAATCTTTCGAGGTTCAAGAAGATTACCAAAAGATCAGTCAAACCATGGATATCAAGCCAATAAAGGATTCAATGGTAAAGCCAACTGTTTACCAAAATGTTATGTCATTAGGTAATCTGCGGATAAAAGAGAAGAAAGAAAAATTTATTGGTTTGTTACTGCCGGCAATCTTAGTGGTCAGATTTGACTTACTACAAAAACTTCGAAAACTTGATTATTTACAAAGGTTAAAAAAGAAAAATGGGGGTATTGTTGAGCAGGATGAGGCTTTTATCAATAATTTAATGGAAACCTACAATACCGATACCTTACCAGACTTGAGAAAAAGGCTCAAGCCGCATCCTACCAGTTTGGTATTGGCCCAGGCAGCTTTGGAATGTGGGTGGGGGACTTCCCGTTTCTTTGTGGAAGGCAATAATATATTTGGAGTATGGTCTTACAATTCAGATGAGCCAAGAATACGCGCTGGGGGAGGGCGAGAGGTCTATGTGCGAAAATACCAGGATTTAACAGAATCGATCCGTGATTATTTTGGAACTTTATCCAGGGTAAGTGTTTATGATGCTTTCAGAGAAGCCAGGGTTCAGAGTAATGACCCTTTTGAGCTCATTCCCTATTTAAAGCATTATTCAGAATTAAGAGGGGAATACATCAAAAGGTTACGCCTTATTATAGAAAAAAATAACCTGACCCAATACGACCAATACAGTATTCACCCCGATTATTTAAAAGTTAATAATGTGCGTTATGTGCTTTAATTCAAGATCGCTTTTAAGCATCTTATTATTGAATTTCCTATTTTTTGCGTGTAACTTAGGTTCTACTCAGGAAGATGTTTCTAATCAAGCCAATAACAATAGCAATTATCGAGTCTCGCTGGCCAATGATATTGTTTGTTTTGTTTACCATCGTTTTGGGGATGATCGTTATCCCTCTACCAATATTGCAATTGACACTTTTAAAAAACAATTGGCCTTTTTAAAAAACCAGGATTTTACGGTTTGGCCCCTTGGTAAGGCTGTAAAAAAGCTCAAGAATGGTGCTGAGATTCCAAAGAAAACAGCCGTTATAACCATTGATGATGCCTATAAAACTTTTATCTCAGGAGCTGTTCCTTTGCTCAAGGAATATAATTACCCAGCCACCCTATTTGTTAATACCCAAACCATAGGAGGAGGGAGTTTTTTGAACTGGGATGACCTAAAACGATTAAAAAAACAAGGCATCGAAATTGGCAATCATTCCCATGCGCATGCTCATTTTTTAGACATGAAAGCTGCAGCAAGGATCAAGCGGTTTAAAGAAGACACCCGAAAAGCTCAAAAAAGTTTTAAAGCGCATTTGGGGGAACAGCCAGACCTCTATGCCTATCCTTATGGGGAGTATACGCCCAAAATGCAAGAAGCTTTAAAGCAAATGGGATTTAAAGCTGCTGCTGCCCAGCGGTCAGGTGTTTTACATAGTGGAAACGATTATTTTTCAATCCCGCGATTTCCGATGGGAAGTAGCTATGCCACCATAAAAGGATTTAGAGAAAAATTGGGAATGGGCGCCTTAAAGGTTACCAAACAGCAACCTGCTTCTCCATTGATAACAAACAACGAAATGCCTGAACTTACTTTCCAAATCTTAAACGAAGATGTTAATCCTAAAAGCGTACAATGCTTTGTGGATGATACCAGGAATTGCGATCTAACAGTTGTTAATGAAGCTAAAAAGGTTGTAAAAGTGAAAGGTACCGAAAGTTCAGAGACTCGCAGGAGCAAATATACCATAACAGCCCCATCAACTGAGGGTGATCATTGGTATTGGTACAGCCATTTATGGGTTTTCCAAGGTAGGAGTGAACCGAAGTAATAAATTGATTTTTCCTGAATCAACCATTAGGAAATGGATGGTATCTTTAGGGTAGGTTGAAGCAACCAAATTCACTTTTCGTTATTCAGTGCTTGATCAGGAATCTTCCATTGTTTAGGGATTGATGCTATAAGCCGATCATAAGTACCATCAATTAAACATCAAATCTCAAATTCTCAATATAAACAAGCTTTTTATAGGTATGTTCTTTTTCAGGAAAATACATAATGATTTGGAAAAAGATTCTTTCGTACGTTTGTGAAATGATATAGGCAATTATAACCTTGCTTTGGTCCGATTAAAAAATAAGTTAATCTATGTTTAAAAAACTTCAAATTCGATTAAATGGTTGTTATTTAAGCTTAGTGTTGATAAGTCTTATTTCAATATATTCTTGTGATAACAGGAAAACAACCAGTCAAGCTCAAAAAACGGTAAAAACTGAAGACACCGTTTATCAAAGTTTAACCAATGGACCTAATTACAAAGGTGGTTATCAAGCGATGAGTGAGTACTTACGCGAAAGTATTGCTTATCCAGATGGCTTGGACACCATCCAGGGCAAAGTTCTGTTCACGTTTGTAGTAGATAAGGAGGGTAATACAAGAGATGTCGAATTGGTTGATGGCATTCATCCTAAATTGGATCAACAGGCTTTAAGGGCCGTAAAAGGTATGAATAACTGGCATCCGGGTAAAAAAAATGGAGAACCCGTTGATGCCAGTATGAAGTTGCCAATCAATTTGTCTCCTGAATTGATCAATAAAAATTAAATAAGAATAATTTTTAGAGCTAACGATGCTCGGTTGAATGTTCGTTATTTAACCTCAAAAGGCGCTGCGTAAATCCCATTTGCGCCATCAATGGACAAGAAATAAGCGCCTGGTTTTAATTGGGTAAGATCAAGCTCGAGTTTAGATTCGCCTTTGGTTACGGACCGGTTTTGAATTCGTTTAACCAATTTGCCTTGCGGATTTAAAATGCGAATGTTAAGGGATTGTGTTTTTTGAGCTTTGTAATCGATGTTAAGTTTTGATGACGCTGGATTGGGATACAATTTTGTAATTGAAAAATCCCCATTTATTGAGGTATAGCGGGCTTTTGAAGTCGGGAATTCCTCGTAGGGAACAAATGCTGTCATGATATCCAGATCTCCGTTGTTGTTTCTGCCATCAGACCAAAAAGGTATCACATGAGTGCTTGTTGTCAGGACTTCATTGTATTCACCAATCCCAAAGCCATTGTTTTTTGAACCTACTGTGGAAAAGTCAGTGGGTTGTTTGCTAACAGCGTTATGACCTCTGAAAGTTTCGCCTCCATCACTGGAGAAGGCCGAATAATAATGGGTTAATTCATTGTTTGGATCTTCTTGCCGGTCATACCAGGAAAGAACAACTTTGCCATCCGGATTCACATCAATGTTTGAGTAAAATTGATGTAATTTGGGTTTGTTATCAACAGTAATGTCTTTGGCATCCGACCATGTTAATCCGCCATCTTGAGATTTGGAAAAATAAATGTCCGTACCCTCAGTAGATTTTTGGCCTACACCCTGAGCAGTCCAGGTAACATAAATGTTACCCTGGTTCGGACCATTCGAATTATCAACGGCCAAATGGGGAGATGGGTACAAACGGTCATTTTTAATACCCGTTATGGTGTCAGCTTCAGGGTCATTATTATCGTATTTGTATAGATACATATCGCTAACTTTGGTAGGAGTAGAAAAGCTTTGACCACCATCTTTAGAAATGGTATGGTAAATACCAGATCCTCCTTGAAATCTTTTAATTCCCCAGAAAGTTACATGAACCTCGCCATTAACGTCTACTTTAATGTCTGAGAAATGAACTCTAATGAAGTCACTTCCAAAAGAAGCTGATTGGTCATTAAAGGTTAGCTCGCCAGCTTCTTTTGTTTTAACAATAATTTCGGAATTGGCACCGATCCCACCCAATTTTGAATAAACCACGTAAAGGTTGTTATAATAATTGGATGTGGGACTGCGGTCAACCGCCATCCATTGTTTATCAGCAACCCCGTCAAGCGAAGTTATGTCACCGGTTTTAAAGAAAATCGTATCATTACCCCGGTTCCATGTTTGGCCATTGTCATCCGAATAGGCCCAGTACATACCCCATTTGGTATTCGATTGTTGTCCACTAACACTGATCCAGGAAAGGAAAGCCCTTCCATTATCATTGTAGGCCAATACCGGATCACCACCACCATTTGCTGCATTGGAAGAGGTTTTGAAGTTGCTTTCTTGCCATGTTTTTCCGTAATCACCGGTATAATAGACAGGAGTAAAAAGGCCGTTGGCCAAATTCCTTTTAATGGCTGAAACAATGATCTTGGATGAATCATTGGGGTTTATGGCCGCATGAATTTCAGATTCAGCCAAAGCATTATTGCTGATATCTGTTTCAGATGAATTTTTGTTTTTGAACGCTTGGCCAGTATTCTGGGGTGTTTCACCAGTATTCTCAAAGTGCATTTTCTTCTCATATAGCTCTTTGAGTATTTCCTCTCTTGATTTCTTAACCGAATCCTGGGCTATTAATAAAGATGGGAGGAAGCACAGAACCCACAAAACTGAATGGAGGCTTGAAATAGATTTGAACATATGATCACAGCTTAATTAGATTTTTTAACAAATTTAATCAAAAATAACGGCACCTTTTGTAAATATGGTGACAAAATGGATTTAATAAACAAAGTGAAAAACCAACTTGGATAATAGCTCAGCCAATAAAATACCAGAAATGAACTTGGTAGTGGCTTTAAATCCATTTACGCTGCAGCAAAGAGTGAATTCCTTGTAGATACAAAACATCAACCATAAGACCAAGGCTTCGGCCAAATCTATAACAAAGCCATTATCCCTCCTGTACCTACAATGAAGTTTTTCAATAATTGTACGCTTGGTGTTTTACAGGAATTTTTTGGCTTCCTTAATTCATTGCTTCTTACTATGTAAACTTCTTTGACCTGCCACCCCACCATCTAAACGTCAATGGCTAAGTCCTGTCGGGCAGCGAAAAAATCTCCAATACCCCACCTGAACTGTCAGCGCTTCATTCTAGAAAAAATGTGGTCGAACCAAGAATATTAACCCATCTTACTATATTGATTTCCGGGCAAAGCGCGGATCAAACCTTTTAATTCAAGGTTGAACAACAACATCGACAACCTGGAAGTAGGCCATTCCAGTTGATAGCTTAGGACATCAATGTGGAATTGATCACCATTTTGCATGGCATCTAATACCATTTGCTCCTCATCGGTTACAACCACTTCATTGCTTTCATTTAGTTGTTGTTCCTCGAGTGTTTTTTCCCAACCCATATGGTAGGCTACATCATCAGCATTTTCTACCAGGTAAGCCTTGTTCGTTTTAAGGATATGGTTACAGCCCGAAGATCGTTGATCATTTGTTCGACCCGGTATGGCAAATACCTCTCGGTTATAGGAAAAGGCAAGGTCACCTGTAATCAAAGCTCCGCCATTAAGGTCAGTTTCCACTATAATTAGGCCATCGATCAATCCGGCTACAATCCTGTTGCGCTGCGGAAAGTTTTCCCTATCAGGTTGGGTGCCTGATAAGTACTCCGTAATCAATCCGCCATTGTTAAGCATTTTAGAGGCCAATTTCAAGTGTTGAGGCGGGTAAATGGTATCAAGGCCGTGGCCAAGTACCCCAAAATTTGGATTGCCAAATTTTTCAGCTGCTTGATGGGCATGGTAATCAATGCCGTAAGCCAAGCCACTTGCGATGGAAGCACCGTAATTTTTTAAGCCTTCTACCAATGCATAGCATTGATCTCTTCCATAATTTGAAGCTTTGCGCGTGCCAACAATACCTACAATCCGGGATGTATTCAAGGTTCCATTTCCTTTATAGAAGAGTAAAACCGGCGAATCTTCGATTTCTTTAAGCCTCTCCGGAAAATCCCTATTGAGGTAATAAAGGGGTTGGATGTTGTGCTTTTCGATGAATTGCAATTCTGATTCTACCCGCTCATAGTTGTTAAATTCTATAATATTTCGAGCAATTTGCTTACCGACCCCTGGAATCTTGGTCAAAGCAGTGGATTTTTCCTGGAAAACCCCTTCAGGACTTCCACAATAAGCTATAAGATTCTTGGTTAAAATAGGCCCAACATTGGGAACGAAGCTTAAAGCAAGTAAATGTCGCAGGGTTGGCTGGTCCATTCGTTGGTAAGTTTATTGTTATTTAAAGGATAATGACGATCAGGTATCATGTTAATCCAAAACTTGGTACCTAAGCCCCGATACGCTTTTTCAATACCCAGTGCCAAGATCAATTTCCAAACTGATTCTTGACGCAATTTATTGTAAATTAAAATTTTTCTTAATTTTAGATAGCAAAATTTTTAAAATCCTAAACCATGGAACAAGGCAAATTTCATTTACCAGAAGAAGCCATTCCAAAGTATTGGTACAACATCCAGGCCGACTTGCCCAATCCCCTAAAACCTCCCTTAAATCCACAAACCCATGAGCCTGCAAGTCCAGATGACCTTGCCCCTATATTTCCAATGGCTTTAATAGAGCAAGAGATGACCAATGAACGTTGGATCGAAGTTCCTGAGGAAGTAAAAGAAGTCTACAGAATTTGGCGGCCAACGCCTATGTTTAGAGCCAGGAACCTTGAAAAGGCCCTTGATACACCAGCTAAAATATATTACAAGTACGAAGGCGTCAGCCCACCTGGATCTCACAAACCCAATACAGCTGTACCTCAGGCTTATTACAATAAAGCTGAAGGCATCAAGAGAATTGCCACGGAGACGGGAGCTGGACAATGGGGCAGTGCTCTAAGCTTTGCTACCCAGATGATGGGCATTGAGCTTGATGTATACATGGTAAGGATCAGCTTTGAGCAAAAGCCTTATAGAAAAACGCTCATGACCGCTTGGGATGCGAATGTAATTCCTTCTCCAAGTGAGCACACAGCAAGCGGTAAGCAGATACTCCAAGGGAACCCTGATTCTCCTGGCAGCTTGGGCATTGCTATTTCCGAAGCAGTTGAGAAGGCTGGTCAGAACAGTGATACGCATTATGCCCTTGGCAGTGTCTTAAATCATGTGTTGTTACATCAAACCGTAGTTGGCCAGGAATCGATACAGCAAATGGAAATGGCAGGAGATAAACCTGATGTAGTTATCGCTCCGTTTGGCGGTGGCTCCAACTTTGGCGGAATGGTTAATCCGTTTTTGCATTTGAACCTCACCCAGGGCAAAAATATCCGGATCAAAGCTTGTGAACCTACGTCATGTCCAACATTGACCAAAGGTGAATTCAGGTACGATTACGGTGATGCTATTGGGCATACACCTTTAATGGCGATGCAAACGCTTGGTCACAATTTTGTGCCTGCTCCAATCCATGCAGGTGGTTTGAGGTATCATGGCGCTGGCCCCCTTGTTAGCCAATTGTTGCAAGATGACCTTATAGAAGCAGAAGCTTACAATCAATTGGATTGTTTTCAGTCAGGCATTCAGTTTGCCCAAACAGAAGGCATTTTACCGGCACCGGAAGCCAATCATGGAGTGAATGCGGCCATTAAAGAAGCCATGCAAGCCAAGAAAGAAGGTAAGTCTAAAACCATTTTGTTCAACTTATGCGGCCATGGCCATTTTGACCTAAGTGCTTACGATGCCTACTTTAACAATAGATTAGAAGACCATCATTTTTCGGATGAGGAATTGATGCAGAATCTTGAAAAGCTGAAAGATTTTCCGTATGTAGAATAAATGGAATTATTGGCGTTAGAGAATTTTGAACATTCCATAATTAAGCTTTTTAATTTGCTATTTGAATTATGATAGGGAGGTTATGAGTAAATTAAAGGTGGATCTACACGATATTTATAATAAAAGCGAAGAAATTGATCAAGCTTTAAATGGTGCTATAGAAGAAGCCTTAGATAAAAAGATTAAAATTGTAGAAATTGTTCATGGTAAGGGTTCCGGCCAACTAAAGAAGCGGGTATTGAAGTTTTTGGACCAAAAGCACATTAAAGAGAAATACAGCCGAATTGATAAAGATTCCAAAAACTCCGGGCGGGTTTTTATCTGGTTTAAACATTAGGGTTTTGAAGTGGCAAGCACTGTACCGAAAAAGCTTTTAGTGGGCTGGTTAACTTAGCAATTAGGAAATTAAAATGACCTAATAAACAGTTGAGCAATTAATCATGGTTCAAATGACCCCTCTTTAAGGTCTGGATTCACCTTAATTTCTGAAGCTTTCAGTTGAATTGTATTGGAGCCAATTTCAAAATCAACCTTGTGCGGGAATTGAACACCTTTCACTTCCCGGTAATCATCATAAATGAAAGTTTGGGTAACTTTTTTGCCTTGCCTTGATTCCTGCGTGACCCTTTGGGCTATTCTTAGGTAATTGTCGGTGTCAAAATATTCGGTCCATTTTAAGTTATTGCTCCCTGTTAAAACTACTTTGTAAGATTGACTTCCATTAATGGTTTCTATGCCTTTAAGTTTGGCCTTGATTCCTGTATTTTGAAGGTCTTTGAGGTAAAATAATTTCGAAGAAGCGACCATTTGCTTGGCTTCTTCTTCTGGCAATTCTTCCTTAGCGCTGGGTGTTATTTTAAATCCTTTTTCTCCATTGTAAATTGATTTACTTATAAGGCGCCCGTTCATGTACATGGTTTCTTTAAAAAGGTTGGGTTCTTTTTTTAAAACTTCCCAATTTAAATTCCTGCCGCGCATGGTTCCGGAGTATTTCATGCTAAGGACCTGAATGTCCTTCATTTGATCAAGACCACCCCTTGCTTTAAAATAGGAATTGATCACATCAGAAGCGGTTAGGCCTTCAGGGGCTTTACTGCTGGTGGGTTCATCGATTTTATTACCATATTCATCATAATACTCGACCGGTCCAAATGGATGCATCCGGTCTGCAAATTCAGAGGCTTTGCCGGTTACGACTATCCAGGCATTAGAAGGGTGAAAGTATTGCCGGGCCATTTTCTGAACATCCCGGGCATTAACTGTTGCTATGTTCTTTAAATAATTGGCATAATAATCCTTAGGTAACTCCTGCATAGCAGTATTCAAAGCAAACCGAGCTACTGTTTGGGGATCTTCCAAGTTGATGGCAAAATTACCGCTTAAATAGTTTTTTGCGGTTGATAATTCCTGTGATGGTACTAAAGTATCCCTGAGCCTGTTCATTTCATAGATAATTTCAGAGATTGCAGAATCCGCAGCCTGGTTTTTAACACTGGCTGCTGCTACAAATTTTCCTAACACATCATCCGGACTTAAGGAAGAATAAGCCCCATACGTGTAAGCATGTTGCTCCCTTAAATTTTCAAACAGCCGAAAAGCGCCCCCGCCTAAAATGGTGTTGGTAACCCTTGCTTTAATATATGCTTGCTCTCCCTGACCTTTGGCCAATTGAACCGGATGGCCGATCCTGACCGTAGATTGGGAGGCATCGGGGCGGTTTACGATGGCTACTTTTGTTTGATCGGGTGGATTGGTTGTTTTATAATCGTGTTCAGGGATCGAACCTTGTTCCCATTTTCCGAAATGTTTCTCCAGTTGAGGTTTAATGGCTTCCTTGGATGTGTTGCCAACGATGGCAAGATAAGCATGATTGGCCTTGAAGTAGGTTTTATAATAGTTACGAATGTCCTCAATATCAAAGCTGTCAAGCGTTGCTTTGCTTTTGGTATTGCCATAGGGATGATCCTTACCGAAAACAACCGAATTAAAAACCCTATTGGCAATCTTTTGTGGTTCATTTTGAGAGGCTTGGAGCGATGAGCGCATTTGGAGTTTAACTTGCTTAAGTTCCTCATCTTGAAAAGTAGACCGGGTAACTACATCCGCTGTTAACTCCATTAGATCTTCGGAATGTTTATTTAAAGCTGCTGCATATACCCCCCTTGAAGAGGTATTGAAATCAGCTCCAATAAAATCTATAGCTTCATTTAACTCCGCTTTGGTTCTGTTTTCAGTGCTTCGCCCGAGCATCTTTCCAGCAGCGTCCAAGTAACCCGCTTTGGAGCCTTGGTAAATTGGATCCCGATCAATTCTGAGGTTCATGGTGATCTTAGGCGCTTGTTGATCCTGGACCAGAAAAACTTGAAGCCCATTGTCCATTTCAAAAGACT
The DNA here is from genome assembly GCA_964561545.1 of uncultured Sphingobacteriales bacterium. Lineage (GTDB taxonomy): Bacteria > Bacteroidota > Bacteroidia > CAILMK01 > CAYYUA01 > CAZLQF01. The sequence goes on from CAZLQF010000005.1 coordinate 35,925, forward strand.
TGTAATCTGCGACTTTTATGTCAGGGGCTTCTTCAGGTTCGGGAGCTGTGGTTCGATCAACGGAGTTACAAGCAGTTAAGAAGGCCAGAAGCCAACAAAAGTACAATGGTTTCATGAAGATTGATTTTAAGGTTCAGTCTTTTTGGGTAAATAATAAAGAACCGAACGGTTGTTTAATTTTAGGTATTTATTGGCAACCCTTTTCAGGTCCTTCCGGGTTACCTGCTGGTATTTTTGGAGTTCTGTATTGATCAAATTAGCATCGCCCAAAAACAATTCGTACCAAGCCAGGTTAATAGCAATGTCCTTAACTTTGGTGTTTTTGCTATAAAAATTGGCTTCTACTTGGTTTTGAAGCTTCTGAAACTCTTTCTTACTGATCAACTCATTTTTAACTTTTTTGATCTCCTTGTTCAGGCTATTTTTAAGGTTTTTTACTTCCACTCCTTGGTTAGCAATGGCAAAAAAGATGAATAAACCGGGATCTTCTAAAAAAAACGGATAGGAAAATACTTCCATGGCTTTTTGCTCTTCATCTACTAATGCTTGCTGAAGTCTGGAGCTTTTTCCTTTTGATAGGAGGGTGGTGAGCATTTTAATGGGATAATAATCTTCGGTGCCTTGAGCCGGAATATGGTAGGCTTCCACGACTGCCGGTAACTGGATGTTGTCGCGAACCGTATCGCTTTTTTCGTCTTTTTGGGGCGGTTCCTCTACTTCAGGCTTACGCATGTCCATTGTTCCACGCGGAATGTCCCCAAAATATTGTTCGACCAGTTTCTTGGTTTTGCTCATGTCAATATCACCAGCAATTGATAGAATCGCATTGTTGGGAACGTAGTAGGTTTCGTAAAATTTGCGAAATTCCTTAATCTTTGCCTTATCAATGTATTGCTGATGGCCAATCGGTGTCCATTGATAAGGGTGCTCATCAAAAGCCAGAGCAAAGGATTCCTCCATAATGGAACCATAAGGTTGGTTTTCAAGCCGCTGCTTTCGCTCTTCTACCACAACGGCCCTTTGGGTTTCTACGCCAGTTGAATCAATCTCGGCATTCAACATTCGCTCAGATTCTAACCATAAGCCTAATTCTAATTGATTGGAAGGTAAGACTTCGTAATAGACTGTTTCATCAAAAGTGGTATATGCGTTGTTTTGGCCTCCGGCATTCTGAACGTATTCAAAAAATTTACCTGGCTCAATGTTTTCAGACCCTTCAAACATGAGGTGCTCAAAGAAATGAGCAAAACCGGTCCGGTTAGGCTTTTCATTTTTGGAGCCTACGTGATAGGTAACCGAAACAGCTGCAATGGGTGTGGATCGGTCTTGATGAAGGATTACTTTGAGGCCGTTATCCAGTGTGAATTTTTTAAAGCTAATGGGTTTGGTTGCTTCCTGGCTGAAAGAATTTAAAGCAAAAATGCTCAGAAGCAAAGGAAGCAGGGTCTTAAAATATTGCATGAAGGATGGTTTATAATATCAAGGCAAAATTATTGATTTAAGGCTAACTTGTTTTGTTTAATGAAAATATTGTAGTTTAATCTTTAAACAATCAGTGTTAAACTGTGTTGAGTAAGTTATTATTGATCTAATAAACTTTTTCGGGATTCAGGTGTCAACTTTTCAAGCCGAACTTTATTGAATATATTTGTAAAGACTAAGCTCAGGCGCTATGAAATCTTTATTAACTTTTTTAGGGATAACTTTGATATCAGGGCTCGTTGCCATGCAATTAGGAGCTTTTGAAAGTAAGGCTTTTACCGAAACAGGCGAGGTTAAAGAAGCCACTTCTGCGCAACACAGCAACATGCTAAGCATGGACCTTTCTGAATGCCAATCCATCCATGAAGAAGTTAGTGCTGGCATCTCCAAAGAAAAGGCCATTAAGGATTTAAACAGCCGCTTAATCGGAACAGAATTAAAAAATTGCCCAGTGCTCCCCAGTTATAAAAATCAGGTTCCCGAAACTCTGGTTTTCAACGAACAATAAAGCTTTGAACCCTCAATGGCTTAATTGCGCAATTTTTAAACCCCTCCATGCCCATACTGAATCATTAAACTTTGTTAGCAAATTTTAAAATATTGTGGATGGATGTTTTGTTGCAAATCTGTTTTGTTGGATTCTCATTCACTTATTTGATCTTCTTAACCTAAGTTTGCGTTCTTAAAAGTTGGCTTAAATGGGCATTGTCAAGTTAGTATTACGATTGGGAACGGCTTTAACGTTTATTGGGCATGGAATTTTTGCCCTGCAAGTGCGGGATGGCTGGCTCAAATTTTTAACTACTATTGGCATTCCTGAATCTTATGCACCTTATTTGATGCAATGCATTGGCGGTTTAGATCTTTTGGTGGCCCTATCCATTCTTTTTAAGCCTTTAAAGCCAGTGCTTGTTTGGGCATTTATTTGGGCTTTGGCCACTGCCATTATTCGCCCGTTATCAGGCGAATCCATCATTGAGTTCATTGAAAGAGGGGCTAATTGGACTGCGCCTTTGGCACTTTTATTGGTTTATTACAGGGATGAGGAGGATTAACCTTGCTTTGAAGGGTTGATGTTTGTCGAGGATGAGCTAATCTTCAGCATTCCTTCGTTTAAAATTCTTATATTTTTTCAATGCTCATTGGCTTTTGCAAGCCATAAAATAGCCCGCTCAAGCAATGAACGGGCTTATAATACATGATGATTCAAAACTTATTTAGCGGTATCAAATCGCTTGCTTACTTCATTCCAGTTAACCGTATTCCAAAAAGCCTCTACGTATTCTGCCTTTCGGTTTTGATATTTAAGGTAGTACGCATGCTCCCACATGTCGATGCCTAAGATGGGGGTGCCACTGATATTCGTAACGTCCATTATAGGGTTGTCTTGATTGGGCGTTGCCCCGATTTCCAGTTTGCCATTGTTGACAACAAGCCAACCCCAACCAGAGCCGAAATGGCCTAAGGCCGCTGCGGCAAATTCTTCCTTGAACTTATCAAAGGAGCCAAAGGTTTCGTCAATGGCATTGGCCAGTTCACCTGAAGGTTCGCCGCCACCATTGGGGCTTAAAATTTGCCAAAACAGGCTGTGGTTAAAATGGCCACCGCCATTGTTTCGAACACCAACGGGATGTTTTGAAACATTTTTTAACAACTCCTCTAATTCCTTGTTCTCATTTTCTGTTCCTTCAATAGCATTGTTCAACTTGCTCACGTACGTAGCATGATGTTTATCATGATGAATTTCCATTGTGGTAGCATCAATATGCGGCTCAAGCGCATCATACGGATAGGGTAATTCAGGAAGTGTGAATGCCATAATTTTCTTGTTTTTTTTGGTTTAACAATTAGTTACTTTTACAAAATTAATCCATTTTATTTGGATCAAATCTTAACAATAAACCCTTCCTCAAAAATTCAACTAATAATTCAATTTTTAAACATTTAAAGGATCAATCAAACCGTAAGGCTTTCACGGGAATTATTCTTGAAACAATGATCGATGGGATGATCATCATAAGAGTGCAAAATACAAATGTGGCAATGTTGATAAGGATAAATTCAAACCATTCAAAATAAATGGGAACCTCTTTCACGTAATAAGAAGCTTGTTTGAGTTCGATCAGGTTGTACTGGTACTGCAGCCACATAAGCCCTAAGCCTAATAGATCCCCGATGATTACGCCCAGCCCGATCAGGAACATGGCATTGATCAGGAATATTTTTTTTACTGATTGATTAGAAGCCCCAAGAGCTTTGATGGTGCCGATCATTTGCGTCCTTTCCAGGATCATGATCAATAAGGCGGTGATCATATTGATGGCTGCTACTATGGCCATTAAAGACAAGATTATTTGAACGTTGATGTTCAATAAGCCAAGCCAATCAAAAATCTGCGGAAAAATTTGTTTGATGGTTTGGGTATTTAGATAAGCATCGATGTAATAATTGATCTCTCGGCTAATTTGCTCCATTAATCCAGCATCCTGCACAAGTACTTCATAGCCGCCAACCTTGGCGGAATCCCAACCATTAAGTTTTTGAACGTGTTTCAGATCACATAAGGCAAAAATCTTGTCCACTTCTTGCAATCCTGTATTGTAGATGCCTTTGATGTTGAATTTACGAACCCTCGAAGGTTCCTGCACAAAGTACACCACTACATCGTCATCAACTTGGAGTCTTAAACGGTCGGCCAAATCCCGCGAGATGATTAGCTGATCAACTGCACTGGTATCATTTAAATCAAATTTGCTGCCTTGTTCTATTCTTTCCTTGAAAAACTCCCAATTAAAGTCCCGGCCAATGCCTTTAAGCACCACGCCCTCAATGGCCTCACCGGTCTTCATAATACCGGGTTTATGGGCAAACTTTTGAACATGCTCTACCTTTGCAATATCTTTTATGGAATCAATAGAGGCTGCGTCTAAATTAATGGGTTCATTTTCAAAAGATTCGTTTAACTCCGTTTTTGATATTTGAATATGTGAACCGAAACCAATAACTTTTTGTGTAATTTCGCCTTGAAAACCTTTGACCACAGCTATGGAAATAAGCATAATGGCAAGGCTTAAGGCAATAGCAGTTACGGCAAGGCGAACGATCAACCTTGAAAAGGTTCTTTTGGATTGAAAGGTGATGCGTTTGGCTATGAAATATTCGAAGCTCAAGTTTGACAATTATCATTTAAAATGCGGACAAAATTAGTAATAATCCTTTTCCTGCTTGCTGCCTTTTTTGCAAAAAGCCAGGTAGAAGTCGGTGCAAGCAGATTCGATCAATACATTGGAAAAATTCAAGGTAAAAAGGTTGGATTGGTGGGGAATCATACCACCCAAGTCAACCAAACACATTTGGTAGATACCCTTCTTGCTCAGGGTGTTGAGGTTAAAAAGTTGTTCAGCCCCGAGCATGGCTTTAGAGGCGATGCCGAAGCAGGTGCTCAAGTGGATCACAATAAAGATCCTAAAACTGGCTTACCCATCATCTCCCTTTATGGTGAAGCAAAAAAACCCAAACCAAAACATCTGGATGACCTGGACTATATGATTTTTGACATTCAGGATGTGGGCTGCCGATTTTACACTTACATTGCTACCTTGCATTATGTAATGGAGGCTTGCGCTGAACACAATGTACCAATTATGGTTTTGGACCGGCCTAATCCCAATGGTTTTTACATCAGTGGTCCGGTTTTGGACGAGGATTTTCAATCGTTCGTGGGCATGCATCCGGTTCCTATTGTTTATGGCATGACCATTGGCGAATATGCCAAGATGATCAATGGAGAAGAATGGCTTAAGGACAATGTTCATAGCGATCTAACGGTTGTGAAGCTTGAGAATTATACCCATGATACGCTTTATGAATTACCCATAGCGCCATCTCCTAACCTACCCAATATGGATGCCGTTTACCTTTATCCCTCGCTTTGCCTTTTTGAAGGAACTGATGTAAGTGTAGGAAGGGGCACCGATCATCCGTTCCAGGTAATAGGCAAGCCAGAGTTTGAAGATGGTAATTATACCTTCCAACCCAGAAGCATTGAAGGCGTTGCGGAAAGCCCTAAGTATGAAGGGCAAACATGTCAAGGTTTTAAGCTTAATAAATTCTGCCATCAGTTTATCTTACCTTCAGGGGAATTATATCTTTATTGGCTCACAGGGTTTTACGAAGCTGCCGATAATAAAAATGATTTTTTCAATAGTTACTTTGACAAGTTGGCCGGGACGGATCAACTACGAAAACAAATCGAAAACGGAACATCCGTAGACGAAATCAAAAAAAGTTGGGAAAACGACCTTCAATCATTTAAACAAACAAGAAAGCAATATTTGCTTTATGAAGACTTTACTAAACGAAATAGAGCGGGCCAACCCTTTATGATCAATGTTGAAGAAGGAAACAGGTAATAATTTGTAAATCAAGTGAGGTGGTTACCTATACCTGTTAACTCCTGTATACCCTACTGCGGTCTGTTAAATGTGAAATTTAAGCCTAAGGGCATTTTCATTTTATTAAGGCTTGAAACGAATTTTTGAAACCTGTGAAATATAGAAATGTTAATAAGAAGTGTAGATTAGCAAAGTTTTTGCCTATCTGAAAGGACTTGCATTAAATTTATTGAAAATAAAATTGGGATCTATGCCAAAAAAATGGATCATTTACATTAGTGCGGCCATCTTGTTGGCTTCATTAAGCGCTTATTCCTTTCAACAATATCAACTTGGAGATGGAACGTCTATGAATAAAAAGAAAAACCAGGTGCTCACGAATTTGGTTATTAAGGGGCTTCAAAATAGCCATTTCAAAGAAGTAGATGTTAACAATGAATTTTCTAAAAAAGCTTATGACCTATACCTTGAGCGGCTTGATTTTTCCAAGCGATTCCTTACCCGTCAAGATGTTCAAACGTTAAGTAGGTGGGAAATCCGTATTGATGACCAAGTGAAAAAAGGTTCCTTCAAATTTTTTGATACTTCAGTTAAGATACTCAACAAAAGAATTGAAAAGGCCAAAAATATATATCAAAAAATCCTGGAAGAACCTTTTGACTTCACCAAAAATACCCGCTATGAAACCAACCATGATAAAAGGGAATATCCTGCCAATGTTGAAGATATGCGTAAACATTGGCATAGGTACCTCAAATACAGAACTTTAAGGAAACTAGCTAATAAACTCGACATTAAAGGAAAAACAAAAACGGCAAATACTGAGGATCTTGCAAATTCGGAATCCATTGATTCCCTTGAAAAGGAAGCACGCAAAAGTGTTTTGAAAAGCCATAAGGATTGGTTTAACAGAATAGATAAACTGGAGCGAGAAGATCGGTTTAACATGTATATCAATGCCCTTGCCAGTTCTTTTGACCCCCACACAGGTTATCTTCCGCCCAAGGATAAGGAAAATTTTGACATTCAGATGTCAGGTCAATTAGAAGGCATCGGTGCTCAGCTTTATGAAAAAGGTGGTTACATTAAGGTTAAACGGATTGTACCTGGTAGCGCCTCCTGGCGTCAAGGCGATTTAGAGGCGGGCGACAAAATCCTTAAAGTTGCTCAAAAAGGAGAAGAACCTGTTGATGTTGTTGACATTAGGTTGGACAAAGTGGTCCAAAAGATAAGAGGGAAAAAAGGGTCGGTAGTAGTGCTTACCGTGGAAAAAATGGATGGCAGCATCGAGGAAGTGCCAATTGAAAGGGATGTTGTTAACCTTGAGCAAACTTATGCCAAATCTGCCATGCTTCAAGAAGAGGAAACGGATGAATCTGTTGGTTATATCAAACTTCCCAAATTCTATGCAGATTTTGACAATGAAAAAGATGGTCGAAATGCCTCAGAAGATGTTAAGCAGGAGCTTAAAAAACTGAAGCAAAAAGGCATGGATGGTCTTGTTTTGGACCTTCGCCAAAATGGGGGTGGTTCTCTGCAAGATGCCATTGATATTGCCGGCTTATTTATTAAAAAAGGCCCTATTGTCCAGGTTAAAGGTAGAAAAGGAGCTCCGCGGATTTTAAAAGATGAAGATCCGAAGGTTTATTATGATGGTCCACTTGTGATTTTGGTTAACGCGTATAGTGCTTCCGCCTCTGAAATTTTATCAGCGGCTATGCAGGATTATGAACGAGGCGTGGTTGTAGGTACCCGGAATACTTATGGTAAGGGAACAGTTCAGCGGATGATCAATTTAGACCGCTTTATACCCGAGCCTCACAAGGAATTTAAACCTTTTGGATCCTTAAAACTGACCATGCAGAAATTTTACAGGATAGATGGAGGTACCACACAATTAAAAGGCGTTAAGCCGGATATTTTATTGCCTGGCGCTCACAGTCAAATTGAAAATATTGGTGAAAGGGAATTGGACTATCCCATGGAATGGTCGCAAATCAGTGCTGCTGACTATGAGCTATCAACTTTAAGCTCATTAAACGTTCAAGAATTGAAGAAGAAAAGCAAAGAGAGGATTAAGAATGACCGTATCTTTAATCTATTGAAAGCTAAAGCCGATTTTCGCAAAAAACAGAAAAAGAAGAGTGAATATTCGCTCAACCTTCAAGCCTATCAAAATTATTTGAATAACAGGAATGAAAAGAATAAGAAGTTTAAAGATATCCGTCAGCCGCTGGAAGAATTTAATATTGGACCTGCAGAAAAATTAGAAGTCTCTTCTCGGGAAGATACCGTTCAAAAGGAAAGGCAAAATAAATTTCACAATAAAATTAAAAAGGACCCTCATTTATTCGAAGCGCTTCATATAGCCCAAGATATAGGAACTTAAATTAGCAAAGCATTAGGCAACTGACTTGACGATTCCATTTTCAACTTGGGTTTATTGTAATCACTAATTCAAAAAAACCATAAAAATAAATCATTTTGTCCTTGAAGTTGCAAAATTTAATTAGATATTGTATTTAATTTGAATTGTACAATATTGCTTGTTATTTTAAAAGGATTTGGCTCAATCTTAAATATAAGGTTAATTGTAGGCAACTTAACAACGAATTTTACGTCATTAACTTATACGATTTAATTAATAAATAACCACTTATGACCTATTTTAAAACTTTGTTTAGCTTTTTTACAGTAGTATTCGTAAGTATTGCGCTTACGCTTACGGCTCAAACCAAATATCAAAATGACCCTGATATAGCGCTGCCAGGTAACAACGCAAAACAATCGCAAAAAATCCCATCAAAATCACCATCATGGAAGCAATTTGAACAGGAATATTCTTCCTGGTCTGCAAATGTTAATCCCGTAACCGGTTTACCAGCGTACGCTTTTGGCGAACCCATCACTGTATCAGGAAATACGCCTCAAGCAAAAGCTCAAAATTTTATACGGGAAGATTTGCAAAACTTTCAAGTTGATCATAATGCCTTACAGCTTTTAAATAATCGGCAAACCTCTAAATTTCACTATTTAAATTTCAAGCAATACCATCACAGCTTAGAAGTATTGAATAGTAAAGTTGCTATCCGAATCAATAAGCAAGGAAAGGTCGCCATGTTCGGTCTTGATTATTACAATGACATTGAGGTTTCTCTTCAGCCCTCCATTAAAGAAAAAACTGCTAAAATTAATGCTGCAAGGGGAATAAGCCGCAATCCAGATAAAATAGAGGTCAATCCAGATTTAAAAGTTCTACCAATTCAGCAGAAGTCAGAAATTAGTCATCATTTGGTATATGAAGTAAATGTAGCCATTAAAGGATCGCAGGGTAAAATGCCTGCTCACTACTATACGTTAGTGGATGCACATAGTGGAGCTTTACTTTACCGTCAAAATCAAGTTAATACAGCCGATCCTGAGGCTACCGTAAAAGCTACCATTACGGATCAATACCCCGGAAACGGGCAAAAAACCGTCAACTTACCCAACTTAAAGCTTGAAGCTTTCGGACAAACGTATCATACAGATTCAGCTGGGCATGTAACCATCAGCAACAATGGTTCAGTTAACGCTACCTTTTATTTAGAAGGTAAATATGCCAAAGTTTTTGAAAATGATCAAGCTATTCCATCTTTTACAACAACGCTTCAAGAAGGCTCTAACCAGGTTTCTTTTGACAATCAGACCCAAATTGAAGAGCTTAGTGCCTATAAGCATGTAAACACCGTTCATGATTTTATGAAACAGTGGTGGCCGAATTTTACAGGTTTGGATCAGCCAATCAATGTGAACGTAGGCGTAACAAGTAATAGTTGTAATGCATTTTACAGCAGTCAGGATAATTCGGTCAATTTTTACCAAGAAGACCAAAGTTGTAACAATTTTGCTCGTGTGGCAGATATTGTATACCACGAATATGGCCATGCCATCAATAATGAATTTTATAAAGCCCAAGGCGCGAATTTCAATAATGGTGCATTAAATGAGGGATTTGCGGATGTTTGGGCATTTGCTATTACAGAAAGAGCGATTTTGGGAGAAGGTATTAATAAAAATGGTTCAGGTGGTTTTATTAGGCGCTATGATAGGAATCCCAAAAAATATCCTCAGGATATATCGGGTGAAGTTCACAATGATGGCGAAATTATAGCCGGCGCTTTATGGGAATTGCACAAGAATCTCAATTCCATGGATTCCTTGTTTAACCTGTTTTCCCAGGCTTACAATGGCCTGCCTAATGGAATGGATGGCCAGGAAGGTCAGGTATATCAAGAAGTTTTGATTGAAATGTTATTGGCTGATGACAATGACGGCAATCTTGACAATGGAACGCCGCATATGCAAGAAATTCTCAATGCATTTGGAAAACACGGTATTAATTTACTGATATCCGCTGAGCTCCAGCATGGCAATGATAAATTAGTTGAAGCCAACCAACCGGTCACCATTAACGGCGTATTGAATGGAGCAAATGCCAATTATATTGATGACCTTTTCTTGCATTACAATACGGACACTACTGATCAATGGAATAAAGTTAAGCTGTCCAAGCAGGGCAATGTTTACACCCATGACATCCCAAAACAGGACACTGGCTCAGTAATTTCCTATTATTTTTCCTTAGAGCAAGTTCAAGGAAATGCCTCCAGAACCTTTCCGGCAGGCGTGGAAAATAGTAATGACCCAGCTTTACCATACTTCTCATTAGCCGGCTACGAACCTGTCTTTGTCGAAAAATTTAACAACGATACCATTGGGTGGCAAATTAACAATAGCAGTTCATTAACAAGCGGAGGATGGTCCATTGGGGAACCCATTCCATCCTACAGAGGGCAAGCTGGTAATGAACAAGTACAACCGGGATCAGATAATACCCCGAACGGAATAAATCGATGTGCGTTTACCGAAAATGCACCGTCCCCGAATGCATCTCAAGGTGATTCGGATATTGATGAAGGTACAACCACCTTAGCTTCTCCTAAAATGGATTTTTCCAATTACGATGATCCGGTTATCTCTTACTACAGATGGTTTACCAATAATACCGGGGCCAATCCGGGCAACGATCCTTTTGAGGCTTACATTTCTGATAACAATGGCAACACATGGGAAGAAGTTGAATTTACCTACAACAGCAAAAGAGAATGGACTCAAAATGCCTTCAGGGTAAAGAATAAAGTTGAACTAACGCCTCATGTTAAGTTCAAAATTGTTGCCTCTGACCGCATCACCAATGGCGAAAATGAGGGCCAAAGCCTTACTGAAGCAGCCTTTGACGACTTTTTTGTTTATGAACCAATCAGTTCTACCTCAAATGTTGATACTTCCTCAGACAACGACACTGCCATTACCTCCACGTCCATAAAAAAGCGTTCATCTAAAATTAAATTTTATCCCAATCCTACAAGAGGAGCATTTCATGTTACTTTGCCTGAAGAGGCCTCCTCATCAAATGCAGAAATTGCCATAAATAATCTACAGGGAAAAACCATTTATCAAAGCCCATTGGGGCAATCCAGGTTAACAATGAACTTTAAATCTTTAAACATTCAGCCGGGCATTTATTTAATTTCGATTAAAACCGATAAGCAAGTTTACCGCCAAAAAGTTCTTTACCAAAAGGATTGATAAAGCTAAAATTCAGTCTATTTAATAAAAAACCAACTTAAATTATGCAATAGGCTCCGGTGTTAAAGCACTTGGGCCTATTTTATTGTTGTAATGTTATTCAGGTGATTTTATAAATACCAAATGAAGGGTATTTTTGGAATTACGTCAATTGGGTTATTTTTGGTAATGGGTATTGTTCAAAATAATTTGAATAATATTACAGCCTTGAGTTAATTACCAATCTTACCCGTCAACGGGATAAAATTTCAAAGGCCCAGGTTTAATGCAATTATCTAAAGATGATGGTGATCCAGCATATTATATTACGGGCTCCGCCATTTAGCTTTCAATTAAAAAACCTTATTGCTCATTTGAAATAAGCGTCAGGGTAAAGCTTCAATTAAAAGGATAATAATAAAATCAATTTTTAGATTGATTTATAAAGGAATGTTGCCATGTTTTTTCCTTGGTAAATTGTCCACTTTGTTGGCTAACATTTGAAAACCTTTGATCACTTTTTGGCGGGTCTCATCAGGCCTGATTACATTGTCGATAAAACCCCTCGAGGCAGCCCGGTAAGGATGGGCGAACATTTCAGAATATTCATCCATTTTTTCCTGCAACTTAGCATCAGGATCATCTGCTTCTTTAATTTCCTTGCGGAATATAATTTCAGCTGCGCCTTTTGGCCCCATAACCGCAATTTCTGCTGTTGGCCAAGCATAATTCAGATCAGCGCCAATGTGCTTGGAGTTCATGACATCGTATGCCCCGCCATAAGCTTTTCTTGTAATAATGGTGATCCTTGGCACTGTGGCTTCTGAAAAGGCATAGAGCAATTTAGCGCCATTTTTGATAATGGCATTCCATTCCTGGTCTGTACCAGGTAAGAAGCCGGGAACATCTTCAAATACAAGTAAAGGAATGTTAAAAGCGTCACAGAATCTAACAAACCTGGCGGCTTTGGTTGAAGCATTAATGTCCAAAACGCCGGCCAAATGTTGGGGTTGGTTGGCAATGATGCCAATGCTTTTGCCACCGATTCGGGCAAAACCTATAACTATGTTTTCAGCAAAATCCTTTTGAACTTCCATAAAAGAATTGGAGTCTACGGTTCCTATTATTACATCCCGCATATCGTAAGGAAGGTTCGGATTTTCGGGTATTAGATCATTCAAAGCAGGTCTAAGTTCATCTGTTGAACTTTCATAATTGATATGGGGCGGATCTTCTTCACAATTTTGAGGAATGTAGCTAAGCAATTGCTTAATTTCTTCAAGGCATTGAACTTCATTTTTGCTTGCAAAATGGGTAACTCCTGATTTAGAAGCATGCGTATCTGCGCCCCCCAATTCTTCAGAAGTTATGTCTTCATGCGTAACGGTTTTTACCACATTGGGACCGGTAACGAACATGTAGGAGGTTTTTTTCACCATGAAAGTAAAATCCGTAATGGCTGGCGAATAAACGGCACCTCCTGCACAAGGCCCCATGATCGCAGAAATTTGAGGGACTATACCGGATGCCCTTGTATTGCGGTAAAAAATATCAGCATAGCCTGCCAATGAAGTGACGCCTTCCTGGATGCGAGCCCCACCAGAATCATTTAAACCTATGACAGGGGCTCCGTTTTGCATAGCCAGGTCCATGATCTTGCATATTTTTTCTGCATGGGTTTCTGAAAGGGACCCCCCTAAAACAGTAAAATCCTGAGAGAAAACATATATAAACCTCCCTTCAATGGTACCGAAACCGGTTACCACCCCATCTCCTAAAAACTGCTGTTTATCCAGGCCAAATTCGTTACTTCGGTGCGTAACGAACGTGTCTATTTCTTCAAAGGAGCCTTCATCTAATAAAAAGTGAAGCCGTTCCCTTGCTGTTAACTTACCTTTTTCGTGTTGTTGATCAATCCGCTCCTGACCACCGCCAAGTTCGGCTTCTTCCTGTTGCTGTTGAAGGTAATGGAAATTTTCCTCATGGTTGCTCATAGGACTATTAATTTTGTTTGAGGCCAATCATCAATGCCGTCAAAGGTATAAATAATCAAATAATTCAGTAGATAGGAATAGAATGTTTACATCCGGTTTTTATATTCTATTTTAAGATTAAAAAGCTTGAATGATGCCCTCGAGCACGCCACCTACATAGTAAGCAATTAAAGCAGCGATACCTCCCAGAGCAACCGTTTCAATGATACCTCGCAATTTGCTGGTTTCCGTAACGAAGCTTTTTAGCAATCCGATGACAATAAAGGCAAGGAAGGTCATGAGGCAGGATAGCCAAAAAAGATCTTCGGTTGCTATATCTACTACATAAGCCAGTACATAGGAAATTAAAGGTATAAAGCCAACTATAACAAAAGATATAAATGTCATAATGGCTGTTTGGTAAGGTAATTTGGAAGTTTCTTGCATTTCCAGTTCTTCCTTCATCATCACGTCTACCCAGCGGTCTTTATTAGCCGTAATGGTGTCCACAACTTTTTCCAAAAGGTCTCCTTCAAACCCTTTTTCCCGGTAAATTTCCCTAACCTCCTCTTTTTCTGCTTCCGGCATGTTTTCTATTTCCCAGTACTCTATCGCTTTATGCTTGTTGTAATTATCATTTTCCGCTTTTGTAGAAAAATAATTACCGATTGACATAGAAAATCCATCCGCTATTAGATTAGCAAAACCCAGAATTAATACAACCGATATATCAAGGCTTGCACCTGCTGAACCTGCAACTACAGCAAAAGTGGTAATACTACCATCAATACCGCCGTAAACAAATTCACCAATAAAATCTTTAATGTTTCCTTGCTTACCATGAATTTGGGTTTCATTAATGGGTTGCTGATTATGTTGTTTCATTGTTGGGTGGTCTTTTTCCGTTTAGCTAAGTTAAGCCTAAATTTGAATGGACCAAACTTAAGCATTGAAAAACCTTTAAAAGATGCAATAAATCATATTTTTCTTATGGAAACCATCAAAAACTTTATAAATGGATCATTCCAAGAACCGGTTCATGGTGCTTATTTAGACAATATTAATCCATCTACTGGGAAAAAATTTGGAACAATTCCCGACTCAGATAAAGAGGATGTGGCTGAAGCAACCCGAGTTGCTACTAATGCTTTTCCTACGTGGTCTTCTATGTCGCGGCAAGAACGATCAGACATTTTATTAAATTTAGTAAGAAAAATAGAAGACAACCTTGATGATCTTGCAATGGACGAAAGTGTTGACAATGGCAAACCGCTCTGGCTTGCGAAATCTGTAGACATTCCAAGGGCTAAGTTCAACTTCCATTTTTTTGCCACTGCTATTTTACATGAAGCAAGTGAATTTTATCAAACAGATGAAACTGCCATTAACTATACTTATCGGACGCCCATCGGTGTAGCTGGTTGTATATCACCATGGAATCTTCCATTATACTTGTTTACCTGGAAAATAGCACCCGCTTTGGCGGCTGGTAATTGTGTTGTTGCTAAGCCTTCTGAAATTACGCCATTGACTGCTTACCGATTATGCCAATTGTCTCGGGAGGCAGGTATACCTGATGGAGTCTTCAATGTGGTACATGGCTTGGGTCCCAAAGTTGGCGATGCTATATCGCGTCATTCGCAAATTAATGCCATATCATTTACTGGCAGCATTACCACTGGCAAAGCCATTTCAAGTATTGCAGCTCCCATGTTTAAAAAGTTGTCGCTTGAATTGGGTGGTAAAAATCCGAACATCATATTTGAAGATTGTGATTTTGATGAGGCCCTTAATAATACTGTTCAATCTTCCTTCGCTAATCAAGGGCAGATATGCTTGTGCGGCTCAAGGGTATTTGTTCAGCGATCGATCTATGAAAAATTCCGCGATGCATTGGTTGAAAAAATAAAAAATTTAAAGGTAGGGGATCCATTGGATGAAAATACCAATTCAGGAGCGGTTGTATCTAAGGAACATCAGGATAAAATTCTTTCCTACATCAACCTGGCAAAAGAAGAAGGTGGGGCCATTTTAACGGGCGGTCATCAAGTTAATCCCGAGGGAAGATGCGCTAATGGTTATTTTGTGGCTCCTACCATTATTGAAGGCCTTGACCATACGTGCCAAACAAATCAGGATGAAATATTCGGACCTGTGGTAACATTGATCCCATTTGACACTGAAGAAGAGGTGGTTGAAATGGCCAATAGCACTGAGCAAGGTTTGAGTGCCACCATTTGGACGGAACATTTAAACAAGGCCCACCGCGTGGCACATCAAATTGAAAGCGGGATTATTTGGATCAATTGCTGGTTGTTGCGGGATTTAAGAACACCATTTGGTGGAATGAAAAGTTCAGGTGTTGGAAGGGAAGGCGGCTTTCATGCCTTGAAATTCTTTACCGAGGAAAAGAATGTATGCGTAAAAATGAAGTAAAGGTTGATCAAGTTCATGCTTTATTATTAAGTTGCTTTTTATGATCTTTAGAGCTTGGATTATTAAGCTTAGTGCTTATTTCTTTAAAGGTTAAGCTTTAATTAAAAATTTTTAAATAATTACTGTTTTGAAGTTATTTTATTTGAAATAATACAACCTTTAAGGTCATTTCTAATAATGATTTTTTAATAAAATTTTTATTGAGAAAGTACTGCCTGAAAATTTTATCGCAAAATTCAGTAGGATTGATTTGTAAAGGTCTTGTAAAGAAGGGATTTAATAAGAAGGGGCTGGTTTTAAATTGGCAACTTTATTGCTTTACATTTTTTGAGAAAAATTTTTCAGCAATCTCTTCAAGCTTTTCCTTTCTTAAGGGTTTAGCTATGTATCCACTTACCTCTTTATACGCATTAGCTTTGCTTACATCCTCTTCATATACAGATGAAGATAACATCATTAGAATGGTATTCTTATTAGAATTCGCCAATAATGGCTTATAATATTCGAGAAAATCCCATCCACTCATGATGGGCATGTTAATATCAAGCAATATAAGGTCTGGAAGGTCATCATTTAAGTCATTAACTTTTGATTCTAAAAGATCCAGTGCTTCTCGAGCTCCTAAGGAAGTTTGTACCTTTTCAGCAAAGCCAGCTTGGTTAATTATTTTAGAGCAAACAAAATTATTAATTTCATCATCATCTATTATGAGCACTTCTTTAGCCTTGTAAGTCTTATCCATCCTTTGGTTCTTTTATTAAACCCTAATTTAGGACAAAATTTAGAAAAAATATTGAAAATAGGCTATTATCCTTTTAACTAAATCAGCATTGTCTGGTGAAAAAATAAGGTTAGTAAGCAATTCCCCGGCTCTAATTTACTAATTAAGTGATTCATCATAAGGATAAATACTATAAACAAATCTAAAAATTATGTTAGACAGCCCTTATTTACTCAACTCCCCGGCTTTATTAGTAAAAAAGACGTACAGGGCACTTCCAACGATTTTGGGGCTAATCCTTATTTTAAATTCTTTAGGCCATGGGATCATTTGGTAACGATGCTTTAAGCGGTTTTCAGTGAATGTAAATCTCTTCGTGAAATCACTTCTGGGTTATTAACGGTGCAGCTTAAACTTAACCATTTAAGTTGAAAAGCCCTCTCAAGGGAAATTCTATTAGTGATAGCAATCAACCAAGACTAAGTGCAGTATTTGAGCATACTTATCAGGATTAACATTTCAGAACAAAGAATCTTAATCTCAACAATTTAGCCGGATTTTGGATTAATAAAATTTTGATGATCCAATACAATTATTTAAATAAGTTTCAACACACGTTTAAGCTTACTCTTTTATAAAAAAGAGACATTCGGTTGTTCCTGCAGTTCACATCTTCAATCAGTATGTATAAGAGCCCAAAACCTCAGTATCAGGGTGAACACTTACTACAGGAACCGGTGAATGGTTAACCATTTGTTGGGCAAACGGACCCAAAAACAAGTTAGAAGGGCTGACTTCTTGCTCGGTCATCATGGTTATTAAGTCCGCATTGGTCCTTTCTGCATATTTAACGGTAAGGTCTGCAATGTTCTCACCAAACAATACGTCTTGCTTCACACTTACGTGGTGTTCCATTAAATTATTGGTAACCTGCTCAGCATATTGTTTTACCTTAAATATAGAACTGTCTTCGTCATTGGTGCAAATGGCTATCACGTGAATGCGGGCTTTAAAATATTGAGCCAAGTCTCTTGCCATAGGAACTTTATGCCGCGTATGAATGGAACTGTCGATGGGCAATACAATTTCTTCGATGGATTTTTTAGTGAAATTCTCCCGAAGGGTCATCACTGGACAATTAGCAGCAGTTACTACTTTGTAGGAGTTACTGCCGATCCAGAATTCCTCAAAACCGGAAGTTCCGTGAGTACCCATAATGATCATATAGGCATCCAATTCATCAGCAAGTTTTACTACCTCCCGGTACATCTTGCCTTCCTTGAGATAAAAAGGGTAGTCTTGTTTGTAGTGTTTTTTAAGCTCTTCAACCTTTTTGGTTAGTTGTTCTGAATATTCATTTTCCGCTTGAGTACTATATCGGAAAATGGATTCCATCAGTCCAGGTTCTTTGACATGGACAAGGCTTACTTGCCCAATAATTTTTTCTGCTACATGGTTGGCTTTTTCCAAAGCATTGATAGAATGCTCTGAAAAATCGATAGGTACAAGTATGTTTTTCATAGGTAAGAATTTTTATAAATATAAAGAAATTGTATTGTTTCACCAACTAACATGGATTGAGGTTAATTATTGGCCTTAAAAGATGGTAATAACATAGGTACTTCCTTTTGATAATTGATATAAGCATTGCCAAATTCTTGTACCAGTTTTCGTTCCTCAATTTTGATACCGATCAAAACGTAAATAAAAATCAATAAAACGCTAATAACACCTGCGAGGGTAAAATTGTAAATCAAATAACCTCCTAAAACCACCATGGTACCAAAATAAACGGGATGGCGTACCATGCCAAACGGCCCATCTGTGTAAAGCTTTTTAAAAGGCTGTGTAGCTTTATTGGATTGAATTCCAATGAAAGGCTTCATATCGTGTTGCCCCATCACTCTTGCAACAATTAAGGAACCGGTAAAAGCAAACAAAACACCTGTGTATTTAATTAAAACGCTTGATTCTAATATCTGGATGGCCGGTAAATCATAAATATAGTAACCTATAAAAATAAGACCAGCTACAGCAATGAAGTTGTAAAGCAGGCGGTAAAATCGGGCAAAGAAAGGCATTTTATCTTCCACCCAACATTTGACATAATAACTCGCAAGCAAGCTATGAAATGTAAAGTAAAATATCCATAACATAGCAAGGATTGAATATTGTAAGATCATAATAATTTGAAAGCAATTGAAGCTTTCCACGCGTTACTATTAAACAAATCTTCAGCTAAGCTCTTAAAATTTTATGAAATTTGTATGAATGGTAACCAACAAATCTTACAATTAGTGGATCAGGAAAATTTTGAGCGCCCCCTTGATGATTTATCCCAACAAGAAAAGGAAGCAGAACAGGAATTAAGGCCTAAGAGCTTTGAGGACTTCTTTGGCCAACATAAGCTGGTAGACAATCTCAAAGTTTTTGTAAGAGCCGCTTGGCAAAGGGGCGATGCATTGGATCATGTGCTTTTGCACGGTCCGCCAGGTTTGGGAAAAACAACCCTTGCTCATATCATTGCCTCTGAACTTAATGTAGGCATTAAGATCACTTCCGGACCTGTGCTTGATAAACCTGGGGATTTGGCAGGCCTTTTGACCAATTTGGAGGAAGGCGATATCCTATTCATTGATGAAATCCACCGTTTAAGTCCAGTCATTGAAGAGTACCTTTATTCAGCCATGGAGGATTTCCGGATTGACATTATGCTGGAAAGCGGCCCTAATGCTAAAAGCGTTCGCCTCAAGCTCAATCCTTTTACATTGGTAGGTGCAACTACAAGATCCGGGTTGCTTACAGCTCCTTTAAGGGCCAGATTTGGGATCAATTCAAGGCTGGAATACTATGATACAGAACTCTTGGCCAATATTATTAAACGGGCGGCCAAAATATTGGATGTAGAAATAGAAGAAGCGGCAGCACAAGAAATGGCGAGGAGAAGCAGGGGAACGCCCCGGATTGCTAATGCTCTTTTGAGAAGGGTTCGGGATTTTGCACAAATAAAAGGAGAGGGGATCATTGAAATAAAAATTACCCAACATGCCTTAGATGCCCTGAATGTGGATACTGAGGGATTGGATGAAATGGACAATAAAATCTTATCGACCATAATTAAAAAATTTCAGGGAGGACCGGTAGGCTTAACTACAATTGCAACAGCCGTAAGTGAAGAAGCCGGTACCATTGAAGAAGTTTATGAGCCCTATTTGATACAAAAAGGATTTATTAAAAGAACGCCTCGTGGTCGTGTAGCTACTGCCAAAGCTTATCAGCATCTTGGTATTGCCTTTAATAGCGAAACTGGAACTCCGGATCTCTTTGAATAGGACTATAAGTTTTGAGAAAACTTACTTACTTAGCCTGCAGCATAGATAAGTTTTATGGAAGCTTATTTTTGTAGCGCCACTTTTATTTGAATTTTATGAATGTTAAGTTAAATTGACAAATCGCTAAATAGCTACCGATGAGCCATAATCCAATGACAAAAGCGCGCCATACCCAAATGATAAGGGAGGAAAGCAAAAGGCTTGGCTTCTCTTACTGTGGTCTGGCAAAGGCTGAATTTCTGGAGGAGGAAGCTCCGGAATTGGAAAAATGGCTTAAAGAAGGGAAGCATGGGAAAATGGAATACATGGAACGGAACTTTGACAAGCGATTGGACCCAACCAAACTGGTGCCGGGTGCCAAAACTGTTGTTTCGCTGATGTTCAATTATTTTCCGGATGATGAAGAGCAAAATGAAGCAAGCAGTTATAAGGTTTCGAAATATGCTTATGGACGTGATTATCACAAAGTAGTTAAGAAAAAGCTTAAGCAATTACTGGATTTTATTCATAAACACATAGGACACGTAGAAGGGCGCGGATTTGTAGATTCTGCACCCATGATGGATAAAGCCTGGGCTAAAAAGGCTGGCATTGGGTGGATGGGTAAGCACACCAATATCTTGAATAAAGAGCAAGGGTCTTACTTTTTCCTGGCTGAATTGGTAATTGACTTAGAACTTGAGTATGATGCCCCAATGAAGGATTTTTGCGGGAGTTGCACCCGTTGTATTGATGCCTGCCCCACTAATGCCATTACTGAACCTTATAAAGTGGATGCCAATAAGTGCATTTCTTACCTCACCATAGAGCTTAAGGAAGAAATGCCGGATCAATATAAAGACCAACTCAACGGATGGATCTTTGGTTGCGATATATGCCAGGACGTTTGCCCGTGGAATAAATTCTCCAAAAAACATCAGGAGCCTGACTTTGAACCACGAGAACCCATTAAGCGCTTTGAAGACGAGGATTGGGAAGAAATAACGGAGGAGATCTTCGAAAAACATTTCAAGGGCACTGCTTTGAAAAGAGCGAAGTTTGAAGGTTTAAAAAACAACATTAAAGCAGTGAAAGAGGGAAGGGGATGAATGATTGGTTTTTGAACTTAATCAGCGGTTAATAAAGAAGATTATTCACAGATAATGGCTAATCAGATTACGGTTTTTTTCCTGTTCCAATGACCTTAAATTCAGTTCTCCGATTAGCGGCCCTGCCTTCTTCTGTTTCATTGGACTCAATGGGATCTTTTTCTCCATAGCCTTTGTAGGTAAGGCGATCAGCTTTGATGCTGCCCTTATTAATTAAATAGTGGTATACTTCCTTTGCCCTTTTTTTAGATAATTCCTGGTTGTAATTTTTAGATCCTTGATAGTCCGTATAGCCCCCTATTTCAATATTGACCTCTGGGTTATTGTTCATGAATTTAACGAGCTTTTGTAGCTCTGTTTTAGACTTGCCTTTAAGTTTATAGGAATCTAATTCAAAAAAGATGTTCCGCAGCACGACCTTTTTTCCCTTCTCAATAGGCTGGAGGGGAATATCCCTGATATAGGGTTTGGTAGAATCATAGGACTTGACCGGTAAATGGTCTGAAAAAAACATGTAGCCCTTTTTATTGACGTTAAGGGCATAATTGTGGTCTGATTGGACCGGTACCAAAAACTGACCTGATTTTGCAGCTGAGTGGGACTTAACCGCCAATTCATTGGTTTCAAGGTTCAGTAGTTCAAAATCGGCTTTTAAAGGTTCCTTAGTTACGGCATTGTAAACTTTGCCTTTTAGATAAGTAATCGGCTTGGGCCTGATCTTTTCAGGTAGTTTAAAATGGTAAATATCATAATTGCCATAGCCACCTTCCATCTTAGAAGCAACAAATGCGGTAGTGGCATCAGCGGTAATAAAAATACTGATTTCGTCATCTTGGGTGTTAATTGGATAACCAAGATTTTTGGGCTCCTTAAACTTGCCGGTTACCGTATCTTTCTTGGTGTAAAATAGATCGGTACCACCCATGCCCAGCCGTTTTTTGGATGAAAAATAAAGCGTATGGTTATCCGGGTGAATGAAAGGGGATTGGTCTACACCACTTGTGTTAATAACTCGAAGATTTTCAGGTGCTCCCCATTCACCGTTAGGTTTTCTTTTACTTTTCCAGATATCTAATTTACCGGAAGTCCCTTTGCGATCACTGGCAAAATATAGGGTTCTTCCATCGTAGGAGATCGAGGGTTGTGTTTCTTTAGCCGATGAATTCACAGGCCCCCCAAGGTTTTTAGGCTCGGTCCAAGTGCCATTTTTATACTTAGATAAGTAAATATCGCAACGCCCCAAACCATCCGGCCATTGACAACCGGTAAATAAAATGTAATTGCCATCCGGTGATATGGTAATAGCGCCTTCATTGTAATTTTTAGAATTTATACGGCCTTCTGCATGCTTAGCCTTTTGCCATGTTCCATCCTGCTTCTTCTTGCTGTAGAAAATGTCCTCATTAAACCTTTTCATCCCCAAGGATGTGGAATCTTCAATGATTTTGCGTGTAAAAAAAAGCGTTTGCGCGTCTGCTGTCAATACAGGCCAGTATTCTCCTGCACTTGTATTGATATTGCCGCCTGCATTTTTTGGATCGTAAGGAAGCGAATCCTTCATGGCTTCAAGCCGAAATTTTGACTTTTTGATGTTTTTTTCTGCATAATCTTTGTACTTGTCCGGAGCATCCGGGAAATTGACAAATTTTTGAAACTTTTGCTTGGCTTTATCATAATTTTTAAGCTGCATTTGAACCTTCCCAAGGTTGTAGTAGCTACCTGGGTATTCTGGTTGCTTTTTTATTAAATTTTGGTAAACAGCCTTTTCCTTTTTAAGCTTATTACGTTTATTAAAAGCTGTACCTAAAAGCATGTAAGCTTCCTTAAAACTTGAGTCTGCTTTTATGGCCTTTTTAGCAAGGGTTGCCACCTTTTTATACGCTCGTTGAGTTTGGTATTTATTGGCCTTGTAATAATATTGGCGGGCTTCAGGGTTTACCTGATCTTTTTGCTGGTCATCTTGCCCATTCAGGGCAAAACTTAGGGCTATAAAGAGTAAAAGGAAAAAACTAATCTTTTTTAAAGTCATAAAATAAATGCTCAAACGTCCAAATCATTCAATACTTAAAAGGTAATAATTTTTCTTGCCCTTTTGTAGCAAAATGTAACGATTATTGATAAGGTCATTTTCAGAAATTTCACTTTCAATATCTGATCTTTTGGTTTTGTTTACACTGATGGCGTTGCCTTTGATCATTTTCTTGGCCTCATTCTTTGAGGGTAGAACATTGGTTTCTACAGCAAGTAAGTCGATTAAGTTAATACCATTTTTTAAACGGCTTCTATCAACCTGGTATTGCGGTACCCCGTCCATAGCAGATAGTAGCGTGGATTCATCAAGCGAATTCAAATCTTGTGTGGTAGATCTTCCAAAAAGGATGTTGGAGGCTTTTACAGCCTTATCATGTTCTTCTTTGGAATGGATAAATGTGGTCACTTCTTCGGCCAGTTTTTGCTGTAAAATTCTTTGATGAGGCGCTTCATAGTGTTGTTTGGTTAGTGTTTCGATTTCCGCTTTGGTTAAAAAAGTGAAGATCTTGATGAATTTTTCGGCATCAGCATCCGAAACATTGAGCCAGAATTGGTAAAAACGGTATGGAGAAGTCAACTCAGGATTTAAGTAAATGTTGCCCTTTTCTGTTTTGCCGAATTTGGAGCCATCCGTTTTGGTAACCAAAGGAGAGGTCACCGCATAAGCCTCGTCACCTCGTAAACGTCTTATGAGCTCTACCCCTGAAGTAAGGTTGCCCCATTGATCTGATCCACCCATTTGGACGGTACACTGATAATCTTCAAAAAGCCTGTAAAAATCATAAGCCTGCAAGAGTTGGTAGGTAAATTCGGTGTAGGATATACCAGATTCCAACCTTGATTTAACTGAATCTTTGGCCATCATGTAATTGACGGTTAAATGCTTGCCAATTTCCCGTAAAAAATACAGTATGTTCATGCTCTGATACCATTCATAGTTATTGAGCATAAAGACTGGATTGGTATCAGAATGAATATCCAGATATTTCTGGAGTTGTTGTTGAAATCCGTTTATGTTTGAGTGGAGCTGCTCTTCTGAAAGCAGCTGGCGCTCTTGAGTTTTACCTGATGGATCCCCTATCATGCCAGTAGCTCCACCAAGCAAGGCAATGGGTTGATGCCCGGCCCTTTGAAAATGCTTCAGAATAATGATCTGGACCAGGTTGCCAATTCCCAATGATGGTGCAGTAGGATCAAAGCCAATGTAGCCAAGCGTTTTGTGATTGTTCAAATGCTTTTGGCTGCCGGGGATCATGTCGTAAAATAGACCTCGCCATTTGAGTTCTTCTATGAAATCCATTAAGCTTATTTTGATTTGAAATTTACCTTGCAAAATTAGCCGATTCAAGGGAAATAATTACATCAAACCAAAAGCCTGTTTTGTTGCCTTTAATGTATTTATAATTCAGTTTAGCAGGATTATGTTTCCATTTCCCGGTTGAGCCAAAAGCCGGAAGCCAACAATAAAAGCCCCCCAAAGATCATATTGATGGAAGGAACTTCATTGAATATGAGATAACCCAATAAACTTGCCACTATTGGAGAAACTATAATATCAACTAAAGAATAAACATTAGCGGTTAGGTTTCTTAAAACCAAAGAGATGAATAAATAAGCTACGCCAGTAGAAAAAACGCCCAAACAAATAACCCATAAAAGTATGGGTAACTTCATATCAATCGCAGCATAATCTATCAACTTAAAAACCGATCCTGGGCCAAAAATAAAAAGGGTGGGTAATAGGATCAATGAGGCAATGGCCATGAACCAAACCACCATGCTGGGTGATTCACTTTTTCCCATATAGCGCATATAGCTGACAAGTGCCGCATAGGAAATCCCGGAAGTGAGCGCTGTCAAATTGCCCCAAATGGCTTCAGTTTTTAAGGGTTTGGCAATGATGATGCCCGTAAGTGCAATAATAAAAATAAAAATATGCTGCTTTTGGGCCCTTTCATTTAAAAACCAATAGGAGAAAATGAATACGAAGAAAGGGGCTATGCTCCAAAAAATGACCACATTAGCAATAGGAGCCAATGTCATGGCAATATTGAACAAACTAATCTGAAGCACAATAAATATCCCAATGATGACAATGGGCTTGGCATTGTTCTGGTCTAATCGCCAAAAGTCCTTTTTAATAAAGGGAACCGTGGCTAACAGGAATAAAAATGCAAAAAATACCCGGTAAAAATTAAGGGTAAAAACAGGGACGCTGTCTCCTGTCAATTTCACGAACACACCTATGGTAGCTTCGGCAAGGGTGATGAGGGTAAGGTAGAGGTACTTATGCATGGGAGGGGTTTAAATTTAATTTCTTGTCTAAGCAAATTTAGGTATTGGTTTAAAAAACCAACCTTAATCCTAAATAAACCTCAAATAGGTGTTTTTGAATTAAACCCAAAAATTGAAGTAGAGCAGGATTAAGACCAATTTAGTTGTTGCAGTAAAAAGTTACTTAAAAGGCGACTTTAATAGGCATTCAATAACACTTGCAATTGTTGTAGCATTTAAAAATTTCTGCATTAAAAATGAATTAAGATCTATTTGATCCTCATAATTCGCAAAACCTTAATTATTGAGCATTTTAATTGCCCTTGATTCGAAATTTTATTTTATAAAATAATTTAATAAATTTTGGTAGAATTACTATTAATTTTTGGTTGAAGATCAGTATATCATTTAAATAAGAAAGTTGTAAGATTTTTTGGGTCAATAAGGATCGCCATTTATTAAATTTGATCGGAAAAAGCTTATATCTTGTTGCTTTTGATTAAATAAAAGTCCAATAAAATCCAAAAATGACTTTTGTCATTTATGCTTACAAAGATACCGCTTAATTTAGCATCATCAATTTCAAAAATTAAGTGTTATGCAAAAGAATATGGGAACTTCGGACCGTATAATAAGAGCTTTGGTAGCTATAGCCATTGGGATTCTTTATTTTACCAATGTTATTACGGGTGCATTGAGCGTCATCTTAATGATTGCCGCCATTGTCTTTTTATTAACCAGTTTTGTTTCGGTTTGTCCTTTATATGGGATTTTAGGTACTCGAACCAATAAGGATGCCAAATAAGTTGAGCAAAGGATAACAGGTCGTATTGAACACCGCTTTTGCTTGGATTTGGGCTTATCTCAAGCTATTGGTTCAAAAGTTAAAACGTCCATAGCCCTTAAGGGCCTCGGAACCATTCCTTTTATAACAATGGAAACACTTGCAGCAAGCACAAGGAGTTAAGGTACCAAGGGCTCATTATTGATCATGTTTTTGGAGGCAATATTGGACAATCTTTGGTGGATCGTTTTAAAAATTTATACTTATCTGAAGAAAACGGAGTAGGTTCCTTTTAGTATCCCATTGCCCCAAAAAATTACAGCTCAAGTAAAGTATCAACTTGCTTTGGCAATCACAAGCCAAAGTCAACATTCATATGCTACTTATATTCAAGGATTGCGAAATGGTGCGCTTGAAATGCTTAAGTTTGGGTTATCAACGGCATTTCAATCAAACCTTAATGACCGGTGTATCTTTGTCAGCAGGAATTTGTAATGACTGGGCTATGGGCATATTGGCGGGGGTTAAGATTGGACCCGATTTTAGGTTAACCTTTAATTCTGATAACATAAGAGCTGTGCTTAATCCAGAATGGGGTACTGCCTTAGATTTTGGTTTTAATGCAAGCTGGTGGATTTTTTTAATAAGCTATTGCAGCGAATTACCTTTTTATTGATATGTATCAAAAGATAACCCAAACCTATAATGATCTCATCATTTCAACTAATTTACATATCTTAAAAATGAGAAAAGTGCTATTTTAAATTTTTGTCCTGGATTATGCCTTTAATCATAAACTCCAGAATAGAACTATAATCTCAAAGCTTAGTTCCAAGTATCTTATAGTATAAGACTCGCGAAGGTTGATTTCAATTGGTTAAATACTGAATTTGTAGCCTTTACCAAATTTTGGCTTAATTTGCGCTTATAATCAATAAACGTCCAACAATATGAGCATGGCAGTAAAAACCTTAAACCAATTCATCGTAGAAAGACAAGCAGATTTCCCTTATGCAAAGGGAGAATTATCGAGGCTGCTGAGTGATATTGGCGCAGCTGCTAAGATTATTAACAGGGAGGTAAACAAAGCTGGATTGGTTGATGTACTGGGCAAGACAGGAGATGTTAATGTACAGGGTGAAGAGGTTCAAAAATTAGATGATTTTGCCAATCAACAATTGATCTATGCTTTATCATCAGGGGGTGAATGCTGCTTAATGGCATCTGAGGAAAATGAAAACATTGTTCCGGTAAATTGGACAATTGCCAAGGATGCCAAATATGTGGTAAATTTTGATCCTTTGGATGGGTCTTCTAATATTGATGTTAATGCGCCAATCGGTACTATTTTCGCCATTTACAGAAGAAAAACCACTCCTGAAGAAGGATGCGGCCAAAAAGATGTATTACAAAAAGGCACCGAGCAGGTGGCAGCCGGCTATGTTATTTACGGCTCTTCTACAATGATGGCTTATACCACCGGCAATGGAGTCAATGGATTTACACTTGATCCTTCTATTGGTGAGTTTTGCTTGTCGCATCCTGATATAAAAGTTTCAGACAAGGGTAAGATCTATTCCATCAATGAAGGCAATTTATACCATTATTCTCAAGGCATCCAACAATATGTAGCTGCTTGCAAATCAGGAGAAAATATATCAGGCAAGCCTTACAAGGGACGGTATATCGGTAGCCTGGTCGCTGATTTTCACCGTAATTTACTAAAAGGGGGCATTTTTATGTATCCAGCTACAGCAGATGATCCTAAGGGGAAATTAAGGTTGGTGTATGAAGCCAAGCCCAAAGCTTTTCTTATGGAACAAGCCGGAGGCAAGGCCACCAATGGTAAAAATCGTATTATGGAAATAGATCCTCAGGATCCCCATGAACGAACGCCCTTGATCATAGGAAGCAAGCCGATGGTAGAAGAAGCGCAGGCTTTTATTGATCGGTATGATGGTTAAAAAAAGCTATTTAATTAAAAGCTTGGTCAAAAGATAATCTATTAAGCATTAACTTAATCTCAACCTTTCATTTTAACCGATAATTAAAGCTATTATTGAAAGTACCGCAGGTTTACTTTTATTGGTTTTTTCACAAAATTGGATTTCAAGCTTTTGCGAGCTTTTGATTTCAATCACTTGAATGCAGCGAAAATAAAATGATTTGACTACCAACGGTCAGCAAATGGTATTCATCTTTTCCACGGGGCGAACAGGGACTGATTTTTTTACTACCTTGTTCAACGAAAAGGTTAGCAATGCGTGGAGTTTGCATGAGCCCAATCCAGCCTTTAGAGCCAGAAGTTACCAGCTGGTAGCAAGAGCACCCAATCTTTATGAAAAGCTTTATTTTAAAATACCTCGTCAAAGGTGGCATCGTAAACATCCTGAAAAATGGTATGTAGAAACCAATTATCATTTGTTTGCCGCCATTCCTTTGATCAGAAGCACATTTCCAGCCAGTAAATTGGTACATATCGTTAGGGATGGGAGAAAAGTAGTAACTTCCTGGCTGAACCGCTACCGATACATAACCAATAACCATATCACGCCTTTCGATCTAACAGAAAATCCTGCAAGGGCTTCATGGAACCAATGGAATCCTTTGCAGAAACTTAGTTGGTATTGGAAAACCGTGAATGAAATGGTAGAATCCCAGCATCCTGATCTGTGGCTAAAATTTGAAAATATATTTCAAGGCCCGGAGTATCAAGATTTGTTTACATTGCTTAAGCATTTACCGGGCATTGATTACAATGAAGCGGAAGTTAAGGCTTTGGCTGGCGAAAGCGTCAATAAAAATGCTATTAAATTTTTCCCTGATTATGAAGAATGGCCTCAATTCTGGAAAGACCAGTTCTGGGAAATAGCGGGAGCTACCATGACTCGGTATGGCTACCAGGAATAAGTGCTGAAATCAGGTGTGGTTGAGTGCTCCCATAATAGGTTAAAAGAAGCTTAATTCTCCGTAAATAGACCAAGCGTATATCTTGATAAAGTCACCAAGTTTGGGCTTGGTGTTGACTCAAAGCTTAAAATTAGTTTCAAAAAAGATGTTGGATTTTCATCCTAAGCGGATTTTTAGTTTCACCGATTGTATTTACTTTTGAATGTTTAAAAACAAAATATCAAACCATGCATAAACCATTATTCCTGATTTTTTCAACCCTTTTAATGTTCTTATCAGTACTGAATCATTCCATGGCCCAACCTCATGATTATTGGCAGCAAAAGGTTGAATACGACATGAACATTGATATGGATGTAGAAAGCCATCAATTTAAAGGGAAACAGGAATTGGTTTACCATAACAACTCGTATGACACCCTGCGAAAGGTTTTTTATCACCTTTACTTCAATGCTTTTCAACCTGGAAGTATGATGGACATAAGGTCAAGGGATATTGTGGACCCGGATCCACGTGTTAGCAATCGCATAGCAAATCTTGATAAGAGTGAAATCGGATACATCAAAGTTGATGAACTTAATCAGGATGGTAAAAGCCTGGAATACGATGTAGTAGGTACCATCCTTGAGGTTAAATTGGATGAACCCATTATGCCAAATTCAACCACTACGTTTAACATGGATTTCAGGGGCCAGGTACCCGTCCAGATAAGGCGTTCAGGTAGGAACAATGCGGAAGGTATTGACTACTCGATGGCCCAATGGTATCCTAAAATGGCTGAGTATGATCAAGAAGGTTGGCATCCCGATCCTTATGTAGGAAGAGAATTTCAAGGGGTATTTGGGGAGTTTGATGTTAAGATCACTATTGATTCAAATTATGTCCTTGGAGGAACCGGCATTGTTCAAAATCCACAGGAAGTAGGGCATGGTTACCAGGATCCTGCTAAATCGCTAAAAAGACCGGATCGTGAAAAGCTTACCTGGCATTTTAAAGCTTCCAAAGTGCATGATTTTATGTGGGCTGCTGACCCCGATTATGCCCATGATACCGCTCATGTACCAGAAGGACCGATGCTTCATTTTCTTTACCAGAAAGATACCCTTGTTGACAATTGGAAGAAGCTTCAACCTAAAACAGTGGAAGCCTTTCAATTCATGAATAAGCGATTTGGGGAATATCCCTACCAACAATATTCGGTTATACAAGGAGGTGATGGCGGTATGGAATACCCAATGGCTACTTTGATAACCGGTCACAGACGTTTTGGAAGTTTGTTTGGGGTAACAGCTCATGAATTGGTCCACAGTTGGTATCAAGGTGTTTTGGCCACCAATGAAAACATGTACCCTTGGATGGATGAAGGCATGACAGTATATGCCTCCAGCTACATAACTAATCATGTCAACGATCTTGATCGCGACAATCCGGTGAAAGGTGGCTATAGCAGTTACAGGAATTTTGTAGAAACCGATAAGCAAGAACCTATGAGCGTTCATGCCGATTTTTTCCATACCAACGAAGCTTATTGGCGAACTGCTTATTCCCAAGGACCTGTATTAGTGCAGCAATTGGGCTATATCATTGGCCAGGATGTGCTCAATAAGGGTATGAAGGAATATTACAAGCGATGGAAATTCAAGCATCCCACACCTCGTGATTATAAGCGCGTTATGGAGCGGGTTTCCGGTATTCAGCTGGATTGGTATTTTAACTTGTTCATCAACACTACGCGAACCATTGATTATGGTATTGAAAATGTTAAAGCTAAAGGTGACAGTACTTTTATCAGCTTGAAAAATCATGGCAAGATTCCCATGCCTTTGGATGTTCAGGTAACTTTTGAAGACGGGGAGCAAATGATGTATTACATACCCCTGCAAATGATGCGGTCCATTAAACCTCAACAAAATCCTGAAATGACAAGGGTAGTGTTAGATGATTGGCCTTGGCCTTATCCGCAATACCAATTTGGAATCTCAACCAAAGATAAATCTATAAAGTCTATAACCATTGATCCCTCCAGGACTATGGCTGATGTGAACTTAAATAACAATGAATATCCCAAGAAAGAACCGCTTGAGTTTAATGCCTCTGAAGAAGAGTAGTTGATTATTTAAAATATTTCCTTATCAAGCTACCAGTTTGTAATTATTTAAATGGATAAGTATTGGTTGTTGGTAGTTTAGTCGATTTTACCGCCTCATAATACCAATTTTTCAGTAATTACTACGTGCTTATTTCTTTATTGTTTAGTGAAAATTAAGCACAAATCACATCTTAATAAAAGGGTTTTATACTTTCTGCGCTTCTTCCATGGCTTCCCTCATTTGTTCCCAGAATTCTGGATTGAACCCTACCATAGCAAAAGATATGATCCAATAAGCTATATAAACTACCGATAAAACCAAACCGATGATGGCACAAATCCTTCCGATTTTCAAATTTTTAAAGGAGTTGTCGGTGTAATTCACTGGATTTTGTTGGTAAAGTTTCATATCCTTGGATGCTAAGTAAAGCCCAATAATGGCTAATACAAATCCAATGAAAAAGCAGCAAAAGAAAATAATGGAAAGAATACCTAAAACGAGGACTGCTGTGGCATTGGGCAATTCATACTTGACGGTTGGTTCTTGGCTTCCTTGGTTAAGGCTTTGCTCTTGGTTTTCACTGTTGTCCATTTTGGTTTTATTTTAAAAGGTTTTGATTGCAAAATTGATCACCATGCTGGCGATGACCAACCCATAACTAAAAAACAATAAGAAACTTCTTCCTTTAAATTCTTGAAATTTAATCCCTACAAGCAATATGCTGATCATAAAGATCATGGGTAATAATGGAGGAAATACCTGTAAGCTTTCCATGATGTTGCCTTCAAGCATCTGAATTACGCCTCTTTGAAGTCCACAGCCAGGACAGGCTATTCCTGCTGTTTCTTTAAAAAAACATGGAATCATAAACTCATTACTCCACTTAATCAATTGATCAAATTGCATAAAGTGTAATTTTGTAAAAACGCAATTTAATATTTTTAGAAAGAATTTAAATTTTAGCTATGGCTTTAAACTTCCTTTGAAGTTGTTTAAAAAGGGCTAAAAATGATTATTTTTGCCATTAAGAAAAAAAATTAAACAGTTATGGTCGAAGCTAAAACGATACAAAAAACTGAACAACTAAGTTATCAGGAAATTGTAGACACTTTGGGCGATAAAGCAAGCCATTTGCTTGAGCATGAATGCACAACTTTTCCTAAGGAAATGTTACATGTACCAAGTCCCGATGTAGTTGATAAGAATTGGAAAGATTCCAATCGAAACAACAGGGTACTTAAAAGTCTTCAGGATATTTACAGGCATGGGCGTTTGGCTAACACAGGATACTTATCCATTTTACCCGTGGACCAGGGCATTGAGCATACAGCTGGAGCCTCTTTTGCTCCAAACCCAATGTACTTTGACCCTGAAAATATTGTTAAGCTTGCCATAGAAGGCGGTTGTAATGCCGTAGCAACAACATTCGGTAACCTGGCTTCAGTATCAAGGAAATATGCGCACAAGATACCCTTCATTGTTAAGATGAATCACAATGAATTGTTAACCTACCCCAATACCTATGATCAAATACTTTATGGTTCAGTTGATGAAGCATGGAACCTGGGTGCTACAGCCGTTGGTGCAACCATTTATTTTGGCTCTGAGGAATCCAATAGGCAAATCGCTGAAATCGCTGAGGCTTTTGAACGCGCTCACGAGCTTGGCATGGCAACCGTATTGTGGTGTTACTTAAGGAACAGCGACTTTAAGCAAAATGGCACGGATTACCACACCGCTGCTGATTTAACAGGACAGGCCAACCACATGGGGGTTACCATTCAGGCAGACATTATTAAGCAAAAGCTTCCTAAATCCAACGGAGGATTTGAGACCATTGGCTTTGGCAAGACGCACCCAAAAATGTACGAAGATCTAAGTAGTGATCATCCCATTGATCTTGCAAGATATCAAGTTGCTCACTGTTACATGGGGCAGGTTGGATTGATCAATTCTGGTGGGGCTTCAAAAGGTGAAACAGACTCGGATCTGCAAGATGCGTTGTTTACGGCCATCGTTAATAAACGAGCTGGAGGATGCGGCTTGATCACTGGCAGAAAATCCTTTCAAAAATCAATGGAAGATGGCGTGAGTTTATTGAATGCCATACAAGATGTATACCTGTGTGATCAAATAGGTTTGGCTTAAAATTATTGATGAGCTCTATAAAAGCTCCTTAAGAACAATTTTAGGTTCGAATTTTGAGGACATCGCTAAAATAAACCTGGTAGAAATGATTGAAATGGAATGGCTACCAGCTTTTGTTTTTAAGAAGCAAGCTTTTAATTCGAAATGTTGGAACGATGTAGCTGTTATAGTTATTGGTTCCTGTAAATTTAGAAGGCGGGACTTATGAGTTGGTTTAAAAGAGTAAAAGATGGCATTTTAACAAGTACTAAGGAGAAGAAGGGACTGCCTGAAGGCATTTGGAACAAATGCCCAGAGTGTAAAAGCGCTATTACGTACAAAGATTTAGAAGAAAATTTCTTTGTATGCCCTGGAGAAGATAAATACCACTTCAGGATAGGTTCTAACCAATATTTTAACGGTTTATTTGACAGCAAGCGTTATAAAGAATTGTTTAGTAACATTAAGCCTGCCGATCCCTTGAAATTCAATGATCGCAAGGAATATCACAAACGCCTGGAAGAAGAACAGCAAAAGACACAGCTTGATGAAGCAATCCGTGTTGCAACAGGTAAGATGAACAAAAAATATGTGGTGATGGCTTGCATGGATTTTTCATACATTGGGGGCTCGATGGGAGCTGTTGTCGGAGAGAAAATATCAAGGGCCATCGATTATGCGCGGGAACATAAGTATCCTTTGATCATTATCTCCAAATCCGGGGGAGCCCGGATGATGGAATCTGCTTATTCCTTAATGCAAATGGCCAAAACATCCTCTAAATTAAGTTTATTGGAGTCAGAAGGCATTCCCTATTTTTCGGTACTTACTGATCCTACCACCGGTGGAGTAACTGCCTCATTTGCTACCCTGGGTGATTTTAACATAGCAGAACCCGGTGCTTTAATAGGATTCGCTGGTCCCAGGGTTATTCGCGAAACCATTGGTAAAGACTTACCTGAAGGTTTCCAGCGCTCTGAATTTTTACTTGAGCATGGGTTTTTGGATTTTATTTCGGATAGAAGAGAATTGAAATCGAATATTACAACCCTCATCCACTTATTAAAAGAAGAAAAGCCAAAAAGCAAATCCAAGGTAAAAAGCAACGGTCAGGCTAACAAGCGTACAAGCCGATATGCTCATGCAAAATGATATTTACTGATTCCTCTTTAATGTGCTTGATCAAAAGCTTCCTCTAAACTCTTTTTAAGTAAACGACATGCGTTTTTAATCTCAACGTCAGATATATTCAAAGGCGGTGCAATGCGAATGCTTTGGTTGTTAAAGACAAACCAGTCGGATAAAAGTTTGTTTTGAAAACATTTTTGGATGGTTTTGTAAACAAAATCAAAATTCCCGATTTCTGCTGCGAGCATAAGTCCTTTTCCATTTATGCTTTTGATCAAATGATGGCCTTCAAGTTCTTGGCGAATAATGCTTTCTTTTTTCAAAGCTTGCACAGCCAACCCCTCGTTTAATAAAACTTCCATGGCTGCTTTACCAGCAGCACAAGCAATGGGGTTGCCCCCAAAAGTTGAAATATGACCTAAAACTGGATCTGTTTTTAAGGCATCCATGATAGCTTTATCCGAAATAAAAGTTGCCAATGGTAGTCCACCTCCAAAAGCTTTTCCTAATAAGAGGATATCAGGTTTTACACCGAAATGATTAAAAGCCCACAGCTTTCCAGTTCTTCCCATCCCAGCCTGGATTTCGTCAAAAATTAAAAGGGTTCCCGTTTTTTGACATTGATCGCGAATGCTTTGAAGGAACCCTTTGTCTGGAACGCGGGCTCCTGCTTCACCTTGAATGGTTTCTATAATAACTGCTGCAGTATGCTGGTCAATCAGGTCAATGTCTTCGGTATGATGGTAGCGCATCGTTTTGACTCCCGGCATTAAGGGCCTGAAGGAATTTTTTAAGGATTCGTCACCCGCTACACTTAAGGCTCCATAGGTACTGCCGTGATAGGCCTTATCGCAATTGATAACATTTGGTTTTCCTGTGTATCGTTTAGCCAGCTTAATTGCAGCTTCGGTGGCTTCGCTACCTGAATTGACGAAAAAAACATTGTTTAAATTAGAAGGCAAGTGAGCAACAATTAATTCAGCAAAAGCAATTTGAGGCTCCATCATATATTCACCATAAACCATGGTGTGTAAATACTGATCGGCCTGTTTTTTAATTGCATTTAAAATAGATGGGTGGTGATGACCGAGGAAACTTACACTGATGCCCGAAATAAGGTCTAAATAAGCTTGATTATCTTGATCATACAAATAAACGCCCTCACCCTTACTAACATTTAACATGAGTGGGAGATCACTTGTCTGCCCAAGGTGGTTTTTAAAGGTTTCACGCCTTTCCATGGTTGTTAATGATCAATAATAGATACTCTGCTAATTCTAAAACTATGACCTGCTCACTTTTAAAGAATGATCATTTTTTCGATGAAGGGCATTTTTAATAGTACTTTGAATGGCCAATGAATCCAAGCCGTATTTGTGGAGTAAATTTTTTGGTTTCCCACTTTCCCCGAACCTATCGTCTACAGCGACCATTTCCATTAAGGTAGGCTGTTTTTTAGCAAACAGTTGGGCTACAGCATCTCCCAGTCCGCCATTCCTTTGGTGTTCCTCAGCCGTAACCACTAAGCCTGTTTTAGCTGCTGAATCAAGGATTAATTCTTCATCCAAAGGTTTAATGGTATGAATGTTTATAATTTCACAGCTAATTCCTTCTTTTTCGAGTTCATAGGCTGCTTCAATGGATTCCCATACCAAATGACCGGTGGCAATAATTGAAACATCAGTACCCTCATTTAAGACAATGCCTTTACCGATTTCAAAAGATGTGTCTTCGGGCAGAAAAACAGGTACTTTAGGCCTTCCAAATCTTAAATAAACAGGTCCGTAATATTCAGAAATTGCCAATGTAGCTGCCTTGGCCTGATTGAAATCGCATGGATTAATGACCACCATATTAGGCAACATCCGGGTTAATCCAATGTCTTCCAAAATTTGGTGGGAAGCTCCATCTTCACCTAAAGTAATACCAGCGTGGGAGGCGCAAATTTTTACATTTTTCCCTGAATAAGCTATTGATTGGCGAACCTGATCGAACACGCGCCCGGTTGCAAAATTGGCAAAAGTTCCTGCAAAAGGAATTTTACCCCCAATGGTGAGGCCAGCTGCAACTCCCATCATATTGGCTTCTGCCACACCACACTGAAAAAAACGTTCCGGGAAGTTGTTCATGAATTTGGTCATCTTGACCGAATTGGCAAGATCAGCTGATAAACCAACCACGTTCGGATTTTCACAGCCCAATTGATACAACCCCTCACCAAAACCTTCTCTTGTAGCTTTTTGATCTCTTACCTCATACTCCATTGGATTAGCGTAATTTAATTGTAGTAGTCCCCCCAGACTTTACTTTAAATTTTTTAACTTCCGTTTTATAAGCTCTTTGTTCGTTTTGACCCCTGTAAACCAACCTATATTTACCCGGTTGCAAAACAATAATTTCACGCCTTAAACGAGGGGTAATATCACTTATCCATTTCATTTGATTGCCTTTGAAATGATAAATGCTTCCCAATTTATTCGATGATGTAGAAATGGATACCTGCCCAGGCCTTGGAATGTTAAGCGTTGTTGTTTCTTCAGGCTTAATTTTTACATCTTTAAACGTTTTTTTAGGTTGAGTCATGACTTCAACATCATAGGTACCTGTTAAGTAACGTTTGCTTGTATTAAAAGATTGATGATTGACGGTTTTACAACCTTTACTTGTTTTTACAACAGCCTTGAGCCTCCTATATTTCATATTTTTGTGGATATCTAACTCCAAGGTCCCTTGTGCTGCATCAATAGGTATTTCATTGTGTTGCCCCGTTTTAATTTCTACATTTCTTTTTATAACCTCAGGTGTGGTATGAACCTGAATATCGTAATTAGTAAAAGGGTCTATGTTCAGTGTATCAGGTACACCGAGGCTGTTCATCGTGTGGTAAAAGTTGTATTTTAGAAAGTCCCGCTCAGTATCATAAAAAGTCATGTTCACATCTGTCTCGGTAGCTTTTCCGCGATGGTCCAGAAGATTAACTTGAGTTGTGGTCTTGTTGGTTGCTTCCGAGATCACTCCAGTTAGTACCTGCTTAAATCCTTCTTGCGTAGATGCATTGTAATAGTTTCCCACACAATCAAATTGAGCTTTAAAATTTTTGTTAGTTCCAATACCAACTACAAACGGTTTTAGTACCACGCCTCTTTTTTGAAGTGCTAATGAAACGGCACAAGGATCGCCTTCACATTCCTCTAAACCATCGGTGAGTAAAATGATAATATTCTTGATTTCTGGTTTTTTTACAGGAAAGTCCCTGGCTGCTTCTTGTAAAGAATAAGCAATAGGTGTTGTACCTTTGGGTTTTATGTCATTTAATGCTTCCTTAATCGTTTCTTTACTACCTTGTCGAAATTTTACTTCAAGCCTCGTATCTTTGCAATCTTGCCTTGAACGGTGTGTTGTATGCCCATATGCCCTTAGCCCAAATTCTACATTTTGCCTATTCTCAAGGCTATCGGCCATATCTATTAACAAATTTTTGGCTACGGAAATACGGGTATTGCCTTCCCACTTAGCAAGCATACTTCCGGATGCATCCAATAGGAAAAGAATCCTTGTTTTAGTATACTCCTGAGCATTAGAGCTTAAGGGGGCGCAAAGCGAGAGTGCAGTAAGGCATATTGTAAATGTTATTAATTTTTTCATAGCCAATTAATAATCTCCAAGTGTCTCTTCCAATTGACCCAAAGCCTTTTCCAGCTGTTCATCATTGGGTGGTACGCCATGCCACTGGTAATCATCTTCCATAAAATCTACCCCAGAACCCATTTTGGTATTCATAACTATTGCAATAGGTTTATCCTGGCCGGTCAAATCAACTGCTTGCTCCAGTGTATTGACAACTTCTTCCATATGGTTTCCATCCATAGCCATAACTTCCCAACCGAAACTTTCCATTTTAGCACCAAGGTTGCCAAGATTCATAACCTCTTTTGTTGGTCCGTCTATTTGGGCATTATTAAAATCAACGGTCATGATTAGGTTGTCTACTTTATGGTTGGCAGCAAACATAAGGGCTTCCCAGTTTTGGCCTTCCTGCATCTCACCATCTCCATGTAAAGTATAAACCAGGTGGTTGTCTTTGTTCAATTTTTTGGACAAAGCAGCACCAATGCCCACGCTTAAACCTTGTCCTAAAGAACCAGTAGCAATCCGCACACCGGGCAAACCTTCAGCAGTAGCAGGATGCCCTTGTAGTCGCGAATCAATCTTACGAAAAGTATAGAGTTCCTGAGGATCAAAATAGCCTTGTCTTGCTAAAATGCTGTAAAATACGGGAGAAATATGACCATTGGAGAGAAAAAACAAGTCTTCATTAAATCCGTCTATATTGAAGTGCTCAGGATTATGGTTGAGAAATTTATAGAACAAAGCGATCATGAATTCAGAGCACCCCAAAGAACCACCGGGATGGCCTGATTTGGCATCATGGGTCATGCGTACAATATCCCTTTTTACTTGGGATGCGATATCATTTAATTTGTTAAGATCTTTCACTTACCAATCCATTTTTCTGTTTCAAAGCTACAACTTTTAACTTTTACAATAAAAGGCTACAATTTCTACAACATGTTGAAAAAGTAATTAAATCCACATCAATCCTAATCTTTTAGGATTTCAAGATTAAAGATAGCTGTTTATTAAAGAATAATGGGAACTATTCAAACAGTATAATCGGTGATTGACCCTATAAATATAACAATATGAACTGGTTCCAGATTGCAGAATACGCTTAAACCTTCATAAGCTCCTGTTCTTTTTGATCAAGGGTTTCCTCTACTTTTTGGATGCTTTTATCTGTTAAATTCTGTATTTCTTCCTCTGATTTTTTGGCATCGTCCTCAGACAGCCCTTCTTTTTGAAGTTTTTTAACCTTATCTTTAGCGTCCTGCCGGATATTACGAACCGATATTTTACTGTTTTCCCCTTCTTGTTTGATGTGTTTTACCATTGCTTTTCTTCTTTCCTCAGTTAATGTAGGAACATTGATGTGAATAATTTCCCCGTCATTTTGAGGATTTAAGCCTATGTTTGCTCTTTGTATGGCTTTTTCAATGGGTTCTATCATGCTTTTTTCCCAGGGTTTGATAATAATGGTTTTAGCATCTGGGGTATTAATGGTAGCTAATTGGTTCAATGGCGTATTCATGCCATAATATTCTACATAGATGCCATCTAACATTTGGGGCTTTGCTTTGCCCGCATGGATTTTACCAAGTTCATCATTCAAATGTTGAACAGCCTTTTTCATTGAACTTGAAGCTTCGTTAATAATTTGATCAATGTCTTCTGCCATGGTTCTAACTTTTTAAATAGTTCGTTTGATAGGATCCTTTTTATGTTTCAATCGATTGTATATACGCGTTATTTTTTTGTTTGTTCTTTTGTAAATCTTTTCAGTATGGGCTATTTTACCAATTAGCTTTTTGACTTTCGCCAAATGACTGTTAATTGTTTTCTGCTCCTTTTTAAATGTACTGTCAAATTTAGGTTGCTTTATTTCAGCATTAACAAGTTGCTTTTTTAATTTTTTGATCCTTTTTTTATGACGCTCATTTTCGTATTTAAGCAGCTTGTAGTTTTTAACAAAACCCTGGTAATTCTCGGCCAAACCTTTGTATGTTGTTAATAAACTTTTAAGTTGCTTATCTAAAGGCTTAGTATGGTTTTCTTCTATGTACCTTTGCTTGATCTTAATGCTATCGTAGCGTTTTTCAATGGTATTAACATCAATAACAAAAGAATTTTCAGCTTTCTCAATTTTGTGCAGTAAGGTGTCAACTTTTCTCAATGCCTTACTTTTTTGATAAGGCTGACATCCTTGACTCGAAATTATGACAATAAAGTTGAATAGAAGCAGCCAAATTATATTTGCACGCATGTTAAAATTTTTAGCTGATAAATTGGAGAAAGGTTAGCCTGTGCAAAGAAAATTTTTAAATTGGTAACTGGCAAAACTACTAAAAATATGCCACCTTCATGTTCCTAAGACACCTGGAGTTCCTGAAACATATCCTGGTGATCTCCTTAACAGCCTTTGGAGGCCCCCAAGCTCATTTGGCGATGATATTGAATACTTTGGTTCACAAAAAGCAATACGTTAAAGAGCAGGATCTTATTGAACTAATTGCCCTTTGCCAAATTCTGCCGGGTCCTTCTTCTACGCAAATCATTACTGCGATCGGTCTAAGAAAGGGAGGTACACTGTTGGCCTTTGTCACGCTTTTAGTATGGATGCTGCCAGCAGTTGTCATCATGACCCTTGTCGTGTTGTTTTTTTCTTACATAAGCCAGGAAGGGTTGTCAACTGATTTTATTCGGTTTTTAAAACCCATGGCAGTTGGGTTCGTTTTATTTGCGGCATTCAAAATCTCCCGGACCATCATAAAGACCAAAACCCAAATGTTCATCATAACTGCAACCACCTTGATCACGATATTCATCCGTTCTCCCTGGATTTATCCCATTGCTTTGGTGGTTGGTGGGCTTATTACCAATTTTACGGTAAAAGACAAGAAAGCTGAACCCAAAAAACCCATGGATATTCGCTGGAAGTACCTAACCATATTCTTCTCCATTCTTATCGTAGCTGCTATTTTAGGGGCCATTACTCAAGCAAAATCTGTTTTACTTTTTGAAAACACCTATCGCTATGGTAGTATCATTTTTGGGGGCGGCCAGGTGCTTATACCCATGATGTATGAACAATTTGTACTTTACAAAAACTACCTAACATCACAGGAATTTCTTGCTGGATATGGCATAGTGCAAGCATTGCCAGGCCCTGTTTTTTCATTTTCCACTTATGTGGGTGGTATGTCTATTAAGAACTTGGGCACTTTCGGCCATATCCTTGGAAGCCTTATCGGAACTGTAGGGATATTTTTACCAGGTACCTTACTGATATTTTTTGTAGCGCCTATTTGGGAAAGCCTAAAGAAATATGCTTTCATTAAAAAATCACTTGAGGGCATTAATGCCGCTGCTGCCGGAATGGTGGCTGCTGCGGCTTACATCTTATTTGATTCCATTGGATTTGACCTGATTA
Organism: uncultured Sphingobacteriales bacterium; assembly: GCA_964561545.1. Taxonomy (GTDB): domain Bacteria; phylum Bacteroidota; class Bacteroidia; order CAILMK01; family CAYYUA01; genus CAZLQF01. The sequence goes on from CAZLQF010000005.1 coordinate 77,353, forward strand.
ATATTTTAGTGATAGGTGTAACATTTTTGGTTTTGATGTTTACAAGAGTTCCTTCCCCTGTGATTGTCTTCTTGTTTCTAATTCTGGGATTGATATTTTAATAAATTTGAGGGTTTAAACTACAATAAAATAAGTACCATTGAATCAATTGAAAAGAATCGTCCTGTTCTTTTGCTTGATCTTACCATTTATTATTCAAGCCCAGGATGAAGCCATAGCGGATGAACAACTGATCCAATTTTCCGGTGTCATTGTAACGGCTGATAGCTTGAAGCCCATTTCATTTGCCAATGTTAAAGTTATTAACACCAGCCGTGGCACCGTAGCAGATGATGAAGGATTTTTCTCCATGGTAATAACCAGGGGTGATACGGTCCAGTTTTCATCTGTAGGTTTTAAAGATGCCCGGTTTATAATCCCTAAGGATTACCAGAATAAGAAATTAAAAACCATCCAACCTTTGATAAGAGATACCATAACCCGTAAAGAGACGGTAGTTTATCCTTGGCCATCGAAAGCGCAATTTAAAAAAGCCTTTGTTAACCTTGAATTGTCAGATGATGATTATCAAATGGCGATGAAAAATCTTGCGCAAGAGAAACTTGACCGAATATCAGCAAATATGAAAAAGGATGGTAGAGAAAAATTTAATCAATTTGTCCAGAACCAGGTTAAACAAGGTTATTATGCAGGTGGCCAAAGACCACATTATACCTTACCTGGCGGTAATACGCCTATACCGGGAAGTTTGTTAAACCCATTCGCTTGGTCCAAATTCATTCAGGCACTTCAGGAAGGTAGCTTATTTAATAATGATTAAACAGATTAATTTCAAAACATAGAACCTTTAGTCAATAGAATGATCAATCAAGGAGCGGCGTAGTTATATAAATTTTAAATCAATCACAAATTGATAAGCTTGGTGAAAGTCACTAAAAATTTGCAGTCATTAAGTTGCTCATTTATCTCAGTTAGCGGTGGATAAAAAGCTTTTTATTTGACTCATGTTTGGTACCCTCTATGGTTTACGTTATCGTTAAGCAAACAAACCCCCGCATTCATTACATCATTGGAGTTTTATTGAAGCATTTCTGGGGAATTGCTTACGAAATCATTGAAGAATCCAAGATTGATGAAACCGGTTTCCATGACGACCTGATCATTAACTACACCAATGCGTCTGTTTCCGGTAATAATGTTATAAACATACCTAATGAAGGTTTATTAGAAAATACTGGTGTTAATTTTAAGGAGCCTAAAATCCAATGGAATAAAACTCCTCAAATTTTTTGGTCGGAAGAGCTCGATTTCACGAACTATGATCTATCCTACGACATGTTTTCAGCGTCATTCTATTTGTTGTCAGGTTACCGCTACTACCAGGAGTTCCCTTTAGATAAACACGGGCGCTACGATGAGGCAAAAGACCTTTTTATAGAACAAGGTTTACATCAATATCCCTTGGTAGATTTGTATGCTTTTCAACTAAGAGATTTGCTATGCCAAGTATACCCAAACCTTCCCTTAAGCGAACCGAAGTATGACTTTGAATTTACGATAGATATCGATCAACCATGGGCATTTAAGCAAAAAGGGGCTATGGTTAACCTTGCCGGTGGTATCCGTGATATGGTGTTTAAAGAACAAGAACAGTTCCGGGCGAGGATCAAAACTTTAGCAAGGAAGATACAAGATCCAATGGATTCGTTTGCGTTACTTAGGGAAAAACTTCCTACCGATAAAACCAAGTTTTTTTGCTTAGTGGACAACAATGGCCCTGAAGATGCCCGTATTAACCTCAAAAACGAAAGGTACCAGCAACTTGTAAAAAAACTTCACCAAGAAGGGTTCCAAGTTGGAATTCATCCATCTTACAGTGCATTTAATGATGGTGAAAAGCTACAATCTGAAAAACAATACCTCGAGTCCATTCTTGAAGAAAAGGTATATTTTTCACGGCAACATTTTTTAAGACTTAGGTTGCCCAAAACTTATGAGATATTATTAAATAGTGGAATCAAACGAGATTATTCGGCTTGTTTTTATTCAAGTTATGGTTTTAAGTATGGTATAGCAAGGCCATTTTACTGGTACAATTTAGCCAAAGAAGAAACAACTAATTTAATTGTCCATCCTACTATGGTCATGGACCGTGCTTTACAACAGCACCTACAAATTGAGCCGGAAAAATCGTTTTATTTAATTACTGAATTTATAGAACAAATAAAACTGATTAGGGGACAATTTGTAATATTGCTGCACAATGAGTCCTTAAGCGATTACAAAGAATGGAAGGGTTGGCAAAATACCTTGATAGAGCTTATTGACTATATGAAGAAAGGAACCGCTAATGCTGGCAAAACTCCTTAACAATCAGTCAATCGATAAGAATGAATGGGATGCATTTGTCCACCAATCTTTAGAGGGCGATTTTTATGCTTTGAGTGGTTTTTTGGATGTGGTCAAATCTGGATGGAATGCTTTAATGGTAACCCACCAGGACCAAACGGAAGGCATTATGCCTTTGCCGCTTGACCAAAGGCTTTTTTGGAAACGATGCATCCAGCCTTTAGCCTGCCGGCATACAGGTATTTTGTTTGCCAATAAGGATTTCGAAAAAGATTATCAAGTCTACAGTTTTAAAAATAAGGTGGCTAAACATATTGTAGACCATATGCCCTCCATCAATCATTTTGTAGTTCATTTTTCGCCTTACTTTGATTATCCTTTCCCCTTCTATTGGAATGGTTACCACTTAAACACCCGCTATACTTATTGGCTGGATTTAACCAAACCCGTGGATCAATTGAATTATGGGATGCGTAAAGAAAACCGTAAACGCATCCGTCAGCTGGAGGAAGCTGGTTACACTTTTGCGAGTGAAACCTCAGTCAAAGAAATGGTTGGGTTAACAAGCAACTTGCTTAAAAAGCACAAAAATGTGGTGAATCAACGCCAGGTCAATATTTTAAGGCACGTGGCAAACTTTCTGGTTGATGAAGGCTTGGGAAAAATTCATGCTATTAAGGATTCAAAGGGAAAAGTAATAAGTGCCGGATTGGTGGTTTATTATAAAAACAAAGCAACCTTATTAATGAGCGGGAGAAGTGGTAAAAATGATCCGCAAGGTATAATGACCATGATGGTTTGGGAAATGATCAAACATGCCAGTCATTTTGTCGACAACTTTGACTTTGCAGGTTCTATGCTCCCCGGTATTGAGCCTTTTAACAGGGGGTTTGGAGCAAAACCAATTAGCTATCTTGAAATAAAGAAAATAAATTACATTTGTTCCCTGTATGGATAACGTTAATGTGTTAACTCATAACAGCACTTATTTGAATCAAATAATTGCTGAATTACGAGATGAAGCAATTCAAAAAGACCGGTTGCGTTTTAGGACCAACTTAGAAAAAGCAGGTGAAATCCTCGCTTATGAAATTAGTAAGGATTTTAATTACCTAAATGAGACGGTTTACACGCCTTTAGGAACTGATAAAATGGCTTTGCCACAAGACAAGCCTATATTGTGTTCTATATTAAGGGCTGCGATTCCTTTTCACAATGGGTTTCTTAGAATGCTGGATCAGGCAGATAATGGATTTATCTCTGCTTATCGCCATCATACAGCTGAAAATGAATTTGAGATCAAACTTGAATATTTAGCAGCTCCGAACTTAGAGGGCAAACCCCTAATCTTGGTTGATCCGATGATCGCTACGGGTAGGAGCATTGTAATTAGCCATGAAGCTTTGGTTAAGGAATGTGGAACACCATCTCAAACGTTCATTGCGGGAGTCATAGCCAGTGAAGAAGGCATTGAGCATGTTAAACGAAATATTAGAAATTGCAATATATACTTAGGTGCTATGGATCGAGAGCTCACCGCCAAATCCTACATTGTACCAGGTCTTGGTGATGCAGGAGACTTGGCATTTGGGAACAAATAATCAAAAAAAACCCTTTTTAAGAATAGACTTTAGGTAGTATTCTTTTAATGATAGCAGAAATTATCAAAATCCTCACCGTAATAGGATTTTCAGCAACAAAGTATATGATGGGCATTGGTTTGGTATTTACTTATGCCTATAGTTTTTTTGAAGCAATGCTTCTAACCCTCGGAGGAGGCATGTTAGGAGTCTTTATCTTTTCTAAATTTTCCAATTTACTGCTAAAATTTTTCTTGCCAAACAAACCAGATAAACTTCCCAAAACTCAAATGGGATGGCGTAGAAGAACCCTTGTTAAAGTAAGAAGTCGCTATGGACTGTTAGGCATCGCTTTTTTAACGCCTATTTTTCTAACAGTTCCCATTGGTACATTCCTCGCCAATAGCATGACCAAAGACAAAAGGAATGTGTTAATATACATGTTCATTTCCTTTTCCTTCTGGTCGGTTATTTTTAATGGTTCTTTTTACTTTTTGGGCATTGACGTTCAAAAATACATTGAAAAGTTGGTGATTTGGATGTAGCCGGCGTCAGTTTTTTAATTCTAATAGGGATCATTGAAGGTTAGTTGAAAAGGGAGGGCAGCCCCAACGGTGGTATTTAAAGGTTAGGGTTCATAGCTTTTTCTTGTAGTAGGTAATCCTTTAAACCTTCTTGCCAATGACGGAAGGTGTTAATGCCTTCGGCTTTCAATACCTTGTTTTCAAGAACAGAATAGGTTGGCCTGTTAACGCTTGTCGGAAATTCGCCAGGGGCAGCTACATTAAGATTGACATCCCAATGCAATATATTGAAGATCTCCTTGGTGAATTCGTACCAGGTACATTGACCCTCGGCAGTTGCATGGCATATTCCATATACTGGATTTTCAATCAATTGGAGAATTTGATGAGCTATTTCTTTTGTTGCAGTGGGGGTCAGAATTTCATAATCTACTACCCGAACTTCATCTTTTTCACGACCGAATTTAAGCATGGTGTTGACAAAATTATTGCCGCCCTTAGTTCGGCAAGGATTTTTGCCATAAATCCCACTGGTTCGCATGACCATTCCATGTTCAGCGATGCTTTGGACAAAATGCTCGCCCGATAGCTTGCTGTTACCATAAACATTCAATGGCATTGGCAGGTCGTTTTCAAAATATGGTTCTTTTTTTAAGCCATCGAATACATAATCCGTACTGATGTGAACCAGGTAAAACCCTTTTTCTTTCGAAGCTTCTGCCAAATTTTTTGGCCCGATGGCATTGCCATAAAATGCCTTGTAAAATTCGGTCTCGCAATTTTCAACATTGGAGTAGGCAGCACAGTTGACCACCATGTCAGGCTTTAATTGGTCCATAACATTTTTTGTTGAGGTTAAGTCTGTAATTTCAATATCCTGATGATTGAGGGCTATGGCGTGGTAATCATGCTGTTGCAAAACCTCCATAACATCACTGCCCAATTGTCCATTTGCTCCAATGATTGCAATTTTCATGTTACTATTTGATTGGAAATTTTGGTTTAATAGCGAAAATTTTCGGACTCAGGCCTTGCCGCCCAATCACTTAGCGTTTGGGCATTGGCATCTTTATCGGATAGGATGGGATCCTTGATGGGCCAATCAATCCCGATTTCAGGGTCATTCCATAAAATTCCTGATTCCCCATTGTTGTTGTACACGGCTGTGCATTTGTATTGAATTTCGGCTGTATCGGAGAGTACGCAAAACCCCCTCGCAAAACCAGCCGGTGCCCATAATTGCTTTTGGCTGTCTTCAGAAACTTCTATTCCATACCATTCACCAAAAGTAGGGGCCCCTTTTCTAATGTCCACGGCTACTAAATAAGCTCTTCCTTGAGTTACACGCATGATCTTACTCATGGGAGGCTCCCATTGGAAATGTAGCCCTCTTAGAACACCTTTAGTGGATTTGGAATGATTGTCTTGAACGAACTGCGTTGGCAAGCCTTTTTCCATGAACTTATCATAGCGATAAATTTCCTGGAAAAATCCCCGATCATCATTGATCCGGCCGTTGGTTACGATCTTTACTTCCTGTAAATTAGGGGCATCTTCTACCTGGATCTCCATTTGATTGGTTTTAAATTGCCAAGCGAAATTATAATTTTTAACTAGTAATTGATTAGTAGCGTTGATTTGAAAAGAGGTATGAAATAGGGAGGGTCGGGGTTCAGACCTCCGGTCGGAAACCAATAATCCTCAAAACTTCGAACTTTAAGTATTGAATATTGAACCTACCTAATAGCTTTTATTAACGCTTTATAGGTCTTACGCCCTTTCAGGAAAAATTGAAGAGCAATGCTCTTCGGATAGAGTAATTTAAATAGCTCTTCATCCGGTATTTTACGAATCTGCTGTACGGCTTCCCGTTTTTTCCATAGATAGAATCTTTCGGCAAGTAGCCATTGATGAGCTGCAATGATGGCTCTTACCCGCTTAAATTCAAACTTGGCAAGGGAAGAAGCAATGGCAAGCAGGTCTAACAACCATCGCTTAAAAAGGATGCGCTTCAGATTTTCGCTGCTTAGGTTTTTGATGAGCATGATCACACTGTTGCGGTGGTTCAGGTAGTTTTTCATATAGCTTTCGGCAGGCAAGGAAGCACCCCCGTAGTGGTAAACTTTGGCCTTTGGAATTACTTTCAGCACATAGCCCGCCAAATTCAACCGCCAGCAATAGTCGATCTCTTCCATGTGCATGAAGAAATCCTCATCCAACTTGCCAACCTTGTTGATGGCATCAGCCCTTAAAAACATGGCAGCACCGGAAGTCCAGAAAACTCGGGCTTCATCATCGTACTGGCCCTCGTCCTTTTCCATTTGATTGAAAACACGTCCTCTCAGGAAGGGGAAACCGTAAATGTCCATGAAACCACCCGATGCCCCGGCATACTCAAAATCGGTTGGGTCGATCATAGAAACCAATTTGGGTTGAAGCGCTCCGATGTTCGGGTCTTGTTCGGCAGCTTGAACCAAAGGCTCGAGCCAGTCAGGCTCCACAGTTACATCGTTGTTGAGCAATACAAAGTATTTGCCTTTAGCATGACTGAAGCTAAGGTTGTAGGCAAAGCTATAGCCTCCGTTTTTACCGGTTTCATAAACCTGTATTTCCGGGAAATTTTCTTTTGTATACCGGATACTTGAATCTGTTGAAGCATTGTCGACCAATATCACCTCAAAATTGGGATAAGTAGAGGCCAGCACACTTTTAAAGCAATCATGAAGGAAAGCCTGGCCATTGTAATTGATGATGAGGATGCTAACGAGCGGATGGGAGGTCATAGGCGATTATTGTAAAACTGCTAAGACTATTTTAAAAATCATCTTGTAAGCAAAACTTAAGCTTCAAAGTTAAAACATCCATCCGCCAATTGGAACGAACCAGCATCAATCCACTGGCATCAATCACATCAACCCCGCCATCTAAAGTACCATCCTGGATGAAAATGTTCCGGTCAAGATAATCTGTTTTACTGCTACTTTGGATGGCATGCCAGTACATTTTGGTCCTTTCTTATTAGCTCTTTAAAAAACTGAACTTGTTTTCTAAATATAAATAGAAAAACTAAGGGGTTATGAAAACGAAACGTAAATGTACTGCTCAAGAAAAGGCATTTTAAAACTTTTGGCAAGTATTTTTAATGTTGAAACATTTAATTTTGTAGAACTTTCTGATGACAGGGTTTTTTGACTAACTTAAATCCTTTGGCACAAGAAATTGATAATGTAGTTTAGCTTACAAACTTGAAATTTATGCAAATAAAAAATTGGCAAAACGGAATCGTTGCCTTGCTCTTGCTTGGGGTCGTTGGATTTTTCATAATCCCAAAATTACAACCCCTCAAAGTTGATGAACCCAAATCACAAAATAAATCAAAGGAATCCAAAGGCGTTCCGGTTTATGCCACCGTAGTTGAGCCCCAGGAATTGTCAAATTCACTTACGCTGACCGGTACCGTAAGCCCGTCCCAGGAAGTGGATCTGAAAACTGAAGCTTCAGGCAAGATCACTCAACTACCCCTTGAAGAAGGAGCAAAAGTGAAAAAGGGCCAATTGCTTATGAAGATCAATGCCAGTGAATTAGAGGCTCAGTTAAAACAAAAACAAAACCGCGAAGAATTATTGAAGCAAAAGCTAACAAGAAAAGAGCGCCTCTTAGAAAACGAAGGCATCAGCCAAGAATCCTATGATGAAACCAAAACAGAATTAGAATCTATTCAAGCGGAAGTAGATCTTATCCAGGCACGGATTGAAAAAAGAGCAATCCGTGCTCCTTTTGATGGTACGCTTGGCCTAAGGCACGTAAGTATGGGAAGTTACGTTTCCCCGTCAACCAAGGTTATCAGCCTCATCAACAAACAACCGGTAAAAATTGATTTTTCGGTCCCAGGTGAATATGCTAAATACATTGAGAATGGGGAACCAATAAAGTTTTCCGTGAATGGTGTAGATAGTAACCTTACAGCTAAGATCTTTGCCATTGAACCTGCCATTAACGTAGATACCCGAACCATGCAAGTAAGGGCTATTTACCCCAATCCCCAAGGGAAAGTAGTTCCCGGAACTTTTGCCAATATCAAGTTAAATTTATCGACCCTTAACGATGCGTTAATGGTACCATCAATGGCAATTGTTCCTGAATTACAAGGAAAAAAGGTTTTCCTATACCAAAGCGGTAAGTCAAAACCCCAACCAGTAGAAACAGGTCAACGTACCAACACCCAAGTGCAGGTAAAAGAAGGCCTTTCGAAAGGCGATACGGTTATAACGAAAGGCATTCAGAAATTACGACCTGGCGCTACCGTATATATTAAAGCTTGGGAATAACCTGACAACCAGTTTAAAAAATCAAGTATTCAGAACATTTATAAGTAGATCATGGAGCATTAAATTCTATTTTCATCGAAAATTGTTAATTTTAACATCCTAAATTAAGTTAACCCTTTGTATGAATCTGTTAACCTATTTGGATTACTTAAATGAGCTGCAATCAGACCAAAAACCTCACTGGGGTTCCTTAACCGCTCAACACATGGTAGAGCATTTAACTTACGTGTTCAGGGTTTCTATGGGCAAAGTACACAGTACCGTCAAGGTAGAAGAAGAACAGATCAACACTTACAAGGAACATTTGACCAATGACCAGCCATTGCCCAAAAATCAAGAAGCTTTTTTAAGGAGGGAGCGATACCCCACCTTATGGCGTCTTAATTTAAAACAATCCATAGCAGACTTAAAACGAGAGCTTAATAGTTATCAAGGATATTATAAGCTTTTACCTGACAGGAAGCACAACCACCCACTTTTTGGTGCGCTCAATAAAAATGAATGGGATACATTTCATCACAAACATTTTCGTCATCACCTGAAACAATTCGGTTTAATCTAAAATTGAGGCTGCTGAAGTTTTTGTACCCCCAAAATAAGTGTTCTTGGTTTGTGCATATTAGGTTTTCAACTTCCACTTTTTACTTGACCGGATGTAAAATTAATATACAATTCCTTCTTTATTTCTTAATCACAGTAGTTCTATGTTGTGTCGCCCATCCTTCTAATAGCCAGGAAATTACCTGGAATGAAGGCTATGAAATCGAGGACAACCTCAAATATCCAAAAATACTGGGAAAAGGTGATAACGGTTATTATGTAGCAAGGGTGAATCATGCCAATAAGCAAACAATGATCCTTGAGCGTTACGATCAATCATTGACAAGGGTTAACCATCACAAGATCAAATTTTCGAGCAATCAAAAGCTCCGAAAAATCTTTCAGATAAATGACCGGGTTTTCGTATTTTTAACCAAACGGGGATCGGATAATGAAAAATTGGCGGTTTACGCTTTTAACTCAAAGCTGAACCGATTTGATAAAAAAGACTTGTTGCATTTAACCAACAATACAAAAAAGCCTTCTAATGTAATCGTCAAGATTGAACAAGGCATGTTTAATGTTGCCTGGCTTCCGGACAACAACCAAACACCTAATATCACGCTGCATTCGGCCAAAATTGATAGTACGCTAAATATTCTTAAGGAGTCAAAAATTAAAACAGGTTTAACTTTTGATGGAAACATTAAGAATTTTACCCTACGTAATAACCATTTAGGAGCCATTATTAAAAATGAAGCGAATAAAAATAAAGCTCAACATCCGGCACAGCTAATTTACCATAACTTCAACAACCAAGATTCTGAAGTGATTGAGCTGGGAAAAGATTCATTGTATACCCTGTCAGGCAAGTTGGATTATGACCGGGTCAATCAACAAATGATATACACTGCTTATTACTATAAACCAGAAGAACCGCAAGCTAAGGGCATAGCTTATTTTAAAAAACCGCTTGCAAAAAAAGGTTTCCAGTCCCATTTTATTCCTTTTCCCACAGAAGTTATCAAACAGGTTTATGGTGCCAGGGCCGAGCGGAAAGGTCTCCAATCTTTTGACCTTCAGGAACAGATCGTAAGAAGTGATGGAGGCGTTATACTTATGGCCGAAGAATTTGAAAAAGAAGAGGCTACTTCTAACTCTATTAGTTTTTATGGGGTGAGCCGGAGTAGTATGCGTACTTATTTTTATTACCGCGATTTAGTTATATTCTCTTTAGGGCCAAAAGGAAATTTTAATTGGTACAAAGTTCACCGTAAAAACCAAAATACGGTCAATGACCGTGGTTATTTTTCATCATTCGCTTCTATCGTTTTAAAGAGCAAAGTAATACTTTTATACAATGAAGTAGCTCGAAAAGATTGGAGGTTAATGTATTACAGCCTTTTACCTGACGGTACGTTGAAGGGTGATGTTCTCCTTGAAACATTAAAAGCAAATTCGAAGCCTATTCCTAAAAAAACAGCTCATGTAAGCCGGAATGAGATTTTGGTACCGGCATATCATCCTAAAGCTAAATTTTATTTGCTAAAAGTGAAATTTGGGGAATGACAAGTCCTAAACTTGATAGGTTGGGTCTTAATTATTTTAGAATTTCGTACTAAAAACCTAAACAACCATGAACTTTAAAAAAATCACATTCAAAAACAAAGAAGGCGAGGACTTGGCAGCTTACATTGATCTACCGCCCAATGGTAAACCCAAAGCTTTAGCTGTTTTTGCTCATTGTTTTACGTGTAATAAAAACCTGAAAGCTGTTTCAAATATAAGCCGAGCCTTGACTGTAGAAGGAATTGGGGTCATGCGTTTCGATTTTACCGGGCTTGGGGAAAGTGAAGGAGACTTTTCTGATACCAACTTCTCAAGTAATGTAGATGATCTTATTGCAGCTGCAGGCTATTTAGAGGAACATTATGAAGCACCATCCCTTTTAATAGGTCATTCCCTCGGTGGGGCAGCTGTATTGATCGCTGCTCGTTCAATTCCATCGCTAAAAGGGGTTGTAACTGTTGCAGCACCAGCCGATCCAGCCCATATTAAAAATCATTTTGAATCTAAACTTGAAGAAATTGAAAAGGAGGGAGTGGCTCAAGTAAATTTGGCCGGTAGGCCCTTTAAAATCAAAAAACAATTCATTGAAGACCTGGATGCTAATAACGTGGAGAGCCATGTGCGCAATTTAAAAAAACCGTTATTGGTCTTACATTCCCCATCAGACAATATTGTGGGAATTGACAATGCAGCAAGGATTTATCAAGCTGCTTTGCATCCCAAAAGCTTCCTTGCTTTACCCGATGCTGATCATTTATTGATGAAAAATATAGACTCCCAATATGTTGGTAAGACCATCGCTACATGGTCCAGAAGGTATCTTTATTTGGAAGAAGCAGAATCCAAGCCAACACTTAAAACTGAAAAGCAAGTTGTAGCCAGAATTGGAGAAGAAAAATTTACTACCGAGATCCAATCCGGAAAGCATGCCTTGATTGCAGATGAACCTGAGGCCTATGGAGGTAATGACTACGGCCCCAATCCTTATGATTATTTGGCTACTTCTTTGGCCAGTTGTACGGCCATGACCATTAAAATGTACACAAATCAAAAAAAGTGGCCATTGGAGGAAGTTTATGTTCATGTTCAGCATAAAAAAGAACATGCAGAAGATTGTGAGGACAATGAATCCAAAACCAATAAAATCGATGTATTGGAGCGTGAAATCGAATTGGTCGGGGATCTGGATGATCAACAAAGACAACGTGCATTAGAAATTGCTGATAAATGCCCCGTGCATAAAACTTTGAGTGCGGACATTAAGATCAATTCCTCATTGGTAAGAGGATAAAAAAATTAAAGCCATCGCTTAGATACTAGTTTGAACGGTTATTTAATGGTTTCCCCTTTTTATCATCATAGTATTGATTGATGATAATTTGCTGGATCATATGTGCTTTATGCAAAATACCAAAGGAAAATTCAAGGAAAATGAAGGCGTTTGCTTGCGAGCCATGACAACAAACTGCCCTAATTTTCATTCATTATTTAAGTTTGTTTACATTTGCCCTCCAAAAAAGCATCCCTAACCATGAAGAAATTTATAGCTTTTCTAAGTTGCCTTGGATTGTTAGCCTGTAGTAACCAAGTTACACAATCCGGTTCCGATAAGCAGGTTTTATTTACCGTGGCTGACGAAGCGGTGAGCAAGCAAGAATTCAAGTACATTTATGAAAAGAACAATTCCGCTGATGAAAACCTGTATTCCAGAAAAAGCTTAGAGGAGTACCTTGACCTTTACCAAGAATTTAAACTCAAGGTTAAAGCGGCCAAAGATGCTGGCTTAGACACTACCGAAAAATATTTGAACGAATACAAAAGCTACCGAAACCAATTGGCCGAACCTTATCTTAAAGACCAGGATCAAATGGATAGCCTGGTTAAAGAGGCCTATAATAGAAAACAACATGAATTAAAAGTTAGGCATATCCTTTTCAGACTCCCCAAAGATGCCACCCCTAAAGATACATTGGATGTTTACCAAGAAGCCAAGCAAGTTCGCAACGATATTATCAACGGCAATGAATCGTTTGAAGCAATGGTTATGCAACATTCCGATGATCCAGCAGCCAGGAAAAACAAAGGCAAATTGGGTTATTTTTCCGTTTTCAAAATGGTATATCCTTTTGAAAGTGCTTCTTATCAATTAGAGGAAGGTGCCATATCAGAACCTGTAAGAACAAAATATGGGTACCATTTAATTAAGCTTGAAGACAAACGGCCCTACAGTGGTAAGGTAACAGCAGCTCATATTATGCTCAAAAATCCTAAAAATAAAGGCTCAAAAGTTCAAAAGCGTAAAAAGCAAAAAATTGACAGCATACACAGGGCCATTACTGATGGTGCTGCTTTTGAAAAAATGGTTCGCAAACATTCCCAGGATAGAAGAAGTAAAAGGAATCAAGGCAAATTGCCCGCCTTCGAACGTACAGTGGAATACTTACCAGAGAACTTTATTGACACTGCCTTTGCGCTTGAAGAAAACGGAGCCATCTCGCAACCCTTTAAAACAAAATATGGTTGGCATATCGTCAAAAGAATTGATAAAGAAGGCATTAAACCATTTGAAGAAATGAAAAAATCCCTTGAAAAAGAAGTTAAAAAGAACAATAGGTCTTCCCTTATAGAAAAATCAGTGGCTGAAGATGTTAAAGAAAGAGAAGATTTTAAATTTTACAATGAAAACTTTAACATGTTCATTAAACAAATGGATACCATGCTCTTACAAGGCAAATGGGAATTGAAGCAGCCCAATAAGTATAAAAAACCTTTAATTAAAATCGAGGATGAGCTAATATCACTTTTATCGTTTGCTGAATACGTAAAACAGCAACAAGAAAAAGCTAATTACCCTACCGTTTATGCTGCTGTCCAAAATTATTATGAAGATTTTGAAACCAAGCAATTAATAGATTACCTGGACCGGAATTTAGAAGAAAAATATCCGGAATTCCGGCATCTTTTGCGGGAATACCAAGAAGGAATCCTGTTGTTTGAAATTACAGACAGGCGCGTTTGGAGTAAAGCCATGGAAGACACAACTGGGCTAAAAAAGTATTTTGAAAACAATAAAGAAAAATACCAGGAACAACACAGATTTGGAAAACGTAAACATGCTTTCATTTTTGAAGTTGCCGATGAAAAAGCTGCAAAAGCTGTCAAGGGTTCTTTAGAAGATGGAACCAGCCCTCAACAGGTAGCCAAAAAGCATGCTGACCAATTGAATGATTCTTTGAAATCCGATAAATATGAGGATGGAGATCATCAAATAGTTGACCAAATACCAGCAAAAAAAGGTGTTTACAACCTTACCCAAGACGGTCAACAATTTGTTGTTTACATAAAAGCCGTAGAACCCCCTCAGCCCAAAGGTTTAGAAGAAATTCGTGGCGTGGTTATTGCTGACTATCAGGATTACCTTGAAGAACAATGGATCAATCAACTAAAAGAAAAATATCCTGTAAAAGTTAATGAGGAAGTACTTGATTCCATGGTTCAATAGCAAGGTCCTGTTTTTATGGATTGGGCTTGTTATGCTAAACTTTCAAGCGTGTAACCTTGTGGAAAGTGATGAGGAAAAAGGCAATGTTGTAGCCAGCGTTAAGGATTCCTATTTATACAAAAAAGACCTTCAAAAAATCTTCAATCAGCCAGTAGACAAGGAGGATAGTTTGCAAATGCGCAAACAATTCATCGATAATTGGGTAAAAGAACAATTGTTTTATTACAAAGCGCTTGAAAACCTGCCAGACCATAAAACCAACAAAGATGAAAAGCTTCAATCCTATTACGAATCATTGGTTCGCTATGAATATGAGCAAGCCCTTTTAGAACAAAGATTGGACGAGCGGGTGGCCAAGAAGGACGTTAAAAATTACTACGATGCACATAAAAAAGATTTCAAACTTCACAAGCCCATTGTTCGATTGATCTATTTAAAAATACCTAATGACGCACCGCGTCTTCATAAAATCAGAAAATGGTATCGGTCAGACGATGTAGCTGCCCTGGATTCTTTATACAAGTATGGCGTTCGTTATGCCACAAATTTTTCCTTGGAAGATGAAAAATGGCATTACCTTGAAGACATCCTTTCAAAACTTCCGATCGATCCACGGGATCAAGTAAATTTTATTCGCAACAATAGGTACGTTAATGTAAGTGACTCTACCCATAACTATTATATAAAATTCAAGGAATACAAAACCAGTGGAGAACCTGCACCTATTGGAATGAAAATCAATAAAATTAGAAACATTATACTAAACAAGCGGAAAGCGCAGTTAATTAAAAACATTAAACAAAAGATTTTTGAAAAAGAAATTGCAAGTAATGAAGTTTCCATTAATGAATAAAGCCTTAAAAGGATTTTTAGTACTACTCTGCCTTAGTATTCAATCCCTTGGGCAGGAAAGGCAAGTGATTGACGAGATTGTTGGAGTTGTTGGCAATGAAGTTATTTTAAAATCGGATATTCAGCAAGAGCTCCAGGGCTTAATGGCACGGGATACCCTTCCCGAAGATGTCATGCGTTGCAGGCTTGTTAAGAATGGAATTGAAAAAAACCTACTGTTGAGTAAAGCAGAAGAGGATTCGGTCGTTATCAATCAAGCGCAAGTAGAAAGTCAACTTAACAGACGGATGCAGTACTTTATCGATCAATTGGGCAGTAGGGAAAAGCTTGAGCAGTATTACCAAAAGTCTATTCCTGAAATAAAAGAAGAAATGAGAGAACCCATACGCGAAAGGTTAATTTCTCGTCAAATGAGAAATAAACTGATTGGTGACGTTCAAGTTACCCCTTCAGAGGTTAAAAAGTTTTTTGAAAATATGCCAAAAGATAGTTTGCCTTATTACAACACCCAGGTTGAAATAGGGAAAATTGTGCGATACGCAAGCCCAACTGAGAAAGAAAAGCGAGAAGCGCGTGAAAGGCTTCAGGAAATTAGGAGTCGCATTTTAGAGGGAAGCAGCACCTTTGATAACATGGCCATCTTGTACTCTGATGATCAAACTACAGCCACCAAAGGTGGCGACATGGGCATGCGTAGCAGAGAAGACTTACATCCAAAAATAGCAGCCTCGGGTATGGAACTTGAAAAAGATTCGATATCAAAGGTCATTAAAACCGATAAAGGGTTTCATATCGTCCAATTACTGAACAGAAGAGGAGAAAATTTGCATTTAAAGCAAATCATCAAAAAAGCTGAAATCAACTCAAGAGCAATGGAGCAAACTCGGCAATTCCTTGACAGTATTAAACACCAAATTGAACATGATACATTAACTTTTGATGAGGCAGCACTCAATTATTCGCAAGATGAACAGACCAAGAACAACGGTGGGTTAATGAAGAATCAGCAAGATGGCTCAACTAAAATTCCTGTGGATCAACTTAACTCTGAGGTGTTTTTTACCGTTGATACTATGGATTTGGGGGATGTTTCTAAGCCTTTAGAATTTGAAGATGATGAAAAAGGAAAGGGGTTTCGTTTATTGTATTTAAAAAACAAGATCGATCCTCATAAAGCCAATCTCGAAAAAGATTACCCTCAAATAAGGCAGATGGCCATTAACAACAAAAAGCAAGAAAAAATGAGAGAATGGTTCCACGAATATTCTGAGCAAACTTATATTCGCATAGAGCCATCTTATCATGATTGCAACAACATTAGCTATTATAAACAACAATCAAACTAACTTGAAAGAAAAAAACCCTAAGTTCAAATGCAGGAAAAATTCAATTCAGACGTTGAAGCAATTGACCATTTAAATGAAAGATACAATACCCTACTTAAAGAAATCCGCAAAGTTATTGTAGGCCAGGATGAGATCGTTAAAGATGTGCTCACCTCAATATTTTGTAAAGGCCACAGCTTGCTGATAGGGGTTCCCGGGTTGGCCAAGACGCTTTTGATTCAAACCATATCAGGGGTTTTGGATTTAAAATTTAGCCGGATTCAATTTACACCGGATTTAATGCCTTCTGATATTACAGGCTCGGAAATTTTGGACGAACAGCGCAAGTTCAAGTTTATCAGAGGTCCCATTTTCGCCAATATTATCCTGGCTGATGAGATCAACCGTACGCCTCCTAAAACTCAAGCAGCCCTGCTCGAGTCTATGCAGGAAATGAGCGTTACCATTGGCGGGCAAGAAAACGAATTGCAGGAGCCCTTTTTTGTTTTAGCTACGCAAAATCCCATTGAACAAGAAGGAACGTATCCATTACCGGAAGCTCAGCTCGACCGGTTCATGCTCAATATTGTACTTGATTATCCTTCTTATGAAGAAGAATTGAACATCGTTAAAAATACCACTAAGGATGAAACCGCATCCGTAGAGAAAATTATGGGTGATTCAGAAATCTTGTATTTCCAACACCTCATAAGGAGGGTTCCCATTCCAGACAATGTGCTTGAATACATTGTAAATCTCGTCCATAAAACAAGGCCTGGGTCCAATTATTCCCCTGAACAAGTTAAAAATTACGTTGATTGGGGTGCAGGGCCGCGAGCTTCTCAATTTTTAACCCTTGGCGCTAAGTGCCATGCTGTTTTCAATGGCAAATACTCGCCAGATATTGAAGATGCCCAATCAGTAGCAATCCCGATTCTAAGACATCGCATGATTAAGAACTACAAAGCAGAAGCAGAAGGGGTTACCATTGAAAACATCATAAGAAACTTGTTTTAATTACTGGTAAAAAGAATTGATCTTAATTAAATATTACCAAATGTGCCTCTCAGTTTAATCAAACTTCACGACAAGTAAACCAATGGCTTGCTTCTACAATTGCCTACCCATTTTAACATCTTAAATTGCTGATTTTTAATTCGTAAAACAATTTTGGTCTTTAAGGCTTTTGACCGTCTTTTATTTTCCTTATTATTGCCCATTGTAGGAAAAAGATCAAACAATTGGGTAACCATCTTAAAATTATTTATTCCGAGCAATAAGCAATTAGAGGAAGTCCAAACGTCAAACTAAACAATATGGCTAGAGAAGCATACACAGTTGAGTTTCTTATTAATGCCCAGCCAGAACTTATATACAACTATGTTAGTACTGCAAGTGGGCTTAATTCTTGGTTTGCAGATGATGTGAGTGTCAATGGTGTAGAATTTACGTTTTATTGGGAGGGCAGTGGTGAAATAGCTAAGGTAATTAAAAACCAACCCAACTCCATCGTTAAATTTCAATGGTTGGAACGCGAACAAGACGAATACCTAACTTTCCAAATACAAAAGGATGATCTCACTGGTGATACCTCACTGGTGATCACTGATTTTGACGAGGCTGAAGAATTAGAGGAAGCTAAGCTGATGTGGGAATCGGTGATTGAGCAATTAAAAGGTACTATTGGAGGTTGAACATGAGCTTCATATAGCTTTGAAAAAAATGCTTACCCGCGTCAACCACTTGATCGCCATCTGATTCTACAGGTATCTTACTGCTTAGTTTAATGAATTCTTTGTCTTCAAATAATGTGTCCACCTCAGTAGTTGTAAAATCTGCTAAAGGTTTGTAATTATCCGCCCCATAATGGTATTCAAATGGGGTATCACCAATAGCCAAAAACAAGCCTGAAGGATCGGCTTGTTGGATGCCGTCTTTAAGCAAGGGTGCAAATTTTTTTCTTGATTTACCTTGTAAATGGAGGGTAAAGCTGAAAAAGTGCCCCCACCAAAACATGCAGCGATAAGCAAATATATCTTCAAAGCTGAATTTACGGGGATAGTCAAGAATTACGTAAGGAAGGTCGCGATAACTTTCACCCTTGGCCATTTTGACATCTCCAATTTCCCCGGGTATATGATCCCACCATTGGTTTTGCTCTAACAAACTTTCAATTTCTTCTTTTAAAGCCGAAAATATGGTTAATACTTTTTCAATGGCTTGTTTTTTGATCAGTAAAAATTCACCGTTTTGAATGACTTCTTGTTCGGATGGTGTAAACTTTATTGATTTATTTTGCATAGTATTTGAATCTTGAATTGTCCATGTTAAAGCGGCTTCACAAGTTACCGATATTATATTACATTGGGCCGTTTATTATTACCTTTTTCGTTTGCGTGTTTCTATTGCTCATGCAGTTCTTATGGAAATACGTAGACGATTTGGTTGGTAAAGGACTTGAGTGGTATATCATTGTTAAACTACTTTTTTATGCCTCTGCCAGCTTAATTCCCTTGGCACTGCCTTTATCCATTTTGCTATCGTCTATGATGACCTTTGGCTCCATGTCCGAAAATTATGAGCTAATGGCTTTTAAATCTGCGGGCGTTTCTTTTTTTAATGTTGTGAAACCCTTGTTGGTTTTTATTATTTTGGTATCCATCGGTGCATTCTTCTTTTCCAATACAGTAATTCCGCGTGCAAATCTAAAGTTCGGCTCACTTTTATGGGACGTTAGGAAACAAAAACCTGCATTGGACATCAAGGAAGGTATCTTTTACAAACAAATTGATAAATATAGCATCCGGATTGGAGAAAAGGAAGAAGAAAAAAATGTGATTAAGGATATCCTAATCTATGACCATACGGATAACAATGGCAACAACATTGTTATACAAGCCGATCATGGCAAAATGTATGCTACCAAGAATGAGCAATGGCTTATTATGGAACTTTATCAAGGGGTTCGTTACGAAGAACTAACGAACCTTGAACAAAATGATCCTTCTTATCCACATAACCGGATGAAGTTTGATGAATACGTTATGCGTTTTGACCTCTCCGGCTTTAAGCTTACCCGTACTAAAGAATCGCTTTTTAAGGACCACCACGAAATGCTCAACATTAGCCAGCTCAATGACTTCATAGATTCGGCCTCTGGTAAACTCAAAAAGAAACGCGCTAAAATGGGCCAATACCTGGCGCCCTATTTTACTTATATACGGGACAGTGCCTTCTTTCAAAAAAAGGGGATGCCCCTCGATGTTCAAAGTGATCAATTGATCAACGAGTTCGAGCAAAAAGATCAAAAGGAATTGGTAAAAAATGCCACCAACATGGCCCGGTCTGTAAAAGGGGCCCTCGAAGTCCATGCTGGAGAGATTAAAAACATGAAAAATAATTTAGTGGATTATCAAATAGAGTGGCATCGTAAATATACCTTATCCTTTGCCTGTTTGATCCTGTTTTTAATTGGTGCCCCAATGGGAGCAGCTATTAAAAAAGGGGGCCTTGGAATGCCTACAGTTGTATCGGTCGTGTTTTTCATTTTCTTCCATGTGCTTTGGATCTCGGGTGAAAAATTTTCAGAAGAATTTGTAATGCCTCCATGGAGGGGTATGTGGCTTCCCGTTTTCATACTGTTGCCCATTGGGATCTTGTTAACTTACTTATCGAACAAGGACTCGGTCATTTTATCAAAAGGACCCTATATGCAATTCTTTGGCTTCATTGGTTCCTTATTTAAACCGAAAAAACCATAATGCGCATCCTCCAAATCTGCAACCGGATACCATATCCGCCCAAAGACGGAGGAGCCATAGCCATGTACAACCTGGCCAAAGGCTATTATGAACATGGGGTTTCGCTAACATTGTTAGCCATCAACACTCATAAGCATTACAGGAATCCCGATCAATTACCTTCAGATTTTACCCAAATGATGGAATTGCATACAATCCCTGTTAATACGAACATCAAACCATGGGATGCTTTCTTTAATTTATTTTCAAACGCTTCTTACAATGTAATCAGGTTTGATGATTTTGGAATGCGGGAAAAAATTGTAAGTTTATTGCAGGAGCAAACCTACGATGTAATTCACCTGGAGAGTATATATGTGAGCATGTACCTCGATACCATTAGGAAATATTCCAATGCTAAAGTTGTATTAAGGGCCCACAATATAGAATACCTGATCTGGGAGCGAATGGTCAAGCGGGCAAGGGGGCTCAAACGTTGGTACTTACAATTACTGGCCAAAAGGCTTAAAAATTATGAGACCAGTGTTTATGACCAATTCGATGCGATTTTGCCCATTTCTGATTATGATAAAAACATCATGGACCAGTACTGTCCCAATGTTCCTAAATATGTTACAACGGCTGGTGTCAATTTAGCAGATTTCAATCCTGATTTCAGCCAGGTTGAATTTCCATCTGTATTTCATTTGGGTTCCCTGGACTGGATGCCTAATTTAGAAGCTGTAGATTGGTTCCTCAATGACATTTGGCCTAAAGTTCATGAGCAAAACCCTTCTTCCAAATTTTTTATAGCTGGGCGCAACATGCCAGACCATTATCATTCAATTGAAGCGCCAAATGTGGAAATAGTAGGAGAGGTCGATGATGCTAATGCATTTATGAATAGCAAAGCCATAATGGTGGTTCCGTTGCGCTCAGGCAGTGGCATGCGCTTAAAAATCCTTGAAGGCATGGCTATGGGCAAATGCATCGTATCTACTTCAGTTGGGGCTGAAGGTATTGAATGTACAGATGGTCTAGACATTGTTATCGCTAATGACGGTCAAGAATTCGTCCATAAGATACATGAGTTGGTCAATGATCAACAGCGATGCCTAAGGATCGGTGAGCAAGCCATTAATTTAATACGTTATAAATATACCAATCATCAGATTGTGAAAGACCTCTTAACCTTTTACGATCGGTTAATGGAACGTGGATCACCTATCAATTATTAAACTTAAACCTATACCTTTGCTTAACCAAAACTTAATCCTAAGTTAACACAATGATTTTTTTATGGTTGTTCATTTTGCTTTTATCTATGGCATTGCTTGTTCATAGCTACTGGCTATTCCCTGCCTGGATGATGCAAGCCAGCAAAAAAAAGATCGATTGGAAAACTGATCAAAAGGAACTCCAAGTTGCAGTGCTGGTAGCAGCCTATAATGAGGAAAATGTTATTTCAGAGAAAATAAGATCAACGCTTGATACAAACTACCCCAAAGAATTCCTTGAGATATGGATAGGCTCGGATGCCTCAACGGACCAAACCAATGAAATAGTAGCGGAATATGCTAAAAATTATCCGGAAGTTAAATTCAAACCCTTTGAGGAAAGGACCGGCAAGCCAGAAATATTAAACGATCTTGTTAAACATACGGATGCTGAAATTCTGGTTTTAACGGATGCAGACACATTTTTTGATCAAAATACCATTCCAGAACTTGTCAAACCTTTTTCCGATCCAAAAATTGGAGGCGTACAAGCCAACCTTCAAAGCCTTACCGATAAAAACGATGAAGTAGCAGAGCAGGAGCAACTATACAATGAACGGGAATTCATGATAAAAAAAGGGGAGAGCTACTATGGCGCTGTTATTGGTGCTTATGGGGCCTGTTATGCCATGCGGAAATCTCTGTACAAACCCATTCCTGCTGGTTTTTATGTGGATGACTTCTTTTTGTTTATGAACATTTTATTAAATGGCTATAAAACAGTTTTTACGCCAAATGCCGTTTGTAAAATGGAAGTATCCGGTAATAGCAACGTTCAATTTAAAAGAAAAGTTAGAATAAGCTCGGGTAATTTCCAAAACCTACTGTATTTTAGGAAATTAATCAATCCGTTCCGGAATTTTGCAGGGTTTGCATTTTTCTCCCATAAAGTAATCCGATGGCTTGGGCCCTTTCTTATGTTGCTCATCCTCATTACTAATTTGGTGGTTTTACCAGTGCATCCATTTTTTACTTGGTTATTGTCAGCTCAGCTCTTGTTTTACTTGTTGGGACTGCTGGATGTGGTTTTACGAAGATTAGATGTTGACTTTATCATTCTACGTTACATCAGTCACTTCGTACTCATGAATTATGCGTTGCTAATTGGTTTCTTTCGCTTCCTATCTCTTGAAAGTGACGGTAAATGGGAGCATTAGTATGGGCACCAGGTCCAGATAATGATGTATTTAGTAGTATAATTTTAAACTACTCAAACTTATCTTCAAGGATCCTGATCTCAATGCCAGGGGAAATGTTTTCGTGAATTATTCGGTAAGCAGCCGCTACAATAGGCGCATTGACGTTGTTTTCCTCAACAAGTTCATGAGCAGGTTGTACGGCATAATACCCTTCTGGTACCATGTTCATCTCCATTAAGGCTGCTTTTTTGGAATACCCTTTCCCGAGCATGTTTCCAAAAGTCCGGTTGCGGCTAAACTGGGAGTATGCTGTAACCAATAGGTCTCCCATGTAAACAGAATCCATGATGTTCCTTGAGGAGTTGGTAAAAGCATCCAACATTTGGGCTAGTTCCTTAAGTGCGTTGGTAATCAATACAGCCTGGAAATTATCACCATAGCCCATGCTATTGGATATGCCGCTTATAATGGCATAGATGTTTTTAAATACGGATGTGTATTCAATGCCTTTTATATCTTCTGAGGTTTTAAAATTCAGGTAGTCAGTTTTAAAAACGTGGCGCAATTGATCGGAATTCTCTTTTGAATGGCTTCCAATAGTCAGGTAAGTCATTCTTCCATAAGCCACTTCCTCCGCATGGGAAGGGCCGCTGAGGACAACAAGATTTTCATAAGGTACGCCAAAGTGTGAATTTAAGTAATCGGTCACCAATTGATGGCCTGATGGAATGATCCCTTTGATAGTGGATACAACCAATTTATTCTTAAGGTCTTTTTTGTTCAACCCTCTTAAAGCATTTTCAAGGAAATAGGAGGGAACGGCTAATAAAACAATATCAGCATCCTGGACCGCTTCTTTTATTTGATTGGTTAGGGTAACTTTGGATAGATCAATGGCAAGCGATGCCATGTACTTGGGGTTGCGCTGATGCTCCTGTATAGATTCCAAATCCTCGTTTTGCCGGATCCACCATTTTACCTGATAGCCATTGTGCTCCAATATTTTGAGCAAGGCGGTAGCCCAACTTCCACTACCAATTATACTAAAGACCGGAGGTTGGTTTGCTGTTTTTTTTGATTGTGACATTCATACTGTCTTTTAAAACTTTGCTTACCACATTATAAGGACCACTGATGACCTGTTCTCCTGGCTTAACACCTTTTTTGATCTGGATGTAGTAATCGTCTTGTATGCCAGTTGCAACCTCTTTACGGATGGCAATTCCACCTTGATATAAAAATACAACTTCTTTAGGATCATCATCATAAAATTGTTGATCCCGCTTTCTTTCCGGCTTTCGAGTAGTTACGGATAGAATAGGGACGCTTTTTACGGCTTTTTTGGTTTCTGTCATAACTTCCACAATAGCAGACATACCAGGTCTAAAGGGTGTTGAAATTGCTTGGCTTGTATCAATCAAATGATCGTAGGAGGATTTACGGATCCTGATCTTAACGGGAAAGTTGGTCACTTGATCTGCCGAAGAGCCCATTGATTCTGATGATTCTGAACGGGCTGAATTGGCTATTTCGGTTACTATACCTTTGAATTTTTCATTAATAAAGGCATCCACATCAATGGAAGCGGTATCATTTTTGGTTATCCGCGTGATATCATTCTCATTAACATCCACCTCCACCTCCATAACACTTAAATCAGCAATTCGCATGATCTCGGTTCCTTCCATTTGCATGGTGCCTACCACGCGTTCACCTTTTTCTACATTGAGTAAGGAAACCGTGCCATTGGCTGGAGCGTATATAGAAGTTTTATCAAGGTTGTCCTGAGCTTCGCTTAAATTGGCTTTGGCGCTTTCTACGTTAAATCGGGCGCCTTTGATGGATTGCTTCGTGGACTTAACCCTGGCTTTTTGGGTTTTATATTCCGATTTAATCTGCTCAAATTCCGATTCAGATATGGCATCTTTTTCAAAAAGCCTTTTGTTCCTTTCAAACCGTTGCTTAAGCCTTTTATAACGCGCTCTTACTTCAGTTAATTGGGCTTTTGTATTGGCCAGGTTGGCTTTGGCTTGATTTAGGGAAGCTTCAGCCCGATCAACCGCTGCCTTGTAAGCATCGGGTTTGATCTTTACCAGTAAATCGCCTTTCTTTACTTTGTCTCCTTCTTTAACCGGAAGTTTGACGATTTCACCCGATACGTCTGCAGACAATTTTATCTCTTTAGATGGCTTAAGCTTCCCACTTGCCGAAACTTTTTCAGTAATCGTGCGCTTTTTTATCTCTTCCGTTTCTACTTTGGTTTTGTCTTCTTTACCTATGATCCCTGTAAACCAAGCCGTTACAAACAAAACAATAATTAGGGATAAACTGATAAGAATCCTGCGGTTGCGTTTTTGCTTAGGGTTTTTTGATTTTGCCATGGGTGTTTAAAGGTTTAAAAATAATAGCTGATAATCCCGAAGTTCTAATTAATGCCAAATACTTAATACTGAGTACTACTCTTCTTTAAGTTCTTCCAAGTTTAAATCGTTACCAAGGTAAAATTCATACAATTTTTTTTGCAATAAGTAATTGTATTTGGCATTGATGAAATCATTATTTGCGTTACTCATGGAATTTTTGCTGCTTTTCCAATCGTAATAACTGATCTGCCCCTCATTGAATCGAAGGTCATTTTGTTCAAACAAAGCTTTTTGAGCTTGATATTGCTCCATTGATGCCTTGTAATTGCTATAAGCATTGTTGGCTTCAGCATAGGCTTGATGGATGTTGTTTTTAATCTGATTCTTGGCTTTCTTTAGTTGGATTTGTGCAATGCTGGATTGAACTTTGGCCGTTTGAATGCCATGTTCGATACTGTAATTGGTGAAAATTGGAATATTTAAACTCAAATTAATGATTTGGCCAAAGTTGTTCTCTATTTGTTTTCCAAATGCCATGGTTTTAAGTTCAGGCGTTGTATTTGGTGCGATAACTGGCGTACCGTCCGCAGTGGCAGCGATGGTATCAAGCGATCTTGATGAAACACCAGTTACCTCTTTGGTTCTGGAGGAATAACCTGAGTTTAGGTTGGCACTTAAATTCAGGGAAGGGCTTCGCCCGCTTTTAGCTGCTTTCATGGAATAGTTCGCTTGTTCAAGATTCGCCTTGGCTTGCTTCACTTCGGGTAGTCTTTCGTAATTATTTCTGACCACCCTTGGTAAATTCTGCTCTTTTGCTTGCTGAAGGGTATCTGGTACCTCAATGTTTTGAATGCGCAACTCGTTTTCCCGCTCCCAATTTATATATTGCTTAAGTTTGAGCCTGGCAAGCTGAAGATCGTTTCTGGCTTGGATTACTTGGGATTCTTCAGTGGATAATTGGGCTTTTAGTTCAAGAAGTTCGGTCTTGTTTACTTTCCCCGATTCTACCAAAATTTTGGTTTGCTCAAACATTGAAGCGGTATTCTCTTTTTGGGAAATTGCAGCATCCAATTTTTCCCGGTTCATGAGAATTTGCATGTAATACTGCGTTACTTGCAGGCTGATGTCATCTTCTACTTTTTCTTGGTTGTGTTGGCTGGCCTTCAAGGCCTGTCGCTTGCTTTTGATCTGGTTCTGGGTTTCAAATCCATTGAACAGGTTCCAGTTGGTATTCAACGATACGGACATGGAACGCAGGTTTTGCTGGACAAATTCATTGCTGTAAGGATCTACCGTGCGCCCATAGTTGAGCCCTGGAGCAATGTTAGCATCCAAAGATGGCAATTGGTTAAAGCGTTGCTTTTTCAGGTCCAGGGCTTTTTGTTGTTTTTCCAACTTTGTTTGTTGGTAATCAAGGTTATGATTGAGTGCGTGTTTAATGCATTCCTGCAAGTCCATTGCTTCTTGCGCATTCGCGATGAAAGGGCTTGCCAGGAACAATAATCCACAAGTTACGCTGTAAAAAATCCTTTTAATCTGCATTGGTTTGTAATTAAGATGAGCCGGAAATGCCGTACAAATCTTCATATTTTTGATAAGCATAATTCTTAAAATGATCAAAATTTAAGGGCTCTCCAGTGACTTTTTTACAAAGGTCATGAGAAGAATATAAATTTCCTTGATGATGGATGTTTTCCCGTAACCAACTCAATAGTGGTTGAAATTCCTTGTTGGTTATTTGGTTATTAAGATCGGGTACATCTTTGGAGGCTTGGTTAAAAAATTGAGCGGCATAAAAACTACCAATGGAATAGGTAGGAAAATAACCGATGGCGCCATGGGACCAATGAACATCCTGCAATGCGCCTTCTCGATCTGAAGGTACATCTATATCAAGGTACTGCTTGTATTTTTCATTCCACATTTCTCTCACATCTTGTGGTTTTATTTTTTGCTCCACCAAAGCTTTTTCAATTTCAAACCGTATGATTATGTGAAAATGGTAGGTTATTTCGTCCGAAGCAGTTCGGATCAGACTTGGCTCAACTGCATTGATGCCTTTGTAAAATTGTTCTTCCGATACATTTCCCAATTGCTCGGGAAAAAATTGCTGCATTGTAGGTAAATAGGCTTTAACAAAGGGCAGGGACTTACCCAGGTTGTTCTCATATAGCCTTGATTGGGATTCATGGATACCGAGGCCAATGGTTGTACCTGATGGCAGTCCGTAATCTTCCACAGACAATCCTTGTTCGTAAAGGCCATGACCGGCTTCATGAATGGTACTCCAAATGGATTCTGCAAGGTCATTTGATTTTAATCTTGTGGTAATGCGAACATCCTCGGGGCCAAAACTAATGGTAAAAGGATGTTCACTAAAGTCAAGCCTGCCAGCTTTTAGGTCATAGCCAAGGTCATAAATGATCTGCTTATTAAGCTGCGTTTGCTGTTCTGGGTCAAAGTGTTGAAAAAGAAAATCGTTATTGGGTTTAGGATTTTCCTGTATTTTGTCATATAGGGGCTTAAGGGCTTTTTTAGCTTCCTCAAATGTTTGTTCAACTTCCTTGATGGTAAGCTCTGGCTCAAAGTCATCCATGAGCGCATCATAAGGATGATCTTGATACCCATAAAGCTGAGCTTTTTCAAGGTTGAGATCCACGATCTTGTTAAGCATCGGGGCAAATTGGGAGAAATCATTGGCTTCCTTTGCTTTCAGCCAGCTTTGATGGGCTTCTGCTGTGGTGGTACTTAAACGGTAAACAAAATCTGAGCTTAGTTTCCGGGTCTTATCAAGGTCCTTTTGGGTTTGTGCTAAGTTCCTTTTTTGTTTGAAGTTTAAATCATTGTTTGAAGCCAATTGATCAACCAATTTTAAAAACTCCGGATCGGTTGCATGTTCATGATGAAGGGTAGAAATGGTCCCAAGCTGCTGGGCACGGAATTGATTGCCTTTTTCAGGCATGTTTACTTCCTGATCCCATCGAGCAATAGCGACCAAATTACCAAGATCGGCCAATTTGCGCATCCTTTCTTGATATTCCTGATATTGATCTTTTGCGGACATGGGGTATTGTTTTTGGCTGACAAAGATAAAAGAAAAGGCGGGAAGGATTTTTTAGATTTTAGATAGTTCTAATGCTTAACATTAACCGTTGTTAATAGGATTTAAGATTGCATTTGTGGGATTTTTCCATTTGCGTTCTCGGAAAAAATTTAAATTCTTATACCTTGGCGCCAGGTTATGGACCTAAAAGTTTAGATTGCAATTATTGGTAACTACTTAATTGATCATTCATGTTCTTCATCCTTTCCAAGACAGTTTCTTTTCTGATCTATCCATTTAACCTTTTTATAATAGGGTTGGTTGTTGTTTTGATTTTTTACAGGAAGAAATGGAGTAAAAAGCTTTTGTTAGCGCTGTTTATTTTTATTTACTTCTTCAGTATTCCATTTACGGCAGATTTATTCATGAATTGGCTGGAGCAAGACAAAAAGCCTTTGGCTAAACTTAACGATCATTACGATGCAGTGGTAGTTTTAACAGGTACCGCCAATCTTGAATTGAGCGATTCAAGCTATACAGAATTTAATGATGGCGTGGACCGTATACTGGCTGGTATCAGGATGCTTAAGCTCAATAAAGCCAATCAAATGATCTTGTCAGGAGGGAGTGCAAATATCATTGACACTGAAAAGCGTGAGGCCAACTACCTTGCAAAATTTTCTAAGAAAAATGGAATTGATCAGGACCGGATTAAAATTGAACCTCAATCAAGGAATACTTATGAAAATGCTAAATATAGTACCCAGATTATTCGAAAAAATGACTTTGATGATGTGTTGCTAATCACCTCAGCTTTTCATATTAAAAGGGCCAAAGGATGTTTCCACCGCCAGGGAATCAAACCCGATATTTACCCTGTAGATTTTAGGGCTGGTCCTGAAATTGAATGGCAAAATTTCTGGAAACCCTCCATTAACAGCCTTTCAACCAATCACCAAGTTATCCGGGAAACGGTTGGTATTATGGCTTACATGATAATGGGATACATGTAGATTGATAATTCAGTATAGAGCTAAGGTTGTTAAGCGCTTATTTTGGCTTTTTGCAGCACTCCATGAAAAAAGTACCTTTGCAGAAAACAAAATTACATGGGTTTAAACCTAACCAAGTCATTAGTTTATTTTGATATTGAGGCAACAGGCTTAAGTATTTCTAAAGACCGCATTATTGAAATAGCATTTTTAAAAATTCACCCTGATCAAAGTGAAGAAAGAAAAACTTGGCGTGTTAACCCGCAGATACCTATTCCGGACCATACCTACCAAATTCATGGCATCAGTGATGATGATGTAAAGGATAGCCCGCTATTTAAGGACGTAGCCAAAGAAATCGTTTCTTTCATTGGCAATGCAGATTTGGCTGGGTTTAACGTGCTTAAGTTTGATCTTCCTATGTTAGTGGAAGAATTATTGAGGGTAGATGAAGACCTGGACCTAAGCAAACGAAAAGTTATTGACGTTCAGCGCATTTACCATAAGATGGAACAACGCAACTTGAGAGCAGCTTATAAGTTTTATTGCAATAAAAATTTAGGCAATGCCCACTCAGCCGATGCTGATACGCAGGCCACCCACGAAGTGCTTGAAGCCCAAGTAGAAAAGTACGAGGAGCTGAAAAACGACATGAACTTCTTAACGAATTTTATTGGGGATCCTGCTAACAAGTCTGTGGACCTTGCAGGCCGATTGGTTTACAATGACCAAGGCGAAGAAGTTTTTAATTTTGGTAAGCACAAAGGAAAAAGTGTAGTGGAAACCCTCAAAAAAGATCCCGCTTATTACTCATGGATGATGAATGGGGATTTTCCGCAGTACACCAAAAAGAAGCTAACAGAAATTCGGCTGCGCATGAAACAGGAAGAATAATGTGTGAAAGTTGGAAAGTAATAGGATGTAATAAATAGTAATTAGTAGCTTAGAGCTAAAAAACGGAACCTAAAATCAAAAGATGACGCCTAATCAACATAAAGTCGCATTTCATACGCTTGGCTGCAAATTGAATTTTTCTGAGACTTCGAGCATTGCCCGAAGCTTTTCTAACAATGGTTATGAAGTGGTCAATTTTGAAGAATCGGCTGATGTTTATGTGATCAATACATGCTCTGTTACAGATCATGCGGATCGGAAGTGTAAAAAAGTGGTCCGCGATGCATTGAAGCGCAATGAAGAAGCAAAAGTGGCCATTATTGGATGTTATGCTCAACTCAAGCCTCAGGAAATAGCAGAAATTCCCGGTGTTGACGTAGTTCTGGGAGCCCAGGAGAAATTTAATTTGGTAGAGCACATCGATCGATTAAGTGAAACCGATGAAACGCTCATTCTGAACTCACCCATCAAGGATGTTAAACACTTTGAAAATGCCTATTCGCTTGGTGATCGTACCAGGTCTTTCCTAAAAGTGCAGGATGGTTGTAATTATTTCTGTGCCTTTTGTACCATTCCTTTAGCACGGGGCAGGAGCCGGAGTGATTACATAGAAAACATTGTCCAATCCGCTTATGAAATTGCAGAGAATGGCGTCAAGGAAATCGTTTTAACAGGTGTTAACATTGGAGATTTTAAAAATCAAAGAGGCGAGACCTTTTTAGACCTCATTAAGGAACTTGACAAGGTACCTGGCATCGAGCGGTTTCGTATTTCTTCTATTGAGCCCAACTTACTCAATGATGACATTATCAATTTTGTAAGTACCTCCGAAAAATTTGTCCCCCATTTTCATATTCCTTTACAATCGGGCTCTGATAAATTGTTAGAATTGATGCGAAGACGCTACAGGCGTAATTTGTATGCCGATAGAGTAGCCGCTATCAAAGCCCAAATGCCCGATTGCTGCATTGGTGTGGATGTGATTGTGGGCTTTCCGGGAGAAACGGAAGAAGATTTTCTTGAAACTTATCACTTCCTTAAAGACCTGGATATATCTTACCTGCACGTGTTTACTTATTCTGAAAGGCCCAACACGCCCGCTGCCAAGATGAGTGACCATTTGCCTGATAAAGTTCGGACCGAGCGCAGGAAAATGTTGCAAAGCCTTTCTCATAAAAAACGAAGGGCATTTAATGAACAATTTACCGGGCAAATAGGAGAGGTACTATTGGAAGATGCCGATCGTAATGGATGGATGCAGGGTTATACGCGCAGTTACCTAAAAGTCAAAATGCCTTATGATAAATCTTTAACCAATACCCTTCAACCAATTTATCTAAAGGAATTGCAAGAGGATGGGAGTTTTAAAGTTGAACTGTTCAAACAAGAATGTTTAAATGCTTAGTACCACTTGGTCATGTGGTTATGTTCGTAGTAATCAATTTGTGGATTTAGAAAATTTCCGTATTTACAATGATAGCGCCACTTAGAAAACTGAGCAAGGCGAATTCTATATTAGGGTCACTTATTCCTTGCATTGCTTTTTTTAACAGCATAAACTTCCTTCTTTGACACCTGCACCATCCAAAAGCGCAGCATTTACTGAACTGCTTAAAAAAGAATTGCTACTCGAGTGGCGTCAAAAATATGCCCTCAACGGCATCTTGCTTTATGTGATATCCACAGTTTTTATTGTATATATGGCTTTTGACACCATCAGCGTATCTAATTGGATCTCCCTTTTTTGGATCATAACCTTGTTTGCCTCTGTCAATGCAGTAGCCAAAAGTTTTATGCAGGAGTCTAAAAACAGGATGCTTTATTATTACACCATCGTCAGCCCGAGCTTAATGATATTGGCTAAAATGGTCTACAATTTTCTCCTGTTGATAGGATTGTGTTTGCTAACCTACCTTGTTTTTTCGCTTTTATTGACCAATCCGGTTAAAAACCTGGCTTTTTGGTTGTTGATTTTGGTTGTTGGTAGCATGGGGTTTGCTTTTACGTTTACGATGATCTCCGCCATAGCAGCTAAAGCCAGGAATAATGCAACCTTAATGTCCATCCTTAGCTTTCCCATTATTTTACCCCAATTGGCTTTGCTTATAAGGATATCTGTTAATGGAGTAGCTGGTGGAAAGTTGACAGCCAGCAGTGGTGATTTTCTGGCATTGCTTGCCATAGATGTTATCGTTTTGGTTGTTTCTTTATTGCTGTTTCCTTATCTTTGGCGCGAATAAATGAGGGGTTCATGGCTTTTAAAAAGCATTGGTGGAAAGCGCTTGCTGTACTTTTAATTTTATACACCCTTATTGTAGGGTTTTTAGGAACAGTCCCTCGTTTAGAAATCCTTAATGAGAGCATCCGTAACTTTTACTTCCATGTGCCCATGTGGTTCGGCATGATCATTCTTTTTGCTACTGCTGTCATTTACAGCTTAAAATACCTCAACTATCAGAATGAATTGGATGATTGGAAGGCCGTTGAGTTTGTCAATGCAGGCCTTTTGTTTGGCATTTTAGGCATGGTAACAGGCTCCATCTGGGCCAAATTTACATGGGGAGAATGGTGGAGCAATGATCCTAAGCAAAGTGGCTCAGCCATAGCTCTACTCATTTACTTTGCCTACTTGATATTACGCAATTCAATCACTGAGCAGCACTTAAGAGGCAAAGTCTCAGCAGTATTTAACATTTTTGCCTTTGCTGCACTCATCCCACTGATTTTCATCCTTCCCAGAATGACTGATTCCCTGCATCCAGGTAGTGGAGGGAATCCAGGTTTCAATTCTTATGACCTGAATTTTAACATGCGCTTGGTGTTTTACCCGGCTGTGATAGGATGGACGTTAATGGGGGTTTGGTTAGCAAGGCTTAGACACCGGGTTCGAAAAGTAGAGGAAGAAATGCTTGAAGATCAAATGGATTAAATGACGAAAATCATAATCAATGATTAAAAAACTTTTTAGCATTGCAGTCTGTTTAATAATTGGTTTTGTGGCAAGAGCGCAGGAAGTAGATATGGCTGATGCAATGCGTTCTTCTGGCAAGATTTATGTAGTGGTGGCTTGCGTGGTTGTTTTATTTATTGGAATTTTAATTTACTTGATACGTTTAGAGCGTAAGGTGAGCAAAATAGAAGGTTATCAAAAAGAAAACCATAAGGGATAATTAGTCATGAAAAAAACACACATTATTGGTATAGTCATGATAGCCGTGGCCATTGGCGCAATCATTGTTTCTGTCGGTGATACAAGCTCTTATGTAAATTTCAGCAAAGCGGAATCTAATCCTAATACTCAATACCACGTGGTAGGGCAATTAGATAAGGATAAACCTTTAAATTACAACCCTCGGAAAGACCCGAACCACTTCTCATTTCACTTAAGGGATGAAGCTGGCAAAGTACGCAAAGTTGTCTACAAAGATGCCAAACCCAATGATTTTGAACGCTCTGAACAGGTTGTCATTGTAGGAGAAATGGGTGATGATGAGGTGTTTCATGCATCCAAAATTTTAATGAAATGCCCCTCGAAGTACAAGGATAAGGAATTGGATGTGAAATCGAAAGAAGTGGCAAAAAATTAGCATGGCCAACCAAGGTGAATTACTCTTTCCGGGATATTTAGGGTACTTTTTTGTGGCGTTATCTTTTGGCGCTGCTCTTTTATCACTTATTGCTTATTTTAATTACACCAACAAGCCTTCA
The DNA here is from genome assembly GCA_964561545.1 of uncultured Sphingobacteriales bacterium. GTDB lineage: Bacteria > Bacteroidota > Bacteroidia > CAILMK01 > CAYYUA01 > CAZLQF01. Next base: position 111,078 of record CAZLQF010000005.1, read on the forward strand.
TTATTTTCCTGGCAAAGGATAGCCCGAGGCTCATTTTTGGTACACGGTTTATCCGTCATTGGTATCATGTCAGTCTTGTTTTTCCTTATTTACAACCACCGATATGAATACCACTATGTGTGGTCACATTCTTCCAATATTTTACCCGTTAAATACATGATTTCTTGCTTTTGGGAAGGGCAGGAAGGCAGCTTTTTATTGTGGAGTTTTTGGCATGTAATATTGGGGTTGTTGTTGATCAAAACAGCCCGTAAATGGGAAGGCCCCGTTATGAGCATGGTGCTACTGGCCCAGGTTACGTTAAGTTCGATGTTATTAGGGTTTGAAATTTTTGGGGTCAAAATTGGTAGTAACCCTTTTATTTTGTTAAGGGATGCCATGCCTAATGCACCCATTTTTGAAATGCCCAATTATACCAGCTTTCTTAAAGACGGTCAAGGACTCAATCCTTTGTTACAAAATTATTGGATGGTCATCCATCCGCCTGTTTTGTTTCTGGGTTTTGCTTCTACCATTGTGCCTTTTGGTTTTGCTGTAGGTGGGTTATGGCTTAAAAAATTCTCTGACTGGGTTAAACCCGCATTACCATGGACGCTATTCTCGCTGATGATATTGGGGACTGGCGTTTTAATGGGAGGAGCTTGGGCCTATGAAGCCTTGAACTTTGGCGGCTTCTGGGCATGGGACCCCGTGGAAAATGCAGCTTTGGTCCCTTGGTTGTTCATCCTTGCCGGCTTGCACACCATGGTCATATTCAAAAACCGCGGGACTTCCTTGCTTTCCTCTTTTATTTTTATCAAGCTTGGTTTTTTGCTGATCTTGTATGCAACCTTTCTTACCAGGAGTGGTGTATTAGGAGATTCTTCCGTACACTCTTTTACCGACCTTGGCCTCTCTGGTCAATTACTCATGTTCATCTTTATTTTTCTGGGGATTTCCATCTTTTTATTGGTAAAAAACTGGCGGCAAATACCTGCTCCAAAAGACGAAGACCGTCTCTATTCGCGTGAATTCTGGATGTTTATAGCTGCTTTGGTTTTCAGCCTCTCAGCATTTCACATTACTTTTGTTACTTCTATTCCCGTTTTTAATAAGATACCAGGCGTTAACATGGCACCGCCAGCCGAACTCATTCAACATTACAACAAAGTTCAGCTGCCCATAGCCATCATTATAATGCTAATAACCGCTTTTGGGCAGTATTTAAAGTACAAAAGCACTGCACCGGGTCGCTTCTTTAAAAAGATAGGAATCGCTTTGGGAATCACAGCTGTTCTTTCAACCGGGTTGATCTATATAACCGGAATGCAGAATGTGCTGTTCAATACGCTCTTGGTAACAAGTGTATTTGGAGTGGTTGGCAATTTTAATTACATGTTACCACAGCTTAAAAGTGGTAAATTTAGGTTCAGTGGAGCTTCCATTAGTCATATAGGTTTTGCTTTGTTGATATTGGGCGCCCTTATTTCTACTTCACAGCAAAGACCTATCTCCATCAACAAAGAAGGCATTGATTATGGAGAAGCTTTTGAGAAAGAAGACAATCAAACCAACATTTTATTACGTAAGAATGAACCCAAGGTCATGAGGGACTATGTGGTTACTTATGTAGGAGATTCCGTTAAAGAGCCCAATACCTACTACAAAGTACATTACCAAAAATTGGATGAAGAATCCCTTGATACGACAGAAAGGTTTACATTAAAGCCTCGTGCTCAAATTAATCCTGACATGGGCCTGATTGCCAGTCCGGATACCAGGCATTATTTAACACAAGACGTGTACACCCACGTAACTTCAGTACCAGACAAATCCAGTGAGGATTTTAAAATGGAATATGAAGAACCGGTAAAACGCCTTTTCGAACCCGGCGATACCATCAAATTCAAAGATTTTTTGATTCATGCCCAGTCTGTAAATACCCAGCCTGACCAAGCCAATGTGCCAGTCAATAATTATGATATTGCCACATCTTTGGACTTAAAGATCAAAAAACACCGACAAGAAGTAGATGCTAAACCTTTGTTTATCATAAAAGGTGGACGGGTGATAAGCCCGGAAAAGAAGTTTGATGAAATTGGATTAAAGCTGCAATTCTCCAATGTGCTTCCGGAAAAAGAAAAGCTTGAACTTACCCTTGCTAAGGGTGAGCAGCCCATTAAGGACTATATCATTATGAAGGCCATTGTATTTCCCTACATCAATTTCTTATGGTTGGGGTGTGTATTAATGGTGATCGGGATGGGAATTGCTAACTTTCGAAGGGTTAAAGAAAACAAAGCTGCATGAATCGCACTTATGAACTTGTGATCTTAGGTACAGGTAATGTAGCCCATCACCTGGCCAAAGCCTTTTATGACCAGGGATGTACCATAAAGCAAGTTTATTCTAAAACGCAAGCCAATGCTGATCAACTTGCAAAAGCCGTTAATGCTAACCCCGTATCTGAAATAAAAGCACTTAATTCCAAGGCAGATTTTTATTTAGTGGCCTTGAAAGATGATGCCATTCCTGAGGTCGCTGAGCAGATATCCCTTAGCAACGCCCTAATTGCCCATACTTCCGGTAGTTGGGGATTGGATGCTTTAACAAATGCAACTAAAAGAGCCGGTATTTTTTATCCTCTGCAGACTTTTTCAAAGGATAGGGCTATTGAAATGCGGGAAATTCCGATTTTTATTGAGGCAAATGAGCAAGAAGATCTTGTCCAATTAAAGCACTTGGCCACATTGCTTACCCCTGCAGTGTACGAAATTGACAGCCAAGTGCGTACCTACCTTCACTTAAGTGCAGTCATAGCCAATAATTTTAGCAACCACTTGTGGTATCTGGCAAAAGAAGAGTTAAAAAAAGCCAATCTCCCCTACGAGATTCTTCAACCATTACTTCAAGAAACCTTGGCTAAAAGCATGGAGCAAGGGCCTTACCATGCCCAGACAGGACCAGCCAAAAGGGGCGATGAATCCATTGTTAAAAAACACTTGGAATTAATTGAAAATCCCGAACTCAAGGAACTTTACCATAAACTTTCAAAAAGCATTGCCAACACTTATCTTAAAGAGTAGCCATTATTAAGTTCAGACTCCGATATATAAATACTTATTTTGTTTTATTAAAATGAACGTTGGATGCTATTAATTAGCCTCAGCTACTTGGTTCATTTCTTTGTGCCTCAATCCATTAAGAATATGGACCCACAGGTTTTCATAAGGTATCACCTCAAGGTTATCAATGTGATCGCTGCTGGTAGTATCGGTCTGTTTTAGCTCATCGTAATAGGCTTGGCCAACATCTCGGGTTTTTACGAAGTCAAAGTCGTGTTTTTCCATCACCTGGAGGAGCTGGATAAATAGGTTCGAGCGTTGAGTGTTGGGCTTTTTGTTTAGATAACGAACCTTGTATTGATGGATGGCCCCCATCCGGTCGATGATCTTATCAAATTGGTTGTTTTTAAGGTAAAACAGGATTTGAATGATCAAGATGGCTACGTTCATACTCGTTTTATCCTTGGATAAGGTGGGTACTTCATTGAGGAATTTTTGAATCCTGAACCTACGCTTGTTATCATCAAAAATGCTTTTACCCCATATAATGAGTAAAGAATACTCAAGGTAAGCTTCAAAGATCTTCCATTTTTCTTTATGGACTTCCGGAAGCTGCTTGAAAAACGAATGATTCATAACTCCCTGATAAATGTAATAAGCTTGCAGGTAATTACGCGTGTGCATGGCAAGGAAGAAGTAATATTCCTGGAAATAAAGCCAGTTTACATTATCTTTAGGAAATTGATTGGAGAAGTATTGAGCGGTATTTTTGCCATTTTGAAAGTCTTTTAAGCGAATGTAACTTAAAATCTTAATAACCGCAAAATGCTGCAAGTTGATGAGGTTGAACCTTACATTCTTTGAAAGTTCATTAATGGCAGTATCACTGATATAGACGGCTTCTTCAAAATAGCCAAATTCATAAAAATACCTGGCTTTTATTTTGTAATAAGTTAAATCGATGGAAAAAGACTGGTGGTCCTTTCTTATTGCTTCAATTTCATCATAAAGTTTTGTTATTTTATTCCGCTTTTCATCAACCCCTTTGTTTTCCTTTTTAATGTAGTTAAGATTCATTTTATAATGAACTTCCTCAGCTTTTAGCTCGGCCTGATATTTATTTATTTTAAATTCTAACTCTGAAGAAATCTCTTCAAATTTCTTTTCATTAGCTATTAAGCTGTAATGAACTCTTAATTTGTGTAAAACTTCCACCTCAATGCCCGTAAATTCATATTCTTGGGCTGTTGTTTTTAATTGTTTAAATTCTTTAAAAGCTTCATTTCTTAACCCATGTGAAACTAACATTTTTGCCGTAAATAAATCCCTGTTTGCTTTGTAGTAAGCCTTAAAATATTCAGAATTATATTTTTTATCATGATCCAGAAAAAACAAATTGTTCTTTAGTTTTTCAATGAAGCGCTTTTTAAACATCAGGTACTTTTTGTCTTCCCCCGAAGAATCATAAAGGAAGGAGGCAGCTTCTTCATCGCTTTTGATCTTACCTGATTTTACTGCCTTGAACAAACTTGCATAGTGGTTGGTAGGATTCGCAAGTTCTTCTTCATTGAAAACCTCAATTTTACGCACCCTTTTCTTACTGATAATATTAATCAGTGATTTGATCAGTTTCATGCTTGATAAATTTCTCTTCTTCCAATGTAAATTTATAAAATGTTCATTTAAAAAGAAAAAAGCGCTACCAAAAAATAAAATCTGCAAATCAATGAATTCAATATTAACATATGTTAGTATTGAATTATTTTTTATTGTAATAGGATTTCAGGAAAGCCATCATTTTACGTTGGATGGTTAATTGCCGTTCAAGGTTTTTATGGGCATCCATTTGGGACTGAAGCATCTCTTCTAACACTTCCCATATTTGGGTTGAATCTATTTGCTCGTTTGAAACATTACCATCTTCAGGTTTTTGAAGTTTCCCGGTTTCTTGTTGAGTAGTTTCATTTTCATGCACCGAAGGTTCCCCATCAAGGGGTTGGTTGGGATCTAACTGCATGCTATTCTTTCCAAGGATCAACCACTCGATATTAACATTGGTATAAACTTTTGTGATCTTATAAATCAATTCAAGATTGGGTTTATTCCTTCCAGTGGTTATATGAGAAATAACTGCACTGGAGGTGCCAATTTTAGCGGCAAATGCATTATTGGTTAGGCCTGTGGCGTTGATCAACGCTATTATTCTATCTCCTATGTCTTTTACCAAAATTTAAAAATTTTAACATTTTTTAGTATTTTGTTTGGTAATCCACTAACAAAGATTTAAAATTGTTCTCAGAAATTAAACAAAAGTTATCCACAAGCTGTGGGTAGATCATCATTTAAGTTAACATAGGCTAAACCAAAAAATTCAATAAAAATGGAGACTTTATTAAGTGTAATGATTTACTTAAGCGTGATCAGTGCTGAAGAACAGTACACCGTTGATCAAATTGAAAACCTGGAAGAGCAAAATGCAGCAAGGATTGAGGATGTTTACAACGATGAAGATTTGCTCGAAAATGTGGATGAAAGCTATGATGTAAATCCGGATGAAGTAATAGTTGATACCGATGCTATTGCTTATTAATAGAGGCATCATATGCTGTAAATTTGCAGCATGGCTAAAACTATTATTCTATTCGGATCAATTTTAGCATTCCTGGGAGTGGCTTTGGGTGCTTTTGGTACCCATGGCCTTAAAACCAGGATTGCTTCTGACCTTCTCGACATTTATCAAACCGGTGTTCAATACCACTTGATCCATGCACTGGCCGTAATACTGACAGGTTTAGTGTTACTGCATGTACAAAATCCTACCATATTCCAAATTGCTGGTTGGTGCTTTATCGGTGGCATTTTTGTTTTTTCGGGAAGTCTTTATTTATTAGCCATTACCAATGTTAGGATACTGGGAGCCATAACACCTATAGGTGGGTTGGCATTTTTGGCTGGATGGTTGCTCATTACTTGGGGAACTTTTAAACACCTCTAATTCTTCTTAAGAAAAGCGCGATGCAAGCCCTGAATAAAATTCCACATTTTTTTTATAGCATTCAGTGGCTGTTAAGTAATTCACCAATGTAGCTAAACTTAGGGATCTTATTGGTTGATAACTTCTAACGAAAACATATCTAACCTATACAATCAACAACAATTTTGTAGAAAATAGGTAGTAAAGTTTGTTTAATTTAAATCGAAAATTTTTAAACAAGCTTAGTAAAAATTATTTATAATTTAGTGGAAGTCTTTCTATTATAATTAATATTTCAATTATCACTTTAAATTTTTTAGCGCAGCTTTTTCTTTGCAAAAATTGGTTATTTACTAATCACATCGGATGGGGTTAAGATGAATTGAATGGTTTGCACTATTGAAAAAGTGAAGTAGTATTAAAAGGTTAATGAATGTAACTAACAAAAGTTAGTAGCTTCTTTATCGCATTAAAATGCAAACTGATTTTAGCAGAAAAAAAGGGGTGGCAGCTATGGTAACTTAATTTTAATTTTCTTTAGGTTTTAATTTTTCCTTCTAATTTCGAAATATACATAAGTAGCCCATCGGGCCATTAAAAGCACTATCTTGGTTACTAATAATTCGATCTTAGCTTTGCCAAAAATTGGATAATTTTTACTTTTGAGTTGAAGCGAAAATTAGGTTAATCGCTTGTTTGAAATCATAGAATTCGAAATAAAATACAGAGCTTTTATTAGCAAGCAATCAACCCTTTTTAGTTGCTTGAGCCTTCAATAAAGGGAGTATCGGCTTTGATTTTTAGTAGTAGGCAACTAAAATGATCAATGCAATCATTAAATGAGCGGTTATTAAAAGCCAATGTTGATTTAAAAAGTGATCCCTTCATGTTTCTAAATTCAAATCTTAAATCAATAGGAAGGATTTCAATTTGAATAGGAAGGCTTTGTAATTGGACTTCTTTTGTATGTTAATAGTTTTATATTATGATGGTAGAAGAATTAAAATTTATCGATTATCAATAAACCAAGTAATTTAATTGCTCGACTCTTGTTTTTTATTATTTATTCAAGGATATTTAACATTCAGATAAAGTGTTTGGATAACCCAAGGTCGAACTTTTTAAACCATTAATTGTCGCAAATAAAAAAAATTAAAAAATGAAAAACAGATTGATTTCTATCCAATTATTGCGCTCGTTGATTTTACTCATGTTTTTTTTACTTTTAAAGAGCACCCCTTTACTTGGCCAAACAATTGCCGAGCAAAATTTTGACAACAATCGGTCTTGGAAGTATTCAAGTAACGTTAATTTCTTTAGCCACAAAGGCTCAAATACACTTAATAATGTTTATCCAGCCGCTGATGGGTGGAATGATGACGGTTTTTATGGTTTACTGGATAGTACCGATTGGGATGGTAACATCAGCCTTAATGCTTTTTCCGATAGCGTTTTAGCAATCCAGGATCTTGACGATGAAAATGATTTTGGAACAGACAAAACGGCTAAAGTCAACTTTGAAAAAGTAAATGTAAGTGGTTATAAGAGCGTAAATATAAACTTTAATTATGAACTTAGTGGCTTGGGCAATTCTGATGAAATTGCATATGAAGTTTATGAAGATGGGACAGGACAAGGAGCAACAGCCCTTAACGGAAGTGGATCAGAAACTTATAATGTTAGCAGCAGTGTCTCCAACGTTAGACTGGAATTTCAATTTGAACAAAACGGTTCAGGTGAGTATGTTGGAATAGACAATATCAAACTCGAAGGCACATCAAAAAGCCAAAATGAACCATCGAATCAACCTACCAATTTTTCAGCTGATTCTTTAAGCAATGAGCAAATTAAACTGACCTGGACGGATGCCTCAGCAGGCAATCAATCACCGGATGGTTATTTAATTAAGGCTGAACAAAGTGGCACCATCTCAGCTCCTTCTGATAATATTGATCCAAGTATTGACCAGGACTTATCAGATGGTAGTGCCGTAGTAAAAGTTGGGTATGGCATTGGCGGTAGTTACACCTTTACTGATCTATCAAAAAATACCAAATATGATTTTCAGATCTGGTCCTTCACCAATGCGGAAAGCAGCATTGATTTCCTTAACAGTTCATCAGGGTCTTCAGGACCTACTGCCTCTGCCACGACTTCCCCAAACGAAAACATTTTAACCGAATCCTTTGAATCAACCAAAGCAAGCGGCAACTATTCTTATCCGAATGGAAATGGGCGCAATGGTGAGGAGGATATTTTTGACCGCGTAAAAGGTTCTGATTACATCAATACGACAGATAAGTACATTTATTCGGATTACGATCAGTCCTATTACATCGCTGTTGAGGATTTTGACGACCCCTTACCAAATGCCAATAAGGGTATTGTTAAAATAGGGAACATTGATATTTCCAATTATAGAAATTTAAAAATTAAAGGAGCTTTTGCCGCTGGCGCAGCTACTGGTTATGATGGCAGTGATCAAATTGAGGTAGAGGCCAGTATTGATGGTGGAACCTGGCAAACCATTGCCAGATTTACCGGAAGTACGGGTGGAGGTAATTTGCAAGAGGATACCAACCTTGATGGTAGTGGCAATGGAACGGTCTTAAAAGGTATATTTGAAGACTTTAAATGGGACTTGTCCAACACTGGGGACCAGTTATCACTAAGGGTAACCTGCAACCTTAATACAGGCAAGGAAGAAGCGGCTTTTGACAACATCCGTGTTACTGGGAAACCGCCTAAAAAATGGGATCGGGATGCTGGTAATAATAAATGGAGCAGTGGCGATAATTGGGATCCCAATGGTGTCCCGGGGATCAATGATATGGTTGTATTAGACAATACCCATGTTAGCAATAATTATACAGTAAACTTGGATCAGAATTTGACCGATACAATTATTCAATCGCTTAAAATACAGCCCGGAACCAATGATTCCATTCAAGTTAACCGCAAAAGCGGCCTAAACACATTTAAAATAGGAGGAACTGGTAGTGTGCTCACCATCGATGATGGCGGTCAGTTCACTGATAGTACCGATGAAGGACTTCCAAAAAACTTTAAAAACAACAATGGCAGCATTTTAGTAAAAGCAGGGGGCGTTTATGAGGCTACCAACAATAGTAGTCAGTTTAATACAAACGACCTGGTAACTGCTATTAGTTCAGCTTCCAGCACTGAAGGTGAGATTATATTTGAATCAAATGGACAAAGTATTTCTGTTTCGGGTCAAACTTATCCCACCAGCTTAACGCTGAAAAGTAAAACCGGTTCTGCCATAAGTTATACCACAAGCGGTAGTAATCCTTTTACTGTAGAGGGAGATTTAACCATTGGAAGCAACGTTACTTATGATGGCACAGGTCGATCTTCCGGTGGGGATATGATTATTAAAGGGGATTTAATCGTTAATGGTACCCTTAAACTAAACAGTAACAATCAACAAATTAAATTCAAAGGTACCGGGAAACAGAATCTGCAAGGCGCTTCGAGTTTCAACAACATTGAAGTAAATAACGGGGTTGATGTGCAATTGGATCAGACTGTAAAGATCAAGGATACCTTGAAACTCTCAGATGGAATTGTTAAATTCTCCAACAGCAGTGATACCCTTATTATCGCAGATGATGCTATAGTCCAACCAGCGGGAGGTAAAAATAACGCTTATGTTGCCGGTACCGTTAAGAAAATAGGTGATGAAGCTTTTACCTTTCCGTTAGGTGATGGCGGGCAGTCAGCCAGGTTAGGAATTTCAGCCCCAAGTAATTCAAACGATGAATTTTCAGCTTCTTATGAAAAAAGTAGCTACAGCGATACAACTACGGGAGGCACCTTGAATAATGTAAGTGATGTTGAACATTGGAACCTTGCCCGGGAGAATGGTAATTCAAGTGTCAATGTTACCTTGTATTGGGAAGATGGCTCATCCTCAGGCAGCAATATTGATAACCTTAATGACCTGGTTGTTGCCCATTGGAATAGTACTAATAGTGAATGGGAAAGCTATGGACAGGATAATACTACCGGAAGTACCACTTCAGGAAGTATAACTGTTAATAGTGTCAGTAATTTCAGTCCCTTCACCTTTGGTTCTACTTCCGGAAATGACAATCCTTTACCGGTAGAACTTCTCCATTTTCATGCGGAGACAGATCAAGATCATGTGGATATTAATTGGGTCACAGCCTCTGAAACCAATAACAGCCACTTCATCGTGCAAAAGCGTGTTGGTGAAAAATGGGAAAAAATCGGCAAAATAGAAGGCAACGGGACTACCATAGCAGAACATACCTATCATTTTGAAGATCTTGAATTCAAGCCAGGTATTACCCACTATTACCGCATCAAGCAAGTGGATTTTGATGGTAGTTATGAATATTCCGAGGTGAGAAGCGTAAGGGCTGAGGAAGATCAATTTAATTCAGTGGCATTATACCCCAATCCGGTTTCTGATGCGTTGAACTTGAAGATTAGGGCGAAAGCTAGTCAAACCATGCAGGTAAGGATTCTCAACTTATACGGAAAGGTAGTTTACCAAGACGAGATAAGAGTTCGGCAGGGTGAAAATCAACAAGAGCTACCTTTAAAGCAATTGGACCCAGCCCAGTATTTTATTGAAATTAGAGGGTCAGAAAAGGTACAGCAAAAGCGTTTCATCAAAGAACAACATTGAAGTTATTACGCTTTTCTTTTTAAAAAATCTTATTCCTCAATCGAGTAGGAAGGTAGGGATTAGTTCCCTACCTGTCCTCTCACACCACCCAGCG
>CAZLQF010000006.1:0-105172 GCA_964561545.1 uncultured Sphingobacteriales bacterium
GTGGGCTGTGCTGGACTCGAACCAGCGACCTCTTGCGTGTCGGGCAAGTGCTCTAAACCAGCTGAGCTAACAGCCCAATTAAAAATTATTGGGGAACTTCAAAGTTAAAATCTTTCTTCAATTTTTCTTGACTCATTTTTACAATTTCGGCCTCCATAGTAATTTCCTTTTTGGGTCGATTGTTTTGATTAGTTGGCTTATCGGCAATAGCCTCTACTACTTGCATGCCTTGGATGACCTTGCCAAAAACCGTGTATTTACCATCCAAATGAGGGGCGCCTCTTCGGTTTTCAACAATATAAAATTGGGAACCGTTGGATTTTCTTTGAGGATTTTGATTATCTCCTTTTCTGGCCGCTGCTACACTGCCGTATCTATGTTTTAAGCCGTCCTTGATCTCGGCTTCTAAGGTATAACCTGGACCACCATTCCCATCATTCGCAGGATTGTCATCTTTAGAATTTGGATCTCCACCCTGTATCATAAAATCATCAATAACCCGGTGAAAGGTGGTGCTGTCATAAAATCCTTTTCCTACTAATTTCAGAAAGTTGTCCTTATGTTTCGGGGTAGCATCATAAAGCCAAATATGAACATCACCGAACTTGGTTTGGAGCTTAACAACTTCCCGCTGGTCTTTGCCATTGTTCTCACTAACATCTTCTTGATCGGATTTAAAAAGCTGGCAAGCGGATGCCATAACCCCTATTATGAGCCCGCAAAAAATTTTTGTTGTTAGTTGACTTATGCTCAATACTTAGTGCTTGTCTTTCTGTAAGTCCATTACAATGGGTGAAGATACAAACAGTGAAGAGTAAGTACCCACAAGAATACCAATTAACAGAGCAAATGAAAATCCACGAATGAGCTCACCACCAAAAATAAACAGGATAAGTATCACTAAGATCGTAGTAAAAGATGTAACAAAAGTCCTGCTTAGGGTATCATTCAATGCTCTGTTGACGGTATCCACGAATGGATTCCGCTTAGAAATACTTAACCGCTCACGCATGCGGTCGAACACAACCACCGTATCGTTAATGGAGTAACCAACCACTGTAAGAATGGCTGCAATAAATGCCTGATCAATTTCCATGGAAAAGGGCATAAAAGACCTTAATAGTGAGAATAAACCAAGAATGACCAACACATCGTGGAAAACTGCAGCAAGCGCTCCCAATCCATATTGCCATTTTCGAAACCTTAAAAATATGTACAAAAATATTACGATCAAAGAGAACAGTACTGCCCAAATGGCCGAAGTCCTTATATCTTCCGCTATGGTTGGCCCAACCTTTTGGGAACTCTTAACATTGTAATTAGGTCCTATTTGATTCAACCCCGCCGTTAAAGCACTTTTGACCTCTTCCGAAGTGCCTTCTGCAGTTTGTTCTATCTTATAATCAGTAGTTATTTTATATTCCCGGTCGGATCCAAAGGTTTTAACTTGAGGCATTCCGTCAAAAGGATTTTCAAGAGTGGATCTAATGTTGGTAGGCTTCACAGGTTTTTCAAAACTTACAATGTAGGAATATCCGCCTTTAAAATCAATCCCGTAGGTAAGCCCATGAAATATCAGTGAAATTAAACCGGCACCAACAATAACGCCAGAAATCATGTAAGCCACTTTCCGTTTGGCTATAAAATCAAAGTTTAAGTTTTTAAATGCATTAATGGTTAAGGTGTTGCCATAATGGACAATTTTATCTTTTGCCAGTGCCCAATCAAAAATTAACCTCGTGATAAAGATAGCACTGAATAAGGAAGTTAAAATACCAATAATGAGGATGATAGCAAATCCATGAATAGGACCAGAACCAAATGTATAAAGTATGATGGCAGTTAAGAGCGTAGTAAGGTTGGCATCTATAATTGAGGAATAAGCATTCCTATACCCATCAGCCACAGCAAGCCGGATTCCTTTACCTTCCTTAAGCTCTTCTCGAATCCGCTCAAATATTAGCACATTGGCATCGACCGACATACCTATGGTAAGGACAATACCCGCCATACCCGGCAAGGTTAAGGCAGCGCCAAGTGAAGCTAAAACACCCATAATAAAGAACATATTAGCAAGCAAGGCAACGTTGGCTACCAAACCACCATGATTGTAGTAAAAACCCATGAAGATCAATACCAGAATCAATCCGGCTACCAATGACCATAATCCCGCTGTAATGGATTCCTGACCAAGCGAAGGACCAATTACGGATTCTTCCACAATGTTAATCGCAAGGGGAAGCTTACCGGATTCCAGTACGTTAGCCAGGTCATTGGCCTCCGTAGTTGTAAACCGTCCACTTATTACAGAATTACCACCTGAGATCTCAGCATTAACATTGGGAAAAGAATATACTCGATCATCCAACACAATGGCTATGCTTCGACCAATGTTATCACCGGTAAGGCGTTCCCATATCCTTGCACCCCTCGAATTCATTTGAATAGACACTTGCCTTTCTCCTTGTTTGGAGATATCTGTGCGAGCATCAGTAACTACTTGACCCGTTAAAGGAGGACTGCCATCTGCAGTTGTTACTTTAGCAGCTATTAGTTGATAAACATTGCGATCATCGCTGGCAGGTTTGGCAGACCAGAAAAGCCGAAGTTTCCTGGGCAATACGGATTGCACCTTTTCCATATTAAGGTATTCATTAACCTGGGCCGTATCCAAGCCCCTGGCGTAACCAACTACTGGCCCTTCTCGCGGGAAAGTACCTTGATCTGTTCTTCTAACAGCAGGTGTTAAAACACTAAAAAGCGGATTTTCCTGTCGAAATTCTTCTTCTGACAGATTTTGAGGAGCTGTATCCTGGGCAGCTGTATCCGTACCTGCTAAAAGATCGGTAGTATCTATTCCTTCTTGCCCTTCGTCAGCCATTGCCGAAGTATCTTCAGCTTCTTCTTCTCCTTCTCCAAAGAAGGGAACATCATCTGAGGCTGTATCTTGTTCATTGGAAGCCATTGTTGTATCATCTTGCTTGTCAGATCTTTCGAGCTCCTCAACCCTGCGAATGACCTCATTGGCTTTCTGGATATTAGAAAGAATTTCTTCCGTTTCATAAGTTTCCCAAAACTCAAGCTCTGCTGTTTCTTGCAATAAACTCCTGATCCTTTCAGGATTGTCAACTCCCGGAAGTTCTACAATGATCCTTCCAGGACCTGGTTGCTTTTGAATATTAGGTTGGGATACGCCATATTGATCAACACGTGTACGTAATATGTTGTAAGTTCGATCTAATGCGTCTGATACTTCACTTCTTAAAAATTCTAAAACTTCTTCATTGCTTGAATTATAACTTATATCATCTTTATTTTCCCGGGTAGCAAAAATGGCTGCAATTTGACCATCTGGCTCAAGTTCCTGAAAGGAATTGATAAACAAGGTTAGATAATCCTCTTGCGAATTTTTTTGCTTTTGCTCGGCCATGTTTAAAGCCTTCCTGAAATTTTCATCTTCATTGTTATTAGAAAGCTCGAGTAGGAGATCTTTGGTAGATATCTCTAATGTTATATGCATGCCGCCTTGCAAGTCCAAACCAAGGTTGAGCTCCCTTTGCAGGCATTCATTGTAGGTATATTCTTTGACGAGTAGATTGTAAACCGGCTCATGTCTAATAGAATCAAGAAACCTTTCTTTCTTTTCTACATTACCATCCGCATAATTTTCAGCCTTATTTTCAATTACCGAAGTGACGATGGTAAAAGAAAGCTGATATAAGCAGACAATGATTAAGGCAACGGTGAAAAACTTAATGGCACCTTTACTTTTCATAAAAAGTTATTTAATTGGTTTTTTAGATCTCTATAGATTATTGAAAATCAGAAAATAATGCTAATTTTTCCCGAGTTTGACTGGCAAATTTACATTAAGGCAGTCTATTTAACAACCTCAAGAGGACTTATCTATGCGTTAAAGCTTAGCAAATGTAAATTTCTATGAAAATGTTTGAGCAGAATAAAAGTGTTAATGTTGGTATCCCTATAAGCTTAATCAAGCTTAGTAGGAAAATTTGGCAAACTTTTTTGCGTCAGCCTTAAATAGTACAACAAGGCCAATTGCCTGAAAACCATTAACTAAAACTTGATACTTAAACAATGAGACTCGAAAGGATTAAATGATTGTTGTCTTGAGTTTAAAGAGGGTCAGTTTTGAAATCTCAAACCGAAATTAAAGGTTCTGCCCGCTCCCTGGTTTTTACCTGCTGTAAAATCAGTATAAAGTAGTTCAACCTCTAAAGAATTGGTGAGCTGGTATTTAACACCAAGACCATTTTGGTTATAGGCTGATGACCATAAATCATCACCCCAGGTAGGATTAAACTCGGTCATGGCATAAGCCGACCAGCGATCGAAGAAAAAGTAGGAAAAGAAGGCTTTTACCGGTGTTCGAAATGCACTTGTGGCATCAGTCAATTCATCTTCTCCCATGCGCCAATAAGCATCCAATTCCCCAAACAACTGAAAATCACTACCAATGTTATACACAAAAAAATTTTCAACCCAAAACTCATATTGGCCAGCTGCCAAATAAGGGCGGTCATGATCTATTCCTTTTTGGTCAGAGGCGATGGGTATGAAAAAACCTGCTTCTATGGTATATTGATCCCAGCCTTCAAATGGCTGCCATTTAATCTTTGGCAATACAGCATTGAAGGCATGATGGGCATTTTGGTTTTTTTGAAATTCTAATATTTCTGCCGGTAGATTTTCCTTTTTATGGTTAAGCACTGCTTTGTAAAAGACATCTGCGCCAATGTTGACCCTGTTATCTAATCCGTAAAGTATTTCCAGGCTACCCGTGTAAAAAGTGGACCTCTGGTCAAATTCCTCAATTTCCCAATTCCGATCAAACTTTTGTGTTTGGGTGTAAATGTTTTGGAAGAGTTTTATTTCAACACTTCCCCGATCAAGGATATACCCGGTTGCTTGCCGGATCAAATCAGAGTTATTAGAAGAAGAGGTAGCCTTATTTTTTACTTTTTTTTTATTTCATTAAGCGACCAATCGTACTCATAATAGCTAATTTGCATATCAGTGGGTAATGGGCTCTTTCGGTGCTCATTTAAATATTCAAGGAGATTGTTGGCTTCATTTAAAAAATCTTGCCGGTACCATTTAAATATTTTAGAGATTTCAACCATCCTATCTCGAGACTTAACCCTGATAAAATTCTGATCACCCAATGCAAGTTCCGTTTGCTGAGCTAATTGTTGATCCAAATTTTTAGGCTTAAAAGCCCCGGATTTTAGTGGAGGGCAACCATTAGCAGCACAAACGAGGGCAAAATGCAACCTGGAATCGCTGTAATTTTGATAAAGCGTTCCTTTTTCAATATTATCTAATGTCATAGATTTACCCGCAACGGTATGTTCAATACCATCAAAAAAACCTTTAATATCATTTGGAGATTCCACAGGATAATGGTTGATAATGGAATTAATGGTTAATATATTGTAAGCATTAAGGTAAAAAGCTTTTTTCGTATTGTTATGGACTTGGGGTAGTTGAGCTTCTTCAATGTAATTGACCAATCGATTAAGTTGCTTAGGGTTGGTTTTAATGGCTGAATAGTTTACCTTTCCATCTATCACGTATTTTTCAAAAAAATGATCTGCTTCTTTGAAAAAATCATCTGATTGGGCATTGGCTGGTAAAATCAGCACAACCAATAAACCAACCAACAATGAGGTTACAATTTTCATAGTAATTGATTTGTTTGCAATCCAATTTTACAAATACCTTGCTAATTTGAAATTTTTGTAGCATAAATTTTGTCGGTTAGCAAACTAAAAACCTTGATTACTGTAACGTAAGCAATATGGCATCGAACCAACAACACAACAAGCATCGAAAACCAAGTAAGCCCAAAGAGGACCCGGATATAGAGGATGTGGAAGCAGAAGACGTAGATGGCAATGCAGCAGAAGACCCATTCAAACAATTTAACCATGGAAGGAACTTTCAATTCCGGCTATCGGGATGTTTAGGTGGCCTAATAGCATTAGTTATAGCCGCAGTTTTGTTTTTTGTATTCCTGCCATTGGGCATTGTCTTAATTATTGGGGTCATGGGCTATTATAGCTGGAAGTTGAGGAGGCGGTAAATGATAGCCTCAACCTGGATAATCAGGCTATTTTAGTTAAAAAAGTCGAATTCGAATCTCGATACCGAACAGTATAATTTACCGGCCTGGCAAACGTATCCGTGAAAGCCAATTTTACTTTTACAGCACTGCCATCTCCGAAATATATTTTAACACTGCCTTTAGGTGCACCATCAGTAATGAAGGTTCTGTTGGTCGGTAGGTATATAATTTTTTGTTCTTAAAAGTAAAATAACCGGATTCCTATTCAACTTGCCCATGTGAAACAGTATAAACTCAAACCATCGCTTTTAAAATTTTTTGCTATACAAAGCATGAATGCTTAATAGTATATAACAACATTTAGGATACCCCCAAGCAATTTTATTTTAAAAGTTTAGAATTGGCTGCTAAAAAGAAATAATTCTAAAAAGGAATACGACAGCAGTGCAAAGAAAAATTGGCAAACCAACCAAATCCCTTTCACCAACGTTCCAGCTAAAAAACTTTTAGCCAGCAGAAAACCCTATTTCCAAGTATTTCTTTTGCATTTCAACTTTATTTATTGATTGCAGGCATCGTTAATACTTACAATTCTACCACCCTTATTAACTCTTTCTCAAATAATTTCCCGCTATGGAAACAACCTTCCCATCATCCTTGGAAATGGAATGGCCTCTCGTACGTGGTCTAAATGGCAAATCCAAGAAACGAACCTTGCCAAACCAAGCCCAAAACCAGCATGGGGAACAGAGCCATACCTTCTTAAATCCAAATACCACTCAAATGCATCCATTGGTAAATTGTGACGCTTAATGGCTTCAATAAGCTTGTCCTTGTCAGTTTCCCGCTCAGAACCCCCGATAATCTCACCATAGCCTTCCGGCGCGAGTACATCAACACCTTTTACAAGGTTGTCGTTATCTTCTGTTTCCTTCATGTAAAAAGCTTTAATGTCCTTGGGCCAGTTATAAATCATGATGGGCGTCTTAAACAGGCGCGTTAAAACAGTTTCATCCGAACCGCCAAAATCTTCACCGTATTCGAAATTCCTGGCCGACTCAATCCAATGCGGTAAATTGCGTTCATCTTCCTCAAGGTCTTTAAGCTCTACTTTCAGTTGACGGATTTGTTCTTTGTACTGGTTGATCTTACCTTTCTTCAAACCTCCACCTTTTAACTCATTTTCGAGCTCTTCAATTTCATTCCTTACCTCTTCAATGCGATTCTTGGTAAACCTGAGATCACCTTCAATGGTCTGGATGGTATTTTTGCCATTAACCTCCTGCTCACCTCTTAAAATTTCTACCGCATCATCATAGGTAATCCTGGCAAAAGGTTCTTGAACATTTTCCAGGCTTGTGGTATCCCTGCCCAATTGTTCAAGTTCAAACTGGCAATTGTTCAATACAGAACTAATAACATATTGAAGGAAACCCTCGATGAGGTTCATGGTCTTTTCCAAATCATAAAAGGCCATTTCAGGCTCGATCATCCAAAACTCTGACAAATGGCGCCTTGTTTTGGACTTTTCAGCCCGAAAGGTTGGACCGAATGTATAAATCTTACCCATTGCCATGCACATGGCTTCGCCGTAGAGTTGGCCTGTTTGGGCAAGGTAACCGGGCTGGTCAAAGAAATCGGTTTCAAAAAGGTCGGTCGTCCCTTCTGCCGCATTGCCCGTAAAAATGGGCGAGTCCATTTTCATAAAATCATTTTCATGGAAAAAGGAGTGAATTGCAAATATAATCTGATTGCGAATCCGCATAATGGACCATTGGCGCTTGGACCTAAGCCAAAGATGCCGGTTGTCAAGTAGAAAATCCACCCCATGTTCTTTTTTGCCCAGTGGGTATTCTTCTGCTTGTTGATAAACTTCAAGGTTCGATGCATGAAGCTCGTAACCCCCGATTTGGCCTTCATCTTTAACCACGTGGGCCTCTACGTAAACTGAACTTTCAAGCTTTAGATGCTTGGCATTTTCAAATTGCTCTTCACCAACTTCGTCTAAGCTAACAACACATTGCGAAAACCCAGTCCCGTCCCGAAGGACCAAGAAAATCAACTTTTTGCTGTTCCGCCTGTTGGCCACCCATCCATTGATGGCTACGGTTTCACCTTCATGATACTTTAAATATTTAAGGTTGGTTGTATTTTGGTCTTTGAGTTTCATTAGCCTTGAAATTTTATAAATTTTATTAGCCGAAAGTAAATTCTTTGCTTCAATTTTGCGTTAAGGAGATGATAAAATAAGCATACAAAGATGTTAAAACAGGGGCTTAATCAAAAATTACTGCAAAAATTATCCCCCCAACAAATACAATTCATTCAGCTACTTCAACTCAACAGCTCGGAGTTTGAGCAGCGTTTGGAAGAAGAACTTGAGGAAAATCCGGCACTCGAAGATGGAACAACAGCTGAAGAAACGGAAGAAAACCAGGAATTTGAGCAACAGGAAGAAAATGAAAGCCCTACTGAAGAAGGCGAAATTGAAGAATTTGACATAGCAGATTACTTACCCCGTGATGAGGGAGGAATGGACGATTACATGCCTACTGACCCCGATGAAGAGGAGAAAGAGGTACCAATGGTCAACCGGTTATCACTTTATGAGAACCTCGAGCAACAATTAGGGGCCACTGAACTATCTGAAAGGGAAGAAAATTTGGCACGTCATCTAATCGGAACCATAGAAGAAGATGGCTACCTAAGAAGACCGCTTAAGAGCATAGCATATGACCTTGCTTTTCTTCATAACATCCGTACCAATGAAGAGGAACTTCATCAAGTCATCAAAATCGTCCAAAGCTTTGATCCTCCTGGTGTTGGTGCAAGGGACTTGAGAGAGTGCATGCTTATTCAGCTTGAGCGAAAGCAAGAGCAGGATGAAAATGTGGAATTGGCCAAGCAAGTGGTATCCAACTACATGAAACACCTTGCCAATAAGCATTATGAAAAACTGATGAAAGCCCTAAAAATTGACCGGGACCAACTCAAAGAAGTTTTAGAGGTCATTACGCACCTAAATCCCAAACCGGGAGAAGGCAGCCAAAACCTAAAGGCCCAATACATCAATCCTGATTTCATTGTAACAAATTTAAGCGGAGAATTACAGGTATCTTTGAATTCCAAAAACGCGCCTTCTTTAAAAATCAGTCCAAGTTACCAGGAAACATTGCAAGGATTTAAAGAAACCAAAAAAAGGGATAAAAAACTCAAGGAACAAGTCCAGTTTATCAAACAAAAGCTTGACAGTGCTAAATGGTTCATTGATGCCGTTAAGCAACGCCAGCAAACCTTGCTCATGACCATGCGCACCATTGTCGATTTTCAAAAAGACTTTTTTTACAGCGGCGATTTTTACAAACTCAAACCGATGGTGCTGAAGGATATTGCCGATCGCATCGATATGGACATCTCAACGGTTTCCAGGGTAGCCAGCAGTAAGTATGTACAAACAGACTTTGGCATATTCTCCTTAAAAGAATTCTTCTCAGAAGGCATTCAAACCGAACAAGGGGATGAAGTTTCCAACCGTGAGGTAAAACAGATCCTTGAAGACATCATAGGCAATGAAGATAAGAATAAACCTTATACAGATGAAAGACTAACGCAAATGCTCAATGAGCAAGGTTACAATGTGGCCCGAAGAACAATAGCCAAATATCGCGAACAAATGGGCATTCAAGTGGCAAGGATGAGGAAAACGTTGTAAAGTTATTGCAATAAATAGTACAAGTTGTTAGCGCGTAGAATGAAGTAGAATTGTAATAACAACGAGGAAAAATACCAATTCGATTGCTCCACAAATGGGTTGAGTGACCCGTTTTCCTTAGCGCAAAATCAAATTTAAAAGCCGGCAGCTAAAAATCAACCAAAATTTATTCATCTTCAACTGCTACTTGGCCTTTCCTGCCATATTTAACATCAAAAACCGTAATGGCTGCGATAAAAGCCCAGAAAGGAACGGAGGCCTTATCATAGCTTAAAAAATTGTTCAAAAAGCCATGTATAAAATAGGTTATCAAACTTATTAGAATGAAAAAAGTAGCTACTCGTGCGGTTTTATTAGGATTGAAATAAATGACCTGCATTCCATAATAGACCGTAAAAATAAACAAAAGAACCATCGTTAGAAAACCAAGAAAACCGGATTCTGCAAGGGGACCTAAATACTCGCTATGAGCATTGCCAAGGTCTCCAAAAATGGTGCTAATGCTGGTTTTTTGATGGGAAAGTTGGTAAGGCCCGTATTTAAACATGTAAGTACCCGGTCCGAATCCAAACACAGGCTTATCTAAAAACATCCTGTAAGCAGAACTCCAGCGATTGAGTCTTTCCGTATTACTCTCATCATTGGTAATGTTGTAGATGGATTGTATTTGCTGTTGGATGTTATTCCCGGAAGTGGCTTCATTTTCCTGGAGGTACAACCTTATATCTGTCCAAAAATTGAATATAAGCCCCCCAACTATGATAATCGAAAGCGCAATAGTGCGGAATTGTATTTTTAATTTAAAAAGGACCCCTACCAGGAAGGCTACGACCAAGCTGACCCATGCAGCACGGGAAAACGAAAAAAATATTCCCACAAGGAACAGGAGGGTAGAAAACAGTGCGATTAGACGTTGGGATAAATTGGCCCTGAGGGGCCTGTAGGCCCAGGCAAACCCCAAAACTACAGGAAATACAAGCGCCAAAGTTGCACCATACATAGTATGCTCCTTGAAAAAAGGCTGACAAACCAGATAGGAAACATCCCTGGTAAACCCCATAGCCTGATGTCTAACAATGGCATAAACAATGACACCTGTTAAGGGAATAAAATAAGCCCAGATGAATTTTTTAAGGTTGGCGTAATTCTGAAACAACTCCAGCGGCAAAAAGTAAAAAACCAGCATGAACCACATTTGGCTTAAAAAGTCCTTAAACGAAACCAGAGGCATGGTACTGGTGGTAGTGGTAATCAACATCCAAAACAGGTTAAAAGCCACGAGAATGCTTAAGGGGTGTTTGATGTATTTTAGATCGATCGGTGCGTGAATAATTAGCCTAAGGATGTACAATACCATGAGTGAGAAAATAAGGGGCTCGGTAGGAAGGTTCATGCTAACCCCAATGCCGGAAAGATCAATAATTACACTCAAGGGGGTACAAAAAACGATGAGGAAAAACATGGCTTTGGGCTTGTAGATCATCAAAAAAGCCATGATAAGGCCAATGGGTATAGCACCCAATAAATAAAAACCATCCGCAACGAAGTAAGCATTGACCATGGTAAATAAAACAGTGATGGCCGTTACTAATATGAGGTGAGTCTTGGATAGCTTATTCAAAACTTCTTTTTTCTTAATGATGTCCCTGGAATGGCTTAAGATTTAATGGTATTTCTAATGGCCGGTAATTTATCGATAAATACAAATATCACAGTAGCAAATAAAAAAGCAGCAATCATTGAAACAATAGCAATTACGCTTCTTACCGGGCTAGCTTTTTTATCAGAGGGAAAGGCTTTACTGATGACATAAATATTGGAAACATGCTGGTTGGCATCCGCTTTAATGAAATTATACCTTTTGTGCAACTTGGCCAGTTCTTTAAGTTCAAAGACCATTCCTTCTTTTAGCCTATAATGCGTAGCCCCATATTTACCAAGTGTATCCATTTCCGCTTTAATTTGTTCAGCAGCCTCGTAATTATTATTGACAAGCGCTCTTGCATACCCTTCGCTAAGGCCGCCAGCTTGTTCTGCTATATTAAAAACCCCTTTTTGCGTCATGGCTTCTATGGAGTCGGTCATGGTATTGATTTGGCCCAGCTTATCATGATATTTATGCTTTACCAGGCGAAAAGCTTGCATGGCCTTTTTACGCATCAAAATGTTCTTAAGGGAGTCTGCATACTGAACAATATCATTGGCAATTGAAGCAGCTTTTTGAGGATCTTTATCCATCACAGTCACTCTAATCGATAAAAACTGCGTTTTTTCAAAACCTATATTACTCTCAAATTGCTCATTGTAATCATACATAGCCCCTTTTTTATCAGGGTCAATGTCGTAATGCTCCATGAGGTTATATTGCTTTCTTATGTAGCTTTTAACTTTTTGAGATTTGAGAATTTGAAGCATTTTTTCTGCCTCCTCCTCTTCAGCAAAAGCAATATAATCCTGCTTATCTGTTGGGTTTTCCTGCATAACATTGTTGGAAAAAGCCCCAGAAGTTGTGGGATAAAAAACCGCAGAGGATTTATATTTAGGAGTTGTAAACGGTGGGCTTGCCAAAATGAAGGATGCAACCCCGGCCAACAATACAATGCCAATTAAGTAAACACGCCAGCGGTAAAGAAATTTAATAACACTAATAAAATTAAATTCAGTTTCATCCTTTGTCATTGAGGTAAATATTTAGCTTAAACAATTATTGAAAGCGCAAAATCCGAGGGCAAATTTCATAAATTTTTAAGTCATTGTTTTTTTATCATAGTATTCTTTGACTATTAGCGCTTACCTGTAGCTTATTATACCTGCAACCATGCGGAAAGATCTTGATCGATCAAATTCTCGGTTTTTTTAACATCCGCTTCATAAAAGCTTTTTAAAAAATCTTTGGCTTCGTTCGATAATGGAGGAATGGCCGCTTCTTTTAGGTAAACTTTGCGAAGTCGATCCTTTAAAAATCCAGGTAAGAGGCTTGCAAGCTTTAAACGCAATCCCGATTTATTAAGCCATTCGTTAACCATTTTAAAACGGGGAATTCCACCTTGATTAACTTGGTTATTTAAATCAAAATCATAAGGCGCTACCCCCAGAAAACTCGTTAAATCTCTCATACATGATTGTGGGTTGTCCTTAAGCTCCTCATTTAGTATGATTTTTATTTGATGAGAAGGGAAAAGCTCATAATAACGTTTTAACTGTTCATAATAAAAGCCCAATTCCAGGAATAATTCAGAAATACCCCACCCTTTTCTTGTTTTGGCTTGATCTTCCTTTAAAGCCTCCATAAATGATTTAGAAGTAAAACCGAACTTGAGGGCCATCAAATAATGCGAATAAGCCCTTTCTATAGGGTTTCTTAATACAGCTATGAGCTTAACATTGGGTAGTTGCCTGGCTATGTTATGAGGCGCTTCTTCTGAATACAAGTAGGATGTGCTGGCTTCTCCCTTTACCTGATTGGGCGCTGCATTTTCAAATAATTGTTGATACCTTGCCTGATCCCGCAAAAAAGCCAAAAACAGTTGTTTTAAAGGTTGATCTTTAAAGTAACGATCCAGGTCAATTACAGAATTGTTGTAGTACCTTTCGTTAAATGCTTCTGGTTTAATATCAGTCGAAAAAAAATTGGGCTCTTTGATCGGGCTAAAATAAATATCCTGATGCTGGGATAAATAATGAACCAATGAGCTCGTGCCCGCTTTGGCAGCCCCAATGATCAAAAAATCCGGTTTGGTGGTCATGCTTTTTTCCATGGCAATCCGATGGTCCAAAATTTAAAGTATTTGTAGACAAATAAAAATGCCAGCAAATTCCATAAAATAGTGCTAATACTTGTGGCTATGGCTGCTCCGTCTATACCCATCTGCGGGATCAGGATAAAATTGAGGAAAAAATTTAAAATGGCCACCCCAAGTAGAATAAATTGAGAAGTTTTTTGATGGCCGGTCATGTTCAGCATCAATAAAACCGGACCAACCAAAGAGTTAATAAAATGGCCAACCGCCAAAACGAGTAAGCTAAACTTGCCATCAATGAATTCACTTCCGAAGATATTGAGCAAGAAAGCCGGGAATACCAAAATAACAAAAATGATAGGAATGGTTAGCAATATAATGATGGAAGTGGTTTGATGAGTGAAAAGTTTTAATTCGGCTTTGGCATTTTTTCCATAAAGCTCAGATATCTTGGGCGCAGCAATGGTATTTATAGCAAAAATGATGAAGGTATTAAGGTTGGCCAACCTTGTAGCGATCTCATAGATGCCAAGCTGATCCTGGCTGGTCATGGATCCAAGCATGATCTTGTCCGTCCAAGTCATTAAGTAAAATATGGTGCTTACCAACATTAAGGGAATCGCATTGGACAGCAAACCTTTGTAGGAGACAGGCCTTTCAACTGTTTGAGCCGGCTTCATATAAGTTTTCCACATGAGGATACTGAGCAAAGCCATGATCGTTTCACCGCCTAATATAGCCCATACAACGTTATTCAGAGATGGAGTAAATGCATGTAATACCCACAAGCATAAACTTCCTACCAAGAAAACCATACCGTTTTGAAAAATGGAAAAAAGGGTGATACTCTTGAGCCCCCTGAAAGCCTGGGCGTGGAGTTTCATAAGAACGGTTGGGATCAAAGCAGCAGCAATTATTTTAATGCCTGTTTGATAATCTGTTTTACCAATCCCTGCAAGAAGTTCTGGAAGCAAAAAGTAGCCGAGCATAGCCAGAAAAGCGCTCGTAGCCAGAACCAATACGATTCCTTTGAAATAAGTGGCGCGGATGGCACCCCAAAGGTTTTTTGGGGCATAATCAGCCAATGCCCGAACAATATAGGTCTCCATGCCCAAAATCCCAACAATGGCTAAAATGTTGAGCACTGTAAAGCAGAAAGAGAAAAGCCCATTGCCTGATGGCCCATAAAGTTTAGCCACAAGAAAATTGAACAAGTAAACCAACAACCCATTAGCAACCCTGAAAATAAAAGCAGTTGAACTGCCCTTGACAAGCTCGGCTAAATTGGCATCCATTAACGGAAGATATCGCTTGACCTTGGCCCTGATTTGTTGCAATAAACGCTAATTTACAACTACAAAAATAAGACCTTCAAATTTTATAAGCCGCATTGAAACCCACAATCCAATCTTTAATTCCCAAGAAAAACTGCATTTTTGCTGTTCAAATCCTTAACCATGAAAATCGCGGTCAATACCAGATTTTTACTAAAAGATCAACTTGAAGGCATAGGTGTTTTTACCCATGAAACCATGCAACGCATTACCCGCAATTTTCCCGACAATGAATTCATCTTCATTTTTGATCGTCCTTACGATGAGGCTTTTATTTACAACGATAACATTACTCCAGAGGTCGTTTACCCGCCTGCTCGTCATCCGATTTTATGGTATTGGTGGTTTGAATGGAGCATTCCAAGAATCCTCAAAAAACACCAACCCGACATTTTTTTATCACCGGATGGCTATTTATCATTAAGGAGCAATTTCAAGGCTGTACCCGTTATTCATGACCTTGCTTTTGAACATTACCCTAATGACGTGCCCTGGACCACGCGTAAATATTATCATTACTTCTTTCCCCGTTATGCAAAAAAAGCTACCCGGATTGCCACCGTTTCTTCTTATTCCAGGCAGGACTTGGTTGATAGGTATGCCATTAACCAGGATAAAATTGATGTGGTTTACAACGGGGGCAACAAGTATTTCAAGCCTTTAACAGCGCAAAAAAGAAATGAGGTCAAACAATCGCTAACTGGTGGTCATGAGTTTTTTGCTTATGTAGGATCGCTGCACCAAAGAAAAAACATTGACAACCTCTTAAAAGCTTTTGATTTGTTCAAGGACCAAACTGAAAGTGATCTTAAGCTGGTATTGATAGGGCGCAAAGCTTGGTCTACAGAAAAATTGGAGCATACTTATGAGCAAATGAAACACCGCGATGAAGTCATATTTACGGGTAGTTTGACCTCAAGTGACCTCTCCACCTGCTTGGCTTCAGCTTACGCGCTTACTTATGTTTCCTATTTTGAGGGGTTTGGCATCCCACTGATAGAAGCCATGAACTGTAACGTGCCCGTCATCACGTCTGATCGTTCCTCTCTTCCTGAGGTAGCTGGAGATGCCGGATTGATCGTTGATCCTTTTAGCCCGGAAGCAATTGCAGATTCAATGCAAAAACTTTGGGAGCGACCAAGGTTAAGAGCGGATTTAATAGAAAAAGGCAAAATACAGCGAGAAGTTTTTTCATGGGATAGAACGGCGGATTTATTATGGCAAACCGTGCTAAAAGCCTTGTAATACTAAAAATCTAAAAACGGCATGGCAGAATCGTTAACATCTTACCATTAAAATTGTTGTTCCTATAAACTAAAAATACTTGTTGAAATATGGCATTTACAGAGGAATTGTGGAACTCTATAAAAAATGTTTACGACCAAATTATTCGGCACCCTTTCAATGAAGAATTAATGAAGGGAACGTTGGAAAAAGAGCGGTTCAAATTTTACATGCAGCAAGATGCACTTTATTTGTTCGATTTTGGTAAAAGCCTTGCCCTGATGGGTGCTCGTGCCGATTCGCCCGGTTACTTGCAGCAATTTGCCAAATTCGCTGAGGGTGCTGTGACCGTAGAAAGCGCTTTGCATGACCAATATTTTGCAAAATTCGGGGTCTCAGGGGAAGCCTCAAAATCGCCAACGTGTATGAACTATACCAGTTTTTTGTTGGCAACAGCTGCTACGGCTTCCTATGAAAAGAGTATGGCTGCACTGCTGCCTTGTTTTTGGATTTACAAAGAAGTAGGCGATTACATCTACCAAAATGCAGCACCTAATAACTTTTATCAGGAATGGATCGACACTTATTCAGGAGCGGCTTTTGCCGATTTGGTTGAAAAAGCCAAGAACATAACTAACGAATTGGCGGCTGAAACTTCCCATAAAAATAAGGAAGCCATGAAAGGAGCTTTTATTTACAGCTCCAAATTAGAATGGATGTTTTGGGATAGTGCTTACAGACAAGAACAATGGCCGGTATGAACTTAAAATAATGAAAAGCATTTCTATCATTTAAAGGCTTTAAATTTTACCTTAAAAGGTTCATGAATCAAAAATGCTTGGTTATTAAAAATCATGCTTTTTTCTTAAAACAATAACATGCCATCAAATCAAAATGATCAAATAGCCATAATTGGCGGAGGAACGATTGGCCTAAGCATTGGGTGGCAGCTTGCCAGAAATGGAAAAGCAGTAACCATTTTTGACAGGGACCAAGCAGGCCAAGCGACCAGCCACCTCGCAGCAGGAATGTTGGCACCTGTTGCAGAAGCAGGATTTGAGGAAGTTGAATTGATGCAACTTGGACAAGAGAGTTTGCAATGGTACCCCGAATTTATTGAGGAATTAAAAAAAGATACCGATTTAGCACCTGATATCGAACGCTGTGGTACTTTGCTTGCAGCACTTGGCAGGGATGATAATCAGCAAATGAGAAGATTGCATCAATTTCGTAAGGAATTGAACCTGGAAGTAGAATGGCTCACAGGCACAGAAGCTCGCGAAAAAGAGCCTTTACTATCTCCGCGGATTCCAGCTGCAATGTGGTTTCCCGGAGATGCCCAGATAGACAATCACCGGTTATTAGAAGCATTAATAGCGGCTTTCAAAACCAATGGGGGGCAACTGCTGGAACAGAGAAATGTTAACAGTATAGCCAAAGCAAATGCGAATAGTTTTCAAATTAATACAACTGAGGGCGCCCACCACTTTTCACAAGTGGTTTTGGCTTCCGGAAGCTGGATTCCCAAAATTGATGTAGAGGCTTCAATTCATATCCCGATCAGGCCAGTAAAAGGTCAAATCCTCGTCCTTAACCAGATAACAGAATTCAAGCTTTCTTCCATGGTGAGGTTTTTAAGGGGCTATTTGGTACCTAAGGACTCGGTTATTTGCGTTGGGGCCACTACGGAAGAAAAGGGCTTTAATACCCAACCAACGGCAGGAGGAATCAAAAACATTTTGGAAGAGGCTTGGGAAACCATCCCAGCAATATTTGACCTTCCAATCGAAAAGGTGGAGGCAGGGCTTAGACCAGCAACCCCTGATAACGCACCTATCATTGGCGAAACTTCAGTAGAAAATTTGTTTTGTGCTTGCGGCCATTACCGCCATGGTATTCTTCTAACGCCCATCACTGCTTTCGGATTGGCCAACGAAATCCTGGAAGGCAATAAATGGACGGCATTGGAAAATTTCGGGCCCGCAAGGTTTGAAGATCAAACGTAAACAACCTGATTATCGTTAAATTTAAAAAAATCTATTGTTATGAAGCTGACGATCAATGGAAAAGCCTACAAAACAGATCAAGCAAATACTTTAGATGAGCTCATGAGCGAGTTCAGAAATTCAGAAAGCCATGAAGGGATTGCTGTAGCCGTAGATGAAGAGGTCATTCCTAAAAGTCAATGGGATGTTTATCAAATAAAAGATGGCAGTAGCATTGAAGTAATTACGGCTGTGCAAGGAGGTTAATGAATGGTAATACATTGTAACAACTGGTAATATTGTTGTAAAAAAATTGGTTGGGGAGCTGTGGTTGAAACGAAATGGAAAATGGTAGAAATGAGGTTGTAAGGTTGTTGAAAAAGTAAAGGCCACCAACGACCCCTATCGAGCACTTAGAAGGAGAAATCGAGTTAATATCTTTTAATTTCAAAGCACGTTTTATAAGCTCAAATACATTAGCCTGAATAAATTTTAATCAACCCGAACTTTACAAGGCCTAAAAACTCAAACCAATTTCAATGCATAATTCGGCATCCAATAAACCCAACTTAGCAAAATCACATTCAAGTTGATTCGAAGAATCAGCTTAGTGGCTTGATTTTTTTAACGTGTCCAGTAACGAAGGTCGGGAGACCTTCATGCATTAGAACGATTTTAATGCATGATTTGGAAAAATTTCGTATAATAAAATAATCTTTTGTCCTGAATATTAAATCTTTTATTCTAACATGACACCTTTACAAATAGCAGATCAAACATTTGAATCCCGCTTGATCATGGGATCGGCCAATTTCCCAAATGCCGAGGTCATGCGGGATGCTTTAAAGGCAAGCGGCTCTGAACTGGTAACGGTAGCCATACGCAGGACCGATCTTCAAGGCAATGGCCAGGAAAACACTTTAAAATACTTAAAGCAGGATGGTTATTCCATTCTACCCAACACGGCTGCTTGCTTTACTGCTAAAGAAGCAGTACTGACAGCGCAATTGGCCCGTGAAGCATTAGGCACGAATTGGGTTAAACTGGAGGTCATTGGAGATGAAGAAACCTTGTTTCCGGATATACCCGAGTTGTTAAAAGCAACCGAACAACTTTTGAAGGAAGATTTCGTGGTATTGCCCTATACCAACGATGACCCAATAACGGCTAAGAAACTCTCGGACATGGGTTGTGCGGCCGTAATGCCTTTAGGCGCCCCAATTGGTTCAGGAATGGGCGTTCGCAATCCTTACAATTTAATGATCATTCGCGATCAAATTGAGGCACCCATGATCGTAGATGCAGGCGTTGGAACGGCTTCGGATGCCGCTTATGCCATGGAAATCGGAGCAGATGGCGTATTGTTGAACAGCGCTGTTTCTCAAGCCAAACATCCGGTTCAAATGGGCGAAGCCATGAAACTTGGCGTACAAGCAGGTAAACTTGCTTACGAATCAGGCAGAATTGCTCAACGCCTATACGCGAAGGCTTCCAGCCCAATGGAAGGAATGATTGGAAGTAAGGAATAAATATGCTTTGTCAGCGATACCATTATCAGCGTCCGATGACGGTGTAAAAGTTAACTAAATTTCCGTCCATTGGTTTGGTTGAAATTGCCAAAACCCATTATATTTGCACCTCGTTTAAATGAGATTCATTCCTCCCTAGCTCAGCAGGTTAGAGCGACTGACTGTTAATCAGTAGGTCCCCGGTTCGAATCCGGGGGGGGGAGCTTACCAACGAACCGCCTTCAAGGCGGTTTTTTTTGGCCAAAAACCACTTACTAAGCATAAAAAAAGGGCTTGGCTTTCTTAAAACCAGCCCTTTTTTACCCCATGCCTTTTAAATTATTCTGTTTTAACCTCTTGTTTATGTCCGGTGTAAATTTCCTCTTTATCTTTAGCTACAAATGCTGCGATTTCTGCATTCTCTATGCTAATATTACTTGGTATTTGGTAGGTATATTGTTTTTGAGTGCGCTCACCCTTTTGAGTATTACTAATTTCATCACCCCAGGTTTGGGAAAGGAAATCTCTTAAAACATCATCATGAATAAATTCATTATCTTTACCCGACTGAGTATCTTGGGTAGCGTTAATACCATCCTCTAAAATGACTACAGTCAGTTTATTAGCGCCTTCTATATCTTCAGTATAATAAACTTCTGCTTTGACGGTAAGTTCTCTGGTATCCTTATCCAATTCAGTTTGGATTCCAACATTAACAGGAGATGATTGATTAAGAATAGTTTCAACATTTGAGCTCCATTGGCCTCTTCCCATAGCTAATTGGCTTCCTCCAAAATCATGACGGTTGATGGCACCGGAAGGATAACCGGCATCACCAGCACCGCAATATTGAAGCACCGTAGAACCTTGATCAATTACCAAATCAGGATCCCCTGAATAAGGATCTGAAAGATACCCACCATGAATGGCGATCATAAAAAAGGATTCTGGGTAGTCATCCTTAATATTTTGCGCTCTTCTCTTTCCATCCGGGCAAAAAGGACATCGAACACCTGTAAATTCCTCTAAAATAGCGGTTCTATCAGTAGGTATTGTATCTGTAATGTAATTGCAGCTACCATCATCCTGAGTTGCTGCTGAGTCATAATTTATAGCAATTGGATCGGTGCATCCCTTTTTTGCTTCCGTATTGTTGTTACCACCATTTAATGTACCGGAAGTACTGTCATCTTCGTCTTTACTGCAGGCTGAAAAAAGAACTGCAAATGCTGCTAATGTAAATACTAAATTTCTCATGGCTTTTATTTTTTTCGCTAAATTACTATAAATTTTTGGAAATCAAAACACTATTGCATCACCTTTTAACTGTAAACGGTAGCTACTATTTTCCTTGAACTACCATGATTTCTTAGCTCACAAAGATAGATACCTTGCCAGGTGCCAAAATTTAATTGGCCATTAGTAATAGGGACGGTGTAAGCAAACCCAATCATAGCGCCTTTCACATGGGAAGGCATGTCGTCAGGTCCTTCCTGCGTATGGGTATATTCTGGTTGATTTTCCGGTATTAATTTATTCATGATGGTTTCAAAATCTTTTCTTACAGCTGGATCCGCATTTTCATTGATGGTTAAAGCGGCTGAAGTATGCTTGATAAAAAGGTTCATCAAACCCTGATCAGGTAAGGGTCCAATTTGGTTTAAAATTTCCCGGGTTACCAAATGAAACCCCCTTGGATGGGGCTTTAGCTTAATCTCAAATTGCTCTACCATGCTTCAAAGTTTATACCTCAAAAAGGCGTAGTTCAAAATTAAACAAACAGCAATTAATAGTTGAAAACCGTTTCAAGGTCGAGTTCTTGTAATTTTCCCAAGGCATTAAGTTCATTGAGGTCCAAGTGTTCCTTACTTCCCAATATCAGGTAATTGAAATATTTACCTTTAATATGTTGGTCAAAGAACATTTTAATGGCGTTAAAGTCAAGCGATTGAACGGTTTCATAGATTTCTTTTCTTAAGTCATAATCCAATCCTCGCTTTCTGGCCTCTTCATAAGTCCAAAAGATTTCCGGGCCGTTGACACGTTCCGATTCAAGCCTTTTTAAAACAGCTCCTTTGGCACCATCAAATTGTTCTTTGGCATAGGGCAAGTCTCCCATTAAGTCTTCTAAAGCGCTCAATGCTTCTTTTAGTTTGTCGGACTGGGTACCTACATAACCGATAACGTAATGAGAATCCTGTTTTTCGTGAGGTGTTGTAAGGAAGGAGAAAGCAGCATAAGCCAAGGCTTTGGATTCTCTTATTTCCTGAAAGACAATGGATGAAAGCCCTCCTCCAAAATACTCATTCAGGAGCATGATATAGGGTACGTTGGCTTTATTGAAGGTTTCATCCCTTGATACCAAGACCATCTCGGATTGCACCATGTCGTAATCCACCAAATAGACATCATTTTGATCGAAAGTTTTTTCTTTAAACTGTTGCTTTTGGGGGATTGGCTTTAAATGATCGAACTGCGGATGGTATTGCTGGGTAATAGATTTGACTTGCGAAGGTGGCATCTGGCCATAATAAAATATCCGGTGCGGATACTGATTCAAGGATTTGATGTAATCCACCAGATGCTGTGGATCTAATTTGTACAATTGTTCATTGCTAAGGCGGTAAGAAAACGGGTTGGTAGGCCCGTATTTTGCATAGTTCAGGAGTGCTTCTTTAAGGATAACATTTTTATCCGATTTCGTGTCCTCCCGTTTTTTGAGGATGTTGGCGATCAGGGATTTAAATGTTTGATCATTTGGCTGGGCATTGGCCAAAAGGTGTTCAAAAAGCTTAATACCAGCTTCAAGGTTTTCTTCAAGCCCCTCTAAGTGGACTTGAATTTGATCTTTTGTTACAGAAACATCGAAACTTAAGCCCAACCTGAAAAATTCTTTATGAACCTCTTGCGGACTCATGTCGTAGGCACCTAAAAAAGGTAAATATCTGATAGCCACAGGTAATACAGGGTCATGAATCCGGCCCATATCAAATATGTAATACAACTTAAATGTTTCATTCAAGTTGTTTTGCACGTAATAAAAAGGAATTTGATCGTTGAATTGATCTTGGTAAAGGTCCTCCTCAAAATTAAGGAATTGCGGCTCCAAAGCCTCTACTTTCAAGGCTTCAACCTCCTTAAAAAAACTGGATTGATCCTCGCGATTCAGCTTTAATGGTGTAATAGGGGGCTTTTCAATTCTAAATGTATCCGGATCTTCTCCTTGATGCTTAAAGACCGCTACGTAATTATCATTAAGGTTTTCATTGGCAAAGGCAATGACATCTTCTTTAGTAATGGTTTCAAGCTTGTTGATTTCATTGACGTAATCCTGCCAATCAACGCCATTGGTAAATGCATCTACAAAAGCCTCGGATCGGCCTTGGTTACTTTCATATTGCTGGATCTGTTTAAGCTTAAGGTCATTGATGACGGCCTCAATGAGCCAATCATCGAAATTACCCTGTTTAATATTTTCAACCTGTTCAAGTATGTGCTGCTTTACTTGCTCAAGGTTTTGGTCCTGATGAGGAACGCCATTTAATAAAAGAATTGAATGGTCTTCAAGACCCAAATAACCTCCAAATGCCTCCATCACTTGCTGGTTTTGGTTAAGGTTGAGGTCAATTAAGCCGGCTCTTTGGTTGTAAAGCAAACTACCAATCACTCTTAAAACCCTACTTTCATAACTACCAAAACCATCAGCTTTGTAAGCCATAGTAAGATTGGCAGCTTCGTTACCCCAAACGGCCGTTTGAACAGAATTCGTCAAATGAGGCTCTTTGGGTTT
Organism: uncultured Sphingobacteriales bacterium; assembly: GCA_964561545.1. Lineage (GTDB taxonomy): Bacteria > Bacteroidota > Bacteroidia > CAILMK01 > CAYYUA01 > CAZLQF01. The sequence goes on from CAZLQF010000006.1 coordinate 23,382, forward strand.
TTTCCGATCAGGTAGTTTTCCTGGTTTGTAATCGCCAAAATATTGATCTATGAGCTCTACCGTTTGATCCGGGTCAAGATCTCCTGACAGGCAAATGGCCATATTATTGGGCACATAATAGGTGTTGAAGAAATCGTAAACCGCTTGCATAGAAGGGTTTTTAAGATGTTCGGGCTTACCAATGCTGGGCTGTCTTCCGTAATTGTGCTCTAAGAAAAGGGCATCGAAAAGGGCATCAAAAACTTTAATTTTGTCAGAGTCCTGGTTGCGCATGTTATACTCCTCGTAAACGGTTTCCAGCTCGGTATGAAATAACCGGAGCACCAGCTTTCTAAACCTTTCGCTTTCAATTTTAAGCCACCGACTAAGCTCATTGGAAGGTATGTCATTCATGAATACCGTTTGATCAAACGCTGTATAAGCATTGGTATTTTTAGCCCCGATCATGGAAATAAGCTTATCGTATTCATTGGGAATAGCGTAAGATGCAGCTTCGTAGGATAGCTCATCTATGCGCGTATAAAGTCTTTTCTTTTCCTCAGGATCTGATGTTTGCCGGTGTTTTTCGTACAATTCTGTAATTTCATTGATTAGTGGTCCTTCTTCTTCCCAGTTGTTGGTACCAATACGATCAGACCCTTTAAACATCATGTGTTCAAGGTAATGAGCCAACCCTGTTGTATCATCAGGGTCGTCTTTAAAACCCGCCTTTACCGCTATATGGGTTTGGATCCTGGGTTCATTTTTATTAACGGTTAAATAAATTTTTAAACCATTGTCCAGGGTATAGATTCTTGTATTAAGTGGGTCATTGGCTATGGTTTGATATTGCCTTGCTGTTTTTGTCATAACTAGTTTTTATTTGTTAAACTCCAATAATGAATTGCTTAAAACTTATTTTGAATGCCAATTTTTAACAAATCGTGTAAATAACCGTTGCGGTTCATTTTGCTTTTCAATATTTCTTTTTCAATCCTTACCTCGCAAAATTGGATCCTATAGGTAGGCAAATAGCTACACCATGATTTGTTTTACTATACAATTTTAGCGTTAAAGCAGATTCAGGATTTTCAAATAAGCTCCATAATCCTGAATTAACCAAAATCAACCCTTTACCTTCTATTGTTTAAGGCTTATTCCTTAACCAACAAACGGCTACATTCGTTCAGGCACTTCAATGCCGAGTAATTCCATCGATTTCTTGATGGTAAGCGCCACATCCCAAGCCAATGCAATTCTAAATTGAAGCGTGTTTTCATCCTCCTCACCAAGAATGGTATGTTCATGGTAGAATTTATTGAACAATTTGGCGAGGTTGAAACCATAATCAGCAATTAATGAGGGTGCATAACCACGTTCAGCATTGGCCAATTGACCATTGAAGCGGTAAAGGGATCGTATAAGCTCTTTTTCTTCTTCATTTAAGGCGACCTGGTCATGGTCAAAGCTCCCGTTAATAGAAACACCTTTGGATTCAGCCTTTCTCATAATGGATTTAATCCTTGCGTAAGAATATTGAATAAAAGGCCCGGTGGCCCCCTGAAAATCAATTGACTCTTCAGGTTTAAAAAGGATGTTTTTTTGAGGTTCGGTTTTTAAAATGTAAAATTTTAAAGCTCCTAACCCTATTTGCCGATAAAGGTTTTGCAGTTCTATACTGGTAATTCCTTCAAGCTTTCCGGAAGCTTCTGTTTGTTCTTGAGCCGTTGCTTCCATTTGCTCCATAAGATCATCTGCGTCTACTACCGTGCCTTCTCGCGATTTCATTTTTCCTGTAGGAAGGTCAACCATACCATAAGGTACATGAACAACACCATTTGCATAGGTTTTATTAAGTTTTTGAAGTACTAATTTTAATACATTGAAATGGTAATCCTGTTCATTACCTACAATGTACATGGATTGGTCCATTTGATAATCCTCAAACTTCTTTTCTGCAGTACCAATATCCTGCGTCATGTAAACTGAGGTGCCGTCAGAGCGAAGTAGTAATTTTTCATCCAATCCTTCATCTACTAGATCAACCCACACCGAACCGTCTTCCTTTTTGTAAAATATGCCATCTTCCAGGCCCTTGATCACGATATCCCGACCCTTTAAATAGGTATCGGATTCATAGTAGTATTGATCAAAATCAACACCCATATGCTTATAGGTTTCTTCAAAACCCTTATACACCCAATTGTTCATGGTACGCCAGAGCTCGAGAACTTCAGGATCCCCGTTTTCCCATCGTTGTAATAGCTGTTGAGCTTCTAATAGAATGGGGGCATTTTGCTTGGCCTCTTCTACTGTAGCTCCTTGATGGGCCATGGTTTCCATCTCCTTGCTGTAGGCTTCATCAAAAAGGGTATAAAACTTCCCCACAAAATGATCTCCTTTTTCACCTGTATTTTCCGGCGTTTCATTATTACCGTATTTCAAATAAGCGATCATGCTTTTGCAGACGTTAATTCCGCGGTCATTAATAAGATTGGCTTTAATCACATCATGGCCCCTTGCTTTTAAAATCTCTGATATGGAATACCCTAAAAGGTTATTTCGTATATGGCCAAGATGAAGCGGTTTATTGGAGTTGGGGGATGAATATTCAACCATGATCTTTTGTGGGTTCGGATTTGCTTCGATGGTCAAATCATTGTTTTGACACATTTCCCGAACAAAATCAACCCAAAATTGATCATGAATGGTAAGGTTCAAAAACCCTTTAACAACTGAAAAATCGGTTATTTCTTTGACTTGATCTACCAAATATTGACCGATTGAATTGCCGGCTTCCTCTGGTTTGGTGTTTAACGTTTTAAGCAATGGGAAGATTACAATGGTTTGATCGCCTTCGAACGCTTTCTTGGTTTCTTGCAATTGTATTTCTGAGGGCTCAATTATTACTTCAAAAAGGTTTTTGATGGCTTCTGAAGCATGGTTTCTCAGTAAATCGTGTAAATACATACCATTGTTTTATGAATGTAGCAAATTTAGGAGTTAAAGCGGGATCTTTTTGTAAAACAGTGGCTTATTTAGGGTTTAGCTTGTGAGATTACAAGTACGCGTAGACCAATCAATTAAGCGTGACCGTATTGTGAAGGCCTAAGCTGAATAAAATTATAAATAAGATCATAAGCCCCACACTGATAACCATCCATCTGATGGCTGAATCATCCCTTGGTAATTTAATAGTGTACCGAACAAAACCTTGCCTAAGTAAAGAGGGGACAATTAAAATGAGAATGAAAAGCTGAATTAGCGTTTCATGTAAAGCATAACATTCAAATCCAACTTCACAATTTGAAAACATGATATTGGTTATAATAAACCCAAAAAGCCAGGGCAACAAGTAAGCACCGATCAAGTATTTAATGCGGTGTTCAGGTTTAGTAAGCGAACTAGAAAATGAAGTTCTTAGCATGGGCAATGTAAGAAACAAACTGATTGCAAACATTGCAACGATGCAAATAACTATTATTAAGTACTTAATAAATGAAGGCATCATTAACCAACTTATAAAATAGTAAAAACCATGCTCCATTAAACTGCCCAATCCCAAACCACCAAAAAACCGGTTTATACCATGAATACCAAGCCAAAGTAAAAACCATTTTGGCAATCCTTTTTGTTTACGGTATACATTGAATATTACCAAACTAACACCAGCTATGAAAAGATTAATTATGGGACCTATCCCATAAGATAAGAAGACATTTCCCAAATTCCAATTACTATGACCCCCCGTCCAATTAACACCTTGAAGAGAGAATTGAGAGGTTATCTCATTAAAATTGGCAAAAATGGGAATGGGTAAGTAGGCGATTGTATAAGTTAAAACATAAGTAACAACGTAAACACTAGTTGAAATGGCAAATGAAACCAAAAGATTCCTTACCACTTTAGGTGACCATCCCTCTAACATAGACAACTGTTTTACAATTTAAAGGCTCATTTATAGCCTTTTAAACCATTTCAAAAATACCTTCAAAAATAATTTTTGCCAATTTATGATAATCATCCAAGAATTAAGAAAGCAAGTTTTGGTATTGAATCAATCTTGTTTATCTGCTACTAATTTTTATACTTCAATCAAATTGAATGCTTACAGAATAGAAAATTTAACCATCCGTTGTTGGGCTAAAACATGTCCCTAATTTTCAGAAAATGAGAAGAGATGGCCTATTGCCTTTGCTTTCTCTATACGTAATGCAAACGAAATTCAAATGTATAAAAAACATTGAAGCTTAAGCAATACTCTGATGTATTGGTGTTTTTTTTACAACCCTATTGTAATTGCCCCCTTGATCCAGACAACCGGTCAGCTCCCCAGCTTGCTTATTGCCTTTTGCGGAATTGGAAAGGAGGTAAAGGCTTTGCTAATGTAACTGGCCAGTGATGGAAGTGGGCAAAGTAGTAATGTTATTCTGAGAAGCATAATGGGCTATTTTAAAGAAATGGTTTTCTCTAATTTTAACCCTTACGAAAATTGGGGAAGCTTACCGTTTTCTTGTATACCCTTTTTCTAAATAAAAATTAACGCTCGGCATCTGTATGTAACTTTACTAATACATTCAGATTTATATACAGGTAGCCATTGTTTTTGATGTTTTTAGCTTGTTTTTGTTGGTTTATAAAAAAGCCATTTAGTTACTCATTTTTGGGCTTTTTTGTTTTCGTTTATTTTGTAGATGGTGACCCCACCAGGACTCGAACCTGGATTTGAAGCTTAGGAGGCTCCTGTTCTATCCAGTTGAACTATGGGGCCGAATAGACGTACAAAAATACAGCTTTATTAACATTACTATCTATATTCTTCTTTTTACTTAAATGAAAAAGCCTTATGTAAATGCTGAAAACCCATCTTGTATTTGCAAAATTTCAGAGGGTTGATGGAATTTAATTAAACATCTACTATGATTGGCGTTTTTAATGAAAACGATAAGTACTATATTTTAATTTGATCCATCCCTGTGGATACTTGAGTCTATCGAATATTTACCAGGGCCTGTAAAAGCCATAGCTACGAACGGTATAGCATACAACAGGGCAAATTCCTTTTTGCTGAAAGGATCATCCCAATGGATAACAAAAGCTGCGGTAAGCATGGTTATGGTTAACGGGATAATTGCTAATCTGGTATAGATTCCTAACATTAACGCTAAAGCACAAAAAAATTCTGCAAAAACAGTTAGCGCCAAACTGACTTCATTCCCTAATCCAATCGGATCAGGAAACTCATTCATTTTCTGATTAAATCCAATTAGTTTGGGCAGGCCATGGTTAACAAGCATCATTCCTCCCATCATAACCCTTAAAAGCAAAAGGCCTATATGATACTTCCATGAAGAAAGGTTCTCTGGGTTCGGCATAAAAAAGGGGTTTCAAGGTTACAAATATAACCTTAACACCCTTTTAAACCAAATAAGAACGTTGCTTACGAGTTTTTTTCCAAGCCTTCGTTACGCTCGAGCAGTTCTATTATCTTGTCTTTAGAACTTACTTCCTGTTTTAGGTAGTAATTCTCACTTTGAATCATTTCAAGCTCGTTTTTACAACGCTCAAGTTCAATTTCAGCTTCCGAACGCTTGTCTTCATCTTCGTCCTCGTTGAGCCACTTTGGCTCAGTCCCACGCATTAACCAATTTGCATTTAAATTTTGGAAAGTGTCGAAAATGTTTAACAACACGCCCAAACTTGGGTTGGTGGTTCCCTTTACAGCGTTGGAAATGTTTTTAGCGTTATTGCCCGTTTTCTGGGCAAACGAAGTCTGATTCATTCCAAGACTTTTGATCAATTCGCGTAATCTTAATGATAAGTCCCCTTCCATAAATAAAATTATTTTAAGAAATTTTTTCCCATTTTCAAATTTTTATTTTAATTTTAATCCATGTATTACGTAACAAGACAAATTTATGACAAATTATGACAAAATATCAAAAAACTTACCCAAATAATTCGAATCAATCTTACAAATACCACGTCCACAGCTACCTCCAAAAACTGCCTAAAGAGGATTTTGACTATGTCAACACCCATTTACCAGCTTATTTGGGGATCAGCAAACGACAATGGGAACGCTACAAAAATTACACCTTGTTAGATACATCTGAAATTGCGCCTTCCAAACTAAAAAAGATTGCTGATACCTTATCTCATTTTTTGGACCAAAAAATTCACCTTGAGGATTTAATGAAATATCCTAAAAATGAATTTCTAACCAAAAGCTAATTTTATTAACAAGTGAACCTAATTTTTGTGCTAAAAGTTCTAAAATAATTTTTATTTTTCTTTTTTCTTACTTGTTTTGCTAAATGAGCCAATATTACACGAAGTAATAAAGGCCATTAAGGGTTTGATTTGCCAAACGTAAAACGTAAAAAAAGGGAGACTTACGCCTCCCTTCATTCAAATAGCAATAGATTTTTGGTTTATTCACTGGCAAGTGCTTCCGCACCACCGACAATTTCGCTAATTTCTTTGGTAATTGCAGCTTGTCTTGCCTTATTGTATTTTAATTTCAGATCGTCTATTAACTCCTGTGCATTATCAGTAGCCTGATCCATCGCAGTCATTCTAGATCCATGTTCAGCTGCATTGGAATCCAACATCATCCGGTAAAAATTTACTTTGAGAGATCTGGGTACCAAATCAGCAATGATCTCTTCCTTGGAAGGTTCAAAAATGTAATTGGGTGTTCGCTCTCCGTCTTTCCCCTCATTTGGATTTTCTTCTTCCTGATTTTCTGCAATAGGCAAAAATTGTTCTGCTGTGGGAATGTAGGTTATAGCATTCTTAAATTGATTGTAAAGCACCTCTATTTGATCGTATTCACCATCAAGAAATTGATTCATGATATTGGTGGCAATTGCCTCAGTGTTTTCGTAACTCAAATTGTTGAAAAACTCAGGGTGATCTCCTACCAGTTCATAATTTCTTTTCTTAAAGTATTCGCTGCCTTTTTTCCCAATACAATAAAGATCAACATTTTTGGCTGAGTTCAGTGCTCGATATTGATCTTCCATTTGCTTAAGCGCAAGTTTGTTTATGGAGTTATTGAAAGCACCGCAAAGCCCTTTATCTGAAGTTACTATAACCAACATTACACGATTTACGGATCGTTGCTCATAATATCTGCCTACTACACTTTCTTCACCAAGGCTACCGGATAAATCCTGCATAATTTCCTTAAGCTTGGCTGAATATGGACGCATCTGCTCAATGGCTTGCTGCGCTCTACGAAGTTTAGCAGCAGCAACCATTTTCATGGCTTTAGTGATCTGCTGGGTATTTTGTACAGAATTTATACGTGTTCTTATTTCTTTTAAGCTTCCCATTCAACTATTATTGTGGGGTTCAAGATTTAGCTTTTGTATTTCTCGATCAATTCTTTAGCGAGGTTTTCAATTTTTTCCTGATGCTCATCTTCCCATTTGCCAGATTTAATAGCATCAAAAACATCTTGATTTTGGGCTTCCATAATTTCAAGGAATTCTTTCTCAAAATCGCGCACCTTTTCAGTGGGTATGGAAGACAGCAATCCTTTCGTTCCCAAATGAATGATGGCTACCTGTTTTTCTACAGGATAAGGAGAAAATTGGTCTTGCTTCAATAGTTGAACGTTTCTTTCTCCTTTATTTAGAACAGCTTGGGTGGAGGCATCAAGATCAGAACCAAATTTGGCAAATGCCTCAAGTTCCCGATATTGAGCCAGATCCAGCTTAAGTGTTCCAGCGGTTTTCTTCATGGGTTTAATCTGAGCACTACCACCCACACGTGAAACCGAAATTCCAACATCAATTGCTGGTCTCATGCCTGAATTAAACAAATCGGTATCAAGGAAAATCTGCCCATCCGTAATCGAAATAACGTTCGTTGGAATGTAAGCGGAAACGTCACCTGCTTGGGTTTCAATAATAGGCAAGGCGGTTAAAGAGCCACCTCCTTTAGCATGGTCTTTTATGCTTTCGGGCAGGTCATTTACCTGACTAGCAATTTCATTGGAGTTAATAATTCTGCAAGCCCTTTCAAGCAGCCTTGAGTGAAGATAAAAGACGTCACCGGGGTATGCTTCACGACCCGGGGGCCTTCTCAGTAACAGGGAAACCTCACGGTAAGCAACTGCTTGCTTGGAAAGGTCATCATAATTAATCAATGCTGCTCGGCCTGTGTCCCTAAAATATTCACCGATGGCACAACCACTAAATGGCGCATAAAATTGAAGGGGAGCAGGATCAGCAGCACTTGCGGCTACTACAACCGTATAATCCATGGCCCCTTCTTCTTCTAATTTCTTAACGGTGTGGGCAATGGTAGAAGCTTTTTGACCGCATGCCACATAGATACAATAAACAGGCTCTCCTTTTTCATAAAATTCACGCTGGTTAATAATGGTGTCTATGCCGATGGTACTTTTACCAATTTGACGGTCCCCAATGATCAATTCCCTTTGTCCTCTACCGATAGGTATCATGGAGTCAATGGCTTTAATACCCGTCTGCAAAGGTTCGTCAACTGGTTGCCGGTAGATAACGCCAGGTGCTTTTCTTTCAATAGGCATTTCATAAGATTCGCTAGTTATAGGGCCTTTCCCATCAATAGGCTGACCTAATGGATCAACAACCCGGCCTAACATACCTTCACTAACATTAATAGAGGCAATTTTTTTAGTACGCTTGGCCGAGGATCCTTCTTTAATGCCTTCTTCACTTCCCAATAATACCGCACCCACATTGTCTTCTTCAAGATTCAGGACAATGCCTTGTGTACCTTGTTCAAACTCAATGAGCTCTCCAGATCTAACTGAACTCAATCCATATATCCGAGCGATACCATCTCCTACTTGGAGTACAGTACCTACTTCCTGAAGGTCTGTATCTGTTTTAAATTCTGAAAGTTCCTGCCTTAGTATTTCAGAAACTTCATCAGGTCTAACGTCTACCATTCTTATTTAATTTATAATTTTCTACAATGTTTAATTTTTTAAAGCTTTATTAAAATGTGCTAGTTTGGATGCTACGCTGGCATCCCAAAGTTTGTCTCCAAACTTTAAAACAAATCCACCAATCAAGCTTTCATCGACCATATTTTCAAGCTTCACTTCTTTTACATGGTGGTCCTTTAATTTTTCTTTCATTTTCTCCTTAGTCTCATCCGGAAGCTCTATTGAAGTATAAACCTGGGCATCATATATGCCATTCAATAATTTGTATTGCCTTACAACATGTTCAAAAATCTCTTTCAAAGCATTACCCCTTTTCTTCCTCAATACGAGATCAACAAATTTCTGGGTGTATTCTGAAAGGTGATTTTCAAAAATACGCTTAAAAATATTCTTTTTCTTATCCAGTGAAATGATTGGATTTTCTAAAGAAACTACAAGCAGCCTGTTATCAGCACAAACTTGTAGAAATGTTTGAGCATCTTGGTAGATGTTTTCGATCTGATCTTCTTTCTTGCCCAGATCAATCAGCGATTTTGCATACCTGGATGCAACCCTTGATAATGACATAACTTAGTTTAAGTTAGTTTCTTCTAAATATTCATCTATTAATTGTTCTTGGTCTTCTTTGGTGGATAATTCCCGTTTCACAATTTTAGTGGCCACTTGAACAGCAATGTTTCCTACCTCGCTTTTAAGCTCCTTAAAAGCTTTATCCCTTTCCTTCTCTATATTGGCTTTAGCCTCATCTAAAATACGCTGGTGTTCTTGCTTTGCTTCTTCTCTGGCTTCACTGATGATCTTTTCTTTGTTATCCTTGGCTTCCTTTAGGATCTTATCCCGCTCAACCTTAGCTTCTTCCACCAATTTTTCATTTTCAGCTTTAAGGTTGTCCATTTCCTCTCGTGCTTTTTTGGCATCATTCAAAGCCTCTTCAATCGATTTTTCCCGTTCACTTAAAGAATGGGTAATTGGTTTCCAAGCATATTTGGATAACAGCCATAAGACAATCAGAAAAATTATCAAGGTCCAGAAAAACAATCCTAAATCTGGTGTTAACAGCTCCATAAATATAATTAAGTTTTAATTGTACAGTATAAACACCTGCTCTTGCAGCCAATCGCTACAAGAGCAGGTTCACTAAAAGTTACAGTACTACTGCAAGGAAGCATACAACAACGCCAAACAAGCAAATGCCTTCAATTAAGGCTGCTGTAAGGATCATGTTGGCCCGAATATCGTTTGAAACTTCGGGTTGACGAGCAATGGCTTCCACAGCCCCAGAGCCGATCTTACCGATGCCAAGACCAGCACCAATAGCAACGAGGCCGGCTCCAAGACCAGCACCCATTACGCCAATGCTTCCTCCAACTGCTAATAAAATGGTTTCTAATAACATGTAATTGGTTTTAGTGGTTAAAAAAGTTTTTAAATAGCTTTATTCATGATGTTCTTCTATTGCTTGCCCTATAAAAACTGCCGATAACATGGCAAATATATAAGCCTGAATGGCAGCGACTAATAATTTAAGGAAGTAAAGGAATATGGTAAACGCCATAGAAAAAGGCGAAATAATGTAACCGATACCTGCACTCATTTCCCCGAAAATGAATATCAAGCTAATGATGCTTAATATTATAATATGACCGGCCGTCATATTGGCAAACAGACGGATGGTTAAAGCAACAGGCTTGGTAAATATTCCAATGAATTCAACGAGTGGCATAATGGGAATGGGAAGCTTAAGCCATATCGGAACTCCAGGTGTATTAAAAATATGCTTCCAATAATCTTTTGTAGCACTCACATTGGTTACAATAAAAGTGATTAAAGAAAGGGCCAATGTTACTGCAATATTACCTGTAACGTTGGCTGCTCCAGGAATTAACCCGAGCAAGTTGTTAAGCCAAACGAAGAAAAATACAGTTATGATGTAAGGAAAATACTTGATCCATTTATCACCGATGGCAGGTTTGGTAATTTCATCCCTAACAAAGACAATCACAGGCTCTAATAAAGATTGAGAGCCTTTGGGTACTGAGTTGGGGTTTTGCTTGTAACGCCGCGCAATTGACAAAAAGAGGAGCAGCAGCAATACTGCACTGATCATCATGGAAAAGACGTTTTTGGTAATGGAAAAATCATAAAAACTCTTTCCGTCTTTACGTGTCAAATCACCATGATGCAGTTCATAACCTTTGTAGGTATGGTCCTCACTTTTATACAAGTTTTTAGAAATAAATACATCCAATCCTTCCCCAGGGGTATATAAAATCATGGGCAGATGAATGGTGGCATGAAAATCTCCAATTGTAAAGAAATGCCATTTATAACCATCTTTAATATGATGCATGATCATATCACCAGGACTGAACCCCTCTTCTTGCTTAGCCTGTTCTTCACTTTCCGAAGAGGAAGCTTGGATTGAATTATACGATACTAATAAAGAGAGGAAAATCGTGAGTAAACTCGCTCTTAAAAATAGATTATTTGCCTTTTTCACTTTCATTAGACCTATTTAAATGCGGGCGCAATTTATGTATTAATTGAGAAACTTCAAATATTGTGAATAAAACATATGCAATAAGAAAACTAACTACGATGAACAGCGTATTAGGGTAATTTTGAACCAATACATAAAGCACCAATAAAAAGATTACAATTTTTACCATTAGGCTTCCGGATAGTGCAGCCATAAAGTGAGCATGCTTATTTTTAAACGTAGCCAAAAGGGCAATTCCAGAGGCAAGCCCCATTGAACCAACAAAAAGGGTCATTATTAAAGCAACTTGGAAAAACTCAAATTGGTCCAATAATAAAAATGAAAAATTCAAGAGTAAGATCAAAACCCAAAAAAGGACATAGTTACGGATAAAGCCAAAAATTTCTGATTTGTTCATTGTTTGGTTACTTCTTTAACAATTTGAGCCAAGGCGATGATAATAGCAAGAAGAGAAAAAATTATGGTAAGAAAAGGGATCTTTGTTTCGATCAATTGATCAAGCCAGTGGCCAATGCCAAAACCAATAAGTACTGCCGCAACCAACTGAAATCCCAATCCTAAGTACTTGCTGTAATTATACAGATGTGGCTTTTTCGGATTTTGATTGTTGTTGGTTTGTTGATTGTGCTCCGTTTTGTTGTTCCTTTCCTTGTTCACGTCCGTTATTTATGTTTTCAGCATGTTCTTTGGGCTGAACAGCTTCCCCCATCTTACATTGGCCATTAAATTGGGCTCCTTTATCAACAACCAATCTTTTGGTATGGATATCTCCATCAACTTTTGATTTTTCCTTAAGATATAGTAAGTCCTTGATGTAAACGTTGCCTTGCACCTGGCCAGTTAGATCTGCATTCTGGCAATATAGATTTCCTTCTACACGTCCGCTTTCTCCCAAAACAACTTTAGCTTTTGAATTTATATCGCCGTTAACCTTGCCATCTATCCGGATATCACTTTCCGTGTCAACCTCTCCATTAATTGTTGTGGTAGCTCCTATTAGATTAATGGAGTTTGAAGCATATTCTCCATTCTTCTTACTTAATCCATTTCCACTTTTTTCACGCTTAAACATATGTTGTTTTTTTAATTTCAGAAGTTAGTTAAAATGCTATATATTGTTCGGGATCTACGGGCTCGCCATCATACCATAACTCAAAATGCAAATGGGGCCCTCTGCTTAATTCGCCTGTTTCACCAATAATTGAAATCACCTCACCAGCTTCAACGAAATTACCAACTTTTTTTAACAATTCAGAATTGTGCTTATAAACGGAAACGAGATTATTCGTATGTTGAAGGATGATGACATGGCCTGTTGAGGCTGACCATTCAGCAAATACCACAACACCATCTAATGCTGCTTTAATACCAACATCTGAAGGCCCTACAATATCCACCGCATAATGTTCTTTCGATCTTTGATAATTCTCAGTTACAACCCCTTTTAGTGGTGTAAAAAAAGCATAATCTGAAACATCCTTTTTTTCAGAAACGTTGGGTTCGAACATTGGGGTATAAGAATCACGATTTTCGTAATTTGTTTGCAAAAGCGTGTCTACATTAGAGGAAGTATCAACCACCAAATCTTTCCGTTTTACTTCCTGCGTTTGGTTAAGGTTTTCAATGTTACCGGTGTCTGGTGCCATATTTCCGTTAAGAATGTTTTTCACATTGTTTAAATAGGCTTTTTGGCGCGCTAAAACCTTCTCTAAAGAATCTGCTCGGTAGTTAAGTCGATTGACCTTTTTACGGGTTTCTATATCACCATAACCGGGTATATAGGTTTTTAAAGGTGTAAAAACGATCAACAAAAAGGTCAATGCAAACATTAGTACAAAAAATATGCTAAAAAAGGTCAATAAATTAAGCCCCTTAAAAGAAAAGGATCCTTTTTCCTCAAAATTTTTGTCATTTAAAATGACAAACCGGTATTTATTTTTAAGTCTTCTCAAATATTTGTTTGGATTTAAACAAGCCTTACTAACAAGGAATTAAATAAAATTAAAATAATTTTGTCTGCGCAAAGTTATTACAACAAATTGAAACCTTAAAAAGTAGTAATATAGCTTGCAAAAGCGAATTTTAAATCTTGTTGCCATATTTTGTACTTTATTGGTACTTTCAGGATGTAATGCACTCGAGGGCACTCAGTTAGCCAAGTTTTACCATGATGTGACGGCTAAATACAATGGCTACTTCAACGCCCGGGAGCTCATGAAGGATGTGGAGGAGCAAGTCCAAAAAAGCCAAAAAGAAGATTACACTGAAATTTTAGCGGTCTATGAGCTGGGTGATCAAAAAATTGCTAAAAGTGTAACTGGCAAGTGCGACAAAGTTATTAAAAAAACTACCAAAGTCATTCAAAATCATGACGTAAGTAAATGGGTGGATGATTGCTATTTTCAAATGGCCAAGGCTTATCTTTACAAAGGAGATCACTACGCAGCTTTAGAAACTTTTAAATTTATACAGAACAAGTTTGAAGGTAACATCAGAGCTTATGAATCAATGATATGGATGGTTTTAACCAACATACAGCTCGAAAATTACAATGATGCCCAGGCCATTTTAACGCGTATCGACAGTGAAGATGAATTTCCTGATGAACTCAATAAAGATCTGAACTTAACTAAAGCTTACCTTAACATCAAACTCGAAGAATACCAAAATGCTGTACAACCCCTAAGAATTGGACTGCCCTACATTGATGAAAAATATCGTCAAAATAGGATTAATTTCATACTGGCACAAGTTTACCAGGAAACCGGCCAATGTCAGCAAGCTTCTAAATTGTACGGTCAGGTTTTGAGCAAAACGCCCCCCTATGAATTGGCATTCCATGCGCGTCTTAACCGTTCTAAATGTTTGAGGAAAACAGCAGGTAAAAGCACAAAGGAGGTCAAGGAAGATCTTTTGGAAATGGTGGAGGATGATAAAAACATTGAATATTTTGGTCAGATCTACTACGAATTGGCCCTCATAGCTTTTAGCCAAGGCAATAGAGATTTAGGCACAAAATACCTTAAAAAATCTATTAGGACCAATCAAGGGAATAAAGGCCAAAAAGGCAAGTCTTATTTGGCGCTGGCCCGTTACTTCTTTGACAAAACAGCATATAAAAAGGCTAAAGCTTATTATGACAGTACCATGATGTTCTTAAAAGAAGATCATCCTTCCTATGAAAGGATAGCGTCAAAAAATGAAGTCCTTAATGAGCTTATCAAAAACATTCAAAAAATTGAAGTACAGGATAGCCTGCAAGATATGGCTGAGCTAAGCCAAGAGGAACTTAAAAACAAAATCCAAAAGGATATAAAAGCATATAAAGAAAACCAAAAAGCACAAAAAAAAGAAGAAAAAAGAAGAGAGCGAGCACAAGAACGTCAACGGAGAGTGGGAAATAATAGGAATCGTAGCAATACCCGATCTGAATCAACTGGTGGCAACGACCAGTTTGGCGGCCAGGATGGAGCCTGGTATTTTTACAATCCAAGAGCTTTGGGCGTAGGTTATTCCAATTTTCAAGAAAATTGGGGCAATCGGCCGCTTATCGATAATTGGCGGTTTAAAACTAAAGAATCTCGGGAAGCAAGAGCTGAGCGTAAGGGTCAAGAAGGGGACCAACTAACAGGGTTAGATACCGCTAACCAGAAGAACTTAGCAGGCAATGATAAGATGCCCGAAAACTTTTCAGAGCTTCCAAGGGCTAAACAGCAGTTTTATTTAAACATACCTTTTACCCCTCCGCAAATGAGTGCTTCCAATAATGAAATAGAAGAAGCGCTTTATCAATTAGGGAACATTTATGAACAAGACCTGAAAGATTACCAAATGGCGGTAAATGAATACAAACAATTGTTAGAGCGTTTTCCCGAAACCTCATACAAAGTTCAAGCCTACTACCACTTGTACAAATCTTTCAAAAACATGGGTAATGAGAAAAAAGCTCAGCAATACAAAAACAAATTATTATCTGAATTTCCCGAAAGCGAGTACGCCATACTGATTAAAGACCCCAAGCAGTTCCGGCAGATGAAAACCCAGGAAACCAACCCTCAATTAGAAAATCATTATTTTAAAACTTACCAGGCTTATCAAAATGATAATTGTAGTCAAGTAATTGCGCGTAAGAATGCAGTAGACACCATGTTTACTGACAATTACTTAAGGGCTAAATACCAATACCTCAACCTGCTGTGTAAAGGAAAAAATGATACCATTACAGTTTTTAAGGAAAACCTTAAACAATTCACCAACAAGTATCCCGATCAGGCCATTGCCAATCATGCCCAAAACGTACTGGATTATTTAAACAAGTTGGATGAAAAAGGTACTGCTAAAGAAACCCAAGCTAAATTTAGCACTCCCTTTAAACTTGGTGACCAAAAACCTCACATGTACTTAATGATCTTTGCTTTGGATTCCGGTCAAACGAATTCAATAAAAGGTTCATTTTCCAATTACAACCAAAATTATTACGAATTCCTAAATCTAAAAACCAGGGATATTCTTTACAATAAAGATACGCAAATGGTTGCTGTAAAAGGTTTTAAAGATAAAGCGCAAGCCCTTAAATACATGAACAGTTTAGAAGCAGATGGCGAATTCCAGAACAAACTCAAAGTTGATAGCTATTCACATTATGTGATTTCAGAAGAGAATTTTAAAATTTTTAGAAAAAGGAAAAACTTAAGTATTTATAAAAAGTATTTTAACCTAACTTACATAGAAGAATAAGCACGCTTAACAATGGCAAATAAAAAAAGGCAAAAGGCTCAGCCCAATTACAAGAAATACCTATTAATTGCTTGGAGTATTTTCTTTTTGCTTATTTTAACAGTGGTAGGTTTTATTACTGCTATTATCAACGGCGTTTTTGGCGAATTACCCTCTACCACCAAACTTGAAAACCCCGATGTTCCACTTGCCTCTGTGGTATATTCAGCTGATAGCGTTAAGCTTGGGAAGTATTTTGATGAAAACCGTACCAACATCACTTATCAAGAAATAAGCCCAAATCTCGTCAATAGTTTAATTGCCATAGAAGATGCTCGTTTTTATCAGCATGCAGGTATAGACCTCAAAAGTTTATTCAGGGTTGGCATTAAGACGATCTTAATGGGAAGGGAAAAAGCAGGAGGCGGAAGTACCATTACGCAGCAATTGGCTAAAAATCTATTCCCACGCGAACACTTTAGCAACCCCGTTGAAATTGTGATAAGAAAACTCAAAGAGTGGGTCATTGCAGTTAGACTTGAACGGTATTATACTAAAAGAGAAATCCTTACGATGTATTTTAATACTGTAGATTTTGGCTCCAATGCACATGGTATTCAAGCTGCTACCTACACATTCTTTAACAAGCCTCCTGATGCCGTTAAAGTTGAAGAAGCTGCTACATTGGTCGGCCTGTTGAAAGCTACCAATTATTATTCACCGGTTTACAATCCCGAAAACTCAAAACAAAGAAGGAATGTGGTACTTAACCAGATGGAAAGAATGGGGTTCATCTCTGCAAAAGCTTGCGATTCATTGGTCCAGAAAGGCATCAACCTTAATTACAATGTGGAAAGTCATAACGAGGGGCAAGCTCGTTACTTTAGGGCGCATTTAAGGCAAAGGCTGGATGAGTGGTGCGAGAAAAACGGATATGACCTTTATACCGATGGCCTTAAGATTCATACTACCATCAATAGTAAGATGCAAAAGCATGCGAAAAAGGCCTCAAAAAGCCATTTAGGTAATTTACAACAAACTTTTTATGATCACTGGGAAGGATACGGACCACCTTGGGGTAAGCAAACCCAGATTCTTGATCAAGGCATGAAGCAATCTGATCGATACCGAAAACTTAAAGCCAAAGGGGTATCAGAAGATTCTATAAAAAAAATATTCCAAAAGCCAACAGATATGACCGTATTCAGCTATGAGGGCGAAAAAGATACGGTTATGACCCCTTGGGATTCTGTCAAATATTACCAGTATTTCCTCCACCCAGGATTTATGGCCATGAATCCTGAAAACGGCCACATTAAAGCTTGGGTGGGTGGCGTTAATTTCAAGTATTTCAAGTACGACCATGTTAACCCTTCCGCTAAGCGACAAGTAGGCTCCACCTTCAAACCATTCGTCTACACCGTTGCCGCTATGAACGGGTACTCGCCTTGCTTTCAGATCCCTAATGTACCAGTAGTCTTTGAGGAATACGACAATTGGTCACCCAAAAACGCAAGCAGGGAATATGGAGGTAAATATCCCATGAAATATGGGCTTTCCAACTCCATTAATTGTATTACAGCTTATCTCATTAAGCAAGTTGGCCCGGAATCCGTAGTTCAATTGGCCAATCGGATGGGAATAAGAAGTAAAATCGAGGCTTACCCGTCAATCGCATTAGGTACTTCTGATGTTTCCGTATTCGAAATGGTGAGTGCCTTTAACACCTATGCCAATAAAGGCGTATGGATCGAACCGACTTACATTACCAGGATAGAGGATAAGAATGGCAATGTTTTAAAAAGATTTGTACCTAAAACTATTGAGGTATTGGATAAAACCACCAACTACATCATGCTTGATATGCTGAAAAACGTAGTCAATGAAGGTACTGCAAGACGTTTAAGGTACGATCATAACTTGAGTAATGAAATAGCAGCAAAAACCGGAACAACTCAAAATCAATCAGATGGATGGTTTTTAGGTGCAGTTCCTAATTTAACGGCTGGTGTTTGGGTGGGTGCTCAAAACCGCAGTGTACACTTCAGAAACATAACCCTTGGGCAAGGGGCCAATATGGCACTCCCAATCTGGGCCAAATTCATGAAATCTTGTTATGACGATCCTCAACTCAATATCTCCAAAGAACCCTTCGAAAAAATTGAAGAGGAATTACCTGTGGTTATAGACTGTTCCGATTATGAACAAGGTGAAGGCAGTCAAGGGGATTTAAATTTTTAATCCCTACAGCTAAGTAACTTAAAATTTTGGCCACCCTCGCTGGCAATTTTGTTACATACTTTACTGGATTAGAAGGAACATAAAATTGGCTAATAGTTTAAACCTAAATCTTGCATATTCTGGGTAATTACATAAAATAAATTTAAAAACTCGATTAGCTTTTAATTATAGGGCATGAAGAACGTGAAGGACCACCTTAAAACACAACTTGAAGTACTCCCCCTAAAGCCAGGCGTATATAAATTTTACGATAAGGATGGTGAATTGCTTTACATTGGTAAAGCCCAAAGCCTCAAAAAGCGTGTTTCCTCCTATTTTACAGGTAGAACCAGCGAAAACGCAAGAATTACTTTAATGATCTCTAAAATCAATGAGATCGATTATACGGTAGTAGATACCGAATACGATGCCCTGCTACTTGAAAACAGCCTCATCAAAAAATACCAGCCCAGGTATAATGTTAACCTTAAAGACGGCAAAACCTACCCTTATATCGTGATCAAAAATGAAAGATTCCCGAGGGTTTTCCATACTCGTAACTTGTCAAATGATGGCTCTGAGTACTATGGCCCTTATGCATCCGTAAGCATCATGTATCAAGTACTCGATTTAATCCGCAAATTGTTCCCAACCCGTAGTTGCCATTATGACCTAAGCGAAGAAAACATTCAAGCAGGGAAGTTCAGGGTATGCCTCGATTATCACATAAATCTTTGTAAAGGCCCTTGCGAGGGGCTTCAAAGTGAGGAAGCCTACATGGAAAACATCCGCTACATTAAGGAAGTCCTCAAAGGCAATAACCAATATGTATTAAAACGCTTAAAAACCCTATTGGACCAAGCATCTAACAATTTTGAATTTGAAAAAGCGCAGGATTACAAAAACAAAATTGATGCTCTTCAAAAATTCCAGGCAAAATCTACTGTTGTCAACCGAAGTATTCACAATGTAGATGTTTTCACCATTTACTCTAAAGACCAAAAATCCTACATCAATTACTTAAAAATTTCTAATGGGTCGATTATTCAAACCCATACTGTAGAGTATAAGAAGAAGCTCAATGAGAGCGATCAATATATATTGCTGCTTGCTATTGCAGACATTCGCGATAAATTTAAAAGTGGATCAGAGGAAATTATCGTACCATTTGACCCAGGCATGGAACTCGAAGGCATCAAGGTTCATGTACCCATCAAAGGTGATAAGAAGAAATTGTTAGACTTGTCCCGCAAAAATGCCTTTTACTTCTACCAGGATCGTATGGAGCAAGAAAGTAAACAGTTACCTAAATCGGAGAAGGTTAAGAATTTTCTGGAAAAAGTACGAAAAGACATTGACCTTCCCCAAAAACCCGAACATATTGAAGGATTTGACAATTCTAACATACAAGGAACTAATCCTGTAGCTGCGATGGTATGCTTTAAAGCTGGTAAACCCAGCAAAAAGGATTACCGGCATTACAACATCAAAACAGTAGAGGGGCCTGATGATTATGCCAGCATGGAAGAAGTGGTTTATAGAAGATATAAACGGTTGATGGATGAAGAAAAGCCCTTACCTCAATTATTAGTGATTGATGGCGGCAAAGGTCAACTTAATGCCGCGTTTAAAAGTTTAAAGCAGCTTGGTTTAGAAAATGAAATACCGGTAATTGGCATTGCAAAACGGTTGGAAGAAATCTACAAACCAGGGGACCCTTATCCATTGGCCATTGATAAAAAATCGGAGACACTCAAACTTATCCAACACATCAGAGACGAAGCACATCGATTTGGCTTGAAACATCATCGCGGTAAACGGGTTAAGCAAAGCTTATCAAATGAATTGGAAAAAATACAAGGCATTGGTCCTCAAACAGCCAAAAGCTTGTTATCAAAATTCAAATCAGTTAAAAAAGTAAAGGAGGCTCCAGAAGAGGATTTGGCGGATATGGTTGGCAAGGACAAAGCCCAAAAGATCAAAGCTCATTTTGATTCTAACTATAAGGTTCAGTAAAAAAGCCTTTATGCCTTGATGGCGTAAATTTTAACCAAACATTGATCTCATAACCGAAAAAAGGCCTACGCATATTTGAAAGAAATTGAAAAAGTAAACAACCAATCAAATTTCATTACCTTTATCAAAACAAAATCCCCGTTGGCCATATTAACTTAAAAAAATGACCTTATAATTTCTTTTTATTGGCTTAATCGTTTTGATTGGTTTCAATTATTTGGAAGAGTTCATCTAATTTAGGCGTCAAGATAATTTCCGTCCTTCTATTTTTCCGCCTGGCTTCAGGTGTATCACCTTCAGCAACCGGAGCATAAGGACCTCTACCTGCTGCAATGAGCCGATCAGGGCTAATATTTCCTTTGTTTTCCAGAATCCTCACTACTTCACTAGCTCTTAATACACTCAGCTCCCAATTATCTTTAATATCACTGCCACTGATCAATTTTTGGTCATCAGTATGACCTTCTACCATAATATTAACAGAAGGATTGTTTTTAAGCACATCGGCAATCTCCATTAACGCTTCTTCCCCTCCCTTATCAATATTGTACTGTCCGGATTCGAACAAAAGGCTCTCTTGTAAAGAAACATAAACCTTGCTGTTTTTCATCTCCACACTTAAACCGCTATTGCGAAATCCATAAAGGGCATCGGCAACTGTATTTTTTAAAGAATTAACAATAGAATCCTTTCTCTTCAAAACTGATTCCAATTCTTTTACCCGCTTTTCACGTTCCATTAAATCCCTTCTTAGGGTATCAAGTTCATTATTTCGATTTTGTAGTTCTGCTTCTCTATCTAATAACTTTTGCTCTTTTTCTTTAAGCTCTGCCCTTAAATTGTTTAAGTCTTTTATTAAAGTTTGGGTCTTCTCAGCTTTATCTGATAACAATTCCTTGTTACTTTCAATCAACTTTTCGTAGTTCCTATTGAGTTGATCGTTCAGTTTTTTAAGCTTTCTGATGGAATTGCCCATCAAAGAAGTATCCTTTGCTAATTTTTCGGCCTCTTTTTGGACGTCTTGAAGCTCACCGATTTTTTCCTTATAACTTTGATTTAATTCCTTATATTCCGATTTCAAAGTTTCAAGCTCCTTATTGCAAGTATCTAATTCCTTTTGTAAAGCTGCTTTATCTTTTCTAAGGTCTTCTACTTTTCTTTGTGGAACGCAAGCAATTAGAAACACACTGGCGACTCCCAGCATCAATAAAACCTGTTTCATAGTATTCGATTTAAAAATTACGTTAAGTAGACTGAATATCTTTTCTGTCCTTATTTAAAAGATAGAATTGTGTCAAATATAGGGATTCCGAGGGTTCAACCTTGATCCACAATTTGTATTTAGCCATCCACTTCATCCTCAAACTTGGAAAGCCCTTGCTAAGATAAGCTGATATATAAGGATGCACCTGTAAATTAACAACTTTGTATTGGGTATTTTCATGAACGTATTGAACCTGGTTTTCAATCTGGTCCACTAAAAGAATACTGGGATTGATTTCACCACTTCCTTTACAAACTGGACAGGTTTCTGCGGTTGATATGGTTACTTCGGGCCGAACCCTTTGCCGGGTTATTTGCATTAATCCAAACTTGGTAATGGGTAAGAGTGAATATTTGGCCCGGTCATCTTTAAGCACTTCCTTCATTTTTTCGTGGATCATCTTCCGGTTTTCGGCTTTATTCATATCGATGAAATCCACTACAATAATACCCCCCATGTCGCGAAGCCTTAATTGGCGTCCGATCTCAGTAACTGATTGCAGGTTCGTTTTAACAGCGTTTTCTTCCTGCGAAATTTCTTTGGTACGCTTGCTTCCACTGTTAATGTCAATAACATGCATGGCCTCTGTGTGCTCGATCACCAAGTAAGCGCCCCCACCTACATTCACGGTTTGACCAAATAAGGATTTGATTTGGCGATCAACATCCAGGTGCTGAAAAAGCGGTGTTTTGTTTTTGTAGAATTTGATGATCTTTTGATGCTGAGGAGCAATCTCTCCAATGTAGGATTTTAGTTGATTGTAAATCCGTTTATCATCGACCCAAATTTTATTAAAGGAGTTGTTAAGCAAATCCCTTAATAAAGTTGAAGCTCGATTGACCTCCCCAAACAGTTTTCTTTCCTTATTGGAAAGATTCTTGAAAATCTCATCCCATTTTTCGTATTGTTTGTTGAAATCTTCTTCAAGTTGCTCAACATTCTTACCTTCAGCCTGGGTCCTTACAATTACCCCAAAGTTTTTTGGTTTAATCCCGGCAATGATTTTTTTAAGGCGATCTTTTTCTTTGCGGCTTTTGACCCTCTTGGAAACGGAAATGGTATCCTTAAAGGGCATAAGAATCATGAATCTGCCTGGAATCGTAAGTTCGGAGCTAAGGCGAGGGCCTTTTGTAGAAATGGGCTCTTTAACCAATTGAACAGCAATTGGCTGACCCACATCTAAGACATCCGTTATTTTTCCAGATTTGTTGAGCTCATTTAAAAAACGGAAATTCTTTAAGCTACTGGTATTGAGCTTATTGCGGTAAACTTTATTTACAAAGTCATTTAGCGTAGGAAAGTTGGGGCCCAAGTCGAGGTAATGGAGAAAAGCATCTTTTTCGTGCCCTATATCCACAAAGGCCGCATTTAGGCCAGACATTACCTTTTTAACCTTGCCAAGATATATATCACCCACCAGAAAATCGTCACTAAGTTTTTCCTGATGGAATTCAACCAGTCCTTGATCTTCCAATAGGGCAATATTAGACACCTTGGAAGATGATTGTATTACGAGTTCCTTTTCTTGCTCATTATTCAAAAGCCTACCCCCCTTTGTTTGGATGTTTGGGTTAAAATCAGGGATATCGGTCGGGCTTTAGCTCAAAAGAATAAAACCGAGTGATTGTCAATCATTGATAAATATTCAACCCATGACAATTCCCCGGTAAATTCTTCTTATAAGTTCAATCCCTTAGTAATAAACTTTTTAAAGAAATTAAGGTTGTTTAACAATTAATAGGACTGTTGAGCTTAGGCTCAACAGCCCTTAATTATTACTTCCGCTTCTTATGACGGTTTTTTCTTAGCCTTTTCTTCCTTTTATGGGTATTGATCTTATGGCGCTTTCTTTTTTTTCCGCTCGGCATAGTTTTTTACTTTTTGTTAATTCTTTAAACTTTTTATCAAATCGTTGGCATTCTGCTTAAGCTTTGGGTCCTGAACCCCGCTCTTGTATTGTTTAAATGCCTTTATTGCCTCTTCCTTATTATCAAGCGCGCGGTGTACACGCCCAAGATAGAAAAAGTTAAATGCATTTTCCGGTTCTATTTCCACCAATTTTTGAAACCTGTCAAGTGCTTTTTCGTATTGCTGGGATCTTATGGAAAGCACACCGAGGTAAAATAAGGCTTTTCTGTGATTTGGCTTTACTTGTTCTACTTCCTTTAACAATCCAACCCCTTTCATTACTTCGCCTCGGCCTTCTATGTAAGCAACAGCTAAGTCGGCTTTTGCATTCAAATTGTCTGGATCTTTGTCAAGAACTTTTTGAAAATTGTCAATGGATTTGTCAACAAAATAGTTAAAAAGGGTACTATCTGAAGCCACTTTTTGAGCCTTATAATAATTGTCAGCAGAACGGTACCATGTAAAAGTAGACGGCGTTTGCTGTGCGATTTTTTCATAATAGCTTGCTGCGATACCAGGCCTATCTGCTTGTTCCCATGTTTGGCCAAGCTTTTTAATGATGTTAGTATCACCACTTGCATTGGCTAAGCGACGCTCAAGATCAGTGATCTTTTTATTTAATGAATCTGAAACAGATCCTTTTGCATTACTTTTAAATTGATCAAAATACCCCCGGTTGCTTTCAATATCTTGCTGCTTCTTTACTTCTTTATCATCACTTGTTAATGCCTTGGGGTCATTTTTGCCTTTAAAAAAAATAAATGCAACCAACCCTGCAACAAGGACTACTAATATCAGTTGTATTTTATTGGTCGATTGCATTTTAAATGATCTTCAGACTTTTACGTTGTTCTTTACCTTTTCGGAAAACGTTTTAGATGGCTTAAATGAAGGTACATAATGAGGTGGTATTTCAATTGATTTATTCTGCGCTATATTCCTGGCTACTTTCCTGGCCCGCTTTTTTACAATAAAGCTACCAAATCCTCTAAAATAAATGTTGTTCCCCTCACTCATGTTCTCTCGTACTACCTTGAAAAAGCTTTCAACTACTTCTTGCACATCTACCTTTTCAAGCCCTGTTTTTGCTGAAATTTCAGAAATAACCTCTGCTTTTGTCACCTTTCTACTATTTTTTGTTTAACAATATTTTTCACACAAATTTCTAAAATATAATCACTTAAAACCGGCTGCAAATATAAGCTTTTAGACTAAAACAAAAAACTCTTACATGCCACGTTAAGAGCTGACTTTCTATATTTTTGCACTATGGAAGAGACATTGCGCAAGCGATTATTCAAGTGGTATCAAAACAATAAGAGAAAGCTTCCTTGGCGCGAATCGAGCAATCCTTATCTGATATGGCTATCGGAAATAATCCTCCAACAAACGCGTATTGAGCAAGGATTGCCCTACTATGTTGAGTTTACCCGAAAATACCCTGATGTTTTTAGCCTGGCGAATGCACATGAGCAAGAGGTATTGAATCTTTGGCAGGGATTGGGCTACTATACACGTGCAAGAAACCTGCATGCAACAGCTAAAAAGGTGGCATTTGAAATGGAAGGTAACTTTCCAGATAATTATGAAGAGCTTAAAAAATTAAAAGGTATTGGCGACTACACCGCCTCAGCTATTAGCTCTATTGCCTTTGAAGAAGCCAAACCAGTAATTGATGGCAATGTTGCCAGGGTCATTGCCAGAGTGTATGGCATACAGCAACCTATTAATTCCACTCAGGGTCAAAAGGCCATTAGAGAAAAGGCACAACAATTATTAGACCCTTACCGGCCGGGCGATTTCAATCAGGCAATGATGGATTTTGGCGCCCTTCAATGCACACCTCAAAAACCTTTATGCCTTAATTGTCCTTGGTATGACCGTTGTTACGCAGCTAAAAACGGGCTTGCAGAAAAACTGCCTATCAAAGAAAAAAAACTTAAAAAGAAGAACAGATATTTCCATTACCTAATGAATGAAAATAAAGAGGGTTTATACATCAAGAAAAGAATGGATAATGATATCTGGCACAACCTTTACGACCTTCCACTCATAGAAACCAATGCAGATACGTATTTATCGAGTGACATGCTCGAAAAGGAAATGCCTTTTAAAGGAACAATCAAGTTTATAGAGGAACGCAGGCACCAACTAACTCACAGGAACATAAAAGCCAGATTTTATGAGGTTTTTCCCAGCAACTATCCAAATTCATTTTCGGAGAAATATACTTTCGTGTCATTTGAATCGCTTAACAAGTACCCTTTTCCCAAACTGATCGAAAAATTTCTAAAAACTCAAGGTAAAAAAGTATAATTTTTTTACCTTTATAAAAAAATTTTCAACTATGGCTTACGACAAAAATTCAGTAAACAAAGCAATTTTAGCGGGTCATTTGGGTAAAGACCCCGAAATCAGGTACACTTCCACCAACATCCCTGTAGCAAATTTCAGTATTGCTACCAATCAAGTTTACAGGGATAAAAATGGAGAAAATCAGGACACTACAGAATGGCATAACATCGTAGCGTGGAATAAACTGGCTGAAGTTGCCGAAAAAGTATTGAAAAAAGGTAGGCTCGTTTATGTAGAAGGTAGGCTCCAAACACGGCAATGGGAAGACAAGGAAGGTAATACAAGGTATACCACTGAAGTAAGGGCTGATAACATGACGCTATTAGGAGGTGGTAAAAAAGAAGACGATCAAGGGCAACCTGCCTATCAAGAAACTCAACAAACTGCCAGTAGTCAAGGTGAAGAAGGATCAGGCCCGCCTGAAGAAGGATCTCAGAATGATGATGATTTGCCATTTTAATTGTTCCCTACAGGTTATAAGGTTGGGGTATGGCAATGGTAATCTTGTTTGCTTAAAGGTTTAAAATTCTTTTATAGCCAATTAAAGCCTTTGTTTCAAAAACACCAATGGGAAAGCAAAACAGTACCATTGCCTATCATTAGGGGCTGGTAACATTGCAATATTTACAATGTAAATACAACTACCAACCATCATATGTAGCTTTGAAGCTATACCCAAGTTATTATTGCCATTTCCCAATGATTTTGATATAGCTTTGCAGAATAACCGGAAATAAAGATTGGAAACGTTTATAAGCGAATTTTCAGCGCACCCTTATTTTGCATTTATAATTCAACAGTTGGATTTTGTAAAAATTTCTGTCCCTGTTACCATCCTTATTGGGCTGATTATATGCTCCGGTCTTATTTCGGGTTCAGAAGTTGCCTTTTTCTCTATTAGCAGTAAACAAGTCTTTGAACTAAAAAGCAGCACCTACAAATACCACCAAGCGATCATCAATCTGCTTAAAGGCCCTCGTGTTTTATTGGGTACCATTTTAATTGCCAATAACATCATCAACATTGCCATTGTCCTATTATTTACGATCATATCAGCCCAGGTTTTTGATTTTGGCAGCAATCCAGTATTAGCTTTCTTAATTGATGTTGTTGCTATAACCTTCATTTTGGTATTATTGGGTGAGGTAATTCCAAAGGTTTATGCCAACCAGTTAAATATTGGATTTGCCAGCTTCATGGCCATACCTATGTTTATGCTTAATAAAGTACTCTACCCACTATCCATTTCCCTTGTTAGTATGACCTCTCTAATAGAAAAACGCATTAACAAGCGAGGACACGATCTATCGATTGAGGATCTTAAGAAAGCCATAGATATTACTTCCGAGGAAGCTCAAAGACATGAAGACAAGCAAATGCTCAAGGGCATTGTTAACTTCAGTAATACCACGGTTAAACAAATAATGACTTCACGGGTCGATACTGTTGCTTATAGTATTGATACGCCTTTATCGGAACTTGTTGAGCAGATTAATGAAAACCGGTATTCAAGACTTCCTGTTTATGAGGATTCTTTGGACAATGTAAAAGGTGTTCTTTACATTAAGGACCTGATACCTAACCTCAATAAGGAGGATAGTTTCAATTGGCAGAAACTGCTAAGAAAACCGTATTTTGTCCCTGAAAATAAAAAGATCGATGACCTTTTAAGGGAGTTTCAAACCAAAAAAGTGCATTTTGCCATCGTTGTGGATGAATACGGAGGAGCCTCTGGTATTATAACCATGGAGGACATCCTGGAAGAAATTGTTGGAGACATCAACGATGAATTTGATGAGGAGGATGTATTTTATTCTAAGCTTGATGATTCCAATTATGTTTTTGACGGTAAAACCCCTATTACGGATTTAACACGTATTATTTCCATTAGTGATGATTATTTTGATTATTTTAGATCTGATATAGAAACTATTGGTGGCCTCATTGTCGAAATAGCAGGCAGGATCCCTCGAATTGGGGAAGTCTATTCTTACAGTAACTTAGAATTTAAAATTGAAAGCGCTGACCGTAAAAGGGTAAGGCGCGTTAAAATAACCATTCACAACAGAGAGGAAGCAGAAGAATAGTGACCAGCTTTTATGGCTCAATGTAAAGCTACCAAAAGGTCAAGTTGGTAGGAAAATTTAATGCTAACTTTTAAATTGTCATCCTTACATGGTATGGTAGTTAAATTTGACTTTTTTAGGTGCTTAACCCAGCTCTACCGCTTATTTGATTAATGTTAGTAAAATTCAAAGGTATCTTTATAAAGCTTTGATTGAATGAATTTTTAAGCCTAAGCTTTCAGTAAATAAATTAAAAAAGCGCTTTTAAATTTCTTCCTAAAATAAAAAAGTCGCCCCAAATGAGGAGCGACTTTTTTATAATATTAAAATATGGTTTAGGAATTTAAGATTCTTCGTTTCCTTCTTCCGAAGATGATTTAGAACCTTCCTCAGATTTCTTACTACCACCAGAAGTTGATTTGCTGGAAGAAGTACCTCCGGAGGATTTCTTAGTTGTAGAAGACTTGGTACCGGTAGATTTCGAACCGGTTGTCTTTTCGGATGAAGATTTAGAAGTGGAAGAACTAGTAGATCCAGAACCAGATTTATTACTTGTGCTTGATTTACTCGATGTTGAAGTTTTGGCAGTAGAAGATTTAGTTGCTCCAGATTTACTACTTGAACTGGATTTGGTCGAGGATGATTTTTTAGTGGTTGAAGATTTAGCAGAAGTTGATTTGCTACCTGTACTCGCTGATTGTTTAGTAGTTGAAGAGGATTTGGTACTACCGGTCTTTTTGGATGTAGATTTGGCTTGAGATCCTTGATTCGAAGTAGAATCTGAAGCTTCCTCTTGAGTACCTGTTGCTTTTTCTTCACCTGAAGCCTCTTCATCGTTAGGCTTCTCTTCTACCGCTCCTTGAGCTTCTTTCCCACTTGTTTCTTTATCCCCTTCTTCGCCATACTTCATTTTTTCTTCCATCTCCTCCATTGCCTCTTGTTGCCGTTGCTTTTCGGTTTCTTCCAATTGGCTTTTGAGGGTTTTGAGCGAGTCGTATTCCTCGCCTAAAGTTGGCTGTTCAATTTTGGATTTAACATTTTTGACATCTTTCTTGGTTTCAGCCTCTTCTTTCTTACGCTCCTTTTCCTCTGCTTCTTTCCTTGCCCGCTCTTCTTCTTTCCAGATGTCTGTATGAGAAACAACTATTCTGCGGTTCTCCTTGTCAAATTCGATCACCTTAAATTGGAGGGTTTCCCCTTCCTGCAATTTGTTCTTATCTTCCTTCATCAGGTGCTTGTTAGGGGCAAATGCTTCAACGCTATATGGTAAGGAAATAATGGCTCCTTTGTCTTCAATCCTTTCAACAGTTCCCTCGTGAACAGAATCGACAAGGAAAATGCTTTCAAAGGTATCCCATGGATCTTCTTCGAGCTGCTTAACCCCTAAGCTAAGCCTTCGGTTGTCTTTATCAATTTCAAGAACTACCACATCAATTTGCTCACCTACCTTGGTAAACTCGTTGGGATGATTGTATTTCTTAGTCCAGGAAAGATCAGAAATATGAACAAGACCATCGATTCCTTCTTCAAGTTCTACAAACAAACCAAAGTTGGTGACGCTTCGAACGGTGGCATTGTGTTGAGAACCAACGGTGTATTTTTCCTCCACTTTTTCCCATGGATCTTCGGTAAGTTGCTTCATGCCAAGCGATAACTTACGCTCTTCGCGGTCAATACTTAATACGACCGTTTCTACTTCATCCCCTAAATTAACATATTCTTCGGGGCTCTTAAGATGCTGAGACCATGACATTTCGGAAACGTGAACAAGACCCTCTACACCAGGATGAATTTCTACAAATGCTCCATAGTCTTCAATATTAACCACTTTTCCAGTAACCTTAGAACCTTCTTGTATATCGTCCGGTAAGGTATCCCATGGATGATCATAAAGTTGCTTAAGACCAAGGGAAATGCGTTTCTTTTCTTCGTCATAATCCAATACGACTACATTGATTTCTTGCCCTAGCTCAAGCACTTCTTCTGGGTGGTTAATGCGTCCCCAGGAAACATCAGTTATATGAATAAGTCCGTCTACACCGCCTAGGTCAACAAACACCCCAAATGAGGTAAGGTTTTTAACCGTGCCTTCCAGCACTTGTCCTTTTTCAAGACCTGATAGGATTTGGGACTTTTGCTGTTCAAGATCGCTTTCAATAATAGCTTTGTGGGAAACTACGATGTTACGGAAAGCTTGGTTAAGTTTTACGACTTTAAGGTCCATTGTTTGCCCAACAAAAGCATCGTAATTTTTAATGGGCTTAATATCTATTTGAGAACCAGGCATAAAAGCATCAAGCCCGAGTAGGTCTACAACCATACCACCTTTGGTACGGTCTTTAATATAACCTTTAAGGATCTTATCATTATCATGGGCATCCACAATGGTTTCCCAAGCCTTTTCTTCAATGGCTTTCTTATGAGAAAGGTGTAGCTGCCCTTCGCGATCTTCGGCTTGTTCTACCAACACCTCTACCTCATCACCTACTTTTAGATCTGGTTTATCTTTGAATTCTGAAAGCTGAACGAGGCCATCCGATTTAAAGCCAATGTTTAATACCACATCCCGATCTGTAATATTAACAACTTTACCCGTTACAAGTTGTCGATCTTCAATGATGCTTAGATTTTGGGTGTAGAGTTGCTCCAGCTCCTTTTTTTCTTCTTTTGAATACTCCTCTTCTCCCTCTTCAAATTTTTCCCAATCAAAATCTTCTTTGGGCTGGATATTTTCAGGAATGTGTTGTTCAGCAATTTCTACCTCTGAAACCTCTTTTTCTTCTACTTCGGGGGTTGCTGTTTGTTCAGAAGTTTCTACCGAGGCAACACCCGCAGCTTCCTGCGAAGTATCTTCTGGCTTACTTTGCTCAGTTTGTTCGGGAGAACCTTGGTTCTCTTTTACTTCTTCAGTTGAATGTTCTACGTTTTTGTTTTCTTCTTCTTTGCTCATTATGGTTTGTTTCCTCCTTTATTCATTTTATAAGGGCTTGCAAATGTAAAATAAATTGTAAAAAATGTTAAATATTGACCCAACTTTTTTATTTAGTTATCAATGGTTTGCAACAAATGGTTTGCTAACTCCAAATCAGATTCGGTCGTTATTTTGAAATTTTGTTGATCTCCTTCTATAAGGGTTATTTCATTGCCATTTGCTTCATAAACTGTTGCATCATCCGTAAAAGCACTTTTATGATCAACTTGGTAAGCCTTTTTGAGCATTTGCAGGTTAAAAACCTGCGGAGTTTGAATAATTCGGAGATGATTGCGATCAATAGGTTTCCATTGGTTCCCTTCTTTTTGCCGCATAGAACTATTGACTGAAGTTGCAGGTACCGCATTACCACACTTACGAGCAGTTGCAAATGCATTATGCATTAAGTCCAAACTCACCATAGGCCTTGCAGCATCGTGAACAGCTATCAGCCCTTCTCGGTTGTGAATTTGTTCTAATGCGTTTTTTACTGAATGGAACCTGGTGGTTCCTCCGGTAATAACTTGATGAGCCGGAAACTCATCATCTTGAATCTGGGCATACCAATTGTCAAGATACTCATCGGGAATTGTTACATAGAGATGGATCTCCGGATCAAAACGGTAAAATTGAATGATAGAATGCGCAAGTAAAGGTTGACCCTGTAACATTAAAAATTGCTTTGGAAGCTTGGTTTGGATCCTGCTTCCAATGCCCCCTGCTGTTATAATGGCGTAATTGCTAATTGATGAATTTTTGAAAGAAGCCAACTTTAAATAATTAGCATTGCATCACCGTAATCAAGAAAACGGTACTTTTCTTTTACAGCTTCTGCGTAGGCTCTTTTCATTAAATCAAAGCCGGCAAAAGCTGTAGCAGTAATCAAAAATGCCGATTTGGGCTGATGGAAGTTGGTAATTATACTATTGGCTATGCTAAAGTTGTATGGAGGAAATATGAATTTTTCCGTCCACCCTTCATTGGGATTTAAATAGCTATTGGCAGAAACTGATGATTCAATGGCTCTTAAGCTGGAGGTGCCAATAGCGCATACCCGGTTTCTATTTTCTAAGGCTCTATTGACTTTATCGGATGTTTCCTGGGAAATCCTGTAATTTTCGGAATCCATTTTATGTTTAGAAAGGTCTTCAACTTCAATAGGCCTGAAAGAGCCCATGCCTATATGAAGGGTTATTTCGGCCAAATCAATGCCTTTTATCTCAAACCATTTTAAGATCTTTCTACTAACGTGAAGGCCTGCTGCCGGTGCGGCTATAGCTCCGGTATTTTTAGCAAAAATTGTTTGGTAATTATCCCGATCCTCATCTTCTGCTTGCCTGTTGATGTAATTGGGCAAAGGGGTCTCACCAAGCCTGTTTAGTAATTTATAAAATTCATCATCGGAACCGTCAAATAAGAACCGGATGGTACGCCCTCTGGAAGTTGTATTATCTACTACTTCTGCTACCAAGGGTTCGTTTTCTTCCTCGCCAAAATACAACTTATTACCAACCCTTATCTTTCTGGCGGGATCTACAAGTACATCCCAAAGCCTGATTTCAGGGTTTAACTCCCTCAGTAATAACACCTCAATCTTTGCTCCTGTCTTTTCTTTTTTACCATACAAACGGGCTGGAAAAACCTGGGTATTGTTAGCTATTACGACATCACCATCACCGAAATAATCCACAAAATCTTTGAAATACCTGTGTTCAATTTCTCCAGTTTCCCTGTGGAGTACCATCAATCTTGATTCGTCCCTGAAATGAGTAGGGTGTTGAGCGACTAATTTTTCGTCAAAATCAAAATTAAAAGATGATAATTTTACCATTGGGTTTTATTACTTTTGCTGAAAAGAAGTGCGAAATTAGGATTTAATTTTGATTATCACACAACAAAATTAACATTAGCTTGAATGTTCATACCATTCTTTCATTGTTGAAAGAGAGCATCGGCTTTGCCTGGCAAAATTTGGTATCCAATAAATTAAGGACATTTCTATCTTTGCTTGGGATCTCCATTGGTGTATTTTGTATTTCAGCCATTCTAACCTTCGTAGACTCGCTTAATCAAAACATTAGGCAATCCTTGGCTAAACTTGGTGAAAAGGTAATTTACGTCCAAAAATGGCCATGGTCGAACTTTTCGGATTACCCTTGGTGGGAATATGTTAACAGACCACAAGTAAGTTACCAGGAAAAGCAAATGCTTGAAAAACGCATTCAAAATGCACAAGCAATAGCTTTCAACGCTGATGTAGGACGTAAAACCATCAAATCTGGTAATAATACTGCCAACAATGTACCGATAAGGGCTGTATCTCAGGACTTCAAACAAATTTACGATCTAACCTTTCAAAAAGGGCGTTATTTTTCGCAACCCGAATCCAGTTATGGCAGTGCAGTTACCATTTTAGGTCATGAAATAGCCTCTAACCTGTTCCCTGATCAACCAGCGGTTGACCAGGAAGTGCGGTTCATGAGCCATAAACTTCAAATTATAGGAGTTTTGGAAAAAGAAGGGCAAAGTATGCTAAGAGGCGGAAGCATGGACCGGCAAGTATTTGTTCCGGTCAATTTTGCCCGTAAACAATACCGACTAGACCAAGACGGGGCAAGCACCTCTGTGCTGGCTAAAGCCAAACCGCAATTTCATTTAGATCAATTAGAGCAAGAATTAAGGGGGGCAATGCGTTCCATACGAAGGATTAAACCCAAGGAAGAAGGCAATTTTGCCCTTAATCGTATTACGCTACTAACCTCCCAGTTGGACAATATATTTCAGGTGGCAAATATAGCCGGATGGTTTATTGCAGCTTTTTCAATCTTGATAGGTGGTTTTGGCGTAGCCAATATCATGTTCGTATCTGTTAAAGAACGCACTCCTATTATTGGTATTCAGAAAGCCATCGGTGCCCAGCAGTCTTTTATTTTGGTTCAATTCCTTACGGAGGCAATTGTGTTGTGCATTTTTGGGGGAGTGGTAGGCCTTAGCATGGTGGGATTATTGGCGTTCATATCAAATTCGATCTTGGATTTCCAAGTCATAATGACCTTTGGCAATGTGTTAATTGGCATAGCCTTATCAGCATTGATCGGTATTTTGGCTGGATTCATTCCAGCTTATCAAGCATCAAGGATGGATCCCATTGAGGCCATTCGATACGCTATGTAGCGATTAAAAATGCCTGAATAGGCAGGCAGTTATCACCCTCAAGCAAATAGCCTTTTAGAGATGCAAGAAAAAAATAAGGAAAGGCAATCCCATATTAGTGTTAATAAAGATCTTACAATAGACCGCTCCATACAATTAACAATTGGCCCCAATTGCCCAAAATCCTGATTACCCTATCATTAACCTGGCTCTGGGATATTTGTAAGCCGTAGTGGGTACCATCGTACTTAGAGCCACGGCCAAAGTTAAAATGCCGACCCTTCCTACAAACATAGAGCTTATAATGACTACCTTACCAACCTGGGAAAGTTCTGAGGTTATACCTGTGCTTAAACCTACTGTGCAAAAGGCAGATACTTCTTCAAACACAAGCCTTAGCATTGTAAATTGAGGATCAGTAATACTTAAGATGAATACACATATTAGAATATAAGTAGCCGCAAACACAAATATTGAAAAAGCCCTGTTCAATAACTCATTGGAAATACTGTGATAACCTATTTCCAGTTCTCTTTTACCTCGGATGGTGGAGAATACTGACATAAAGATGATAACAAAAGTAGATGTTTTAATACCTCCACCTGTAGAGGCAGAGGAAGCTCCCACAAACATCAGGAATATAAAAATTATCAAAACGGGCGTTGATACAGCACGGATGCTTACGGTACTGAAACCAGCACTACGAGTCGTAACGGATTGAAATATAGCGGTGATGAGCTGCTCCATGCTATTTTTTCCTTCAAGCACACCATCTTGTTCCATTAAATAAAAAATCAAGGCTCCAAAAACGATTAAAGCTATAGATGAGAATAAAGCAATTTTGGTTCCCAGTTCCCACTTTTTCCATGGATACTTCATCCGATCTCTTAGCTTTCCGATACTTGTTAAGTCTTGAATAACATGAAACCCCAGACCACCTAAAAAAATCATAACGGCAAATACCAAATGCAAATAATAGGACTCTTGGTTCAATGCATTGTTGAGGCCGTTGGTAAAAGTTGAAAACCCAGCATTACAAAAAGCCGATACGCCATGAAAAATAGAATGGAACACTTTACTTCCAAACGATTCAAAATCTATTTGAGGTGACCACAGCCCAAACATTAAAACTGTTCCAACCAATTCAATGGTAAGGGTTACGCCAATAACCTGCCTTAATAAATTTTGGGCGGTTTGGAGGTTGTCTGTATCCATAAACTCTTGGGCTGCCCTTTGATTTTTGAGCCCAAAACCAGTTCTTAAAATCAACGTAAAAAACAATCCAAACGTAATAATGCCTATTCCTCCGGTTTGCATGAGCGCAAGTATAACCAATTGTCCTTTTACCGTAAAATAAGTAGCTGTATCTACCACAATCAGACCTGTAACACAAGCACTGCTTGTAGATGTAAAAAGGGCATCTAAAAAAGGCATGCTTCCTTCAATTTGGGTCATTTCAGGTAGCATTAATAAGCCAGTCCCCAGTAGAATGATAAATAAAAAGGAGCCAATGAACAAGATAGAGGGCTTAATCGGGAGGTTGGTAATATACTGGCTAAATTTTATAAACTTAATCCCCACAAAAACTAATAAAAAAAGGAATAGGATGGCTTGGTAAACGAGTTCTAATTCAGGAACGCCCATCAACTTTAGGAGATTATTAAGGGGAGAAGCCTCATTCAGTTTTCCAATAAAGGTTTCAAGGACAACCAACAAACTTACTAGCATCTCAAACCAATTGGTCTTTATAAAATCCCATCGTTGAAGATGAAAAATGAGCCTTAAAAGAAAACTCAATATAAAGTAAACATAGAGATACTTAGCCCAGGTAAGGATTTGTAGGTTTTCGTGTTCCGGATGTTCAAAACCGTAAAAATACAGGATAACCCCTACTGTCAATAAAGAAACAAAAAGGCTTAAATAGCGGAGCCCCTTTAAAATTACAGCTCCATTGAAGTATACAAATGTGTTTAATTGCTCCTGGATCAAGCTTTAGGATTTATTCCTTATACCCGCAAGTGCATTATACTTAGCAAATTTAGAATATTCTTTGAAACAACTGCCTTGCATTTAACGTTAAATTTGATCAAGCGTTAGTAATCATAATTTATTTAAATTAGCAAGTTAAATTACAATACATTCAAAATGCCAGAAAGTAAAACCAAAGATATATCGGTCCGCGTGGAAACCAATTTTCAAGAAGAATCTTCCAATCCTGTTAAAGATCACTTTGTATTTGCTTACCGCGTAACCATTCACAATTTAGGAGAGCAAAGTGTTAAACTATTATCCAGAAAATGGGATATTATTGATTCCAACACCCAACATCGCAAAATTGAAGGTGAGGGCGTTGTTGGAAGGCAACCGGTGTTAGAACCTGGTCAGTCTCATGAATACGTATCCGGTTGCAATTTTCAAACCGATATGGGTAAAATGAAAGGCCATTACATTATGGAAAAAGTAGCTGATGGGGAACAATTTAATGTCGACATCCCTGAATTCCACATGGTGGCTCCTTATCGCCTCAATTAGGTAGAAGTTTTAATGAAATAAAGTTAAGCCCAATTCCTCTGCCTATTGATTAGGACCCCTATTTACTATTGATAAAAATCAACCAATTCCTAAAAAATTATTTTGAAATTAGGAAATGAGCTAAAAATGCGTGTTCAAATGGTTAACAGCGGTTCTCAAGCAAAACTGATTTCCCTCCTTTATTTCTGCTCAAT
Organism: uncultured Sphingobacteriales bacterium; assembly: GCA_964561545.1. Taxonomy (GTDB): domain Bacteria; phylum Bacteroidota; class Bacteroidia; order CAILMK01; family CAYYUA01; genus CAZLQF01. The sequence continues at coordinate 60,203 of CAZLQF010000006.1, forward strand.
GGGGGAGCCCTGATAGCCTCCAAACTAATAATTTCCGATAAAGAATAAAGCGAACCCTACCATGAAAACGATGCCAAGGTAGCTCAATATTCGCATGCCCTTAGAAGGTTTAGCAATATTGGGTACATGTTTGCTATTGATAAGCCTAAAATTAATAATCGCTAAAATGGGAGTTGTCAAAAATGAAAGGGTTGTAGCAAGGTCAACCATAAAAGTCATGGTGTTCCTGAGCACCCCTAAAAGGGCAATAGCTCCCCCGGCTACTGTAATAATCCATATCCAATAAGCGATGTCACTTTTGCCTTTGTGTTCAATTTTTGGATACAAAACAACGGAAGTCCGCATCAAAACCCTTGGAAATGCATCAAGGCAAGTGATGGTAGTACTAAACATGGTTGTAAATGCAGCGATCGTAATAATGTAGTAGGACCATGGTCCCAAACTTTCCCTATATAGGTTTACAAATTGCCCTGCAAAAACAGCACCTTTAGAAGAAAGGGTTTCACCACTTCCATACATAACAAAGGCCCCTAATGACAGAAAGCAAAGCGCCAGAAAAACAGTTCCCCAATAGCCCAAATGAAAATCGAAAAGCGATTCACTGATCTTTGGATTGTGTCCTGTAGATTTTTTGCGCTCAAGGGTCCATACTGAATGCCAAACTGCAATATCAAGGGGCGCAGGCATCCACCCCATCAGTGCAATTAAGAAAATGATCCCTTCCCGGTTCCATTGAAAAACATTGAGGAAACCAACTTCTCCGGAATAACCCAGTCGAATGGCCGCAATTACGGCTATTACGGTTGTTACAGATAGTACAACAATGATGATTTTCATAAGCTTGTCAAGAAAAGCATACTTTCCAACAAGAAGCACCATCATACATATCACCAAAAGAATAGCGCTCCAAGCTACAGTTCCAATGCCAAGCCCAAATAAATGAGAAGCAAGTGCTGCGGTAACAATAGTAACAGCAGCTTGAATGGAAAACATGGTACCCACGGTCACTATCACAAATAAAGCAAGCGGCCAATTTCCTAATCTTTTGTACCCCTCTATCATGCTCTCCCCAGTTGCAACAGCATACCGAGGGCCATATTCAAAAAACGGGAACTTAAATATATTGGCAAGTAGCACAAAGCCAACCAAGGCAAATCCGAATTCAGCCCCAGCCCTTGTCGATTGTACGAGATGAGAAACACCAATAGCAGCACCTGCATACAACAACCCAGGCCCAATGGTCTTTAAAATACCGCTGAGCCGAAATTCCAGTTTTGAATTACCCATGGTCAAATTTGCCTTACAATTTACATTTTTCGATAAATATGCAAAAAGTCCTAAATGGAAATATTTAGGTGCAACCTATCATCATTAACTGGACCTAAAAAAAGCCTGCCATTAAATGATAGCAGGCTTTTAGTTCTTTTATACTTAAAAAAATTGACCTTTTTTAATTCAAAGAAAACCGAATCGGTAAGTTAACCCTTACTTTCACTGGTTTGCCTCTTTGTTCACCAGGTTCCCATTTAGGCATGGTTTTTATCACCCGTTTCGCTTCTTCGTTCAACCCTTTAGTTATACCTTTTAGGATTTTTATATTACTGATCGAGCCATCTTCATTTACAACAAAGTTCACAACGACCTTGCCTTCGATGCCATTTTCTTTTTCCATTTGAGGGTACTCAATGTTGTTTGATATATAACGCATCATTTCTCCTTCCCCTCCAGGAAAGGTAGGGCTGTCTTCAACCACCATGAATATTTTATCATCTTCCTTAGCCTCTTCCTTGCCCTCTGGTAAGTTCATCGCCGTATTTTGGTCCATATCGACTTCTTTAATATCAGGTTGGTCTTCATCAACATCTACATCATCTTCTACAATTTCGATTTCCGGGGGTGCAGGAGGCGGTGGCTTTCGTTTCTTTTGCTGGGTAACATCCGCCACCATTTCATCCTCCTCAATTTCAAGATCACTTGTTAACTCTTTTGTTTGTTGATCAAAAAAGCGCCATTCAAATGCCGTAATAACCAGGGCAATGGATACTGCTAAGCCAACCAAAAAATATTTTCCTATATTTTTGTCAATATTGGCTTTTTCTGTCTTTTTAGGTTGCATAAGTCAATTTTTATTTCTTTCTGCTAATACTTTGCCATATATCAAATAAAATACAAAAATGCCACTTAAACATCCCGTTATATCAGCTGTAATATCCTTCAACTCAATTGATCTTGAATCTATCATTGTATATTGTACAACTTCCAATAGCGCTCCATAAATTCCAGCGATTAAGAAAGCTGCTTTAATGCCATGGTTATAAAGTGAACGATTCGTTTTACGCTTTTTAAAGCCTAACGCAAGCAAGTAAGTTAAAATTGCAAAAAATGAAAAATGGGCAAGTTTATCAAAACTAAAAAACTTCCAATTTGGTGTATCCGGCATATTGCCACCAGGCATTAAGCAAAAAAGGCCAGTGATAATAGCCCAAATGATAGCAGGTAGCAAATTGTTGATCATCCGAATTAGCCAAATGCTGACTATTCAACCATTTCTTTGTATTTCTCGGCCGACATAAGCTGTTCCAACTCTTCCTTATTGCTCATCTTGATCTTGATCATCCAGCCTGCTCCATAAGGATCTTCATTCACCTTTTCAGGTTCATCTTCTAATTTGGAATTAAACTCTACAACTTCACCAGAAACCGGCATGTAAAGATCTGAAACAGTTTTAACAGCCTCCACAGTACCAAAAACTTCAGCAGCTTCATATGTTTCTCCCTCGGCTTCCACGTCAATATAAATGACATCTCCCAACTCACTCTGTGCAAAGTCGGTAATTCCTACGTAACAATGATCATCTTCAACTTTAACCCACTCATGCTCTTTTGTATACTTTAATTCGGAAGGAAAATCCATAAACTTGGTTTTTAATTTGGGCGAAAATACACAATATGAAACAAATTTAAAATACTATCCACCCAATGTATAACGTATCCTGAAGCCAAATTCTGTTCGCTTACGTGGAAAGCTATTGGAAGTTATAGGTCGATTAATGGTACGGTTGAAGAAAATATTAAGATTTAAATTTTTATTGATCACGTAATCGATCTTAGGCTTAATTTCTATTACATCGGTACCGCCAGTAGGTTGAGGCTCAACACGACCAACCTCTCTCACGGTGTTCTTGGTCCTCCTGATTTGAAAGTCGAAACGGAAGTTCAAATCATTTTTTAGCACAACCTGTTCACCACCAACATCAAAAGGAAGAACGAATTCTTGAGTACGCCAGCCTATCCCTACTAAGAAGGCCCTGCTACGCATTTCAGTCAATTGGAGGTTGCGCAAGCTCATGGATAAGGTCCGCTCAAGTTTGTATTCAAACCTGGAAGACCAATTGTTAAGCCAAGTGATGTCAATACCCACCAAAGGGGACAATTGTTCGTTGATCGTTATTTGACTAACCTCATATTTCGGAACAAAGGAACCACCGGCATCCAAATCGCTAACCTGAGAATTTGGATCGTAGTCAAGGTCTGTTTGGTATTGGTTTATGGAATAGTTGGAGCGGTAGGTATGGTTGAAATTCACACTTTTAATGTAATCCTCCAAAAATCCAAGCTCCCTGGGTCCGCTGAAATTAAGACGCCAATTAGGCGCTGGCACTTTAGGAAACAAGTCAAGGCTAACATTATTGGGATTTTTATCCTTGTAAGCTGCTATAAAAGCAGGAATGATAACTTGTTGAGATCCTGGCGTATAACCTTTGGGGAACTCAGTTGCAGTATCAATAACCCCACTCTCTGAAAGCCTATTGGCTATAGTTTTGCGATTGTCTTCGAATTGTTCAAAAGTTGGACTGGTACCATCATCATTTTCTCCAACAAATGAAGTAGGTAGCGACATAAAAGACATACTGAAGGTTCCCGATTCTGTAGGGCTAAAGGATCGAAATTCATCCCTAACGGCATCATACCGGAACAATTCTTCCCTTCTTTTGGTCTTTTTCCGGGAGAAATCCAGGTTGATCCTCAGGTTATTAACGGGTTCAATTAAAGCTTTGGCAGTTACGTTTTCTTGTACTGTATTGATAGATAAATTATTGAGCGTTGTATCTTGAGTGATCCAACCTTGTCTGGCAGCTTTTCTTCTAATGTCTTGTTGGCTTCCAAAAACAAAACCCCACCCAGGTGCACGCTCCGTCATATCCATCCCAAAGTATTGGGGTTCTGGCTTATAGCCGGGCAGGCCTGTGCCCCTATTTTTACTGTAGTCAAAGCTTATATTTCTTACACTCATGAGTCCTCTGGAAACCGTTTCAGCAGCTTTAATCAATCCCTCATTCACTTCAACATCCGCCATCGTGGGTTTATCTTCTTCAGTGGCCTCGCCTTCTTCTTTGGCTTGCCGCCATTCCTTGAGCATTTCATCAAGCTTATTTTGCTTGATACGGTCCACATTGCTACCATCTTGATTGATGGTTTTGAAAAACTCAACTTTGTTGTAAAGGCCTGTTAGGTTTAACTGTCCATTAACCTGCAATTTTTGCGAATTGTTAATAGTATTTCCAAAACTATTGGCAGCGGGAGGGGCTGTTTCCCATCGGTAGCTACCGTCATAACTGGTCGTTAATGAAACCCAATTCATCATCGGAAACTTGGAAATGGGTACCTCATAAGTTGCATTTATTTGTTGCTGAAAACGCTCAGGCCTGCCAAAGCTGAACAGGTTTTTCCTTAAACTATCTTTTGCTTCTTCATCATTAGGACCAGGAGGCTCATCAATGATAGCATCAGCCGTAGCGTGATACCTGATCCTTAAAGAACGAAAAGGATTGTAGTTCAGATCGTAAACCCGTTTCATGGTAAAATTCTTTTCATAATTGGGGGAAATGAGGGCATCAAAATTGGTATTGTTGCGGTAGAGTACTTTCCTGATCCTACGATTAAGTTCAGTTCTAAAAGTAAAAGAACTTGGCAAATAACTAAAATTAAAATCTCGAACAGGCCTTAGTAATTTGCCCCCACCCACACCTCTAAAAGGTGAAGTGGTAGCGTTTTCAAACTTGTGATTGTAAGAAATAACTCCATTGTAGTTCTTTTCTTTATCGTATTTAAGCTCTATGTTTCGCTGATATCTTTCTGTAAAAGCATAAGTAAAAGAAAAGTTTTCGATATCATAAATATGACGGTCGCCTCCACCTGTTCTAGCTTTCCTAACATTGGTAAAGTTCAAGCTTCTACGAAGGGTAAAGTCCTCCGTACGCTGCAGTATTGAATCCCTTGTTCCATTTGATTCTGCTTGGCTGAGTCTTTTATCAAGTAAAACATCCTCATTTAATGGATTGTACTGCGGCCTTGCTGTTTGTTCTGAGTAATTGTAATACATGGGGATTTTAATACCAGATTTTTCCGGGAAGAACTTACCAAGGTTAAAGGATGATTTGAAATCAAGCCCCCTTTTGTCTTCGCGGCTTCGTTCCTGAAGTGATTCCTCAATACCACCAAAACCAATGGTTTTCCTGCTTCCTGACAATGTCAAATTACCAAAGTCGGCCAATTTGGTTTCCACTTTAGCATTTGCAGCCCATCCCCCACTTTCATCAAAATTGGAAACCCGTAGCTCATTGACCCATACTTCAGAACTTATTGGTTCGCCATTGTCTTGATAGGTATTATCATCTTGCTTAGGATTTCTTACCCCGATCATAAACGTTTGAACATCACTCAAATCCGGATTCCCTCTTACACGGATAATTCCATTACTGCCTTTTGCCGGGGTAATAAAAATTTCATTGAGCGCTTGATTGGAACGGTCCCGTTGAATCTTTGCATTCACCAATTGCTCGAGTGATAGGTCAATATTGTTAAAACTCGGCCATATAGCCTCTGCACTTGTGGCGCCTTCATCGGTTGGCTTTAATGGAACGGCATATTCGTAATAGTTTTGGTTAAAATCAGTACCAAGCCTTAAGAAAAGCCATAAATCCCCGGTTTCCATCTGTCGATTGTCCATGCTGCCTTCAGCATGGACATACATTTCCAAATTTTTATATCTTCTAATATCATACGTTGTATTTTTAAATGCGGCCCTGGCATCTCCATCTTCTAAATTGTTAACCCTTAATGCAAGGGATTGTTCATTTTGCTGCAATAGCTCGGACCGGTCATATCGGACTTCTCTTTCAATACCAGGTGGCAGCACATAATTGATGGGATCACGATCTCCATTTTCCTCGATATTGACCGTAGCTATATCAAATGAAGTGGTATCAATGGGATCCCCAACAATGACCTCACCAGGATCACTCAGATCTTCAAGGTACCTTCGCCAATCACCCCTCACTAAATTAAAATCCGCTAACCTACAAATAACAGAATCCTGAAAGCCATTCATGAATAACCGCATGAAACGAATAGACTTAAAGCCTTGAACCTGGCCAACTTTTTTATCATAGGAGCGAACCGGGATTTTAAATTGGTACCAGGTAACCGATTCCCGATTGCCATTTTCAAGCTTCACGTTAGCAGTTCTTTTGTCTGTAATGTAATTCTGACCAACTTTTAACTGGCTGGGGGTGATGTTTACTTTGTATTGAAAGTATTCCTCAAGCTGATTTAATGTAAAATCATTGTTGATGTCCTCTACATCAGGCTCAAGACCACCTGTAGTGGGGTAATCTTCACCCCATTGTTCAGGCGTTGGTGAATTGCCATGATGACCATTGTAATCCTTATATCGTTGGATGATGTTGCGTTCTTGTTGGTCGTAATCCGATCCTCTGTAAAAATGATAATTATCAGCAGATGGATCAGCCTGGGCCTGTTGGTAAGCTTCCGAACCTGTTCCATATTGATTGGCGAGGCGTTGTAAAAAGGCTGAATCGAAAAATGAACGTTCCCGTTCATCGGTCAGGCCATCAAGCCCTACATCTTGAAATTGTCGCGAATCCGGATCATTAGCAAAAGCAAAATTAATGGGGGTGGTAATCGGTGCATAACCCCATGCGGTTTCCGTAACATCTTGATCCAGGTTTCCATCCTTTGGCAAACCATTTTCAAAAGATTTGACCCCGTCTTTAAGAATATCTTCAGAGACGTTACCAAGGTTAATGTACATATTACCCCCTTGTTGATTTTCATTGTAAATAAAGGGGTCAAGCATCCAGAATTCAATGTATTCAACATTCGCGGATTGAAAATCAATTTGGTCAATTGACCGCATGATGCCACCCCATTTTTTTTCCGGGTTGGCTAATTCTCCATTTTCCTTAATCTCTTGGTAATTGTAATTGTAAGGACCTCGTTCATTAGGGAAATAAGCAATATCAAAGGTCCTCATGGTAGCGGGAACTCCACTTGGTAATTGCTTATTCGGGAAAACTTCAGTTTCAAGCACTTCCCGCATGTAGTGGTTCGACTGCATGCCTTGATCGGCCTTAATGTGGTCGGGGGTCAAGTTGTTATTTCTAAAAAACAGGTCATCTATTCGATACCATGCCATCTTGGCCCTTTGGTAATTGCTTGAAAGATCGTTAAGGGCCGAGGCATTTGGAATCAAGCCAGGCTGCTTTTCAGGAGTACTTGCCAACTCCCATTCTTGAGGTATGCCCATTTCTATAGGGATTTCACTACCTTCAAAATCATCCAGGTATGAAACGCCTTCACTTCCAACTGCATCCGGGTGGCCGGGTATGAGATGAGCAAATTCTCCACTAACACTAATATTGGATTTTTCCTTAGTATCTATAAAAGGAATTTTATCTACCAATTGGGTAATGTAGCGTGAACCGGTTTGATAAGAACCATCTACGCCCCAGATGGTATTGGAAATGGGCTCATTACCCGTATTTACTTTACTGGTAATGGGTTTTTCCCTTAAATTCATAAAGGTACCCCCTACATTAAAATCCTCGCTGATCTTATAATCAAGCCTGGTCCCTATGAGCCGCTTTTGCTGAACAGAAAAAGGGGTATTACTTTCAGCGGAAACCTTGATAACCTGCCCCGAATTTAGAATGCTCTCGTTAATAATGTTGACCTTGCCCAAGGTATAGTCCACCGTGTAGTCGACATTCTCCGTTAACTCGACACCTCCGGCCGTCACTTTAATAGAATTCTTAGGGATGTTGATGGCATTAATATTGATCTCCTTGCCTTGCGAGGATTGAAAATGCCCACGAATTGAATATTTGTTCTGCTCAGCATCCTGCTCTGCTATAAATTGGGTAGAATCATACAAGGAGTTATAAAGGTATTCCTGTGCCAGCTCTTTGTCTTCAAATTGTTCTTCAAGGCCATTGCCAAAGGGTTCAACAAGGGGAAAGACAATCCTTCCATTGGACTCCATAATCGTTAAACCAGGTATGTAATCAAAAGCACCATCAGGGCTTGCTTGTTGTTGCCTGTTTAACTGGTCAAGCCCCAAAACCCTTATTAGCGGCTCTCCATTTAATTCAGGCTCATTGTTTTCGGGTATGTAATTTAAATTCCCCCCACTCTCATCATCTTCATAGACAACCTGTAAGCGGAAATCATCTTTTTGAAGTTGAACGCCTCCAATTGAATAAATGTTTTTCATCATCAAATCAAAAGTTGGAAGCTCAGGCCTTGTGGTATAACTTTTTAAAAGCTTAAGATGAAGTACATTGGGATCATCTGAATTGGGTTTTACATCTTTTGCAAACTCCCCTACCTGGTAATTCTCATTCCGAATAGTATATTCATAGGACACTGCCAGCACTTCATCTGGCTTTAATGATTTGTTTAGCGAAATGTAGCCTAATTGCGGATGCAACGTGTATTCAGAGCGGTTTAATTGCTTGGCATTGTCAATTTTAACGTAATCCTGGCCATTGGTGTAGGGAACATTAGGGTCTTGCTGGTTTAAATTCCTAAGTGCTTCTGTTACTGCGGTATTACTCCTAAAAGCAGGATCTGAAGTTAAGATTTCGTATAATGTGTTAGACGAATTATCAGGGAATTCCTGATTCGTACTTTCAGCTATGCTTCCACCTTGCTGCCCATTATACGGCTCTGGAGAACCAAGATCCATGTGACCTACTATATTCCTGGTATTCTCGGTAGCCCCCTGCCGATTGGTAACCCAAACCTCCAGGTTCTTAATTTGAACCTGGCTTCTTATAACCGGAAGGTTAGCCATGGCTTCGTTAAAATTGTTCCTGAAATACTGGCCTAAAAAGAAGTGGCGGTTGGCATCATAATCATCTGCTGAAACGTTAAATTCCTGGCGCTGAGCTCCCCCTTGAACCGTGATCTCTTTTTTCTCGCTTCTTTGCTGAGAAAAAACACTGGTCATCGTAAGCCGTCCAAACTTAAGTTTGGTTTTAACTCCAAACAGGCTTTGACTTCCGCTTATTAAAGTTCCGGGCACGTCCATATTAATGTTACCCAGCTCAATTTTCTGAACGATCTCATCTTCGTTGCCCTGATAATCAAGGCTTACTTCATTATCAAAGGAAAAATTAGACTCCGTATCATAATTGACTCCCAACTTAACCCGGTCACCTATAGTACCGGTTACATTGAGTTGGATCTTTTGATCAAACTTAAACTGAGATGTACGCTGCTGTCTTACATTCCAAGCGGGATTTTCCGTCCTTTGAACATCGCCCTTAAACGTTAATTCTGCTGAGCCTTGAGGCCTTATATCTATAAATTCTCCGGAAAGGATCTTATCTAAGACTTCGTCACCCAGGTCAATATCAGGTACTATGCTACTCCCCTGAACAAAGTTTTGAGATTCGGCCCGCTCCTGGAAATACTGACTTTCATACCTCTCATTTTGTTGTTCCAAATAGTCATCAAAAGACACTTCTTTAGAATCACCTATATCCAAATCGCCCATTTTCCTTTGTATGCGAAAGTTCTCTAAGGAACTGTCCAATTGGACATCCCTTTCCATACTTTCAGGATATCCAAGGTCAAGGGAATGGGATTTGGAAGGACTCAAAGGATTGTTGCTATTATCCTGGATTGGATACGGTAGGCCAGTATCATCTTGCTGGGTGGTATCGCCCCCATCTTGCTGTTGTGGAACTTGCTGAGGCATTGGACCTGAAGCTACTTGCAAAGTGCCTAAGAAAAATACAAGAATGCCCCCAAGCCCGTAAACAATATAATTTCGCCCTTGCTCTACCACAATAGCTATTTTTCTGCTTCTTTAGGGATTAGAGTTTTTTTAAGGCAAGTTTTATTAGTTCATCTGAGCTGGTGGTCCTACCCTGCTCTTTTTGAACTTTTGATAAAGCCTTTTCTGCTTCATTTTTCTTGAACCCAAGCATAACCAAGCCTTGCAGGGCTTCTTCCTGCTCCTTTCCCGTACTTGCTTGATCTTGACCTGAGAATACTTCCTCACTTGTCTCTTTTTTCAAAGTTTCCTGCAATTCTATAATAATTTTTTGTCCTGACTTTGAACCTATTCCTTTGATTGAAGTTAACAACGCATGCTCACCATCTATTATTGCCTTTTTCAGTTCTTTGGGCGTTAAAGAAGATAAAACCATTCGACCCAGATTAGGACCAACCCCAGATACACTTATTAGCTGCTGAAATAACCTTTTTTCCTCAGGATCATAAAATCCATACAACAAATGCGCATCTTCACGGATGGTAAGATGGGTGTATAGCTTACATTGCTCGAAATTAGCGATTTGATCATAAGTAGTTAAGGACACGTTGATCTCATAACCGATACCACCTGCTTCAATGATTACCAACGTTGGACTTTTGTAAACTAACGGACCCTGGATGTAAGCGTACATTTAATAAATTTTTGGGAAAGGCAATTGTTCGCCTCTAAAGCTTTTTACCATACCAACCAAGGCTATTGCTTCATTGGGTTCAATGATACAATTTTTTAATTTACTAACTTTTGCTTTAAGGATCATTTCTTTGCTAAGCCCTGGTACAATATAGCCGTCAAATATAAGGAAATATTCGCCATCAAGGCAAGCATAGATAAAGGTCGGGGTTGGAAAGTATGTCATTAAATTGAACGGATTACTGAGGCTTAGGCTTGATTGCGAACAACATAATCAAATTTTAAGAGCAATAATCAAACATTTAAGGCCATTTAGTGTTCTGTGAAGGATAAATCCACTCTCAGAAACAATTGTTTTGCTTAACTTTGTTTTTTGATAAAAAGGGAACTATGGACACTACTGAAGCTACTTATCTTGAAAACAAAGTAAGAGAAGCACTTTACGAAGTTAAAGACCCGGAAATTCCTAAAATTTCGGTAGTGGAATTGGGCATTATCATAGATGTTCAAGCCGATGATGAAGGCAACGTTACCGTTGTGATGACACCTACTTTTGCGGGTTGTCCTGCCTTAAATGTTCTTCAGGAACAAATAAAAGTAAGGGCTTCCAAAGTAGAAGGGGTGCAGACTGCACAAGTGGAAGTCAATTACAATGTGCAATGGAATACCAATATGATATCAGACGAGGGACGTAAGAAACTTGAGGAATTTGGAATAGCACCACCCAAATGTTACGAACAACCTGATTTAGACGTTTCTATGGTTGAAGATGCTCAGTGTCCGTACTGCAGGAGTAAAAATACGACTATGAACACGCCCTTTGGCCCAACCCTTTGTCGTTCAATACACTATTGTTACAACTGTAAGGAGAAATTTGAACAATTCAAGCCGGTAGGATAGCCACCAATGTATGATTGAAGTTTTAAGAAAAGGTAACTTTTAAGTAATCACGATTGCATAAAGTAGACCTAAAATAAAACTGAGGCGGATAACTCCGGATAGGAAATTAACTATTGCTTTTTGTTTTCCCATTTCTTTCCATTTTTTAAGTTTATTCCTAGAGTGAACACTTCCAATAAGTGAGTGAAACTTATCGAAAGCTACTTATTCAAATATAATAAATATTTGTTGGAATGAAGTATTTTAGGAGGCAAGTTTTAAAGCCGGATTTTCCATTTTCCTGATTTCCGATTCACCATTAACAGCGATCCTAACCATGAATGGGGTCTCTGGTAATCTTTCAGCTTCAATGGTACATAAATGCATACCCTTCTTTTCATAAGAGCATTGGTTGTAGAACAATTCGCCAAGTGCATCCAAAACCGTAATTTCCATAAAACCTTCTTCTGGCAAGTTCAATTCCATTGCCAATTTTCCGTTAATAAAAAATGTTTTGCTTTCCATATTTTTCCTTTTTTCAGTTTACCTAAATCACTAATACAAAGATGAGCCTGCCATACATTATTAAGGTAGACATGCATAACAACTTGGTAACACCCTATTAACTTTTTAATATCTTAACTAAAAAATTTAAAAAACTGATTTTCAATATTTTAATATAATTTTGTTAAGGTTTTTAGTAACAAAGACAGGAGAGGAGCCCAATGTTGTCATGAAAGTTTTGCCAAAAAGCAGTAGAAGGGTGAATCCCTCAGCAGGTTTGGGTCCATTACCAAAAGTCTATGGCAAGTTTAATTGAATCAACGATGTTAATGACGAATAAACCCAAAATGCTGGCTAACTGAATTCATAGCCTTTGAGGAATGGGTATTTTGGAATTTGTTCCCGACCGGCTTTGATCAGGTTAGCAGACCAGAAGATTTTCTACTTGCTTTGGTGTGATTTGTCATACAGATTGGATATGCCCACCTCTATGTAATCATCTTGAGCCGACATGCTCGTAAAATGAGAAAGTTGCCTCCATTCATGATCAGGTTCTTTAAGGAAGTCCTTAATCTTAAGGTGGTGAAATTCTTTGGATTCAATTGTTGCCGTTTTATTCTACCACCTGGACGAGTTCAAAGTAATGATCAATCGCTTTCTTTAAGGCAGAATAGAGTATTTGATCAGGAGTATTTGGTAGACCCATGCCATATTGGCCATGTTATAGAAAGGATTTCAACTTATTTGGATTATTTGAAGCGGTATTCCAATTCTTTGCTTAAGTTCATGAAGTAACTTTGGATGGCCCTTTAATCTCCGGAAAAATTGCGTCCCCACTTATCGCCTATTATCCGAAGATTCGCGTATTGGCCTTGGTACTAACATGGAACGTGTTGCGAATAACAAATTTCTTTCCGCCCCTTTTTACCAGTTGCTATGGTATTTTTCAGGAACTGGTGGATAAGTTGAGTGTTTGAAAAGTTGTTATCGTGGTACTTAAGGAGATCCACCTCATGGCTATGCATGTCCCAAATACGCATCCACCAAGGAACGGATTAAACTATGGCTGATTCGGGGAAAATTTAGGAACATGAGGAATTGAGCTAAATGGCAAAACGGTTGGGGCACTGTTTCGCTTGTTCAACATTCCATCTGGCCACTTTGAGTTTTCTGAGCTTTTTGATGAAAGGGTTGATCGTTCAATCGTAAACTTTGGCTTGATGAGCTTTAAGGATGGGATTAGTAACCTATTTAAAACTTCGTTCAAAGCATAAAAAGCTATTGTAAAATCCTTTGGGTTAGAACCGCAATTAACATTCTTGGCTAAGATAACATTCCTGTCAAAAAATGTAAAACTTCACTACAAATTCAGTTTTACCCACCTGATCATCACCAATTATTAATGGATTTTTATAAAAAACCTTCGATAGATTGGCTAACCTATAGGGGCTTTATTGCCGGCTTGATTTCCAGCATTTATACAAAAATAAGCCTCATACACTTTACGATTGAGGTAAATATTGGTCGGGGTAGCTGGGTTACTTCCATTGAGCGTAATCCAGATTTTGGGGGTAAAATAAATGAACCGCCTCATAAGCTTCACTTAACTGGAGTTTTGCCTTTTTGCTCATGAAAGCTGGCTTTCATGCAAAAAAGCAAAATCCCAACTGCTTAGTGTATGAGGCGCTTCATTTGGTCGGGGTGGCTGGATTTGAACCAGCGGCCACACGTCCCCCAGACGTGTACTCTAACCGGACTGAGCTACACCCCGATAGTGGTGGAGATAGCTTGAGCGTAAAAATTTAGATCTGCAAACATCCATAAAGCACTGCAAATTTAGCACCTTTTTCACAATTTGAAAACCTGCTCTCAGGTAAAAACTCATTTTTGGGAACAACCATTAGTACTGGTTCCATACTCAATACTTATTCCCAAGCAATACCCGCCAAGCTTCATCGATTTTCCCTTCCTCAATTAACGTTTTAGCGATTTTATGAAGCTCGGTTTCCAAATTCTCCTCCTCACCGTAGTAAGTTTTGTACAACTCAGCCATTTTAGGGCTTTCTTTAACCTCTTCTATTTCATTTTTCGGAGGTAATTCATGTTGGCGCGCCAATTGGGTGAGTTCATTACCGGTTAAAATCTGACTTTCCCGAACAGCAGAAGGCAACCCATCAAAGCCAATATTATCGTTGCCCTTCGGAGCAGTTATTTCAAACAATCCGGATTTGGAGCGGGTATACCAATTCTGGGCCAAGCGCCCAATGTGGTCCATTTTGAAAGGATCCGGGAAGCCATTATCACCAATTACGTCTTCATTGATATGGATCAATAGAACCTCGCAAATGGCCATATTGGCGGCACCTCCCACTTCCGCATAATTGATCAGATCCCGCAGTCGGCATTCCAGATGAACGGGAGATTCTTTAGCCCGGTAAGGGGCCACATGCTCAGCTACTTCCTTAGTAAATCCCGATTTATCAAATTCATCATGACCCTCAGGATATTCGGTGCTGGCCAATACAGATTGCTCTACTATATCGTGGTTCACAATATGGACCACTGCTTCTTGGGTGGCCTTGATGTTTTCATAAGTATCCTTAGTGGTATTGTCTTTACCACGCCTTGCGGGGGAGAAAGCAATTATAGGAGGATTGGAACCAAAAGCATTGAAAAAACTGAAGGGTGAAAGATTGGGCGTGCCATCTTCACTCAAGGTACTGGCAAAAGCAATGGGGCGAGGTGCCACTGCACTTAAAATATTTTGATGCAAATCCTTAAGCGGAAAATCCTTGGGGTCAATCCTTTTCATGAACTTAGCTTTAAACGTTAAACTAAAAACAAAATTTCAAGGCAATAACGTTGTTGAAGTAATACCATGCAAAGCTGGCAGTTGACATATGACAAAAATTTGCCAACTACCAACTTTTTGTTAATTACTTAATGAAGTTACTCCACATTCTTCTTCAGATCAAGAAGTGAATAGTCGGTATGGGCTTTTTTGAATTTATTGTGCAATTGCCCAAGTTCTTCAATTTCCAAAGTCATTTCGTCACCTTCCTGTAGCCAAGTAGGTTCGTGGTTAGGATCTTTTTGACGAGCGGTGCCATTCAATTCAAGGTAACAACCAGTACCCACAGTACCAGAGCCAATGACGTCACCTGGGAATATATCCGCACCGTAGGAAACGCGTTCGATGATCTCAGCAAAGGTCCAGTCCATATCGGCAAAATTACCTTCGGAGATCTTCTGCCCGTTGTGGTAAGCTTTCATGGTTAGGTCATAAGCTTTGCCGGTATGGTTGGGCTTGGCATCTGTGACCCGGTTTTGTAACTCATCAACAGTAACCAAATAAGGGCCAAACGTGTTGGCCATGTCTTTCCCTTTAGCGGGTCCCAGGTTTAGCTTCATTTCTTCCATTTGTAGTTGGCGGGCACTAAGATCGTTCATGATCATGTAACCGGCTATGTATTGGTCTGCTTCAGAAGCTTTGATGTTGCGGCCTCTCTTACCTACAACCATGGCAATTTCCAGCTCAAAATCAAGTTTATGAAAATGGTCCGGCATAAGTTCAACTTTTCCCGGACCATAGGAAGTATTGTGGTTGGTAAAGTAAAATACGGGAAACTGATCAAATTCGGGGATCATGTCTACACCCCTATTGGCTCTTGCTGTTGCCACATGCTGGCGGAATGCATAAGCATCACGACAACTGGTAGGATAAGGAACTGGTGAAGTGAACTCTACATTATTAAGCGCAATGGCTTGTTGGTCAAATTGGCCATCTTTTATTTTACGATCAAGTGAGCGGGCAGCTTCCATGGTCTGATCTTCGCCTTTAAGCAAATCAGCCATATTATTGGGCAGCGAAGAATCAAGGGCTGCTACTTCAAACACTTGGTCCTGGTTGTAAATTCCCAGTTTTTCTTCATTATTCTGGATGAAGGTTACTAACTTCATAAGCCTATATTTTTTTGGATTTGACGTCTTTATTTTGGCGTGGCAAAGGTAGAAATTATTATGACTATTAGGGAAGGTAAGGCCTTAGACCCTATATCGGTATTGTTAACTGACTCCAGTATTTTAGCAGTTGGAATACATGTAGTTCCAACTTTTAATTCACGCACACTACATGTTGCTTACTAATCATCAGCAATTTACCTTATGAGTTTTTGCCGTAAAGGAAGTAGTTAAAATGGAAATAGTGGATTTAACCTTCAGGTTGCCTACTGGTAGTTTTGAAGTTGCATCGCCCATTTTTCAATGATGTCCCGCAATTTTTCAATGTGGATGGGTTTGCTCATGTAATCGTGCATGCCAGCCTCCAGACACTTTTCGCGATCTTCATTAAGGGCGGCTGCCGTCATTGCTATGATAATGGGTTTTTGCTTAATTTCAGGCTCATTTAATATAGCTCGGGTAGCCTCGTGTCCATCCATTTCCGGCATTTGGACATCCATAAAAACGATGTCATAAGGCGTTTCTTTTAAAGTTTCAACTGCCTCTTTGCCATTGGCAACCGTATCTACCTTGAAACCCATTTTTTCTAGTACACGTACAGCCAATTTTTGGTTTATAACATTATCCTCCGCTAACAATATGTTGATGGGGAATCGCTTCGCTAAATTGGGATCAATTTTAGCGGTTTGATGGTCTTCTTGTTCCTGAGGTGGTTTAATCTTGTAAGAGAGTTTATTGACCAATTCTTTATAAAGGTCTCCTTTTTTTACAGGTTTATGAATAATTGTTGATAATTTTCGCTTAAGGTCATGGTCTAAATTTTCATATTTTCCCGATGTACCCAACAAAATAACAGGCACGTCCTGAACATTTTGATCGATCTTTTGGATTATTTTATACAAAGAGTCCAGGCCCACATTGTCATCAATGATTACTAAGTCAAATTTCGATAGCTCGGGCAAATTGGATGCTTGGTTGGTTAAGGTCCATACCTCCATGCCCCAGGCATTAAATTGTTCTTCAAAAAACCTGGCTGATTTAGTATGCCCTGAAATCATGAATAGCTTTCTTGCTTTTAATTCGCTAACAGGCCCTTTCATATAGACCCTGGGCAACTCGTTTGATTTTTCGAGAAAAAGTGTAAAGTAAAAAGTCGTACCTTTTCCAACCTCACTTTCTACCCAAATTTCACCATTCATGAGGCTGACTATTTTTTTGCAAATGGCAAGCCCAAGCCCACTTCCACCATATTCCCTGGTAGTGGAAGCATCTACTTGACTAAAAGCCTCGAAAAGCAAGTGCTTCTTTTCCTCAGGAATCCCGATTCCAGTATCTGATACTTTGAACAACAATTCATAATAATCCTGACTTTCATACCTTTTTTCAACTTCAATGGAAACGTCACCTTCTTCAGTAAACTTAATGGAGTTATTAACAAGATTAACAAGGATTTGTCGGGTTCGGGAGGCATCTCCTTGCACCAAATCAGGTGTTCCGGGAGCTATTCTATACAATAATTCCAGGTTTTTTTCATTGGCCCGGTTGGCCAAAAGGTCTAAGGTATCTTCAATGCAATTGTGGATTTCAAATGGTTGAGTCTCCAATTCCATTTTACCAGACTCTATCTTGGAAAAGTCGAGGATATCATTGATCAGTTCCAAAAGGTTTTTACCACTAAGCCGAATGGTATTTACATATTCGTGCTGCTCCTCATCAAGGTTGGTTTCCATCAAAAGACTGGTCATGCCTATAACCGCATTCATAGGTGTTCTAATTTCATGGCTCATGGTAGCCAGGAACTCAGATTTCGCATTAGCTGCCTTTTCGGCTTCTTCTTTAGCTTCTTGAAGCTCTTGTTGGATTTTCTTATTGGATAGCGCACCTCCAATGCTAACGGCCAACGCTTTTAACACAGATATTTCTGCTTCACTCCATTGCCGTTCCTGATGGCAATCGTCAAATCCTACGAAACCCCATAACTCACCATAAATAATAATGGGAACTTCCAGAATAGATTTTACCTCAAACTGATTGATAAAGGCAGCCTCTTGTTCGGGCAAATCCTTGACAGGAGTGTTTATAATGCCTCCATCTTCAAATATATGGACCCAACGATCAAACAAAGGAGATGCCTCAATATGCTGAAGCTTTGGGTTAAAAACACTTGATTCGATATTGGGAGCGCACCATTCGTACTTACCAGATGCAATTAATTTGTCTGTATCTGCTTTCCTATAGCTTTCGAAAACATAAGCCCGGTCAACCGGTACAGATTCACCTATAATCTTCAATGCTTCATTAATACCTGCTTCATGCTTTTGGGCTGTTAGTAGTTTATTGCCTGCTTCAGCCAAAGTTTCCATGAGGTCTTTTTGAGCTCTGAGCTCATTTTCATTTTCCTTCCAAATCGTGATATCCCTGGATACTACGATTATCTGTTTAATGTATTGATGATTGTCATCATAAATAGCTTTAAGGTTGGTTTCAAGCCATGCTATTTCTCCATCCTTCCTGATGATTCTAAATGAATAGATGGATTGGGATTGGTCTTTCATAAAAGTTTTGCGGAAGCTATTCAAAGCCTCTACATCATCGGGATGGGTAATTTCCTGAATATCTCTACCCAGCATTTCTTCTGGGTAATATCCTGTAATTAATTGTGCGGAAGGGGATACATAAGTAATAATGCCATTGGGCTTATGTTCAGAAATCATGTCATTGACGTTCTCAGCTATTAACCGGTTCAATGCTTCACTTTCCTGCAGTTCTTCCTGGGCCTTAACTTTCTCGTCTATATCCCTAACCCTGGCCATTTTATAATTATCTGATCCTACCTGGATGGTTTTTAAACTAAGGTCACACCAAAACCTGTTGCCTTTTAAAGTTTTTAGCTCAATTTCTTTATTGTAATTATTATCTTGAAAGGTTTCTTCGTTGCTTTCAAGGTTTTGTTCTAAAGTAAATGTTTTGTTCAGTTCAATTTCCGGATAACCTAATAATTCTTCTTTATGGTCAGCTTCAAAGAGTTTGATTGCTTGAATATTACAATCAATTATTTGACCTGATTGGGTATCTGTTAAAAAGATGGCATCCTGAGATTGATTGAAAAGTGTAAATAAAAAATCCTGCCTTTGTTTTAAATTAAATTCCAGCTTTAATTTAAGTCGGTAAGTTAAAAATGCCGTTAAAAAAACAATTAAGGTTACTAAAAGCTTAAAAATCATTTCCCAGTTATCAGGCTCCAATAGCAAAATGCCCGCAATAATTGGAATAACCCCGATTATCAAATACCATTTAAGGGCATTTTGGTTGGTGAACCAAGGGGAAACCGATAGTAATATGACCATTAAACTTACGAAATAGGGCATTGCAAGTTCATTGAGAAAAATAAGCCCTAAATGATGGAGGGTTACCAAATAAATAAAGCCTAAAACCCAATAAATAAGGTATTGTTTAAAGATGTTAACAAAACCAGCCAAAAGCCCCAAGGCCACACCAATGCCACCTATTAAAGATCTTATTGCCATAGGATCAAAACACCCCTGAATAAGATTTGAAAAAATGGGAGAGAAGATTGGATACAATGCTCCTACAAAAATTAACAAAAGACGCGTTGTTTGCTCTTTCCCTAATAATCCAAAATACCCTGATTCTTCTTCAAACCAATTGAAACTGACATAATCCCTCATAAAATCCTACATTAGAATTGCAATAATTTAAGGGTAAAAGATTCAATCCTCAGCTTTTTTAATTTTAATTACTTCATTTGATGAATTGGAACATATTTTGTTTACAAAATAAAAAAAAGACTACTAATGCAAAGAATTATAGGACTTATTTTTCTCATAACAACCATCGTTGGGTGTGATGATGAGGGCAACCTGAGCCAACCTAAAAACAACCAAGGCAATGACAATAAATTATCCAACCAGGAAATTGTTAAAGGATTAAAAGAAGCTTTAAAAGTAAGTACAAACGATGCTACCAAGGTCCTGGCTACTGTAGATGGCTACTACCAAGACCCCAAAGTGCGCATACCATATCCTCCAAAGGCAAAAGGTATTATGAATACTTTAAATGATGCCGGTTTTGGTGATGTGGTTGATAGTTTTGAAAAGAAATTGAATCGAGCAGCTGAGGATGCTGCTGATACGGCAAAACCAATATTTGTTAATGCCATTAAAAACATGAATTTCCAAGATGCCCGGAGCATATTAGAAGGTTCGGATACAGCTGCTACCCATTATTTTAGAAGCAACACCTATAGCCCCCTTTTCGATGCTTTTGAGCCGCCTATTAAAAATAGCCTCGATAATGTTGGTGCCAATCAAGCCTGGGAGACATTGATCACCACTTACAATGACATCAGACCTTTAAATGATCCTGTTAATCCAGATCTATCAGCTTATACCACCAACCAAGCTTTGCAGGGATTGTTCCTAAAGGTTAAAAAAGAAGAAAAACAAATTAGACTTGATCCTAAGGCCAGGGTTAAAGATATCCTTGAAAAGGTATTTGGAAAGCAGAATTAGCCCGAAAGTAACATCATTGTTGATCAATTGGAAGTATCTTCCAGATTGTTTTAGGGTGTTATCCAAGTTTCCTTACCGATTAAATTGTTATTTTATTTACCAATAAATGAATCTATAAGGATTGGAGGCAATTCATTTTGTCTCTAATTTAGTGCAATAATTGATTATTTTTTAAACTAAATACCTCATCTTCGCATTTTCATTTACGATAAAAGTGCATGGTTATGAAATGGATGCTGTTTACAGGGTTATCACTTTTCATGCCAATCCTGATTTTTGCGCAGGACAATGGTGTTATTAAAGGCCGTGTTTATGACAAGATCAACAACGACCCTTTATCCTATGCCAATGTGGTGATCCAAAGCACCGATGATGGAACATCAACCGATGAAGAAGGCCAATTCGAAATAAAAGGCCTCGAACCAGGGGTTTACAACTTAGTGGTTCAATATGTGGGGTATAAGAAGAAGGTCGTCTCAGAAATTTCGGTGAGTAAAGCACGAGAAGCTATTGTTAACATAGCCATGGAGCAAAAATCTTATGAGACTGAGGAGGTTGAAATTACTGCTTCTCCATTTGAGCAGCAAAAAGAAAGCCCGGTTTCAAAACGCAGCATAGGCGTAAATGAAATTCAAAGAAGTCCGGGGGCCAACCGTGATATTTCCAACGTGATGCAATCATTGCCGGGGGTAGCCAGCACGGTATCCTTCAGGAACGACCTGATCATTCGTGGGGGAGCACCGAATGAAAATAGCTTTTACATCGATGGTATTGAGGTGCCCAATATCAATCACTTTCCTACGCAAGGATCCACGGGAGGTCCCGTTGGCATGATCAATGTAGATTTCATCAATTCCGTTGATTTTTATTCAGGAGCTTTCCCATCCAATCGCTCCGGAGCATTAAGTGCTATTCTGGATTTTAAGTTCAAGGAAGGACGGACGGATCGAACCGCCATGCGCGCAACCGTTGGCGCATCGGAAGTTGGCGTCTCTGTAGAGGGGCCCATTGGCGATAAATTTAGCTATATCTTTTCAGCAAGACGATCATACCTTCAACTTCTTTTTGATGTCTTGGGTCAACCTTTCCTGCCTACTTACAATGATGTCAATTACAAATTCAATTATCAGATAGATAATAACAACCAAATATCACTTATAGGCATTGGGGCTATTGATAATTTTCAACTTAACAAAGATGAAGATGGAGACGAGTTAAACCGTTACATCCTCAACAACCTACCCATTAATGAACAATGGAATTATACAACCGGGATTAAATATACCCATTTTGGGGACAACAGTTATTTCAATGTTTACCTAAGCCGGTTTCATTTACACAATGAGGCCTATAAATATGAAAACAATATTGAAAAACCGGAAAATCTTCTTCTTAATTACGATTCGGATGAGATGGAAAACCAGGTCAGGTTTGAACACGTTATCCGCGAATCCCCTTACAAAATTATTTATGGGGGCAAGTACACGAATGCCCGTTTTAAAAACTCGACCTTTAATAGGATCGCAAAGCCAGGTGGTCCTGAAACTATTGATTTCACTTCAACTTTGGATGTTAATGAAGTGGGCGCTTTCGGCCAGATAAGCAGGGATTTCTTAAATGATGATCTCACGCTTTCCCTTGGTGTACGAACCGATTTTAATGACTACAATGACGACATGGGTGATCCAGTTGATCAATTCTCACCAAGATTTTCAGCTTCTTATGACCTTACCAATCAAATGGCTTTAAATTTCAATACCGGGATCTATTACCAACAGCCACCTTATACGATTATGGGCTATAAGGAAGGTGATGAATTTGTTAATAAAAACAATGATATTGATTACATCTCCTCCAAGCATGTAGTAGCCGGGGTAGATTACCTAACCAATACCAACACCAAAATTGCCCTGGAAGGCTTTTATAAAAAATACGATGATTATCCCTTCGTATTAGATGATTCGGTATCTCTGGCCAATTTGGGCGGTGATTTTGGTGTCGTTGGCAATAGCCCAGCCAATTCAAGTTCAGAAGGAAGGGCTTACGGGGCTGAACTACTGGTTCAACAGAAATTGTATGAGGGTTTTTATGGCATTTTGGCCTATACGTTGGTTTGGAGTGAATTTACCAGTAAAGAAGACAAATTTATACCTTCAGCATGGGATAACCGCCATATTGTATCTTTAACGGCCGGTAAAAAATTTAAGAAAAACTGGGAAGTAGGCATCAAATGGCGATTTCAAAGTGGTTCACCTTATACCCCTTACGACGATTCATTATCCGCTCAAAAAAGGAATTGGGAAGTTCGGGGAGAAGGCGTTCCAGATTATGACCGTCTCAATGAAAAACGGTTGCCGCCTACCCATGGATTGGATGTACGCATCGATAAGAAATACTATTTTGATAAATTCAACTTAAACGTATACCTGGACATCCAAAATGCCTACAATTTCCAAGCAGAAGGCCAACCTTACCTCACGGTTGAGCGACAGCAGGATGGAGAGCCAATTACCAATCCCAATGATCGCTCGCGTTACAAAACCAAATTCCTTGAAAATGAAATTGGCACCACCATTCCATCCATTGGTGTCATCTTTGAATTGTAAGTAGCCCGACTTTCAACCCAACCATTAAGCACGACCTTTGAAAAAAAATTATGACCCTATTCAAATCGATGTTTAAAATTGCTGTTGCCGGCATATTGTTCTTGTTCTTTGGAAACTCCTGCAATTCTGTAAAGCAGTCCGATAGCAATTCCAATCCGATCTCCCATGAAAAGTGGTCGAATTTGCTTGAAAAGCATGTGGCAGAAAGTGGGCTCGTGGATTACAAAGGCTTTAAAGAAGACAGCAACCAATTACAAGCCTACCTTACCCAACTTAGCAACCATCATCCCAACAAAAATAATTGGAGCAAAAATGAGCGGCTGGCTTATTGGATCAATGCCTACAATGCTTATACGATTGAATTGATTTTAAAACATTATCCGGTTGAAAGTATTAAATCCATCACCAGTGGGCCAAACATTCCTTTTGTTAATTCCCCGTGGGACCTTCAGTTTATAGAAATTGAAGACCGAGAATATGACCTGAACAACATCGAACATGGCATTTTAAGGGAAAATTTTAATGAGCCACGCATTCATTTTGCAATCAACTGTGCATCGGTTTCATGTCCTGAATTAAGGGATGAAGCCTTTCAAGCATCTAAAATTGAGCAACAGCTCCAAGAACAAGCCGTGCATTTCATCAACAATTCGAACAAAAACAAGCTTAGCCAAGACCGTGTCGAAATCTCCAGTATTTTTAGCTGGTTCAGTGGCGATTTTACCGAAAATGGTAGCCTAATCGATTACCTCAACAAATACGCCAAAACGCCTATCAACAAAGATGCAGAAGTGAATTACATGGATTATAGCTGGGAGTTGAATGATGTGCAATAACAACCTGCGCTAAAAGGTTAAGATCTATGTAATTAACAGCAAATAAAACCTTTAGCGGTGATATAAATTTGCTTCCAAGCCACTTTACATAAAATCAGAATTGCCAGGAAAAGGCTTGCCTATTATTTTTGTTATAGCTAAAAATCAGCATCACCATGGAGAAGATTGTTGTATTAACCGGTGCCGGTGTAAGCGCTGAAAGTGGTATTTCAACCTTTAGGGATGCAGGTGGTTTGTGGGAAGGCTATGATATCAATGACGTTGCCACGCCTGAAGCTTGGGAAAAAAACCCTGAATTGGTCCTTGAATTTTACAATGAGCGAAGAAAGAAAGTAGGATCCGTAGAACCCAATGAAGCTCACAAAGCCATTGCTCGCTTAGAAGAAAAATACCATGTGGATGTTATTACCCAAAACATTGATGACCTTCACGAAAGGGCCGGTTCTACCAATGTTGTTCATTTGCATGGAGAAATTCTTAAAGCCAAAAGCAGTGTAGACGAAAACTTAATTTATGATTGGGGCCCGTATGACATCAAAATGGGAGATACGTGTGAAAAAGACTCCCAATTAAGGCCGCATGTGGTTTGGTTTGGAGAGGCAGTGCCCATGATCGAAAAAGCCATGCATTTGTGTACAGAAGCCGACTGCATCATGATTGTGGGTACCTCCTTGGCTGTTTATCCGGCTGCCGGCTTGATCGATTTTGTAGCCAATGAAGCTCCGAAATACCTGGTTGATCCCAAAGCGCCCGAGCATATGCCCCATCATAACCTGAAGATTGTTCAGCAAAAAGCAAGTGAAGGCGTACCACCACTGGTAGATCGGCTTTTAAACAACTGAAGATAGTGAGCGGTCAAATATAGAAGGGCTAAACAACACCAATAACTAAATGAAAACCTTTCGCTCGCCCAATTCTTCCGCCATTTGATCAATGGTACGATCGGAAAGCATGTTTTTAATGCCTTCCCTGTATTGGGCATATTGATCATGCACAGGGCAAGGTTTACGGTCCGAGCAATATTTCAACCCCAATCCACATTTCTTAAAGATATCATCTCCATCTACCGTCTCAACAACCTTTAAAACCGTTTTACGTCTTTGGGCATTGTTCAGGTAAAAACCTCCATTGGGCCCTTTTATTGATGAAAGGAGCTTGTGGCGTGTTAAAGTCTGTAGAATTTTACTTAAAAAATGACTCGGTACCTCAAGGTTCTCAGCAATTTCCTTGATACCCACCTTCCTTTCATTTTCAGAATGCGAAGCAATATATAGAACAGCTCTTATGGCGTACTTACAAGTCTTTGAAAACATGAAAGTTAAGGTTTAATTTGGTGTGTAAATTTCTTAATTATTGGTCTACAAGTTGGTCGATTTTGCTACAACGACTATTGGTTTAGGCTTGGTCAGCTAATTTTAGTGTAAAAGTTTGCTCACTTAATTGATGTTATCCAGTTTTGTTTGATGCACCAAAAATCGATCATCATGCGTTTCAGTTAACTGTTGTAAATTTTTACGCTTAACCGAATAGCAACTCCTATGCAAAAATAAACAACAGATGCCAAGGTCTTTTATTTTGAAAAGGAGAATTTTAAATTTTTGAATTTCAAGCTAATTCGTGAGCTCATATTAGAACCCTAAGAATGATGTCAATTTCCTTCCAATGCTTTAATTTGATGCATCATTGAATTGATAAGTAAAAAGTTTTGCTTGAATGATACCTCGATCACTTACATTAAAGGGCATTTATTCTTACCAGGAAAAACAGCACATAGATTTTACCAGGTTAACGGAAGCTCAATTATTCGGGATCTTTGGCAGTGTAGGTAGTGGCAAGTCCACCATCCTTGAAGCCATAACATTTGCGCTTTATGGCAAAACCGAGCGCCTTAATGAAAAAGATCACCGCAATTACAACATGATGAACCTTAAATCCGATGAGCTGCTTATTGATTTTGAATTTGAAACGGGCCACCAGCAGGAACTATATCGTTTCTTGGTTGGCGGAAAGCGGAATCAAAAGCACTTTGAGCGCATCAACACTTTTGAACGAAAGGCCTACCAATGGCAAGATAACCAATGGGTGCCACTTGAAAGTGTGGATGCTGAAAGCATCCTTGGTTTAAGTTATGAAAATTTTAAGCGAACCATCATCATTCCCCAAGGCAAGTTCCAGGAATTCCTTGAGCTCAGTGAAACTGATCGAACGCGCATGCTTAAGGAAATTTTCAACCTTGAGCGATTTGAATTGGGGGAGCAAGTAGGCCATATAGAGAAGAAAAACAACCAGGAATTGGACCGTATTCAAGGGGAACTTCAAGGAATGGAGGAGATTACTGAGGAAGCCAAACAGGAAAAAACACAAGCCTCCGATGCCCGACAAAAAGAAAAAGCTGAGCTGGAAAAGCATTATGAGGAACAGAAAAAACGGTATGATCAGCTTAAGCAAATTAAAGACATTAACGATCAATACCTGGAAGCGCAAAAACGAATGAAGGACCTCGAAGCCAGCAAGCCTTCCTTTGATGAACGCCAACAAAATTTAGAGCAATACCAACAGTGTAAAAATTACTTCAAGGACAAAATTGACCGAATCAACAGCTTGGACAAGGATATCGAGCAAAGAGAAACATCCATCCAACAACTGCAAAAGCAACAGCAGAAAAAGGAAAAGCAGGTCCATCAAAATCAGCATAAGTTTGATGAAATCAAAAAACTGTTTCCGGATGAAAAATCACTGGACAAATCCATTACTGATTTAAAAACCATCATTGAGGTCCGTGGTTTTCAAGAGGAATTGAAAAAGGTGGAAAAGGAATTGGAAAAAGGAAAAACTAAGGAAAAAGATGCTTCAAAAAAACGGAACCAACTTAAGGATGAGAAAGCAAACCTAAGGGATCAGATCAACCAGGAAAAAGAGAAGAAACTTGATCAGGGTGTTTTAGGAGCCGTTAAAAATTGGCTGACCCAGAAAACCAACTTAGTAACCAACCTCCATAATTACGAACAAGAAGTTAATAAGGCCAAGACAGAAATAGAAAACCTCAAAAATCAACGGGAAGCGATCATCACAGGCAATAAGCTTGAGCAACTTCAAAACGACCTACCCACATTACCAACAAAGGACCTCCAGCCTGCCCTGGACCAACTCAAACAACGATGCCATGAAGAACTACAGTCAATAGAGCAAAGCCTGGTTCATTACCAAACCAAGCAACAACTTGAAACTTATGCGCAGGACCTAAAAGACGGGGAAGCCTGTCCCGTTTGCGGAGCCAGAGAACATCCCGATAAGTTGGAGCCCGGGGATGCTGACCATCATATCCAAAGATTTGAGCAAAAGAAAAAAACCCAGCAAAATTGGATTGAAGCCATCAACCAAGCAATGCAGGATCTGGAAGGGCTTAAAAAACATTACCAAACGCTTAAGAACCAGCAGGATAACTACCAGGCTAAATACCATGAAGAACAGCGTAAACTGGATGAACATCAGAAGAATTTTAGATGGCCAGCCTATAACGAAACCTCAGAAGCAAAGATCGATGAGCTGCTAAAGCAAGCTGAGGAACAATCCAAAACATTGGAAAAGCTTGAGCAGCAATTCCAGAACCAGGAAAAGGCCCTGGAAGAACAAGAAACGAATGTTCAGCAAATTGAAAAACAAAACCAGGACCTGCAGCAACGAGCCAACTCCTACAGCGAAAGAATTAATTCCTATAAAAGCCAATTAAGCTTGTTACAATTTGATGACTACACAGCAATTGAAAGCGAGGAACTTCAGGAAAAACTTAAGAATTGGCAAAAGCAGCACAAGGAATTCCAGGAACTTGAGCAAACCATTGAAAAACTGCAACATGAAACCGAAGAGCTAAAACGCAATCTGACCAGTAAACAAGAACAATTAAAAGAGAAACAGCAAGAAAGGAAAGACACCAATGCCAACCTTAAGCATCTAATCGAACAGTCCAATTTTGAGAATGAAGGGCAGATTGTTAAGATCCTGGATCAGGAAATGGATGTAGAGCAAGAAAAAGCTGCCATCGATGAATTCCAGGAACAATACAACCAGCAACAAGGCATTGTCAAGGATTATACAGCCAAGCTCAAAAACCAGGAGCCTTTTAAACAGGAGGAGTTTGATAAATTGTATAAAACACTTGAGAAGGAAGAACAACAGATCAAAGAAAAGGATCAAAATATTGCCGTCCTTAAGCAACAGATCAAAGACCTAACGGAAAAATTAGCAAAAAAACAGGAATTACAGCAAAAGCACGATCAACTTCACACGCGCCAGGAAAACATCAAAACCCTTAAAAGCCTGTTTAAGGGTAGCGGATTTGTAAAATACGTTTCATCGGTATTCCTCAAGGAACTTTGCAATGCAGCCAATGAACGCTTTTACAAGCTTACCAGGCAACAGCTCCGTTTGGAAGTGACCGAAGACAACAACTTCCGGGTGCGCGATTTCCTCAACAATGGCCGCGTCCGTAACATCAAGACTTTATCAGGTGGCCAAATGTTCCAAGCTTCCCTATCATTGGCATTAGCCCTTGCAGAAAATATTCAAAGGCTTACCCAATCGCATCAAAACTTCTTTTTCCTGGATGAGGGTTTTGGCTCCCAGGACAAGGAATCCCTGAACATTGTATTTGAAACACTGAAATCACTCCGTAAGGAAAACCGAATTGTAGGGGTCATTTCGCACGTAGAAGAGCTCAAAGAGGAAATCGATGTGGCCTTGAATGTAGAAAACGACCCTGAAAGCGGAAGTTTGGTGAAGGGAAGCTGGGAGGTATAGTTGCCAGGGTTTGAAAGTTCGATGTTCGAACGTAAGCACGCACATCTGACAACCCTGACCAAGTGACATCATGGCAAATCCGGGAAAAGGAGTGGTAGCGGTTTGATTTCCGCCCATCCATTTTCCTCATTCACTTGTTCAACTTCTATGTTTTCAAAATAATTTAAAAATTTTCCTTTCTCAAAGGAAAGGATTGATTTTAGTTCTCATATAAATTCTTACCTGAAAACGTTTTATTTTATTGATAATCAAGCCATTACCAATATTTCGTCAATATGCTAATTTGACTGTTGAATTTATACCACCGTTTATCTAACCAAGGAAAGTTTGAATTAGTAGCGGATTTCTTTATAAAAAGTAACATACTTGATGTTAACAATAATTACCAACTATTAGGTAGGTTTCGCTCGGATATCAATCAACCACTCACTGCCATCATTGGTTTGAAACCTGGTGATACCATAATGTTTTGAGACCCTAAACTTATGAGCAGCAAATGATTTACTTTGTTGTCGTTTTCTTTATGATCCTAAAGTAAAACGATGTAATTATCACCTGTTGTAGTTTCATTTTTAACCTGTTATGATTTCTTCAAAACCTTCCAATTGGAATGGCCAAATAGTTGATGCCCGCCAAGCAAATTTTGTTCAATGTAAGTTAAGAAACGGTTCTTCAATCGTTCGTGCTTAAAAGGCGGTCGGTTCTCATTAACCTTTTCAGGCTTCAATTCTGATGCCCAATCAAATGCTTCAATTCTTTCCGTCATAACTTCCGGATGGGTTCCTTTAAAAATAGGTAACCGGTCAATTTTTCCATAATCAAAAGTTGATTCTTCATTTCCTGTTTCCTCCTCAGCTTTTCCTCGGCTTTTATGGATGTTTGACAATGCCGTCTTTTTTTCCTGCATCATGCGTGGAGGCCGCACCCATCCGTAATGATAAACATAAGCATTCAGTTGTACGACATTTAATTTATAGGTCCCTTCCTTCTGCCTGTAGCTTTTACCGTCAAAACCGGGAATTCTTCTAAAGGACTGAGCCGAGCGCCAGGAGTGAATATCCGGGTCATTCCTGATGATGCGGATCTCTCGAGGATACCAACCATGGTTGGGAATGTAATGCCAATAATCGCCCCAAAAATGCACATAGTTGAATAAAAATCCTTCAACTTCCTGGTCTTGTAAGTATTTTTCGCATTGCTCTTTGATTTCAGGCAGAAACTTTTCATGGATTACCTCATCGGCCTGTAGGTAAAACAACCACCTCCCCGAACAGGCCTCTTTGGCAATATCGGTTTGATGGGCATTTTCTGTACCATTTGGAAAAGCATTGGTGTTCCATACCGTATCAATAATTCTAACCTTATCAGATCCCAAGCTTTCAATTTCCTCCCGGGTATGGTCATCTGTGTCACAATTGCCCAATGCCACGACAAACTCATCCACAATTGGCAGAATAGAGGCAATAGATTCTTTTATCGGGTAATAAAGCTTGGTCCCATTTTTAACCATCGTAAATCCGCTGATCAGCATAGCAATTAAAATTTGAAGTTACTACTTAAAGCTAATTCAAGACCCGTGGTCTTGTGGTATTTAAAAATCAATAAAGTGGCAAATTTCCACTAATTTTAAGATTTTGGGAATTAGGCCACGGCATCAAAATAAAGAATTGACATTGAAACAAATCATGAAAATTCAGCCGGATGGCTTCTAAACAATCTAACGTTAACACTTTCAATATAAATTTTATCCCCTCTTAGATGGCTATAATTTTCTTGAATAACGGCATAGATGCTTTTTTAATATCGAATTTGTGATCACCTTAACCAAGTCATTCCCTTAATTTTGCAGCAAAATCATGGCTACGTTAATGAAGATCGTCCTTGTAGCTCCCTTCAAAAACCCGATTCCTCCTAAAACGTACGGTGGCACCCAGCGGGATGTTTACTGGCTTGCCAAAGCCCTTTCTGAGAAAGGGCACCAGGTTTATGTCCTGGCCCCTGAAGGCAGCTATGTCAATGAAAGCGTGACCATCATTAACACGCCATCGACCATTTCCAATTGGGATATTCAAAACTATTTGCCAAAGGATTTTGACCTGGTCAATTTTCACAACAAGCTTAACTACGAACCAGATTTTCCTTATTTACATTCCTTGCACGGGAATGCCAAGGTAGATGAATGGCTTCCGCAAAACACTTCCTTTATAAGCCACCAGCATGCTTTGAACCATGGTGGCCGCCACTTCGTTTACAATGGACTCGATCTGGACGAGTACCCTTTTCAGGCAACACCGAGTAATTATTTCAGCTTCCTGGGCAAAATTTCATGGAAAAGGAAAAATCTGCGACAGGCATTGAAAGTAGCTAAAAAAGCAGGCATCAACATGAAAATAGGTGGAGGTTGGCGGCCTTCCCTGAACCCTAAGATCCAATACTTAGGCATGGTAGGTGGGGCCCAAAAAACGGACTTGCTCAAGGATGCCAGAGCAATGATCTTTCCCACAGCCTGGGAAGAACCAATGGGATTGGTGGTAGCTGAATCAATGGCTTGCGGGGCTCCTTGCATTGTTTCCATGCGCGGGGCAATGCCTGAATTGGTCAGTAAGGAAACCGGATTTGTCTGTGAAACGCAAGAGGATTATTTGAATGCCATCCGAAACATTGACCAAATCGATCGAAGGGCATGTAGGGAGCGAGTAAAGGCTCATTTCTCAAAAGAACAAATGGCTGAAGGGTACCTGGATTTGTTCGAAAAAATTCTCAATGATCCAAATCATTCACTTCAACCAGAAATTGATATCAATAGTGCTGCTAATGAAGGCAACCAGGTTGAGATTGAATATACGCAAGGAGAACAAATATTTTACAAGGTAAAAGGCCTTTTTTCGAAAGAAAAAGCTTCTGATAAATAATGTTGACAACCAACAAATTCCAGAAGAAAATATTGTACATTACCCAATTTAATTTGGAGCAACTATTGTACCTTAGCAAGGCTAAAGGCAATCTATAAAAGTTACTGGTAAGTGCCTAATTACCATGGCAGAAAATTGGCTTAAAAAATACATCACTGCGCCCCTCATCAACCAAATGGGGAAACGAAAACTGAAAGCCCGTTTTTCAAAGCAACCAATTTTCATTGTTGGCTGCGGCCGCTCTGGTACTACGTTGCTGTTGTCCATATTAAGTGCGCATCCCCATATTTTTGCCTTGCCCCATGAGTCAACCGCTTTTGCCAGTTGGATTGAGCAAGAAGTGGACGGAAGAAAAAGATACGTCCCTCAAAGGCTGGACCGCTTTTACCGCTACATTTTGTTGTCCGGTATACCCGCGACAGCCCAACGATTTTGTGAGAAAACCCCCAATAATGTACGTGTTTTGGATAAGATCCTGGATTTTTTTGAAGGTCAAGCAACAATTATTCATTTGATCCGGGATGGAAGGGATGTTATGCTCTCCCGGCACCCGGAAGAGCCGGATAAATACTGGGTTTCACCTGAACGTTGGGCCAATGATGTCCGCTATGGTTTAGCTTATAAAGATCATCCGAATGTATCCACCATTTTTTACGAAGACTTGGTCCGGGATTATAGATCTACCATCGAAAATATTTGTAAATTTATTGGCGAGCCATGTAAGGATGAGGTTTACAATTGGTTTGACCATTCCTCAGTACGCCAGGACCGGGCTTGGGAAGGTTCGGTTAAGGAACTTCATGGCCAATCCCTCCAGAAATGGAAAAGTACATCAGACCAAAAGCGGGTGCAGGAAGCAATTGCTGATGAAAGGGTAAAAACCTTACTACAGGAATTAGGCTATCCAGAAGGAGCTTAGCTTAAGCGCTTATAGCACCACCCGAAACAACAGCAGATCCTTAATCGATCATTCGTTGAAGCACAACATATAGGATGATGCCAATGACAATAAAAATAAGACTTATAATGAGCGGGATATTGGTAGCTTGGGGCAGCTGAAGCGAAATGATCAAAACTGCAAAGCCAATAAAAATGACCAGCAAGCCACTTTGTTTGGTAAGTTCATGCATAGGTTTCGTTTTAGACAATGCAAATTTTGCAAATTTTCTACTAATTTGAAACGTTTACCATTTGGATAAAATGTTAATTCCGCTTCTTATTGATGGTAAGCCTGTGGAGGTAATAAGACTGTACCAATAGCGCTTAATTACGCAGTTTGCTTCAAAAGTGGCAACACTATCAGAACCATTTTAAATAGCTTCTTCAATATTTAGGTTTTAAGCTTGAATAGTCAACCTTATGGAAAGAAAAAAACGAAGTTTGGCTTCCATAGAGGTGAAAAATCAAGTTGGAGCTTTATTACTTGCCAAAGAAGTGCGATATGGACGCATCTTTTAAGATTAAGGTTATTGGTTAACCATTTCCCGGTTCAGCTTTTCTTTCAAATAACGGCCAGTAAAAGAATCCTCCTTTTCCGTTAAACCTTCAGGCGACCCCTGATGAACTACATAACCACCTTCTCCTCCACCTTCTGGCCCCAGATCGACAATCCAATCAGCGCTTTTGATGATCTCCAGGTTATGCTCAACTACAAGCACGGTGTGCCCGTTTTCAATAAGCGCTCTGAAAGCCTTGAGCAAGTTGTTAATGTCATGGAAATGCAAGCCGGTGGTAGGTTCATCAAAAATGAAAAGAATTGGGTCATCTGAAGCACTCTTGGTCAAGTAACTCGCCAGTTTGATTCTTTGGGCTTCTCCCCCGCTCAAATTGATGGAAGCCTGTCCAAGCCTTAAATAATCCAAGCCAACATCTGATAATGGTTTAAGTTGATTGATGATGGTTTGATGGTCCCGGAAAAACGCCACTGCTTCCTTAACGGTCATGTTAAGTACATCAGCAATATTCTTATCTTGATAGGTTACTTGCAGGATTTGATCCTTGTAACGCTGACCGTTGCATTCCTCACATAAAAGATGAATATCCGCCATGAACTGCATTTCTACGGTAACATAGCCTTCTCCTTTGCAATTTTCGCAACGGCCACCATCAACATTAAATGAAAAATAAGCCGGTGTATAGCCATTCACTTTGGCCAATGGTTGGTCAGCAAACAATTCCCGGATCGGATCAAATGCTTTTAAATAAGTAACCGGGTTGGACCTTGAGGATTTACCCAAAGGATTTTGATCCACGTATTCAACCCGGGTTAACTTCTTTTGATCCAATGTGATGTTATGGCAGTTTTTAGGATCAGCTTTTACATTACTATTGTTTGAAGGCTTCAGCGATGGGTGCAACACTTCACTAACCAAAGTCGATTTACCTGAACCACTAACACCCGTAACTACCGAAAATGCATTCAATGGTATTTTGACATCAATGCTTTTGAGGTTGTGCTTATAGGCTCCATTTATCTCTATAAAGTCATTGGGTTTTTTTCGGTTTTCAGGCAAGGGCACCTTCAGTTCATTTTTTAAATATTGCCCCGTTAAGGATTCGCTGCTTTCCTGCAATTCCTCCAGGTTGCCATCAAATATCACAGATCCTCCCTCATGCCCGGCCAATGGACCAATATCGATCAAGTGATCAGCAGAGCGGATGATCTCCTCATCGTGTTCTACTACGACCACCGTGTTACCAAGCGCTTGCAGGTTTTTAAGCACCTTCACCAAGCGGGCGTTATCGCGAGGATGCAAGCCTACACTCGGTTCGTCCAGGATGTAAAGCGAACCGGTTAAATTGCTGCCCAAAGAAGTAACGAGTTGGATTCTTTGGGTTTCTCCTCCAGACAATGTGCTGGAAGGCCGGTTAAGGGTAAGGTAGTTCAAGCCAACATCCATCAGCAACTGGCTGCGAACCTGGATCTCGGTAAGAATTCGTTTGGCAATTTGCGCATCATGGTCATCCAAACTCAAATTTTGCAGAAATTCATTCAACTGGCTGATGGGCATATTGATAAGGTCGGTAATCGCATGATCATTGATTTTAATATAAGTAGTTTCTTTTCTTAGTCGTTTTCCCTCACAATCGGGGCAAGTAGTTTTGCCTTTGTAGCGCGCCATTAAAACGCGGTATTGGATCTTGTAGGATTTTTTTTCAAGGTAGTTGAAAAAATTGTGGATGCCTTTAAGGTCTCGATAACCTTTCCAAAGAAGGGCCTTTTCCTCACTCGTCAATTCACTGTAAGGCCGGTGTATGGGAAAGTCAAGTTTAGCGGCCTTTTTCATAAAATCTTTCTTCCATTGGCTCATTTTATCGCCACGCCAGCAAGCCACAGCACCCTCATAAATAGAAAGCGTTTTGTCTGGTACCACTTTATCCTCATCAATGCCGATCGTCTGCCCAAAACCTTCGCATGTAGGGCATGCGCCATAAGGATTGTTAAAAGTGAATAAATTGACGGAAGGCTCTTCAAAGATTACACCGTCCAATTCAAACTTGTTGTTGAAATGGTACCAGTGGGGTTGTTTATGCTTGTCATACGTTTCTATGATGCAATTGCCATAGCCTTCAAAAAGCGCCGTTTGGATAGAATCTACAATCCGGCTGTCATTGTCCGCATCATTCTCTTTTAGCTTCAATCGATCAATGATCAGATAGGCATTGTTAAAATCAGGTTGTTGATCCCCAAACAATGCATTTAAATCCTCGCCATTGTTATTTTTCAGGTAATTAACAAGCGCTTCTACTTTGATGGTTAGCCCATCAATGAGCACGCGGGCAAAGCCTTTCTGCAATATCACAGAAAATTCATCCTTCCAGCTTCTTTCATCCGGTTTAACAAGCGGAGCTACGACCTGGAAAGGCGTTCCTGTAGTTAGCTGATGCACAAAATTTTCAATATCCCGGATGGTATGCTTTTTAACTTCCTGACCACTAACTGGGGAAAAGGTTTTACCTATCCGTGCATACAATAACTTTAAATAGTCATAGATCTCTGTAGTAGTCCCTACCGTAGATCTGGGATTCGATGTATTGACCTTTTGCTTAATAGCAATGGCCGGCGCCAAACCCTTAATGTAATCAACCTCAGGTTTGTTAATTTTCCCCATAAATTGGCGGACGTAGGCCGATAAGCTTTCAATGTACCTTCTTTGCCCTTCTGCATAAAGGGTATTAAAAGCCAGGGATGATTTTCCTGATCCTGATACCCCTGTTATTACGATAAATTGATTTTGTGGAATTGCTAAATCAATATTTTGAAGGTTGTTTTGTCTTGCATTCTTAACCAGGATATATTGCCGGTGATCAAGGGATTCAAGATTAATGTTTGACATTGTTTGGTAAAAATTTATTACTTAAAACTTTGTAATTTTTATTGCTTGTTATATATTTACAAACTGTTTTCAAATAAACAGCTAATCCTTTAGTCAAATAAAAAGAATTGCCTCTCGAAAAACCTCTACAATTGTAACACAAAAATAGTTGTTTGTCTAACCCAAAAAATTGTAGAGGTATGCGAAAAGAACTTGTTTCGGATCAAGAGTTAGTAGAGGAGTATATGCAGGGCAATGAGGAGAGTTTAAGAGTTTTGATCAATCGTCACAAATCTCAAATTTATTCCACCATTTACTTACTTGTCAAAGATGAAACCTTGGCAGAGGATGTTTTTCAGGAAACTTTCATGAAAGTTGTAAACACCCTTAAAAAAGGGAAATATTCCGAACGAGGCAAGTTCCTACCATGGGTTACACGCATTGCCCGCAACCTCGTGATCGATTATTTCCGTAAAACCAACAAAATGCCCACCGTTACGGATGGTGACGGCTACGATATGTTAAGCAACATAGAAGTTACTGAATGCAACCGCGAAGATGAGATCATTGAAGGCCAAACTCGCGAAAAAATCCGCGATCTAATCCAAACATTGCCGGAAAAACAACGCGAAGTGTTAGTCTTGCGGCAATACGCTGAACTCAGCTTTAAAGAAATCGCTGAAATTACCAATGTAAGCATCAACACCGCTCTTGGCAGGATGCGTTATGCACTGATCAACATGCGTAAAATGCTTGAAAAAAACAAAATATACATTTAAACCTTGTCTGAAAAGGGTTTGATGATTTCTTCCGTTTCAAATAATAATTGCCTAAGGGCTTCGTTATTTTTAGAAAATCCATTTTATGGAAGGGAAATTTACAGACGAAGACCTTATTCTTTTCTATTACAGAGAAGCATCACAAGAAAAAGCCTTCTTAATTGAAAACGCACTTGAAGAGAGCTATTCGCTTCAAGAACGTTATACCAACTTAACCAAGCCTATCCAAGTACTGGATGAATTTTCTAAAGATCCCCATCCTTCTTCGGTGGATATTATTTTAGAACATTCGGACCACCTTTCCAGCTTGGAAACGCATTAGGTTGAAATTTCATCTTGGCGTAGATTTTTTCTTCCGCTAATTGGTGGATAAGATTCGGCTATTTTCACTTGCTGGATATTAAGGAAGTTTATCAATGTTTTCAAGGCAAGTATATGAATGTCCTTTTAATGCTTCTCGGAAGGTTTTAAATTGATCCATAAAACTCCTGTCATCTGATGTTCACCGGACCATGGCTTCAAAGCCTCCTTATCCTGACCACTTTAAAAAACATCAAGGCCCCTTGCACAATTAAACTCCGAGCAAGGCATACCAACCATACTATACTGCCACCCGTTCGACCGATTGGCGGACGAAATCTTTTTTCGTTTGGCATCACTTTAAACTACCAGTAGAAGCTTTAACCCATGGCATCATTTAAGTGGATTTGAGCACAATGAGCGGTTCACAGATTCTGGATCAATTCAACTACTCGTATATTTTGTATTTGAATTTTCCAGAA
Source organism: uncultured Sphingobacteriales bacterium (assembly GCA_964561545.1). Taxonomy (GTDB): domain Bacteria; phylum Bacteroidota; class Bacteroidia; order CAILMK01; family CAYYUA01; genus CAZLQF01. The sequence goes on from CAZLQF010000006.1 coordinate 97,882, forward strand.
TGACGACTCCACTTGTGGCATTGATAAAAGCTAAATTAGTTGGGTCAGCAAATTTATTAAAAGCCTTTATTGCAATAAAGCACCACTTATTGGCCCTTATCCTGACACAATTCCACGAGTACGCCATTGGTTTGTTTGGGATGAAGGAAACAGATCAATTTGTTGTCAGCGCCTTCTTTGGGTTGATCGTTTAAAATCTCAAAGCCCGCATTGCCAAGGCGCTCCATTTCATAATGAATGTCATCTACTTCAAAAGCCATATGTTGAATACCTTCCCCCTTTTTCTCAATATATTGGCTAATGGCACTTGATTCGTCCGTACCTTCCAAAAATTCCAATTTGCTCTCTCCTACCTGGAAGAACGAAACATTTACATTTTCCGAACCCACTTCTTCCTGCTTATAAGGCTCTGCATCAAGCAGTTTTTGGAATACTGATTCTGCTTTATTGCGTTCTTTAACTGCTATTCCTAAATGTTCTATTTTCCTGATCATGCTTTATTGTTTGGCTTGTTGCTCTATTCTTGTTGCTAAAATCTACCCTGCATCACTGTATTCCATTAAATAGGACCTTATAAAATCATCAAGTTCCCCATCCAACACTGCATCTACATTGGCCGTTTGTTGGTGGGTACGCAAGTCTTTTACCATCTTGTAAGGATGCAGTACGTAGTTTCTTATCTGTGAGCCCCATTCAATTTTTTGCTTATTATGCTCGATTTTATCCTTTTCCTCATTTTTTTTGCGAAGCTCGATTTCGTAAAGCCTGGATTTGAGCAGCTGCATGGCTTTTTCCTTATTCCTGATCTGGGATCGTTCCTGCTGGCATTCAACAATAATGCCCGTGGGCTGATGCCTTAACCTCACCGCTGACTCGGTTTTATTGACACTTTGCCCGCCTTTTCCACCTGATCGGAACGTCTCCCAGGTTATGTCGCTGTCCTTAACGGTAACCTCAATGCTATCATCGACCCTTGGATAAACAAATACCGATGCAAAAGATGTATGGCGCCTGCTATTGGCATCATAAGGTGATATGCGAACCAAACGGTGAACGCCGGTCTCTCCTTTTAAATAACCATAAGCATAATCACCTTCAATTTCAATAGTGGCAGACTTCAAGCCAGCTTCATCACCTTCTTGCTTGTCCACAACCGAAAAAGTAAAGCCTTGTTTTTCGGCCCACATGGAATACATGCGAAAAATCATTTCGGCCCAATCCTGGCTTTCTGTACCACCTGCCCCTGGATTAATGATCAAGACAGCACTAAGCTTGTCTTCCTCGGCTGATAGCATGTTAAGGAATTCTAATTCCTCCAGCTTTTTAAGGGTTGCCTTGTACTGATGCTCAACCTCTTCATTGGTGGTGTCACCTTCATCCCTTAATTCCTTTAAAACCTGCAGTTCTTCGAAAGCATTTTCCAATTCAGCAAAGGTAGCCTTCCACCGCTTGAGGGACTTTAGCCTTTTGAGCACAGCCTCAGTACCCGCTTGCCGATTCCAAAATTCGGGGTCAGAGGTCTCATCCTCTAATTCTTTGATGGCTTGTTCCTTTCCGGGCAGGTCAAAGATACCCCCTTAAAGCCTCTATGCGGCTTTTGAGATCTTGTATAAGTTCTTGTTCATTGGTCATAGTACTGCAAAATTAAAACTTACTAAACAACTGTAAAGCCCGAGCCTTAACTTATTCAAGATACATCAAAAGGATTAATGGCATCCACAATGTGATAAATTTCAGGCTCTTGACGGGATAAAGTGATGGAAATAATGTCAAAACGGACGGCTCTTTCAAGGTCAAACGCTTCCAGGTAAGCTTCGGCTGCCTCGATCAAATGCCTTTGTTTTGCCTTACTTACGGCATTTTCTGGGTAACCGAAATGATTGTTTTGGCGGGTTTTAACCTCCACGAAGATGAGCTTGTTATCCTTTTCGGCTACTAAATCTACTTCTAACTTTTCATACTGCCAATTCCGGTGGTGGATTTGGTAGTTTTGCTTTTTAAGGAAATTGGCAGCAAGGTCTTCCCCTCTGGCGCCTGTTTTTAAATGTGAATGCATTGAGCTTGGATGTTCTAAACCAAAGGTAGCATTTTCTTAGCAGCTGCTCAATGATGATAAGGCTCATTGTTGATAATGGTCAAACCGCGGTAAAGCTGCTCAAGAAAAACAACTCGAATAAGCTCATGCGGAAAGGTCATTGGTGAGAGGGCCAACTGTGCCTTGGCCTGGTTTTGCAAAGTTTCATGAATTCCATAAGCACCTCCTGCAAGGAAAATCAGCCGCTGCGTACTTTCATTGAACCACTTTTGGAGAAAAGCAGCAAATGCCTGCGATGTATAAACACTTCCGGTTTCATCAAGGATGATCAATTGATCATTGGGCTTAAGGGCTTTGGTAATCCGGTCTTTTTCCGCCTCCATTTGGGCACCGGCATTTTTGGCCTTGGAAGCCGGGAAAACTTTCATTTCAAAAGGAAGGTAGCGTTGAATCCGCTTTTCATAATGCTCCACACCCTCTTTTAAATAGTTTTCAGTCGTCTTACCGATCATCCAGAATTCAACCTTCATGAATTTTACTTTTGTTTTTTATTGGGTAAGGAAACCCTTTTTTATTAGGCTTTCAGTAACCTTTGGGAGAGAAAGCCTGAAAGAATGATAAGGAACACCCTGAATAGCCAATGATAAAAGCCTTTCGTAAGCCCTTTTAGCCCTACGATCCAGCATGAAACTTTATTATAGAGCGCTTTAATCCTAAGGCCATAAACTTCAGGCCTATTTCTCCTGTACTTCAACATTATTGGGATGCCATTTCTATTTCATGCTAACTATATTTCCCGAATCACTTCAATCTTTACCGGGCAGGAATGAAGCCATCGTTGCATAGGCACGGGCAATAAGGATAGTGGCTTCTTCATTTTGTACCCATACTTCTCCCTCACAGAAATTAAGCCGTTTGCCGGGTTTGATCACGTAGCCCCTGGCCATGATGGTATGCCCTTTTCCAGGACTTAAAAAAGATAGTTTGAGATCGCCCGTAACTACATGTTGGTCTTTATGGACCAAAGAGAAGGCAGCAAAACCACAGACAATATCGGCTACCGTGGCGGTAACACCGCCATGAACATAACCATCCTGCTGGGTCATGAATTGATCGATGGACCCTTCCCCCTCAATCATGCCAGGTTCAATGCGCGTTAGCTCAAAGCCAATGTGCCGCATGAAGTGCTGGCCCTTCAGTTTTTCCTGTATGAGTTCTTTGTAGTCCGGATTACGTGATTCAAGGTTGTGAACCTGTGGGGGATCGAATTTCGCACTCATGGCTTATGGTTTCACAGCATATTCGTTCTTGAGGTCTGTAGTTACTTCGCTACCATTTCCGGTAATTAATATGGTATGTTCAAATTGAGCCGACAATTTATTATCGATGGTTGTGGCGGTCCATTCATCATTTTTATCAACTTTAACTCGAGCTTTGCCCTGGTTGATCATTGGTTCAATCGTAAAAACCATGCCAGGTTTCATCAATGGGCCGGAATCCTTAGCAGCCGTGTGAGCAATCTCTGGCTCTTCATGAAAGGCAGTTCCTACGCCATGACCACAAAATTCGTAAACAACCGAATAGCCATGAGCTTCCGCATACCTGCTGATAACATAGCCAATGTTACCAAACTGATTGTTGGGATAGCATTGCTCGATGCCCAAGTCGAGACATTTTTTGGTAACGTCAATTAAATTCCTCGCTTGATCGGATGGCTCCCCTACTGTAAACATACGGCTGGTATCGCCATAGTAGCCATTTAAGTTGGTAGTAATGTCAATGTTAAGGATGTCGCCATTTTTCAAAACAGTCTTTTTAGAGGGAATGCCATGGCAGACCACCTCATTCAATGAAATACAGCTCGACTTGGGAAATCCATTGTAATTAAGGGGAGCAGGCTTGGCATTGTGCCTCGCAATAAAATTGTAGATCTTTTGATCCAACGTTTCGGTATCTACCCCTTCCTGTACGTATGGTTCTATATAATTGAGCGTTTGAGCTGCTAACTTGCTGCTTTCCCGAATGCCTTCTATATCTTGCTGAGTTTTGATCTTAATTGCCATTTGCTTTCGCTTCTGCTTTATTTTTTTCAACCATGAAAAGGTCATGAGGCTATCAAATAAAAAAACCGAACACCCACAGATGTCCGGATTTTTTCATTGGCTATAAGGTTTTATTCAACGACAATCTTGCCTTTCATAAGGGGGTAATGACCCGGGTAGGTACAAATAAATTCATATTTACCAGCCTTATCAAGGTTAAATTCAAGGGTTGTTTGTTGGCCTGGATCAACCAATTCAGATGCTGCGTAGATCTTATCGCTATCCTCAGGTAAATAACCTTGTTCCTTGCCGGCTTCAAGCCCGGCTTTTGCTACAGACTTAGCATCCGATTTCTTTACAATCACAAAATTGTGCTTCATGGCTTCTGCCTCTGCCGGATTGTTCAAAGTTAGCTTAACTTGCTGTCCAGAATTAATTTTAATTACATCCACATCGTAACGCATTTCCTGCATGCTTTCGCCTGGCGTATTCACGGTAATCTCGACCTTGCCCTCCATAGAGGTTTTGTCCACCACTTTTTGATCTTCATCTGCTTCTTTATCTTTTTCTTCCTCCTTGGGTTGTTTTGTATCTTCTTCCTTCATTTGCTTTTGTTCTTGCTCCTGGTCATCCTTAGATTGTTGACTACCGCCTCCACAATTTACCATTGTGAAGGTACCGGCTAAAAATAAGCCTATAGCCAATAAATTAAATTTTTTCATAATTTTTCTTTTTTTTTGGCTTGCAAAATTAATGAAAGCAAGGCAACCTATCCATTTTTCTTCAATTAACTCAATTAAATTAGAGAGTAATAGGGGATTATAAGCTTTACACCTGTGCTTTTGCCTAATTTCTACGACCGTATAAGTCTTTAATTTGGTTATTACTTCGAGGATTAATGTCTTCAAGCAGTAAATATTCTACATCATTGGATTTCATTAGAAAAACACCTGTATTGATAGCACCATCCAAAAGTTTGGATAATTCAGTTGGCTGATCCGTCAATAAATGATTGGCGTTGCCAATTTCGTCCGAAGTATCAAACACATTGAAGGCCATATTTTCATCAACCATCACTTGATTAATGGCATTTTGAAAAAGCTCATCGATGTCTTCTTCTTCACGTTTTCTAACAGAAGCAAAGGAGCAAATAAAAGCAATTGCAAGAATAGCACTGAATTTTTTCATAAGTATTGGTTATAGGTGTTGCTAAAAGCAACAAAGTTAAAAAACAGTAGTTTACCGAAAGAAGTGTTTGCTTCAAATGAGGCAATCAAAAATAACCTGCCTTGGTAAAGGTAGACAGGTTATTGGTATTTAAAACAACAAATAATTGATCGGCTTATTGGCTCTCCTTTTCGGCTTCTTCAATAAGCTTTTTTAAATTGGTAGGAATGGGATTTTGTTGAAGCAATTGAGCCATGTAGGTAGTATTGTACACCAAATGGCGAATGGTCTTATTGGTATAGAGGTGTTGATCCCCATTGGCTTCAAGGTAACTTGGGCCCGGCCCAGCTTCCCCGACCCAATAGCTGTCAGCATTGGGAGGAATGGTACAGCCTAAATGAGATAAATTGAACAAGGTAGTAGCAGATGCCTCATGCGCCCCATCTTCGTTGCCGGTTACAATAACACCTCCCACTTTGTTGTAAAGGGGAAATTGGCCTGTTTCAGGATCTCCTTCACTGTATGTTCCATCGAGGCGCTCAAGCACCAATTGGGCTACGGAACTTCTAACACCAAACCAAATGGGCGTACCGATAATAATAATATCCGAACCTTTGACTTTGCCCAAAATTTGCGGCCACTCATCATTGCCACCTTCATCGGATGAAACCCCAAAAGGAACACGGTAATCCACAATCCTCACAACTTCGGTTTCAACATTCAGTTTTTGGTAATGCTCGATGGCTTTGTTGATTAAAGCTCGCGTATTGGAGGTTTCGGGACTGGCCTTAAGGGTACAATTAAGGAATAATGCTTTCATATTTTTGGCTTTATTGGTTTAAAATCAATACAACTCGTACATTAAAGTTTGTTTAATGCTTTTTTAATGGCACTTACAGGAGCTCTATTCTTGTAACTAAGGTCAAAATGGCGCCAGGCAATTTTACCATTTTGGGAGATCACATAAGTGGCTGGTACAGGCAATACTGCTTCCTTATCCCCATTATTGGCAGCAATGTTGGTTCCCATGTCTTGAATTTTAGCAACATAATCTTCCGAAACATTGAAGCCAACTGCATATTGATCCATAATTGTATGGGTAGTATCCGCTATAATTGAGAAAGATGCTCCTGTTTGTTCAACGGTCTTGTTGACATTTTTGGGCAACTCAGGAGCCACAGCAACAACTTTTGCCCCAGCCTGTTTTAGCTGATTTAATGAATCCTGAAAATTGCTTAAATAACGGTTGCATACCGGACACCATTGGCCCCGGTAGAAAAACAAAACCACAGGTTGTTGCTTAAGTAATGCTTCAAGGGTAACGTCATTACCAGCTTGATCTTTCCCCCCAAATGCAGGAGCTTCCTGGCCAACCGGAATCCCTTTCGGTGTTGACCCCTTTTCTTTACTGATGCCGTATTGGGTAGGGTCTTCTTGGCCAGGCTCTTGTTGGGCTTGTTTTGTTTTTGAATCATTACTGGATTCCGGAGAGTTGCAAGCAGCTACAAACAGAGCAAGCCCCATCAGGTATTTGATCATACAGAATTAAATTTATTAAAATGTGATCACCTGGTACCCATCCTGGACAAGTGACCTTACACTGGGATGATTTTCATATTCATCCAACAAGGTAATACCGGCCTCTTTTACTTGATCGGTAACGCCAAATGCACCTGAACAAAATTTGCACGCACCCTTGATCTTATCTTTAACAGCTTCGTACATGGGATGGGCATCGTGGCTCGAATCGGCAAGCTTGCCGACCCATTCGGTGCCTCCACCATCAAATACAATTTGCACTTCATCTCCATGATCTTTGAATTCCTTGGCAACTTCAAGTGCGTTCACGGCCCTTCCCAGATCACCGTGACTTTCGGCTTCCGCCAGTATTAAGATAGCAATTTTATTCATATCGTTCATTTTTTGTTATTACAAAAATGGTGTTTCAACATCAATTAAGAAGTCAGGTGGCTTACACTTAGTTGCAATGATCAAAAAAAGGCCACCCTTGAAAGGGCGGCCTTTTTTTGATTGTTTAAAGTATGTA
>CAZLQF010000007.1:0-23649 GCA_964561545.1 uncultured Sphingobacteriales bacterium
TCAAGGGAAAGGCCTTTTTGCTTTTCCTGTTCGTTAGGTCCCTTCGGAACAATGTCCAGCAAAAGCACCGGAACGCCAATATTGGCAAAGTGACAAGCGATCTGGGAGCCCATCACCCCGGAGCCAAGGACGGTAACGTGGTTGATGTGTCGGTTCATGGTATGTTTATTTCTCTTAGCATTTTATCACAAAGCTGAGCATTCTTGGACAACGCTCCAATGATTAGAATCATTCAATGTTTGTAATGCTTGGGAAATTCGGAAATGTTAAGGGGAAATCAAGGGGAATTGAGAATTTATAGGAATTTACTCCTGAAAGATATATTGATATTAAAAGAAGCGAGGAGAAACAATCTTTGGTGCCTTAAATGATTGTAATTATAACAATGCTTGATCCCCGGTTATTAAAAATTCAGCATTGATATGGTCAGCAAGCTAAAGGAGATTATTGTCGTCTTTGTCCACACAAACATTTGGTAATGGTGCTTGAGGTAAAGTATATTCTGCACCAAATAATATCAATTTCCTAAACTGCTTTATTTTCCACTCTTCAACGTCAAACTTATTGAACAAATTGTCTGAAAATTCTTGTAAAATCCAAGGTGACACAAAGACTTTTTCGCTAATTTGGCAATAATCATAGACTGAAGAAGCAAAGCCTTTGAATAAAAAGGCTGAGATTAAAACATTGGTATCAAGAACACCTTTCATGAGATATGCTTGAAAACATCCTCTTCACTGTAAAATCCGCTTTTCCGTGCGTAAGACTCCATTTCCTCTCTTATTTCGTTCATTTCTTTAAGGTAAAGGTATTGATCCAATACCTCTTCTATAAACTCATTAACATCCTTATTCTTTGCTTGAGCGCTTTGTTTAAGCCTTTCCAGCAGTTCTTTGCTAAGGTTAATGTTTGAGCGTTCCATGGTCATTGCTTTTTATTTTATGTCATTCTAATTATTAACCAAACAACCCTTAATGTAGTTCTGGATATTTAACCTTTATAACTGAAGAAATTTGTGGGGTCAGTATTGTACGGGAGTAAGCTTAAGGCTTATTAAACATGAACAATTTTTATTAATTTAGTTAAAATTTTTCTACAATGAAACGCATTTATTCCAAAATCAAAAAGCTCCCCCTAATCCAATTCTGGCTTTTCTAATTCGGATTCATGCTGTTATTTTCCGGCTGTAGCTATCAATATGGCCCCCCAATGTTTGGGAAGCAGAACATATACATGGCCAAACCTTCTTATGACAGTACATTCAATACAGAATTGTACGGCACCCTTGATATGGGCATCCATTCCGGCTACAAACAAAAAGAAGGAAATTTTTACGCAATGCCGGGACTTCATATGGCTCATGCTGCCTCGTTTTATGACTTATCTTATGGATTGTTCAGCTACGCAGGGGGCTATAATGTGCAGGCTTTACCTAATGATCAAGGATTAAAAGGATTTTACGGAATTGGCGCGCGGGGATCCGCCAATTTAAACAAAAGGTTTGGCAGCTTTAAGTGGCGAATTTTAGGGATTGAAGGAGCTTATTCCAGGGAATTTGGCGGCTACCGGCATTTGCGATCGAATGAGGCCTATAGCAATAAGGATACCATCCAAATGTTCAATACCATGGGCCATTCTATGGAATTCGGACTATCCACGGAATTTGTTTTTGGCGATAAGAGCAATGAAAACTATACTTCTTACAAAGGCAGCTTCGGATTTTCTGAGACTTTCGATAAAAAAGGGTCGGATGCCCTTTATCTTCAATTGGGCTTAAATCGAAAGATTGCGCAGAATATATTCTCTGTTAACTTATACGGAACGCTGGGATATGGCCTTCTCCATTTAGGAATGACCGGAAGCATTCAAATACCCTTAAGCCAGTTTATAGGAAAAAAATCAAAGAAATTTGAAAAATAAAATCAAAATACTTCTCTCAATCATTTAATGAAACAAATTTTAATTCAAGAGATTGCAACTCATTTAAATTAAGCTTTATGAAATATTTCTGTAAAAATCCTTTTAATTATATACCGCTCTTTCACATTTGAAATATTCCGGAAATTTGCCAAAGAGAATGAAAATTAGCAATCAACAGTATCCACAACACTACTTCTATATAATTTGCCATAGCATCCTGAATATGAAGGTTTGGAACGACTTCCTTAGAAAGTTTGATCAACAACCACATTTTATAAAAACAATTTAAAGAGAGTCGTGCCAAACCTATGCATAAACACGATTTTGTGCTATTAAGCCAAAAGAGCTCACTTAAACTTTCGCGAACCATTCGATCTTCATGATTTTACCTTAGGACGTAATAGTAATCCGAAGGACTCAGATTTGCCAGTAAGTTAAGAAAATAGTTTTAAATACTAAAAATTAGGACCTTAATAAAGATTTGTAATAGAAGATAATGGTTTAACCTGAAAAGCTATAAAACCTACTTTGAGTGAATAAGCTCTTAAAGAAAAGCATCACTTGAATTTCATTCCGCTTTTTCAACCCACGAGATCGTTACCTTCTTTTTCCCCCATTCCTTGGCTTTTTTAACGTTCTTGCCAAAGTAAATATCGATCTTTTCCGTCCAACGCTTGTTCATTTTGTCCTTAACCAAGTAAGTTCCATCAAGGCCTTTAATTTCTACTTCGGTGTTATGGGTTAATCCGGAATCGATCAAATCACGAGAAACAGCAATGCACTTCATGCCTGGCTTCAAGGTATCTCCCCATGCAGCAATATTACCCGCACCTTCCCTCGTTTGTTCAGGCAATGAATTGTAAGCACTGGCAGTAACTTCCATGGTTTTACGATCTTGCGAGCAAGTGGTTAATCCAATCAACGTAACCACACCAAATAATAGGATAAAATGTAAACTTCTCATATTCAATTTCGCCCATGAACAAGACTTTAAAGCAATTGGTTCTTTTTTAATCCATGGGAAACTTGATCCAATTTATGCCTTCATGACCAAATTTAAAATGGCTTGGATGCAGGATTTCTGCTAATATTTCCAGGGAATCCACAATTCTTGGACCTGAACGGTTAAAAAACTGATTGGCCTCGGTAACATAAACCTCGCCATTTTGATAAGCTTTAATTGCTTGCCAATCTTCATGGTTGGTTTTCCGGAACTCATGTTTGGTTACATCCAAGGAATAACCGCAAGGCATTAAGACGATTTTATCTGGCTCGTAGGATTTCAGGTCGTCAAAACCAATCATAGGAGCATGATCACCTTCCTGACCAAAAGGATATTTAGCATTGGCCATTTCAACAAGCTTAGGAATCCAATTTCCGGCCATCATCAAGGGATTGACCCATTCCACGCATGCTATGGTGCCCGCGTTATCCAATTTACTGGCTTTGGTTTCCACCTTTTTGGTTCGCGCTTTCAGGGCATTGATCAATTCCTGCCCTTTTTCCGGAGCCTCAAGTGTTTCAGCTATTTGTTGAATGTCGTTGAATATGTCCTCAAGTTTATTGGGTGATAAGGTTACCACTTTGGGTTGGTAATCCAAATGAATATCCACTGCATGCTCTACGTCCTTGGTGCTTGCAGCACAAACCTCACATTGCATTTGGGTAAGAATAATATCGGGTTTAAGCTGCTTTAGGCGTTCGCCAAGGACTTCGTAAACGGATAAGCCCTGTTTTACCAGATTGTTAACGTTTTTGTCCAATGTTTTACTATCAGAGGCCGGGGGAATTTTGGATTGGGTACAAATAGGTAGGTCCTCTACTTCACCCGGATAATCACATTCGTGGGACCTCCCTACAACATGATCACCAAATCCCAAGGCATATACAATTTCCGTACAGTTTGGCAGTAAAGACACAATTCGCATAGGCGTAATATTGATTATTTTGCTGGTTTAAATTATAAATTTGAAGTTCAATTTAAAAACAACCTTGAAACTAATTTATAAAATCTTGGTCAAGGTTCTTCATGGAATCAAATAACTGGAGAGATTTGTTCGTACCGTTCTGAAAAAGATTCAAATTTTTAGTTTTATATCATGCAATAGTTAAATGGCAGCCAATATGAAAGGGTCAGAAGCATTAAGGCAATCAAAACAACAAGGATCTGGATATTGGGTAATGGCTTTTTACAAATATGTTACCATTGATGATCCGGAAAACTTTACGGAAGAGCATCGTGAATTCTGTAAAAATATTGGCATTAAAACGAGGATCATAGTAGCGGATGAAGGCATCAATGGCGTAGTTTCAGGCTCTATCGAAACCTGCCAACAATACCTAAAGGCGTTAACTTCAATTCCGAAATTCAGTGATATTAACTTCAAGATAGACGAAGCACAGCAACCTGCCGTAAGGCGCACCAGGGTACTTCATAAACAAGAAATCGTGAATTCCGGTATAGGACACCTTAAAGAGGAAATTACGCCCATCAAAAAAACTGGTGAGTATATTGACCCAATGGATTTCAAACGGTTGAAAGATCGGGATGATGTGGTAGTTGTAGATGTCCGTTCGGATTATGAACATGCCATGGGAAGTTTCAAAAATGCCGTCAAGCTTGACATTGGCAACTTCCGTGAATTTCCCGATCAATTAAAGGCGCTTGAACCATACAAGGACAAAAAGATCATCACTTATTGCACCGGAGGTATTAAGTGTGAAAAAGCCACTTCCCTCCTACTAAAACAAGGCTTTCAGGACGTGGGCCAATTAAAAGGTGGCATCATCCAATACGCAAAGGAAGCCAAGGGAGAAGATTTTGAGGGCAAATGCTACGTGTTTGATGAACGAATCGTGGTAGATGTTAATCAAGTCAACCCAGAATTAATATCCTCATGTCGGCATTGTAGTCAAAAGACCGATCGGATCATTAATTGTGCCAATCCCAAATGCCACGACCGAGTGATCGTATGCGAGGATTGCGGCTGGGCTTGGAAAGGTACTTGCTGTCAGGATTGTTATGACCATCCGGATAGGCGACCCTACGATGGTACCGGTTATTACCCTAAGGAAAAAATGTTGCACTGATTGTATCGGATAATTATTCTATACTTAATAGAAGATTGCTACAAAAGAACCACCAAAAGCCCTGAACAATACAACCCTAAGCACTTTACCTCAATTCTTGTTCAAAAATAATTTTAGCGATCCTCAGGTATGGTGATGGCTACAAAAGAATGACCGCCTGCTGCCTTCAATAAAGGTCGCTCTTTGGTAATGGTTACTTTTACTTGTTCTATATCCTTGCGCTCCTTCAATGCTTGCTGCCCTATTTGCCAAGCTGCCGTTTCAATAAGGGCTTTTGGCTCCTGCATAATGGATTGAACAAGCTCATAAATGGCTTCATAATTAAGCGTATTCGCCAATTTGTCTTTTTCGGGTTCTTTCAAATCCATCTTTACGGCCACATCAACCCAGTAATCATTCCCGATTTTTTGCTCCTGCTGGTAATAACCAATGGGGGCATTGATTTTCATTTGCTGTAAACCTACCCATGCCATGAAGAGATTTTCTTTAAATTCCTTTTAATTTGAACATTCAGGCATTGAAAACTATTCAACTACAAGCATTGATTGATTGTTTACGATCAAAACTTTGTAATGCAATCAACACGTACTTATTTGTACGTCAACCTTTGTGAAATTAGCTATTTTTGCGCTGACAAAATTACCCTATTATGGCAACAGATCAATATCAACACCATGATTACTTCCAAATAGATGACCTTTTAACCGAAGAGCATCACCTCATTCGTGATTCTGTACGGAGCTGGGTTAAAAAGAACTTGTCCCCCATTATTGAAGACCAAGCACTTAAAGGGGAATTTCCGGATCATATCATCAAAGAACTTGGCGAGATTGGTGCCTTTGGCCCTAACATTCCTAAAGAATATGGTGGGCAAGGGTTGGATGACATATCCTATGGCCTTATCATGCAAGAACTTGAGCGATGTGATTCAGGAATACGATCCACTGCCTCTGTTCAGGGTTCTTTGGTGATGTATCCCATTTATCGTTATGGTTCTGAAGAACAAAGGCAAAAATACCTGCCCAAACTAGCAACTGGTGAATATTTTGGATGCTTTGGTTTAACTGAGCCCAACCATGGCTCTGATCCGGGTAGCATGGAAAGCAAATTTACCGATGAAGGTGATCATTACCTGCTCAATGGTTCAAAGATGTGGATCTCTAATTCGCCTTTATCGGACATTGCTATTGTTTGGGCCAAAAACGATGAAGGCAAGATTCAAGGCTTGATTGTGGAAAGTGACCTGGAAGGCTTCAGTGCTCCCGAGATTCACGGCAAATGGTCATTAAGAGCCTCAACCACCGGAGAATTGGTTTTTGATAATGTAAAAGTACCCAAAGAAAACCTATTGCCCAATGTCGAAGGCCTAAAAGGACCGCTTTCATGCTTGTCTTCAGCCAGGTATGGCATAGCATGGGGCTCCATTGGCGCTGCCCTTGAATGCTACGATACTGCGCTAAGGTATGCCAAGGAAAGAACCCAATTTGATCGACCTGTAGGAGCTTTCCAGCTGATCCAAAAGAAACTGGCTGAAATGATCACTGAAATATCCAAAGCCCAATTGATGGCTCATAGGTTGGGCCAGCTTAAAAATGAAGGCAAAGCTTCTCCTCAACAAATATCCATGGCGAAGCGCAATAATGTAGAAATGGCACTCAATGTAACCCGGGAAGCCAGGCAAATATTGGGTGGTATGGGTATTACCACAGAATATCCAATCATGCGCCACATGATGAATCTGGAATCAGTAATTACCTACGAAGGAACGCACGAAATTCACCTCCTTATCACAGGCAGTGATGTTACGGGATTGAATGCGTTTAAGTAAGGGTTAGAGGTTGGCTGTTCTAAGCCAATGATTAAAGATTGTCCTTCAAATGTGTCATCAAAACTTAATCCTTTTAAAAAAAGACCCAAAAAATAAAAAACCATGACTCAAATCAAGTTTGGTACAGACGGATGGCGAGCTATCATAGCCCAAGAATTTACCACCTACAATTTAAAAAGAATCGGACAAGCCACAGCTTGGTGGATCAAAAGACACTATCCTGATCAGCCTTCAGTGGTCATAGGCCATGATTGCCGGTTTGGAGGGGACCTTTTTTCCAAGACTGCTGCTCAAATCCTGGCCCATGAAGGGATTAAGGTATTTTTGGCTGAAGGTTTTTCTTCAACGCCCATGGTATCTCTGGGCACGGCTCAATATAAAGCTGATGCAGGCATTGTAATTACTGCCAGCCACAACCCTCCTATTTACAACGGCTTCAAGATCAAGGCCAATTATGGCGGTCCTGCGGTACCCTCTATGATCCAGGAAGTAGAAGATTTGATCCCTGATTATTTTGATGATGAAGACCAGCTTAAAAACTTAGACCAGTTGGTTGAAAACGATCAAGTAACATTTATTGACCTGGAATCCCTCTACGTTGATCATGCCGAAGAGCATTTTGACATGGATGCGATCCGAAGTTCGGATCTTAAAATTGCTTATGATGCCATGTATGGAACCGGGCAAAATGCCATGAAAAGGCTCTTACCAGACTCCAAGTTTGTTAATTGTCATATCAACCCTTATTTCAACCAAACTCCGCCAGAGCCGATCGTTAAGAACCTCGGTGATTTTGCTGAGATGATCAAATATTCCAATGATATTCATGCAGGTCTGGCGACCGATGGGGATGCTGACCGGTTGGGTATGTTCAATAACAAAGGAGAATTCATTGATTCTCATCATTTGATCCTTCTATTGATCAATTATTTGTACAACCATAAATCCCAAACTGGTAAGGTTATTACTTCTTTTTCCTGTACGAGCAAGGTTAAAGTGATGTGCGAAAAATTTGGGCTCGACCATATTGTAACCAAAATTGGCTTTAAGCATATCTGTGATGTAATGCTAAGCCAAGACGAGCCCACGTTGGTTGGCGGCGAAGAATCCGGGGGCGTTACCATTAAAGACCACATACCTGAAAGAGATGGCATTTGGGTAGCGCTTACCATTTTTGAATTCATGGCCAAAACAGGCAAAAGCCTTGATGAGCTTATTCAGGAAGTTTATGATATCACAGGTTCATTCTCCGTAGAGCGCAGTGACCTCCATATTAAAGCGGCCCAAAAGCAAAAGGTGATGGAACAATGCCAGAACAATGAATTCAAATCATTTGGCGTATTTGAAGTTCAAGATGTAGAAGATGTGGATGGCTACAAATTTCACCTTGGAAAAGATCAATGGGTTATGATCCGGCCTTCCGGAACTGAGCCTGTTCTTAGAACTTATGCAGAAGCTCCCACAAGGGAAGAAGCACTGCATATTCTTAAAGAAACGGAAAAAACCATTGCAGATTAAAGCTGTCATTACGGGTTAAAAAAGGTTGGGCCTCCTGGCCCAGCCTTTTCTTATCTTAGCAGCGTCTTGCAGCCATAATAAGGAAGACTTACTGCCTAATTGAGTACAGTAAAAAAAGCAACACCGCACCCTATTTTCTTACGTAAGAGACTTTGCCGTAGAGCCTGCAGTATTCCTTCTAAGTTCTATTTAATGATAATATTATTGAAATGGTGCAACAAGTAATGAACCATTAACTTCTATGAAACTTTGCTATGATTGGGTAAGAGACTCTGAATAAACTTGATTCGTATTTCTTTTTGGATAAGCATTTCTTGACCGAGCATCATCTATCCTTGATCAACAATACATTGTTTCAAAATCTGTCCTGAAGCTGGCCCTTCATTGAACAACAAATCCAAAATACTCAAATTGGACCGGAAGCCAAACTTTTCCTCAAATGCCTGGGTATAGGCAACACTTTTAAATTGAGCATCATTCAAAGGTTTTTTAGGATGGATGACGGATAGCCAATCTTCACCATTTAGCAGTTCCCGGTTATTCACTTCCGATGCTAAATGATACGATGCCGGGACTCGAAGCCATTTCAAAATCAAGGCCAATAAATTATAAGTAAATTCAACAAGGAAGGTATGGTTGGCTTGGTAAATGGCTTTTAAGGGCGCTTCATAGTAAAAGAAATAGGGCGTTTTGCCATAAGCTGAAGTGATGGCCGCCCAATGTTTGCGCTGCCAATGCGTTGTGTTATCTATGCGTACATCCTTTAAAGGAAGCTTGGTTTTCCCCTGCTTGAGCGGAATATTGAGCAATAAAACCTTATTGGCGCCTGCAACGTAAGTACGGTTGCGGTAGCTTTGCTTTTCGTATTGGCTTTCGTCATCCAATATAATGGTTTGGTAAATCCAGAATTTAGTTATATATTGTACATTTGGGGCGTAATGGGGTTCAATTATAGCTTGCTGCATAACGATGAATATGAAACACTGGTCAAATAAAACATTTTTTATCCACATCCATAGAATAACCGTCATTGTTTTATTGATAAGCTGTTTTTTTGCGAATATCGCCCAAGGCAATACGGAACAGTTACCAGTTTATTTAACCACCTCGGTATTTAAAAATCCTGGTAAACAGCCCTATGTGGAACTTTACATCAAAATCCCCGCCCACGCTGTCAATTTCAAAAAGCAGGATGGCCAAAAATTCCATGGAAGGCTGGAAATTCAACTCCAGTACAAAGATGAGGAAGAAGTTCACTATAAAGACCATTATTCATTAGTAACTGAAAAAATTAAAGACACCACAAAAAGGAATTTCTACGTCATAGATCTTAAAAGGACGGCTTTACCAAGGGGTGAATTTGTGCTCAATTTTTCGGTCCAGGATGCATACGATACCACTAAGAGAACCACTGCACAAAGAAGCATTAATACCCAATTCTCTGACTCGCTGGAATTTTCACAGGTGCAATTGGTGGACACATTTTACCAAACCCGATCCAAAAACAAGTTTTCCCGTAATGGGCTTGATTTGGTCCCCAATGTGCTGAATCATTTTCCGGAAAAGCAGACAAGCTTATACTTCTACCTTGAACTTTACCATGCCCAACAATACCTCCAAACAGACCACCTTTACCTGAAATATTCTATCCGGCAAGCAGATTCTGTTATTAAAGAAAAACTGACCAAGCAATCATCTAAGCCCATTAATTTTTTACTTGGGGGATTTGAAGATATTTCAGAACTTGATGCGGGCAGCTATAACCTTGTTTGCGAGCTTTACAACACCCGCAATCAGCAATTATCCCAAAAGAAAGTGCGGTTTTCTCGGGGTGGAGCAGGCGATAACATTCCTAACTTTGCCCTTAAATATCAACAGGACACGCTTGAACTTTACATAGACTACCTGACTCCTATTTCTAACCGCGTGGAAATTGACAAGGCAAATGAGGCTTTGAATAGCAATGATTCCCTGAAGATGGCCGATTATTTTTTTAAATTCTGGAAAGACCGTTCAGCTTACAACCCTGAAAAAGCCTGGCATGATTACCTAAAAAAACTCAATTACGTGGATGAGCAATTTGGCACCAATTTAACAGATGGTTATCAAACTGACCGTGGCCGGATATTTTTACAATACGGCCCGCCCAATCAAATCGTAAGATCCATTGATGACCCAAGCACTTTGCCCTATCAGATATGGCAATATTACAGTACCAAGCTCGAATCCAACGTGAGATTTATATTTTACAATCCTACAAAATTGGGGAATGATTACATATTGCTGCACTCCAATTCTGCCAATGAGATCACCAATCCTAATTGGCAAGAGATCCTTGAGCGCAAAAAAATTTATGACGATCCATTTGGTACCGACCCCAGGAATGATTTTCAAAAATAACCAGAAGCTTTACTTTTGTAATGACCTTTATCCCTAAGCGCTAAGCCTTGAACGTTGCAACAAGATTCTTGCTAAAATGCCTCTCAGCCCTCCCGTTTCCACTTATTTATAGGCTATCTGATCTATTATACTTTGTGGCTTATTACCTGCTGCAATATAGGAAACAAGTTGTCTTTGAAAATCTTAACCATAGTTTTCCCGATAAAAAGGAAGCAGAAATCAAGGCTATTGCTAAACAATTTTACCAAGCCCTTTGCGATTGGGTATTTGAGATCGTTAAAACCCACCATTTACCAAAGTCATCATTACAAGAAAGATGTAAGCTAACCCATAACCAAGCTTTGGCCAATTTGGAACAGGAAAAAGACGGGGCATTGATCCTTACCGCCCATTTTGGCAATTGGGAATGGGCCGGGCAGGTGATCGGGCTTCACCTTAATCAGCCGGTCAACGTTGTTTTTAAAAAAATGAAAAATCCTTCGGCAAATGCTGCCATGGAGGTAATCCGAACCCAGCACGGCAACGAATTAAGCCACATGAAGAATGCCATGCGCAACATTTTTAAAGGCAAAGAACGGGGCATGGTTAGCTGCTTTTTGGCGGACCAAAAACCCACCAAGCGGGAGGATCGCTATTGGGATGTTTTCCTCAACCGGGAAACTCCGTTTTTCAATGGTCCGGAGAAAATCGCTAAAAAACTGAACATTCCGGTTTACTATGGAGCGGTCATTCCTGAAAAACAAAGAGGATATTACAAGGTAGTGATACATGAGATTAGCAAAAACCCAAATGAAACGGGACCCGATGAAATTACTGAAGAATACGTTAGGTACTTAGAGGATACCATCAAAAATACGCCCCATAATTGGCTATGGTCCCACAGAAGATGGAAGCATTTGAAAAAGAAAAAATAAGCTACGAGGTTGTGCAACTATTGATTTGGCAACGATACTTATATTTTTAGGTTGAGGATGGTCCCTTACCCGTCATCATTACTGCCATTCGACTCTTCCTTTTTGAGGCGCTCTTTTTCATCGTTGTAGGGCATAAAAACGAAATTGCCCCCTTTTTCACTGATCAAAAAGATGCACATATATTTCTTGGGATCCTTGTAAACATTTTTAAATTCTTCTTTCTTATTTTCTTGCACGATTCCTTTTTCCACAAGTTCGTCCAGCACGGTGGCATTAATGGTCCATTTGCAACCCAATTCATCCTTGTCAAGGATCACTTCTCCCAAATGCACCTCATGCTCATGAGCGATAAATACTGGATAAGAAGAAATTTCTTCATTGATAATGTCATTGGCTACTTCTTTAATGGAATCATTGTAAAATTCCAGGTCTTTTTCAAGGCTGTCAATTACCGGATGAGAAGGTCTTGCCATATTTATTCAGCTTTTAATTGTAATTTTAAAACATTCTCTACATGATTGGTATGCGGGAACATATCCACTGGTTGAGAAGCTAACACATCATAGACTGATTTAAGTTCTTGTAAATCCCGTGCCTGTGTTGCCGGATTACAACTTACATAAACAATTTTTTCAGGCATTGCTTTTAAAAGGTTTTGAACCACCTTAGGATGCATACCAGCTCGCGGCGGATCCAAAACCACCACATCAGGTTTGCCATAAGTTTCCCAGAATTGTTGATCCATGGTTTTTTCTACCTGGCCTGTTGTAAAGGTTACATTATCGATTTGGTTGATCTTTGCATTGGTTTCCGCCCAATCAATGGCTTCATCGATCTCTTCAATACCAATTACTTTTTGAACTTTTGAGGCTAAATACAAGGCAATGGAGCCAACACCGGTATAAAGGTCATAAACAGTTTCATGGCCTTGAAGAGCTGCATAATCAGCAACAATATCAAAAAGGGTCGGCGTTTGCTCAGAATTGGTCTGAAAAAAGGATTTGGGTCCTATTCTTACTTCCAATCCGTTGATGTTTTCCCTGAGGTAGGGCAAACCATTGAACAAATGGACATCAAGGTCGAAATGCGTATCATTGGCTTTTTCGTTGATCACATAATACAAAGAGGTGATCTCTGAAAATTCGTCCGTAAGGAATTCCATAGTATGCTGGACACCGTAATGTTGGTTTTCCCCAAACATCATAATAACCATTACATCTCCTGTGCTCGAAGTCCTGATAATAACCGACCTAAAGAGGCCTTGTTTTTGGTAATTGTCGTAAAACGAATAGTGATTACGGATTCCAAAATCCCTTAAAGCAAGCCTGATCTTATTGGACGGTTCCTTTTGAAGGTAGCAATGCTCAATGTCCACCACTCGGTCAAACCTGCCTGGAACGTGCAAGCCCACGCCTCTTCTGTCATCAACTGTCGCCCCCGAATTAACTTCTTCTTCCGTTAACCAACGGCTGTTGGAAAATGCAAAGTCAAGTCGGTTTCTGTAATATTGGGTATTGGGAGCCGGGATGATGTTGTTCATTTTCAAATCAGGCAAACCGGCAACTTGGTGTAAATTGTCTTCTATGAGTTTTTGTTTTTGCCTTACCTGAGCCTCATAAGTCATGTGCTGCCATTTGCAGCCACCACAATCCCAGAAATGTTGGCAAAAGGGCATTACCCGGTCCTGGGAATAAGCTTTAAACTGAACAAGCTGGCCTTCGAGGTAAGATTTTTTACGCTTTTTGATCTTAACATCCACAACATCACCAGGAATCGCCTCAGGGATAAAAATCACTGCTCCATTGTGTTTGCCTACGCTTTTGCCTTTTTCAGCGGTATCAACGATCTCTATATCCTCGATGACCTCATTTTTTTTAGGAAAGGACATGCAATAAATTTATGATTGGGGCAATTTACAAAGCAGCCAGTAACGTTGCCTTAATTAATTTTTAATAAAAGACGTGTTACAGGAAAACCGGATTCACCTCTAACCTAAAGTTAAGTATTGATATAAAAAACCGTGAATTTCGAGATTTGAAAATTTGAGAATTATTCAATTGGCTTGCTCTTTTGTTTCCTCCTTGATCTCTGCTTTGGCTTTAATCTTCATGTATTTTTTAAGCGTCTTTTTAAACTTCTTAGGCCCTTGGTAGCCAGCTTCAATATAGACTTGATTCAGTTCAGGAATAATGAAAAAAGTGGTTGGATAACCTGTTTGATTGCCATGCGATAACATTTCTTGCAATTCGCGGCCATTGACCTCCTTACCGTCTACTTGGTAGGTTTTCTTTTCTTCGGGATTGAACTTAATGGGCATAAAATGTTCATCTACCAACTTCACAACTTGCTCATTGGTATAGGTGTTTTGATCCATCTTTTTGCACCATCCACACCAGTCCGTATAGCAATCGATCAAAATGATTTCATTTTGCTTGATACCTTTGGGATACCCATCATTCCAGGAATACCAATCAACACTGGTATTGTCTTTATTAAATGCCAGCAAACTGAATACGATGAACAACAACGGTATTGGCTTTAGATGCTTCATAAAATATCTACCTTTTAAAGTATTTTGAAAAATATCGTAATAAATTTAATATTTAGTTCCAATTTTACCAATTTAACCAATCAAACAAACTTGTATTGACACCAAGGCCTTCTTCATAGACCATTATTCCTCCCACATGACCAGTCCAAACCACGAGTGCAAGGCCCAACACAAACAAAATGGTAAATAACTTCTCTTCCCATGCATACATCATGGCTTTTCTAAAATAAACCCATAAAAGCAAAAGGGCATAATACCACCCCATTACGTACCCAAGGGTTTCATGGGTATCTAATTGTTGCTTAATAGACGGTCCAACTTCCACATAAGTTTCCTCGATGGTTCCACTGATAATGGCCAAAGCAACCCCCACCAAACCAAACAGATGATTCCAAAAGCCTACCTCCCTAAATACTGGTTGGTTCCATAGTAAATAGATACACCAACATAAGCCACTTACGATCAATAGAGCAATGGGAAAATGAACGATTGGGGGATGTAAATGCAAGCTTTATGAATTATTGAAGTCCTCGTAATAATCTGTATGAATTACATCAAAAATGCGATCCCATCGAATCCGGTTCCATAATTTCCAGGCGGGGCCTCCACCTTCCCAAGACAACCATAGGAAGAGCGCTTTGCCGACTACGTGATTCTCCGGAACAAAGCCCCATACCCTTGAATCCTGTGAGTTATGCCGATTATCGCCCATCATAAAATAGTAATCCATACCAAAGACATACTTGTCAGCTTTTTCACCATCAATAAATGCTTGTCCGTCTTTCCAGGTAGCTTTTTTCTTCCCATGCTCATAATCCTCGATTACCATTTCATAAATGTTAAAATTCTTCCTGTTAAGCTGGATGGTATCGCCTCTTCCAGGAATGTATACCGGTCCATAATTATCCCGGTTCCAAGGCAAATTGTTATAACCCGGATAAATGCTATTGTCGAAATTACCTTTCGGTTGGATGTATTTTTTCACTTCCTGAACCTGTTGAAAGTTTTTAAGCTTTTCAGCATTTTCATTGGTAATGTTCATCTTATATTCTCCTTGGTTACTGATCGGCATTACACTGCCAATGTTCATTTCCCTCAAACGGTTATAATCTAACCTGGAGCCATTGGTTTTTACATAATAAGAATATTGTACTTTTCGAGGGTCCTTCAAATGTTGATCATTAATGTAAACTTTGGTGTTTTTAACATGGAGTGAATCCCTGGGTGTACCAACACAACGCTTAATGTAATTTTCCTTTTTATCCACGGGGCGCTGCATGTCACGCGGATAATTAAAAACTACAATGTCCCCGTTTTCAATTTTCTCAAAGCCAGGAAACCGGGTATAAGGAATTTTAATCCATTCAAGGTAAGATTTGGTGCCCAATACAGGCATGGTATGATGCGCAAATGGGAAAGCAATAGGCGTTTGAGGTACTCTTGATCCATAGTGTACTTTGCTTACAAACAAAAAGTCACCTACCAATAAAGATTTTTCCATAGAAGAAGTAGGAATGGTATAGGCTTCTATAAAAAACCAACGAATGATGGTTGCTGCAATTACTGCAAAGCCAATCGCATCCAACCATTCACGTCCACTGGTTTTTACGTAGTTCTGTCGAATGCTTTCCACCTTATCAGGATTGATGTAATCCTCATTATGGGCAAAGCCCAGGTAAATCAAATACACATAGGGGAAAATCACGCATAAAGCTTGGCTTCCGAAATCAAAGCGGCCAAAACTTTTACACGTTTCTACAAGGATCCCAAGGTATACCAAGACATTGATAACCGGGACGAAAAAAAGCAAAAACCACCACCTTGGCCGATCCACAATCTTTACCCACAGCCAAAGGTTGTATATAGGAATAATGGCTTTCCAACCTGATAATTCAGCTTTTTCAAAAATCTTGTACAAGCCAATGATTTGAAGAATAATAAAAGGGAGTAAATAGTAAAAAGCCGCGTAGTTGGTAATCGTATTGATCATTTAAATGCGTTTTATCAGAACAAATATGGTTTATGGGTAAGTAGTCAAAAGCATGTAAAGTGCCACGTTATTTCTGAAGCTACTTTTGGTAATAACCCTGTTTTTCAAAAGTAATAAAACATCCCTTCAATTAGGTTTCTACTTTATTAGGTCAATTGACCTTTCCTTTAATTATAACTTCAAAACCCAAGAAGGCGAAATTTAAGCATTTGCAACAATCATTGCTTAAATCCCAAAAAATCTTCCATGGTAAAAATGCCCTTGCGCCCTTGGAGCCATTCGGCTGCTTTTACTGCACCCTCAGCAAACCCTTCACGGCTGTAGGCTTTGTGCCTGATTTCCACCTCATCTATGTTAGAATGATAGAGCACTTTATGTTCCCCGATAACCCCTTCTTCCCGGCCGTAATAAACCGGAAATTGGTCGTTGTGAACCCCTAAGCTTTCGCCCTTTTTTCCAAGTTGCCAATTGTTTTTCCTTGTTATAAGGGATAAGATATTATTGGTTAATGTTTTTGCTGTACCACTTGGTGCATCCTTTTTGTAGGGATGGTGGCTTTCTTCCACCTCAAGGTCGTATTCCTGCTGTTCGTTCATCAAATTGGCCAAAACCTTGTTAAGCTGAAACAATATATTTACCCCAATGCTGAAATTGGGCGCATAGAACAATGCCCCATTTTGAGATTCGCATTCAGTTTGGATTTCCTGCATATGTTGATCCCATCCGGTGGTACCTACTACAACCGGAATACCGGCTTTAAAGCAATCCAAAATGTTATTCCTGGCTGCTTCGGGGATGCTGAAATCAATAGCCGCATCAGCTTCCTTAAGCAATGATTGATCAATGGATTCCCTGTTTTGGGAAGTTACGCGCTCTATAATTTCATGACCCCTTTTAAGCGCAAGTTGCTCAATTTCTTTGCCCATGCGGCCGTAACCTAACAGTATAAGCTTCATTATTTTAATTTTAAGGTAACGCCTACCTTGAAGGAAGGCTGATTGTTGTAATCCCTGTCTATTTGAAGGGTATTGATCGACATAGCAATATTATCGGATACATCGAAGTCCTTTAAGTGCGCGTAAACATATGCATCGAGGATATTGGCTACATAAACCAATCCTGTCAAAATTATATTCAGATCCCGGTACCTGCGGTGAAATTCTCTGGCCGATTGCAGACCATCAGCTGAGAAATACTTAGGCTCTCGATTGTTTACCCCAGGAGCAAATTTATCAAGGGTTGAAGTATCACCATCCGTTCGCAGGTTGTAGGCTTTTTGGAATTCCTTGAATTTATTATGGTTGTCTTGCCAAAAGAAGATGGTTGCCCCCAGCGCTGCATAAGCAACTGGTATCTTCCAATATTGTTCGTTGTTAGCTTGGCCCCATCCAGGTACTAAAGCCGATTTTAAAGCGGTTATACGGGCCTTCCTATTCATCTCATCAATGGTGGCATAGTCGGCTTCCTGATCAAGCGTATCATCTTTTGACGTAGAATCTATGTAAGAGGGATAAGATAGCTCGGATGCTGAGGGTTGGTTATAAGCTGCCTGTGCATGAGTAAATAAGGGGAACAATAAAACGAAGGCCATGGCCCATTGACTCAAATAATGCAATATTGGATTGATTTTCCGTTCGGTTGATTTGTAGATCACTTGAATGCTTTGTTTCCCTGCATTTTTGATACCCAAGGGCAAAAGCTTTACAATTTTAGCAAAACCGTTTAACAATAATTGTACCGAAATCAACCATTCACTTTTTACGCTAATGCTTAATTGAGCACTAATTGCTAGCTAAAGATGAACAGCGTTATTGGTGATTAATTATTGATCCCCTTCTAAAAGATGGGCTATTTTTTCAAGTTCTTCTTCCGAATTGAAGGGAATGACCAACTCACCTTTGCCTTGATGTTTAGGATTGATTTTAACCTTGGATTGGTAATTATTAGAGAGTTTCTTTTCCCAATCGATCATGGTCTGATTCTTCTCTGGCTTTTGGGCTTTTTTAGACTTCTGCTTGCCCTTCTCCCGCTTTTGCTTTACCATTTCCTCAACGTTCCTAACTGACAGGTTTTGGTCCATAATCTCTTTGAAAACTTCCAATTGAAGATTTTCATCATTAATATTGATCAAGGCTCTGGCATGGCCCATAGAAAGCCTGTTTTCGGTAATGGCAATCTGGATTTCTTCCGGTAATTTTAAAAGGCGCAGGTAATTGGCAACTGTTGTTCGATCTTTGCCTATTCTACTTGCCAATTCATCCTGGGTGATCTCACACTCATCAACTAACCGCTTATAGCTCAAAGCTACTTCCACTGCGTTGAGGTTTTCGCGATGGATGTTTTCAATGAGGGCCATTTCCAGCATGTTTTGGTCATTGGCCACTCTTACAAAGGCTGGCACTTTTTTAAGGCCTGCTTGGATAGCCGCTCGAGCTCTTCGTTCTCCTGAAATGATCTGGTACTGATCATACCCGATTTTCCTAACCGTTATGGGTTGGATAATCCCGTGGGTTTGAATAGAACCGATCAGTTCATCCAGGTCTTCATTTTCAATATTGCCCCTGGGTTGGAAGGGATTGGCTTCAATCTGGTTAACGGGGATTTCAGATATGTTATTAACAGCCACCGAATCGTCACCGGTAACATCCGTTTTAGAATCCGAAAGCAAGGCCGTTAGCCCTTTTCCCAGAGCGTTTCTCTTTGCCATAATTATAGGGTCTATTACTAATTCAACATCTCATTTTCTTCTTCAACCTTTGTATAGCCGTTTTGCTGCAAAATCTCACGGGCAAGGTTAAGGTAATTCACCGCTCCCCTGCTTTTGATGTCATGGTGCAGTACAGGCAAACCAAAACTGGGCGCCTCACTCAATCTAATGTTGCGCTGAATAATGGTATCGAAAACCAATTGTTGGAAATGCGTTCTCACCTCTTGTACCACCTGATTGGAAAGGTTCAAACGGGCATCGTACATGGTTAATAAAATACCCTCTATTTCAAGGGCCGTGTTCAGGTTATTCTGAACGATCTTGATGGTATTGAGCAGTTTACCCAAGCCTTCCAGTGCAAAATATTCGCACTGAACCGGTACAATAACAGAGTCGGATGCGGTCAACGCATTGACTGTAATGATGCCCAAGGAAGGAGAGCAGTCAATAATGATCATGTCATAATTATCACGGACTTTATCGATGGCATGTTTCATCATGTATTCCCGGTTGGGCATGTTAATGAGCTCTATTTCTGCTCCAACCAGGTCAATGTGGGAAGGCAAAATATCCAGCCGCTCAATTTCGGTGTTCAAAACGACATCTTGTGGATTTATGTCGTTGATGGTGCATTCGTAAATAGAGGTTTTTATATTACGTGGATCAAAGCCAATACCCGAAGTGGCATTGGCTTGAGGATCAGCATCTACAATTAATGTTTTGTATTCCAACGCAGCAAAACTTGCGGCCAAATTTACGGCAGTTGTTGTTTTACCCACGCCCCCTTTTTGGTTTGCTAATGAAATGGTTTTAGCCATGAAGGATTTATTTAATTGAAAACTGTATGCGTCAGGCGTTATAAATCCAGTTCTTCCCCAATATCCATAAGGGTCAGTTGTTTGCCTGCTTTTTGAAATCTGATCTTGGCATCCATGTGATCAATTTCTATGTAAGGAAAGGTATCATAATGAACGCCCAAAACCTTGTTACACTGTATAAAATCGCTGGCTTTTATGGCATCTTCTACGCCCATGGTGAAATTGTCGCCAATGGGTAAAATGGCCAGATCCAAACGTGCTTCCTCTGCAATAAGCTTCATGTCATAAGTAAGGGCGGTATCCCCGGAAAAGTAAACATTGCCCTCATCACTTGTTATAAGGAACCCCCCCGGATTACCACCATTGCTGCCATCTGGTAGCATACTGGAGTGAATGGCCGTAGTATATTTTACGCGGCCAAATTCAAAATTAGCGCCGCCACCGTGATTGAGGGGATGCACATTTTCAATGCCTTTGCCCCCCAACCAATTCGTGATCTCAAAATTGGTAATAACCTGTGCCTTAGAATTTTTGACAACGGTTTCTAAATCAGCAACATGGTCTTGGTGGCCATGCGAAACCAAAATGTAATCCGGATTCAATTGATTGACATCAATGTTCTTAGCAAGGTCATTGGGGGTAATAAATGGGTCGAATAAAAGTTTTTTGCCTTTTAATTCGAGTTCTAAGCAGGATTGTCCATAGTATTTAACTTTCATAGTCAAATTGTTTTTATTTGTAACATTGTTTTACATTACCAATTCACCCGCTAAGGTACAATATTTGGGCCAATGTCAAAAATCAAATGCTTCATTTTCCTCACGGTTATATGCTTGGCCGGATGTTCTGAAAAAGACGCCAATCCTGACCAATCTGTTTTTCGCATCAACCTTCATGCTGGTTTTACATCCATGGATCCTGCCTTTGCCCGTAACCAAGCCAACATTTGGGTCACCAATCAATTATTCAATGGCTTGGTACAATTGAATGATGACCTCAAGCCTGTTCCCTGCATAGCTAAATCCTGGGAAATTGATAGTACTGCGACCATCTACACCTTTCATCTAAGAAATGATGTGTACTTCCATAAAGATAGCTTATTCCCTAATAAAGCGGCGAGAAAAGTGGATGCCCATGATTTTGTTTACAGCTTCAACCGGATCATCAATCCAGAAACGACTTCTCCCGGAGCTTGGATTTTCAATGACAAAGTTTACATCAACAAAGAAAACGGAACTCCCAAAGGCAGTTTTGATGCCCTTAATGATTCTACCTTGCAAATCAAATTAAAGCAGCCTTTTCCGCCCTTATTGGGATTGTTGAGCATGCAATATTGCTCGGTCGTTCCAAGGGAAATTGTCAACCATTACGGTAGGGATTTCCGCTTAAATCCAATTGGGACCGGCCCCTTTAAGTTGAAATTGTTTGCTGAGGATGAACGGATCATTATGGTAAACAATGAGCACTACTTTGAAAAAGAAAATGGACAGCAACTGCCCCACCTTGATGCCGTGGAGCTCAAATTCATTCCTAATAAGCAAAATGAATTCCTGGCTTTCCTGCGTGGCGAAATCGACTTCATGTCAGGGATCGATCGCAGCTTTAAAGACAATTTGCTTACCCCTGAAGGTAAACTTGAGCCAAAATTTAAGGGTCAATTTGTAATGGAAAAAATCCCCTACCTGAATACCGAATATTTGGGCATTTTGATGGACAGCACCAATCCCGAGGTGCAGGATTCTCCGCTAAGGAATCAATACCTGCGCCAGGCCATCAATTATGGCTTCGACCGCAAAAAAATGCTCAAATTCCTTAGGAACAACATTGGCCGACCAGCTACCAATGGATTGGTACCCCAAGGCCTGCCTTCTTTTGACACGAGTGCTGTAGAGGGTTATTCTTACAAACCGGACAAGGCCAAGAAACTATTAAGAAAGGCTGGATTCCCTGAAGGCAAGGGTCTTGATAAGATTAAACTTCAAACAACGCAAACTTACCTTGACCTGTGCATTTTCATTGAAAAACAACTTGAAGAACTTGGCATACCCATTAATGTAGAAGTGGTAAGTCCTTCAATGTTGCGTGAGTGGATGGCCCAATCCAAAACAGGCTTTTTCAGAGGGTCTTGGATTGCCGATTATCCGGATGCGGAAAATTACCTGGCCCTTTTTAACAGCAACAACTTTTCTCCGGATGGGCCGAATTATACGCATTTTTCAGATGCGAAATTTGATAGCTTGTATAACCAGGCTACTCAAACCAGTAGCGATTCTATACGCTACCGGCTTTATCACCAAATGGAAAACATCGTGATGGAACAAGCCCCTGTGGTTCCACTTTATTATGATGAAGTGGTACGGTTGATCCAAAATGATGTTAAAAACCTCAACCGCAACGCCAAGAATTTGATTGATCTAAAGTACGCAAAGAAGGCATCGGATTAAAAAGGATTAGGGTTTAAATTGCTAAGAAAAATTGAGAGCTTTAACTAAAGTTAGGTTTTATTGATTGGATAATTCGGATGCCATTAAGCGAGTTTCGGGCGCTACTTTGCCAACTGATAAATTTTTGTTTCGGTGGCAATTATGCCACTTTCTGATGTTTTTGCAATTATAGCTTCAAAAAGGCTATGACAGGAAAAATCATCATCATTATGTATTTAAGCCTAATCATCCATTATCGGAAAAAAGGCGTTAAAAACCGAAAGATCAGCAAATTACTTGGCATTAATTGGAATACAGTGAATGCTTATGTAAGAATGCTGAATAACATATCCAGATTGAGTTGTAGAATAATTCAAATACAACCCGGATTGGCCCCTTGAGAGGACCACAGGGGTGTTCTCGTTCGGCACCAATGACTGCCCACTGATCAAATACCCGCTTCAAAGAGCAGCCGTTGTAGCCAAACGAGATCGCGACAAGCAGGCTGAAGCCATGCCTTCCCCACTCGTTCGAGTCTCAGACTCGGACGAAATCAATAAAAACGAGCCTCCGGACTCGTTTTTAAAAAATATGGAGTTAGAGCCTCATGGGAATGATTATGGTTAGTGGCTGAAAGAAAAACTCCGGATCATAAAAAGCAGTTGGCTAAACTCCAACTGCAATTGATAGGGATCATTTTAATCATGCTCAAAACTATATCCATTGCAGTCTGCTTTAGCTGACTGCTGGTCAGATAAATTTGCAAAACTAAAAAACGAAAGTTATGAAACGAAAAAGTTATTTTTTAAGGCTATGCACAGTATTGATGGTTTTAATTCTTTTCTTAAGCGCGCAAGCCCATGCCCAGCTCTTCGAAGCCACATCGGATGGCGACTGGAGCAGCGGCAGTACCTGGAAAAACGGGACTTCACCCGGGAGTGAACTCAATGTAGGAGAAGTGGTAACCATTACGGCCAACACCACCGTAACCTTAGACCAGGATATAACTTTTACCGGTTCCGATGCCGTTCTGAATGTAAACGGAACCCTCCAGGGCGATCAAAACATAACAATACCTACGGGAGATGGCATTGGCGGCAACAATAATTCAGGAGTGCTGGATGTAAACAAGGTATCGGTTCAAAGCTCCAACGTACTGAACCTGGCAGGCGAGCTTAAAGCCAATGTACTGGAAATCGATGCTCCGGTTAATTTAGTTCAAAGTGCTACCATAACTGTGGAGGATACGCTTTATTTGAAGAGTGGGGAATTGGAAATAATGGACACCTCCTCGATCAACATAAATAATAATAGTAATATCGTGGTAAAAAATGGAATATTGCAAGGAGCCACATTTAACAATCATAACTTAATATATCAAGGCAGTTCTCGAAAAGTTTCAACCAATTTATTAGGTGCTGATGCAAAACCAAACAATTTAATATTAAATTTAAACCAAAATACGGATTCCTTAACACTTAATAACTCAA
>CAZLQF010000007.1:23749-67749 GCA_964561545.1 uncultured Sphingobacteriales bacterium
CCCCTGCTTACATCATGAATCAAGGCAATAACGCAACCAGATATAACGTACGGGTGCAAAAGGGCGTGCCCGCCAACGGCAATTCAGGCGATGACCTTGCCAAGTATACCAGCATCGTAGACCGCACCTGGCACATCAATACTGAAAACAATGCCAATGTGGACCTTAAGCTTGCATGGACAGCAAAAGCAGAAGTTAATAACTTCAATCGCAGCAATAGTTTTATCAGCCAATACAAGGGTGGAAGCTGGGATGAAATTACCGCTGCCCAGGCGCAAGCTACCGGTAATGGCACTTATGCTATCGAACGTAAAGGCATCCAGAATTTAAGCCCGTTTGCCGTTCATGATGTAAATACAGAGACCGGCAAAAAGGAAATGGTAAAGCAGCAAGGTGAGGTAAAGCTTTATCCCAATCCCGTTGAAGATCAATTAACAATCCAATCCTCCAATTTGAAAAGCTACAATAAGGCACAGATTTACAGCACAACCGGTCAATTATTGAGCACCTATAATGTTAAGAAAGAGGCAACTACTTCAATTAATGTAGCCAATTTGCCAAAAGGGATCTATATCCTTCAAATAACGAGTGAAAAAGAAATGATTTCAACTAAGTTTATTAAAAGATAATAGCCAAAAAATAATGAAAACCACTGCACCACAAGAAATTATCCTGCAACAGAGCCGCGAGTTTTTGATGATAAGGCAACGTTGAAAGCTTAATAATTGACTATCAAGTTTTTATTTTTTATAGAAGTAAGGGATTTGATACTTTCTCTACTTACCCACCCTCACTCTTATCGGGATAAGGTGGTGCATCCGGGATTCTCGGCATGGAATCCTCCAATTGCTTTTGGATAATGTCAATGGCTTTTTGCAATTGCTGGTCGGTTCCCTGGTATTGCTTATAAGGATCATTGAAGACTTCTATATCGGGTTCAACACCATGCCCCTCGATGATCCATTCCTCGCCCTCGGTATCGAATTTGGCAAATTCCGGTTTATGCAAGGTACCACCATCTACGAAAGGCAGGGAACCGCGGATGCCGACTACCCCACCCCATGTTCGCTGGCCAACAAGTTTACCAAGGTTGTGCTTCCTGAAGCGGTAAGGAAATAAGTCTCCATCAGAGGCCGACCATTCATCCATCAAACAAACTTTGGGGCCCATGATCATATCACTGGGATTGGGCCTTGGTTCGCCATTTCTTGGCTTGGTATACATAGCCAATTCACGCCTTAAGCGTTCAATTAGCATTGGAGAAACATTGCCCCCACCGTTGCCTCGTACATCAAGGATCAATGCTTTTTTACGTAGTTGTGGGTAAAAGTTTTCAACGAACTCATTCAACCCGTTTCTTGCCATATCCGGGATATGTACATAACCGATCTTACCGTTGCTGGCCTCATTGACTTTATCCATGTTGTTTTGAACCCAATTGTAATAATAGAGTTGCTTTTCGCTTCCAATGGGCTTAACGATCACTTTTCGGCTGTTTTCCATTTGAGGGCTTTCATTCACTCGAAACTCCACTTGCTTACCGGCTTTACCGGTCAGTGATTGATAAATGTTAGGCATCTCATCTGTAGAAGCACCGTTAACGGCAATAATGTAATCCCCTTCCTCTACTTCAACGCCCGATTGGGTTAATGGTGAACGCAGCGATTTTTTCCAATTGGCACCTTCCAATACGCGATCTACTTGAAAATAGCCGCTTTCCGGATCTTTGGAAAGTTCAGCGCCCAAGAGGCCCATTTTTATGGTTTCCACTTCAGGCAAATCGCCATTGCCTACGTAACAATGGCCTGCATTCAATTCAGCGATCATTTCTCCGGCTATGTAGTTTAGATCAGCCCTGTGGTTCACGTGATTTACTAAAGGCTCATATTTTTGGCGAATACCTTTCCAATCCATACCGTTCATATTGGGTGCGTAGAAAAAGTCGCGCATCTGCCGCCAGGTTTCGTTGAAGATCTGCTTCCATTCCTCATGCAGGTTCACCCATACCTTCATATTAGAAAGGTCCAGCTTGTTCTCCAATTTCACCTTACCTTTGGGCACGTCAATAATGGCATAATCACCGCCTTTTTTAACCATCATTTTCTTATTGTTGACCGCTACCTCAAAACCTTTAATGTGGCCATGCTTCTTCTTTTTGCTTTTATCCAGGTCAAAAGAATACAAGGTTGGCTTCTTATCGCTATGGGAATTTTCCATGTAAAAGAGCTTGCCTTTCACATCGGTAAGGTCCCAATAGCGGGAGGCATTGACAGGTAAGGATTCTATCCGGTCTGCTATGTTCTCAAAATCGATCTCAACATCAACATTATCTTTATCTTTTTTATTTCCATTGCCTTGATCTTGCTGCTTCTTACTTGCTCCATCCATGGAAACTTCATCATTCTTGGGTGCAAATGGTGAAGGAAGATCTTTTGTTAGGGGTACTACGTAAATCTTAGCCATATCCACATAAGCATGGTTCCATTCAGTTCTACTGTATATAGGGTTGAAGCTTCTTTTGGAAATAAAGTAAAGGTATTGGCCATTGTCGCTAATGGTTGGCTGGTAGGAAGGATACCAACCTCGTGTTACAGGACGTTCTTTTTCGTTGGCTACGTTATAAGCGTAAATCGTTCGCTCTTTTTCAACCTCTGGCTTTGAGTAAACGATCCATTCACCATTGGGCGACCATTCGTAATCTTTGATTTCCCATTGTTGGGCCTGGTCTACTTGGGTCACGTCTTGATTGTTGACATTTATGTAATGGAGCCGCATCTTTTTATCCGACCACATGAGCTTTTCGCCATCCGGTGACCATTTGATCTGGTACTTGTAAGTATCGCCATTGGTGGTCAATTGTTGAGGAGGTTCGCTGCCATCACTGGGCATTACATAAATTTCATCTTCGCCGGTTTGATCCGAAATATAGGCAATTTGGGTGCCGTCCGGAGACCACCGGGCATTGCGGTTGTGAACCCCAGAAGATTCTGTAAGATTATAGGTAATGCCCGACTCAGCAGGTACAGAAAATACATCCCCACGGCCGGAGAATAGAGCTCGATTGCCATCCGGTGCAATATGAGAACTGCTGATGTTATCTGAAGCATCAACGCGTTTCTTCCTACTGCCAGGATTGTCATCATTTATGTTGATGTCAACCTGGTTGAGTTCATCACTTTGAAGGTCATATACGTAGATGTAACCGCCCTTTTCAAAGACGATGGCGTTTTGGCCCAGCGATGGAAACTTGATATCAAAATCTTTAAAATCGGTCAACTGTTTGATTTCCTGGCTTTCAAGGTCGTAGGAATACAAGTTCATGCGCCAATCCCGGTCCGAAAGGAAATAAATCTTATTACCATGCCACATAGGGATGATGTCCTGGGCTTCGTGTTGGGTTATGTTCTTGGTGGATTTGGTGTTGAAGTCAAAAATGTAAATATCGCCAGCCATGCCACCGCGGTAATGTTTCCAGGTACGGAATTGCCTAAAGATCCGGTTAAAAGCCAATTTTTCATTATCGGGGGAATAACTGGCAAATCCGGCTGAAGGCAGGGGCAATTCATCTGGCATGCCTCCCTGGCTATTGATCAACTTAAGATCGCCTTTCCAGGGATTGAAATGACGCCAACGGCTTCTATACAAGATCTTATTCGTATCATGCTTCCATCCCATCACGATGTTGTTGGGACCCATGCGTTCCCAGACATGATCCCTGTCAATGGTGGCCGAGTAAGTCTTTCTTTCGGGCGTTCCGCCTTCTGCGGGCATGGTATAAACCTCCCGGTTCCCATCATATTTACCGGTAAAAGCTATTTTGTTGCCATCATTGGAAAACCTTGGAAAAATCTCGTAACCTTTATGGCTTGTAAGTTTGCGGGCTGTACCGCCACTACGGCTTACTTGATACAAGTCACCACCATAAGTAAATACAATTTGATCTCCATGAATGGTAGGGAACCGCATCAACCGGGCTTCTTCTGAGTTATTGGCGCTAAAAGCTACTTGGGCACTCCATAGAAGAACAATAATTAAGTTGCAAAAACGCATGTTGTATCCTTTAATTTTAGCATTGCGAAGGTAAGGAAACTGGTTGGTTGTAGTTGAAGCTTAATCCACCAAGAGCATCGTTTATCACTCAATTTTTTAAATAGGCAAAAACCAGGGTCAAGCCCTAATTTTGAAAAGCTTAAACTCTTAATTATGCTGAAAGATAGAAGAAGCGGGGTGCTGCTGCCCATCAACCACTTGCCTTCCATTTACGGGATGGGAGACCTCGGGCCCAAGGCTTATGAATTCGTGGATTTTTTGGCCGAATCAGGGCAGGGTTATTGGCAGGTTTTGCCACTTAACCCAGTTGAAACCCAAAGGGAAAGCGGTTTTCAAGCACCTATTTCTGCATTTGCCATGGATACCATGTTGATTAGCCCCCAATTGCTATTTGATGAAGGTTATTTGGACCATCAGGATCTGGAGTTTGATGTAAGTTTTGCATCATCATACATTGATTATGGGGTAGTGAGCGCCTTTAAAAATCAAATCTTTGCCAAAGCTTACGATATATTCCGCGGAACTGCTGATCTGCAAGCCAAAGAGGATTTTGCCAGGTTTTGCTACCATCATAGGGCTTGGCTTGAGGATGATGCTCTTTATGCAGCATTAAAAGAACATTACCAAAATGCAAATTGGTCTCAATGGCCTGAGCCGATTCGAGACCGCCAGGAAGAAGCTTTGGAAGCAATGCGAACAAAGCTGGAAAGCTCCGTTGAAAAACAGCAATTTCTTCAATACATATTGTTCCGTCAATGGGAAGCTTTAAAAGGTTATTGCCGGAACAAAGGCATTCGTATATTGACGAGCTTACCCCACTTCATTGGCCATGAAAGTCCTGATGTTTGGTCAAACCCGCATTGTTTTAAGCTTGATAGCAACAAACAGCCTTATCAATTAGCCGTTAAACCTACCAATTATTATGACCATGCTGGTCGGAACTGGAGCTTGCCAGCTTATAATTGGGCGGCGCTTGAGCATGATGATTTTTCTTGGTGGATGCAGCGGATTTACCACAACCTGCAGTTGTTCGATTGGGTGCAAATGGATAATTTTTGGGCATTTTCAACTTATTATGAAGTACCTGCGAGTAATGAAAATCCCGGTAATGGTAACTGGGTTGATGTTCCCGGCTATCAATTTTTCCAAAGGCTGTATCAGGATTATGGCGAATTGCCTCTGATCGCAGGAAACGTTGATAAAAATCGGGAAGCGGTTCATGAGCTCAAGCAAGCCTTTAACATGCCTACCATCAAGGTATTGCAATTGGCATTTGATGATAACACGCCTTTACATGATCACGCACCTCATAAACACGAACCTAATTGCATTGTTTACACAGGCACCCCATCGAATAAAACTATTGTAGAATGGTTTGAAAAGGAACTTGGTGGCAGTGGCCAAGAACGGTTGGCTTTTTATACCGACAAGAGCCTTGATAAATCCAACGTAACTGAGGCAATGCTTCACTTAGCCATGATGTCTGTGGGCAAATTGTGTATTTTAAAGATGGAAGATTTATTAAACTTAGCCCCAAAAAACCAAATTGATGAAAACGTCGCATCTAATGAAAGGTGGCTATTAAGGTCTGATCAATTAACCGCCCGTTTAAGGCAGCAACTCTACCAACTTACCCAAACTTATGGGCGGCTTGGCAGTCAACAACCATGAATATTCAGCCTTAAGAAGAAAAGATACCGTTAAATTTGGTCCGCTTTGCCTGGAACCTTCATCATTGCCAATAGCCTTTTTAAATATCAAAACTGCTGCTATCTTGTTATTTAGGTTAATACCTTATGTTTATCATGGCACGGCATCCAATTCACTTTAAAAAGCTATTCTTTATCTATTCCTTTTAATTTTATGGAATACATGCTTTTTTACCGCTTAACCTTTTGTATGAAGTTAAATGGGATTACGTATCTCTTTACGTAACTTTTTCACCAAAAATAAACTAAAATGATACTGGTAATAAAACCAAGTTCTTAGCGAATACTATCCGCCAAATTAATATTTAACTGTTTTTGTTAATAGGCGAGATGGTTTAAGAACAGGTCACGGTTTCTAAAATTAAGCACTTCTTATGCAGTGGTTACGGGCATTGCTTCCTCTTTCCCACTAACGATTCCTTCCCAACCACTACTTTATGCTACCTTAAAACATTCACACATGGTTGTCAGTGAATCGAAGCTCCAACCAATCATTTCATTTGCAACCCTTATTTTTGTTTGAAATTTTACGGCATGTCCATCTATTCCCTCATAAAACCCCTTTTGTTTAGCTTGCCTTCAGAAACTGCCCATAACCTGACCCTAAAAATTTTAAAGCAAACACACCAAACACCATGGCTTTGGCGAATGGTTCCTAAAAGTTCTCATGCCAGAGATCCCAAACTCTCCACCAAAGTAGCCGGACTTCAATTTCCCAACCCAATAGGGGTTGCTGCTGGTTTTGATAAAAATGCTGAGGTTTACCGTGAGATGGGCAATATGGGTTTTGGATTTGTTGAAATTGGCACGGTTACCCCTCAACCCCAAGCAGGCAATCCAAAACCACGAATGTTCAGGATTACAAAGGATAACGCTTTAATCAATCGATTGGGATTTAACAATGAAGGTGTTTTAGAAATTAGTGCACGGCTTAATGATAAGCCAGAAAGCCTAATTGTGGGCGGTAACATTGGCAAAAACAAGAACACCCCCAATGAACGTGCTTCTGCAGATTACCTGTATACTTATGACCGGCTTTATCCCAAGGTAGATTATTTTACCCTTAACTTGAGCTCTCCCAATACACCTGGTCTACGAGAGTTACAAAACAAAGAAAATTTAAAGCGGGTGCTGACTGACGTCCAGGAAAACAATCAAAGGCAAACAATGCCCAAGCCGCTATTCTTAAAAATAGCTCCTGATCTTACTGAGCCACAAATATTGGAAATATTGGAAATCATTAACGACCAAGCCATCAGTGGGATCATTGCTACCAATACTACGGTTAACAGAGAACACCTTCAAACCAGTCATCAAAAACTTCAAAAAATTGGCAGCGGGGGTTTGAGCGGTCAACCTTTGAAAGCCCCATCCACGAACGTTATCAAATTCATCCGTGAAAGTACTGGGCCTCATTTGCCCATTATCGCATCGGGGGGAATTATGACGGCAGGGGATGCCCTGGAAAAATTTGAAGCCGGCGCCAACCTGATACAGCTTTACACCGGCCTGGTTTATGAAGGACCGGCATTACTGAAAGTAATTTTAGATACCATGAGCAAAAGGACGGCTAACCTGCAACGATAGCGCTTAGATTTTAATATTCATCTGTAATAACTTTTAAATAGTAGAATATAATATTAGCTGGTAGAAAATTCAAAATTATTTCATTCTATCAAGTAAAAATTTATAAATCAGATCTTGTAAGCAATTAATATGCGCATTAATAAGACTTTCATGCGTTGTAGGTATTTTGTTGCTGCTAATTAAGTTTAAGCCGGTTTTTAGCCAAATTAAACTACTTTGGCCTTAAAGGTAAAAGCAGAAATTGAAGGTGATCCTGGGACCCGCATTGGCAACAACAAAGTTGGTATGAACTTGATTTTCTGAACCTTAAAAAGGGACAACAAGCCCACATTAAGAAAGGATGATTTTTCAGTCGGTTTGCTTACTTCACATTGTAAAAATTAGTTTTATTGTTGATACTACTTCACTCGTGGCTTAACTCAACGATCGTAATCCCCTCACCTCCGTAATCGGGGTTCTCATGGTAAGTATCTTTGACGAAATTGTATTTCTGCAGCATTTCTTTAATGGCGGACTTTAGGATGCCATTGCCTTTACCATGAAGAATCCTCAATTCATGCTGATTCAGTAATACGGCTTTATCCAGCTTATCTTCCACCTCCTTGAGCGCTTCATCCCTTCTCATACCGCGCACATCTATTTTAGCTTCAAAATTTTTGGCATACTTTGTATAATCTACATTCGTCTTGTTCACGCTATTAACCGGTTCCTCTTTATCTACTTTAACAAGGTCTTTTAAGGCTGCTTCGGTTTTAAGGTTGTCAAAAATGACCATGGCCTTGTTCTTCATAACCTTGTCCACCTTGCCATGCTTCGATCCGCCTTTCAATTTTACCCGATCCCCCTCAGCTAACTGGTTGGGATCTTGTTGCTTTTGGGTATTGGAGCGGTCCAAATTATCCTGGAGCTGGTTCACCTCATCTTCAAGGTATTTTCGTTGTTTTTGTATTTCCTTGCTTACCTTCTTGTGGGAAGCTTCTTTTTCCGCTTTCTCACTCTCCTTCCAATCCTTTACCAGTTTCTCAAATTTCTTATTAAGTTGATTGAGGTAATTCAAGGCATTTTCTTTGTTTTGAAGGAGGATCTGCTTTTTATTTTGCTCAATATCTTTAGACATCCGGTCATGTTTTTGCATTACAGCATCCAATTCCTTTTGCTTCTGGTTAAGCTGCCGGTCTTTTTCATTGGCTTTTTGTTTTTGTTCTTCCAGTTGTGCCAATAATTCATCAAATTCTTTAGCCTCGTGACCGGC
The DNA here is from genome assembly GCA_964561545.1 of uncultured Sphingobacteriales bacterium. GTDB lineage: Bacteria > Bacteroidota > Bacteroidia > CAILMK01 > CAYYUA01 > CAZLQF01. The sequence continues at coordinate 32,348 of CAZLQF010000007.1, forward strand.
TTTTTGCCTGGCATTCTCAAGCAATTCATCCGGAAAGCCAAGGTTGCGTGCAATTTCAAAGGAATAGGAACTTCCGGGCTCCCCTATGGCTAATTGGTACGTAGGTTGTAAGGTGTCGCGATCAAAGATCATGGATCCGTTCTCCAAACCTTGAGTTTGGGCAGCCAACACCTTCAAATTGGAATAATGAGTGGTCACAATGCCGTAAGCTTTTTGATGATTTAGTTTTTCAAGAATACTTTCTGCTATAGGCCCGCCAAATTGAGGATCCGTCCCGGTTCCCATTTCATCCACCAGAACGAGGGTATGGGAATCGGCATGATCCGTGAAGTATTTTAAATTTTTTAAATGAGAGGTATAAGTACTGAGGTCGTTGTCAATCGATTGGTCATCCCCTATATCAATAAACAAATTTTCGAATACGCCCATCTGAGAACTACCATCTACAGGTACTGGCATTCCAGCCTGGAACATTAATTGGATCAAACCTGCGGTTTTAAGGCACACAGATTTACCACCGGAATTTGGCCCGCTGATCACCAGGATGTTCTGATCCTCCGCTAAATTGATATCAAGGGGTATGGTTACTTTACCTTCAGATGCATGTTGTAAATATAACAGCGGGTGGCGGGCTTGCACCAAGTTAAGGCAAGGCTCATCTTTTATTTTGGGAATGGCGCACTTCATTTCATTGGCCAGCAAGGCTTTTGCATGCAGTAAATCAAAAAATGCCAGCAAATGCTGGTAATCTTCGAGCATCCTCACATAAGGCCGTATGTCATCAGTAAGTTGCCTTAGGATGCGATAAACCTCATTCTTTTCTTCCTGCCGCAACTCAACAATCTCGTTGTTGATCTCAAATATTTCACGCGGTTCGATGAAAAAAGTTTTACCGGTCGAGGATTCATCATGAATCACACCCCTGATGTTTCGTTTATGCTCCGAGGTAACGGCAAGCACCCGCCTTCCCTTTCGCACACTTTCTCCTTCATCACTCAACCATCCTTTTTTTAGGGCCTGATTTTTCACTTGATCAAAGGCATTGGCTAACTCGTGGTCCTTGGCTTTTATTCTTTTGCGCAACCGCTGCAGTTCATTGCTTACGCTTGAAAACACCTCCCCTTCTTTATCAATAACAGCCCCAATATTGCTTTGGAGGGCTGGCTCATGCGGCACCTCATCCACTGCCTTTTCAAGGTAAGGATAATTTCCGCTTGTTTTTTTAAAGTATTGGTGGATTTCTTTAATGGTGTAATTGGCCAAAAAAATCTTCTGAAATTCATGGGCCGGTAGCACGGAATTGGGGATGTAAAGCAAGCGAATGCTTTCATCAAGGTTGTAAAAGTTTTCGACCGGAAACACTTCGGGAGCATTGAGGACTTCTTGCATTTCCGAAGTCTGTTGGAGCCTTATTTTGATTGCTTCTGTGTTGGTAACAAAGTCAATGCTATTCAAGGCTTTCAACCCCAGATCACTGAGGCATTTTTCTTTCAACAAATCATAAATCCTGTCGAATTCAAGTTTTTCGCGAATGTTTTGCGGATAAAACCTTATCTGATTTTCCAAAGAGGGCTTTTTTTTAATCAGTAAAAATACAAACAAAGATTTTGTTCGAAAAAACAGGAATTAAAGGATTCAAGAAATAACATTGGAATAATGATGGTAATTAAGAGCCAGTTTGGATTTTGAATTGGCGTGGTAGTCCCGAGATCTAAATGCGCCTAATTCCCCTGGTCGGCCTAAAGGCCTCTCTGGGAATGAGGCGTATTTGCTTTATGATTGTTGGTGCCAATCCAAATATCTCTTATTGAAAACACCTCATCCTCGGCTATACCTTTTGGCGCGGCAACTTCCAAGCTTTAATCCAATTTAATAACTGTAAGAGCGGCCATGCCATACTTAATAAATTGGCGCAATGTACCCATTTTTAAAAATTTGATCATTCCCCGTATTTTGTTTGCTATTTGTCTATTGCCTGCCATTCTAACAATGGATCCTGGTAAGATTTTTATTTTAAGAATAAAGCACTGGCTTGAAAGGGTACGTTTTTATCTTTTACTTTATATTTGGCCCTTTTTAAATGCCTTAAAAAATAGATGCCCTCTACCTTAACCATCATCACCATTACGGTAGTGGTTTTGTATTTTGCTTTGCTGTTTGTTATAGCAAGGCTTACCACCCGTAAAAGCATTGACAACCAAACGTTTTTTCTTGCCAACCGGGAATCGCCATGGTATGTGGTAGCATTTGGCATGGTGGGCACAACCTTTTCGGGCGTTACTTTCATATCTGTTCCAGGCTGGGTAGGTGCTACAGAATATTCCTACTTTCAAATGGTAATTGGGTACATCGCAGGTTATTCGGTCATTGCTCTTATCCTAATGCCATTGTATTACCGGCTCAACCTTACTTCTATTTACAGATACCTCCAGCAGCGGATTGGAGTAAGCAGTTATAAGACAGGCTCCGCATTTTTTCTTTTATCACGGTCCATTGGTGCTGCTTTTCGCCTGTATTTGATCGCCATAGTATTCCAGGTATTCGTATTCCGGGAGTTCAACATACCATTTTACATAGCGGTGCTTTTTACCTTATTATTGATCTGGATTTACACCCACCGCGGGGGCATTAAAACCATTGTATACACCGATACCTTGCAAACAGCTTTAATGTTGTTTGCCCTCATCGTTAGCATTGGCTTTTTAACCAAGGACATGGGATTGAATTTTTCTAACACCATAGCCACCATCCACCAAAGTGACTACAGCCAGCTCTTCTTTTGGGATTGGCGCAGTCCTGAATTTTTTCCCAAGCAGTTCTTAAGCGGAATGTTCATTGCCATTGTCATGACTGGGCTTGACCAAGATATGATGCAGAAAAACCTGAGCTGTGCCAACCTTAGAGCGGCTCAAAAAAACATGTTCTCATTTACCGTTATGTTGGTGATCGTAAAATTTGTGTTCATTTCACTTGGGGCCCTGCTCTTCATTTACGCCAACCAAAATGGCATCACCATCCCTGAAAAAAGCGATTACCTCTATCCCCAGATCGCCTTTGATCATTTCCCGGTTTATGCAGGCGTTGTTTTTATTCTTGGCTTAACAGCCTCAGCCTATTCCAGTGCGGATTCCGCTTTAACGGCTTTGACTACTGCCTTTTGCGTGGATTTCCTGGGGTTTGAAGAAAAGCAAATCCATAATAACAAAAGAACGCGTTACATCGTACACCTATGCTTTACGTTCCTGATCTTTCTCATCATCATGTTTTTTCATTACCTGAATGATAAAAGCGTAATCAGCAAAATATTCCAGGCTGCCAGTTACACATACGGTCCGCTACTGGGCATGTTCAGTTTTGGTATTTTCATGAAAAAGATACCAATAGATCGCTATGTTCCCTTCATTTGCATCATCTCTCCTATCATAAGCTTCATCATGGATTATTACAGCAAAACCCTGTTTGGCGGATATGAATTCAGCTTTGAACTTTTGCTTGTTAACGGGCTGATCACCTTTGCGGGCTTATATTTGATAAGCAATCGTAAGCACGAAATCACCAATTAATCCAACCGATTGACGGATTACCTAAAGAAAGGCATAACTAAGGTTTTTCAAACCAATTCAGTTTTACTGTCCAAAATTATTTTTGCTTGATGTATACAAACCCAATGCTAAGTACATTGGGGCTTTTATGCATAGCGAGGAGACGGAGCACCCCTTATGGCTTGGAAGCATGAAACTTTTGGACCGCTTTTAAAAAATTTTTACTTGAATATCAGTATTTTAAAAAGCGTTATACAGGAACAGTGAGTAATTAATCAAAAGGTATTAAGCAAAAAGCAAATTTAGTAAAGGTCCTTTTTAGCTCGAGCTTAAAACCCAATGCCAAGCATATTAAACCCTTTAAGGTTAAAAATTATCCATTTATTACTACCTTATCACATGCCCATTTCAAAAAATTCCTCAAAAATAGCCACTCTTTAAGCTAGCAAAGAGCAACTTCAATGGTGACTTATGCAGTTTTACCAAGTTTAGAAAAATTATTGGCCATGATCTTAATGTCTTTGGTAAGGCCATAATCTCGGGCATATTGGAAATTGATTCGGTAAAGGACGTTGGTATTTAAATCATGGTACTCTAAGTTTTCAGCAGTATTCAATACCCCTTTTCTGAGGTGAGGCAATGACTTGGTTTCCTCAGCCTCAGCATAACCAACCCAAGTCTTAATGCCAATAACGACCTGCAATATGTTTTCAACGAATTTTGACTTTCGTTTTACAAACCATATTGACAAAGGGAGGGTAACCAGGAATGCCAAAGAGGCAGCGATGTCAAGCACTCTTTTGTTGAATTTATGCTCGTACTCACTAAGGGCCAGTTCAATTTGAACTGCATAAAAGTCGCCTGGCTGGTTTTTAGAATGGCTACCGATGATAAATAAGGACTCCTCAGGAGCGATTTTATATTCTATGCTTTTTTCCTGGAGCCTAACCATCCAATTAATGATCTGGTTGGCAGGCAAATCCCTGGCACAAAATATCATCTCGTCCACATCATAAATTTCTGTAATCTCATCCAATTGCCTTAAATGCCCAAGGTAATATTGTTGCCCATTGTGCTCTTCATAAGGATTTACAAAACCTACTAAGGAATAATTAACATAGCTTTCATCCATTAATTGCTTCACGCGTCCTGCTTCCTCAGGATTGCCAATGATCAATATTCGTTTGATGCCTTTGCTACCAAAGTAAAAATTGCGGAAATTGTAATAATGCAACAGCAGCCGATTAAAAGCAAAAACGCCCATACCTACCACAGCGCCACTCCATACGATCATACGCCTTGGGCGTACATCCCCAGGAATAAAAGCGTAAAGCGCTAAAAGCGTTAAAGTTCCGTATATGGCCCCTTTGATGAGCCTTGATACCCGGTAATCCGCATGGTAATTGAAAGCAAAGTAATTAGCCACCAACCACATGAAGATGCCAACTGGTAACTGAAATTGGTAAAAAAGCTGCTCTTCGTAACTCAGAAAGTCAATGGATGCCAGGAACTTAAATATGACAAACAAGCATGCATACATCAGAGTAAAATCCATGGCCGGAAGCAACAAACGCTTCATTAGGCGTTTACAAACGGAAATAAGGGCCCTGAAATAGATGGCAAAATTAAGGAAGGCCGATAAAAGAAAAGCTTTCTGCTTAGAAAAATGCTTTTTAGCGAAAATGACCATGGCCTTGTAAAACACGAAGACATAATTAACGCTGTGTTTTTTGGTACTTTCACCCTTGTAATGGATAATGCGGGTATTGGGATAGTAGTAATTCTTATACCCTGCCTTTCTGATGCGATAGGAAAAATCTATGTCTTCCCCATACATAAAGAATTTTTCATCCAGACCTCCTACCTCTTTAATGGCCGCTGCCCTAACCAGCATAAAAGCCCCGGCTAAAACATCCACTTCATGGGTCTTATCCTCATCCAGATACCCCAAGTGGTATTTGCCAAACATCTCTGATTTGGGAAAGAGATTGGCCAATCCAAAGGCTTTGTAAAATGCTACTTCCGGTGAAGGGAAACTTCGCTTGGATTCGGGGAGGAACCTGCCCTTGCCATCCACCATTTTAACGCCCAAACCACCAGCCTCAGGATGTTGATCCATAAAATTAATAACCTTGTAAAACGTATCTTCCTCTACAACCGTATCTGGATTCAGCAATAAATTATACTGCCCCGAGGCTTCTTGGATGGCCTGATTGTTAGCCTTGGCGAAGCCAACATTGTCTTTGTTTTGAAGCAATTTTACCTCTGGGAATTTTTCCTGGATCATGCCAATGGAACCATCAACCGAGTTGTTATCAACCACAAAAACTTCGGTTTCAAAGCTATTGTCAAGGTCAGCAAGCCTTTTAGCGGCTTTCCTTACCGAGATCAATGCCTGTTCTAAAAAGAACTTGACATTGTAATTAACTATGACAACCGAAAGCTTTACCATTGTTTCATTGGTTGTTGTAAGGCGTTCTTTCAGCAATGGAACGGGCCAAGGTCACATCATCAGTATACTCAAGCTCGGCACCTACAGCAATGCCTCTTGATATGGAAGAAACACGAACATTGGTCGCTCTTAGTTGCTTCGATATGTAAAACATGGTTGTATCACCTTCCATTGTTGAGTTTAAAGCAAATATGAGTTCTCGAACACCATGTCCCTGAACCCTATTTACCAGTGAATTGATGGTCAAATTCTCTGGCCCTACACCATCCATGGGTGAAATAACCCCACCCAATACATGATAAACGCCTGAATATTGATTTGTATTTTCTATAGCCATAACATCTCTTATATCCTCCACCACACAAACAGTTTGATGATCTCTGTTATTGGAGGAACAGACCGGGCAAAGCTCTGCCTCAGCAATGCTATGGCAAACTTTACAATACTGAATATCCGTAGCAAGCCGCTGGATCACATCTCCAAATGCTTTATTGTCGTTTTCATCCTGCTTCAACAAGTGCAAAACCAAGCGCAAGGCCGTTTTTTTACCAATTCCTGGTAATTGTGCAAAATGTTCTACGGTTTCTTCTACTAGCTTGGATGGATACTCCATTTCCGTCCTCTAATTACTTTTCGTGCTAAATGTCAAAGTTCTTAAGAAATTTAGAATTCAGTAGCATTGAATTGCAATTGAATGAGGCTTGATTATGGTATCCCTAATTCCCGATCTCTCGTACGTTACACAGAAAGAATATCAATTTATTCAGGCGATTTTTCCAATCATCTTCATGGTTATTTTCTAAGTCGTACAACGGTTGGCGGAGAACTATGCAGTAGCTTAAAATGCTTTAGCACTTTTCTATTGCAGAGTTTCGGTTTATATTTGCAGCCAATTAAAAAACAAAACTCATGAACAATATTGCAGTAATTGGCTCGGGAACAATGGGCAACGGGATAGCCCATGTTTTTGCTCAAAGTGGTCACCAGGTTCAAATGATTGATATTGATCAGAACGCCCTGGAAAAAGGCAAAAAATCCATTGAGAAAAACCTTGACCGCCAGGTTAAAAAGGAAAAGATCTCTGAAGACGACAAACAAAAAACGCTTGGCAATATAAGCGCTTCTACGGATCTCAAAAGCGCGGCCCAAAATATAGATTTAGCTGTAGAAGCTGTTTCTGAAGACATTGATACCAAGACCAAGATTTTCCAACAGCTTGACCAAAATGCACCATCAGAAGCCATTCTTGCTTCCAACACTTCTTCCATTTCTATTACCAAGTTAGGAGCTGCCACCAATAGAAGCCATCAAGTGATCGGCATGCATTTTATGAACCCAGTACCGGTCATGAAATTGGTTGAGATCATTCGAGGCTATTCCACAACAGACAAGGTAACTCAAAAGATAACCGAAACGGCTGAAAAACTTGGCAAGGTTCCCGTAGAAGCTCATGATTACCCTGGGTTTGTTGCCAACCGAATTTTAATGCCTATGATCAATGAAGCCATTTACACCAAGTGGCAGGGAATAGCTGGCGTTCAGGAAATTGATACCGTAATGAAACTGGGTATGGCACATCCCATGGGGCCCCTACAACTTGCCGATTTTATTGGCCTTGATGTATGCCACTCCATTTTAGAAGTATTGCATGACGGTTTTGGCGATGGTAAATATGCCCCTTGCCCCTTGCTTACGAACATGGTAACAGCAGGTAAGCTGGGCGCTAAATCAGGCGAAGGGTTTTACGACTATTCTGAGGATGCTAAGAATCCGAAAGTCTCAGCCCAGTTCGCTTAATGTTGCGTACTTAGTATTGAGTATTGGGTAGTTAAATTGGATTTAAGTATTTGACCCAATCAATCAACATTCAAGCGTTAGCTACACGAAAACATTAACACATTAAAGCGTTAACACGCTAACAAACAGTGCTCATGGTAAAAGTTCTCTTTGTTTGTTTAGGTAATATTTGCAGATCTCCCTTGGCAGAAGGGATTATGATGAAAAAACTTCAAGAAGAAGGCTTGGAGGAAAAGGTTTATGTGGATTCTGCAGGTACTGGCTCTTGGCATTTGGGGGAAGAACCGGATGAAAGAACGTTTAAGGTAGCCAGGAAAAATGGGATAACACTCGAAAGCCTGGCAAGGCAAGTTACCATAGATGACCTTGAGATGTTTGATTACATCCTGGTAATGGATGAAAACAACCTTGCAAACCTCAAGGAATTAGACCCTGAAGGCTACTATCATCCTAAAATTTACCTTATACGGGATTTTGAACCATCTGCCAACCAACATCCCGTACCGGATCCTTTTTGGGGTACCGATGAAGAGTTTGAACACATCCATGAAGTATTAAATACGGCTTTGGAGCATTTTACTGAGCATTTAAAAGAAAGCATTAGCTATAATTGAAATGGATTCATCAAAAGGTTGTTGATGTAAATCGGCCATTACTCACCATTAACGACCTTTTAATTTTAAGCATTAAACGCTTGTTAAACATTTGGCTTTCCAAACTTTTATGGCTCTGCATCAATCGTGAAATTCTTTCTTAAAGTAAAAAATTCACTTAAATTCGAAACCGATTTTAACGCATTAAAATAAAACCAGAATGATCATAGGCGTACCCAAGGAAATCAAGAACAACGAAAACCGAGTGGGACTTACTCCGGCCAGTATTAAAGAACTAACCCAAAGGAATCACCACGTCTATGTACAAAGTACGGCTGGTGAAGGCAGTAGTTTTGATGATGAAGACTTTATCCAGGCTGGCGCAGGTATTTTACCCGATTTAGAATCGGTTTATGATCAGGCTGAGATGATCGTTAAAGTAAAAGAACCCATTAAGGAAGAATATAACCTTATCAAGGAAGATCAACTTTTATTCACCTTTTTCCACTTTGCCTCAAGTCGTGAGCTAACCGAAGCAATGATCAAATCCAATTCAGTTTGCCTTGCCTATGAAACGGTAGAGAGTGAAGATGGCACATTGCCTTTGTTGGTTCCAATGTCTGAAGTAGCTGGTCGCATGGCTGTACAGGAAGGAGCTAAATACTTGGAAAAACCCATGGGTGGCAGAGGTACCTTGTTAGGCGGTGTTCCAGGCGTCAAACCTGCCAGAGTGGTAGTATTGGGAGGTGGCGTTGTTGGCACTCAAGCTGCTAAAATGGCTTCAGGTTTTGGCGCTGATGTAATGATGATGGACATTGATTTACAGCGTTTACGCTACCTTGAAGATGTCATGGAAGCCAACGTAACAACCATGATGTCCAACCAGCACAACATCGAACAGCAAATAAAGGACGCAGACCTTATCATTGGTGCTGTTTTAATTCCGGGTGCTAAGGCGCCTCACCTCATTACCCGGAACATGCTCAAACTAATGCAACCCGGAACCGTTTTGGTGGATGTGGCCGTGGATCAAGGAGGCTCGATAGAAACCTGCGAACCAACCACCCACGAGGATCCAGTTTTTGAAATTGATGATGTATTGCATTACTGCGTAGCCAATATGCCGGGCGCCGTGCCTTCAACATCCACTATAGCGCTAAACAATGCTACGCTTCCTTATGTAGTAAAGCTCGCTGACAATGGTTGGGAAAATGCATGCCGCGAAGATGCTGAATTGAAAAAAGGCCTCAACATTGTTCATGGAAGGGTTTGTTATAAAGGCGTTTCTGACGCCTTCAACCTTGATTATAAACACGTCAACCAGATCCTTGCATTTGAGGAATAGGTTTAGGTCTTACCTTTTTTCATTTAAGTTTATTAAAATCAATTACAGAAGCAACAATTACTATAATGCATAAGTGAGGTTTTCAGACCTCCATTATTCCTATGCTTTTAAGGTTTGTTTCATCGCACTCCATTTGAATGACAGCGTTTTGCTCATTTGTTAACTATTAAAGCACCACAAGATTCATTGTTTGTGCTAAGGCCATAAATTTGGAATGACGGCTTTTTTGTTTTGTTAAAACGGGCCTCAAACCCTAACTTGCTAAAGTATGGATGTCCATCTATTTAGACCTGAGCTAAACTTAAAATTACCAACCTAAGTCAAAAGCGATGGCTTAAACATTCAAATATTCTTACCGTTATTTGCACCAACAGTTAATCCCAATGCAAAACGACTCAGGCGGTATTTTCAATTTTCAATTCGGGATGCTTTGCTTAAGCACGTTTTTGTTTTTTGCTAGCTTTAACATGATCGTTCCCGAATTGCCTAACTATTTGACCCAACTGGGCGGAGAGCAATACATCGGTTTAATTATTGCCCTTTTTACCATTACAGCTGGAGGTGCGCGTCCTTTTAGTGGCAAATTGGCTGACCGTGTTGGCCGAATCCCTGTCATGGTCTTCGGTGCAGTCATTTGTGGTATATGCAGCCTACTTTATCCCCTTATCGGCTCTGTATTTGGCTTTTTAGCACTACGGTTCTTTCACGGATTTTCTACAGGTTTTAAGCCAACTGGTACTTCGGCATTCATTGGTGATGTAGTGCCTGCCAATAAACGTGGAGAAGCCTTAGGAATTCAAGGATTATTTGCCAGCCTTGGTATGGCAGCCGGTCCAGCCATAGGCGGTTATTTGGCCCAAAACTTTTCTTTAGATTTCATGTTCTATACTTCTTCTGCTTCAGGCTTTATGTCGGTCATCATTCTAATAGGCATGAAAGAAACCTTAAGCAACCGTGAAAAATTCAAACCGAGCCTGCTTAAAATTTCCAGGCATGAAATTATTGAAACCCGCGTGCTCAAACCCTCTTTTGTTTTAATGCTAACCGTTTTTTCTTTAGGGACCGTATTAACCCTAATACCCGAAGTGAGTGAACACCTCGGCATGAAGAACAAAGGCCTGTTTTTTACCACTTTCACCTTATCCTCGCTTCTAATGAGATTTTTAGCAGGCAGGGCTTCGGACCGGTATGGGCGGGTCATTGTATTAAGATTTGCTGCCCTAACCTTAGCAACCGCTACTTTTTTAATAGCTTTAGCAGACTCGATCTTGTTTTTACTTTTTGCTGCAGCCATTTTTGGCGTTGGAGTTGGTACCAATGCCCCTACTGCAGTGGCCTGGACCATTGACCGGAGTTTAAGTGCCCACCGTGGAAAAGGCATGGCTACCATGTACATTGCGCTTGAAATAGGAATAGGGGCAGGCGCCCTTATTTCCGGCTATGTTTATCAAGGAGACCCGACCAACTTTAAATACGCTTTTTGGATTTGCACCGGCTTGTGTTTGCTGGCCTTCACGTTCTTACTATTTCAACAAACAGGCGCGAACAAACAAGTAACCGATGAATAGGGATCATTATTGAGCTTTCAGATGCAGTAACAATTATTTGAAGCCTTAAATTAAGTCTAATTTTTATTCATTATCATTTTGGCTCATATTTTGGCCATAATCAAAAGCTTTTATAGCGACCTGGGATAGGCGGTTTTCAATATTGCCATACTCTTCCTTGTAATCTTGCACACTTTTTCTAATTACCTCATGAGCTTCTTCTCGATCATAAACGTGGGTAATCTCACAATTGCGGTGTTCCTGACCCGGCATGTCCTTGTAAGTTAAGAAATAGTGTTTGATACGAGCGATCATAGAATTGGGGCAATCTGAAATGCTTTTCCAATTATCGTAAACCTCATCGCTTTTTAAGACGGCTACGATTTTATCATCAGCTTCACCTCCATCGATCATTCGTAATCCGCCAATTGGAATGGCAGGCACGAGCAAATCTCCACGGGTAATATGCCTTTCGGTCAAAACAAGGATGTCAAGTGGATCGCCATCTCCTTTTAGCTCTTTGCGACCCGTTTTTTCTTCACAAAATTTGCTTGTGTTATAACCACAATACGTTTGCGGTATAAAGCCGTACAAAGCCGGAACTATGTTAGAAAACTTTTGGGGCCGGTCCACTTTTAGGTAACCGGTAGCTTTATCCAGTTCATATTTAACGGTATCCGTTGGTACCATTTCAATAAAAGTGTTAACAATTTCAGGCGCATCGCTTCCAAGATCAATTCCATGCCAAGGGTGAGATTTGTACCTTAGCGCTACCATCTTCCAGACGTTCTGCAAATTCTCTTTCGACATATATAAATACGGATTTGGTGTTTTAAAACAACTTCTATTTTGAATTGCAAAAGTCAGGGAAATGTACAACATCAGGAAACTTATAGAGGGTTAATTTAAACAGCCTGATTTGATAGCCGGTACAACGTAATTCTATTAAAAAACTAATAATGTCAAAATTGTTTTCTAAAGGTTCTAAATTTACTTTTAAACGTGTTTAAAAACCTAAGCTTTGAAAACCCTAAACCTTTATTGCTTAAACGCATCCATCCATAAATTTAACCTTGATACTGCTCCTTGATGGCAGTTACTTGTTGATGGATCCAATTTTTACGTATTTTGGATCATCAAATAACAAAAACCTTATATAATGCGATTTGCTTACAAGAGCCTACTATTTGGGATCAGCCTTACTTTAGCTGCATGTGGTTCTGGTTCCCAATCCGATAATGATAGCGATGCAAAAAGAGAAGATACAGCAAGAACTGCATCCCTTAGTTTGAAAACGGGCGTTGACATTGACAACCGGCTTGATCAATATGAAAAAGTGAAGCTAACCGCCAATCTTGACCACCTGTCATCAGATCAAAAAGCAATCATAAAAAAGCTCATTAAAGCCAGCCAGCTCATGGATGAAGTATTCTGGCACGAGGCTTATGGTTCAAAAGACAGTCTTCTTGCCAAAATCCAAGATCCCAAGATAGAACAATATGTCAGGATCAACTATGGTCCCTGGGACCGCCTTAAAGGTAATGAGCCATTTTTAAAAGGTTTTGGTCCTAAACCTGAAGGCGCCAATTATTATCCTAAAAACATGACCCAAGAAGCCTTTAAAAATGCCGAGCTTGAAAATAAAGAAAGTTTGTACACGCTTATTCGTAGGAATGAACAAGGGGAATTAATCACCAAATGGTATCACGAAGTTTTTAAAGAACAGCATTATAAAGCTGCAAGCCTTTTAGAAGAAGCAGCCGGGCTTGCCAATAATGAAGGACTGAAAAACTATTTGAATTTAAGGGCTGAAGCCTTAAGGAAAGATGAATACCAAAAAAGTGACATGGCCTGGCTTGACATGAAAGATAATTTAATTGATGTCGTTATCGGCCCCATAGAAGTGTACGAGGATCGCTTGTTTAATTACAAAGCAGCGCATGAAGGCTTTGTTTTACTCAAAGACCAGGAATGGAGTCAACGGCTGAATAAATTTGCAGATTTTTTACCAAGGCTGCAGAAAAATTTACCCGTTCCCAAAGCCTATAAGCAAGAGGAGCCGGGCAGGGATGCTGACCTCAACGCTTATCAAGCACTTTATTATGGAGGAGATGCCAATGCGGGTCCCAAAACCATTGCCATCAATCTACCCAACAACGAAGAAGTGCAATTAAAGAAAGGTACCAGAAGGCTTCAATTAAAAAATGCCATGCGCGCTAAATTTGATAAGATCCTGCAACCCATTTCCAAAGAATTAATAGCCAAGGAGCAACGCAAGCATATCTCATTCCAGGGCTTCTTTGGAGCCACCATGTTCCATGAAGTAGCTCACGGCTTGGGCATTAAAAACACCATTAATGATCAGGCCAAAGTTAGCAAAGCGCTGAAGGAACACCACTCTGCTATTGAAGAAGGCAAGGCAGACATTCTCGGGCTTTACATGATCACCAAGCTCCATGAATGGGGCGAACTTGACACCCCCTTGAAAGAATATTACACCACGTTTATGACCAGCATCTTCAGGTCTGTAAGGTTTGGTGCTTCCAGCGCGCACGGAAAGGCCAACATGATCCGCTTCAATTATTTTAAAGATCAAGGTGCTTTTGTTAGGCAGGATAACGGCACCTACCAAGTTAACCACGATCAACTACAAAAAGCCATGACTTCTTTAACGGAAGAAATCCTGACCATACAAGGTGACGGGGATTACAAGGCAGCGGATGAACTGATCCAAACCCAAGCCAATGTAGGGGATACACTACAAAAAGACCTTGAAAGCCTTGATGAAGCAGGCATCCCGGTTGATATCATTTTTGAACAAGGCATTGGTGTTCTTGACTTGGAGGATGTAGATGCCTGAGTTCTTCTGATCGAAAAATGCTCAAAACACTATTTAGTCATTTACCGCAAGCTATTTGCTTAACAGGAATTTCTATCGCCTAAATTAGCCCCTATATACCATCCAAGCCAATCTTTTGTATATTTGATGACAGCAAAAACGCTTGAATGGAGGAATTTGATTTTAAAAAGATCGATGCCGAGGCTATTGAATACCTGGCCACAGTTACAGGTAAAGGCAATGTTATTGTAGAGAGCGAGGAACTTGCCGATTATGGGCACGATTACACCGAGGATTTTCAGTTTAATCCTGACGTAGTTGCCAAGCCCCAGGACCGTGAAGAAATAAGCCAAATCTTAGCTTATTGCAACGAACATCAGATTGCAGTAACCCCACGTGGAGGCGGTACAGGCTTAAGTGGTGGTGCATTGCCGGTTTATGGAGGTTTGGTCCTATCCCTGGAGAAGCTTAACAACATTATTTCAATTGATGAAAACAATTTCCAGGCTACGGTGGAACCAGGCGTTATTAATCAAACTTTCCAGGAAGCCGTTAAGGAAAAAGGGCTGTTCTACCCACCCGATCCTGCCAGTAAAGGCTCCAGCTTTTTGGGCGGCAACCTCGCTGAAAATGCCGGAGGCCCTAAAGCTGTCAAATATGGCGTAACCAAGGATTATGTCCTCAACCTTGAAATGGTACTGCCCGATGGTAGCATTATGTGGACTGGCGCCAATACGCTTAAAAATTCAACAGGCTACAATTTAACGCAACTGGTTACCGGAAGTGAAGGAACATTAGGCATCATTACCAAAATTGTTTTCAAACTCATTGCCCTACCTAAAGAAACCCTGACCATGCTGGCTGCCTTCAATGATTCAGCAAAAGCATGCGAAGCTGTATCAGCTGTGCTTAAAAGCGGCATCACCCCTGCCAGCCTCGAATACATGGAGCGCAACGCCATTGATTGGACCATGGAATTAATGGGCCTTCATTTTCCGGTTCAGGATGACGTAAAGGCTCATCTTTTGATAGAAGTGGACGGCAATGACCAGGAACTACTTTACAAGGAATGCGAAAAGATCGGTACCTTGCTCGAGGATTACGAATGCAATGACATCTACTTTGCCGATACGGATTACGATAAGGAAAAGCTCTGGAAGTTGAGGCGAAATGTAGCCGAGGCAGTACATGCCAATTCGGTTTACAAAGAAGAAGACACCGTAGTACCAAGGTACTATTTGCCCCAACTGCTCAATGGCGTAAAGGAAATTGGCACCAAGTACGGATTTGATTCCGTTTGCTACGGGCATGCAGGGGATGGCAACCTCCATGTTAATATTGTTAAAGGGGATATGGATGAGCATGCGTGGAATGTAACCGTTAAGCAAGGCATAAGGGAGATCTTTGAGCTTTGTATTTCACTGGGGGGCACCATTTCAGGTGAACATGGCATAGGGTATGTTCAACGCGAATACATGGACATTCCTTTTTCAGATTACCAATTAACGCTTATGAAGCAAATTAAGGAAGTCTTTGACTCCCAAGGTATCATGAATCCCGGTAAGATTTTTAAGTAAGTTTTTTATACTTATTGCCATTAACTCCTTCGATAGGTAAAGTTAAACCTTTATTGCTATAGATTTTATTACGGATCTTCTGTCAATCAAAGATCCAAAACCTTCTTTTTAATATAGAAATTAACGCCAATTGGCCCTCAGCTCCTTGAATATTCCCATCATGAAAAATTTAAAAACCACCCAGCAAAACCTAAAGAAAAAATTAAGCTACTGATTAATAAAAAAAGACAACCCTAAAATGGTGGTTATCAATCCAGCCAAATTCCTAATAATAGGCATTCAAACTATTGTTTATAATCATTTAAAGATATTTATCAACTAATTTTTCCTAAATGTTGCGCTTATGAACATTTACTAAGGGATTTTGTTTTCTTATCTTAATTCCTCATTGTCAAAAATTTATTCCGGGTATGCAAAACAATACCTTGGCTGGCAAAATCTACGATACCCTACTCTCGCAAAACACGCGGAATAAAACGGAAGTGGTAATCATTTGGATATCTATTTTAAGTTTCTTGATTCACCTTTTAATGATTTTGTTGGCCAGTTATAACATTGAACCTTTTGATTTGGAATCGGATCTATTGAGCGATCCGATATCGGCCATTTATACACCATTTTCATTTATCCTTTTATTTGAGGTTTACCTCCTGGTTTACCACCTCCCCACTTCTACAACCAATTACGTAGCTAAGCAATATGAAATTATAACCTTAATTGTCTTCAGGAGGTTATTTAAAGACCTCGCTAACCTGGAATTGACTACAAAATGGTTTCAAGATAAACATGACCTTCAATTAACCTATGACGTAATTACTGCCCTATTGCTCTTTTTACTGATTTATTTTTTCCATAAACTCAACCAAAAGGGTAAAAATAACGTCAAATCTTTTACGGAATTACCTGCAAATATTCAACAATTTATAAAAAGGAAGCGTATATTAGCGACTTTACTTGTTCCGACCATTGTTGGTTTAGCTTCTTACAGTTTCTTCAATTGGTTTTCGGAAACCTTTTATTTCATTATGGGTGCTAACCTACCGGAGAGTATCACTAATGTGAATAACATATTCTTTGATCAATTCTTTGTTCTTTTAATCCTGGTCGATGTTTTACTACTTCTTTTTTCATTTTTCCATACAACCCAATTCAATACCTTCATTCGTAATTCTGGGTTCATCATTTCCACGATTCTTATCCGCTTATCTTTTAGTGCCGAAGGACTACTTAACAATGTTCTAATTTTAGTGGCCGTGTTGTTCGGAGTATTGATCTTGTTGATCAACATGCAATACGAAAAACTGGAATAAACATTCACATAGCTGCTAACCTTCATTGAGCACAATGCTATATGATGGTTTAGAATCCGCAACGGAATAGTTCCCTAATTTAAAATCCTCAACAATTTAATTTAGGTTTACGCAGTCATGTTTTCTCTAACCTTTTAGTAACATGTGCGCGATGATGCCCAACAGGAATCCCCCAACTGCTCCCAAAGGTGGTGCCCAAGCTTTTTCCAGGGGCACTTTAGGAGAAATATCCTGGAAAATCAAGTATAGAATTCCGCCGGAAGAAAATATCATAATGCCCGCAAGCAAAGCCTGCGAATTGGTTAAGAATTGGGTGCCTAAAACCGCACTCAAAGGGCCAATAAGCATCAAGCCAAAAAAGCTACCGATGATCTTTTTTTTGGTAAATGAACCAGAGGCTTTTATTTCACAGTAGGCATTAAAGGCTTCCGGCAAGTTTTGAAAGGCTATCAGGATGGTTAACAGCAAAGCCGTTTCATAGTCGTTGGTGATGAGGGCTCCTAAAGCCATTGCTTCCGGTATAAAATCTAAAAGCATCGCTAATAACTGGGAAAATGACCCGCCTTTATTTTCAAGTAGCCGGTCTACAAAGAAAAATACCAGACTCCCAGCTGTAAAACCGATGATTAACAAGGTTAAGGAAAGTTCTTCCATGCCCTTTGGAACAAATACAAGTGCAATGGCGGCTAATAATATGCCGCCACCAAAAGCTATTACGGAGTGCTGAAATTCATGTTCAATCCACTTATTATGAAATTGCTCAACACTTGCTAATAAAGCACCGAGTGGTATGGTTATTCCAGCTATTAAAGCTAATAGTAGTGATGCAAGTAGCGGTGGCAATTAGCTATTTTTATTGCGTTTTACTAAATGTAAAATAAACCTTAAAATATGGTAAATACAACCTTTTTAAAAGGAAAATTTTAATTCACCGGAATCCTTTGCTTAAACTTCTTTAGCGTGCTGTAATCATTATTTCACGACAACATGCTAATAATAACAGCAAAAAAACTTGACCCAACAACTTCGAACGCTTCAATAACAATCCATACCCGCATCGAACAAGGCTTGTTACCTTTGACCTTAAAACAATGCTCATGAAAATTGGCCTGATCAGCGATACGCATGGATACATGGATGAACGGATCAAGGAATATCTAAAAGATCGGGATGAGATATGGCATGCTGGGGATTTTGGGAGAGCTGTAGCAGAACCCTTAGCGCAAATTGCCCCCCTCAAAGGGGTTTACGGCAATATTGATGAGCAGGACATTCGCCAAGAATTTCCCGAACATGAAAGGTTTCAATGTGAAGGATTTGACGTTTGGATGACTCATATCGGAGGCTATCCGGGTAAATACGAAAAGCATGTCAGGGAAGCAATAAGAAACAACCCACCAGACATTTTCATTTGTGGGCATTCCCATATCCTTAAGGTCATGAGGGATAAGCAACTGGGCCTCTTGCACATTAACCCCGGAGCTGCAGGCCAAACAGGATTTCATAAAAAACGGACCTTGATTGTAATGGAGTTGAAAAACCAGGAATTCCGGGATCTCAATGTTGTAGAACTCGGAAAGCGGGGCAAGCAATAATGGTCGGTAACTTGTAGTAGACTATGAGTTTAGTTACGTAAATGATCGTTATTATTTTATACTAAAGCATTTTGATGCAAGCCCGTCATTAAAGGCCTATCTTAATTAAACGTACCGTTCCTATTATAAAATTTTATCGCGCAAGCCCTAAAATCGGTGTAAGTATTTTTAAATTAAAACTCGGTGTTTGTCAAATTCGCTTGCCTTTCCTGACAATGCCCATAGATTGTCAACTTTCACCTGTCTTTTTGTCAGAAATGGTTCATAAATAAGGAATTTTGACATAATTAACCACCCCAATATTTTTTGGCACTTTGGTTGTTTCCAAAGGAAAAAACATTTAAAAACCAAAAAAATAGAGGTATATGAGCAAAGTAATTGGAATAGACTTAGGAACTACTAATTCATGTGTGGCTGTAATGGAAGGTAATCAACCCACAGTCATCCAAAATAGCGAAGGTAAAAGAACAACGCCTTCTGCGATTGCTTTTATGGAAGATGGTGAAATCAAGGTTGGTGATCCGGCTAAACGTCAAGCCATTATTAACCCTGATCAAACAGTAGCTTCCATTAAGCGATTCATGGGTAGGAAGTATGATGAAGTATCAAGTGAAATCGATTCCGTATCTTATCAAGTTGAAAAAGGCCGAAATGAAACGGTAAGGGTTAAGATCGGTGATAAGCAGTACACGCCGCAGGAACTTTCAGCTATGGTAGTTCAAAAAATGAAGAAAACAGCTGAAGATTACCTGGGAAGCGAAGTAAAAGAAGCTGTTATCACCGTGCCAGCTTATTTTAATGATTCCCAAAGGCAAGCTACCAAAGAAGCTGGTGAAATTGCCGGTTTAACCGTAAGCCGTATCATTAACGAACCAACAGCCGCTTCATTGGCTTATGGCCTTGATAAGAAAGAACAGGATCAAACAATTGCGGTCTATGATTTAGGTGGCGGTACGTTTGATATCTCCATCCTTGAGCTTGGCGATGGCGTATTTGAAGTAAAATCTACACACGGTGACACCCATCTTGGCGGAGATGATTTTGACACCAAGGTCATCGATTGGTTGGCTGAAGAATTTAAGAAAGACAACAATGTTGACCTCCGGCAGGATAAAATGGCACTGCAGCGTTTGAAAGAAGCTGCTGAAAAAGCCAAAGTTGAACTTTCAAGTGCTACCGAAACGGAAATTAACTTGCCTTACATCACTTCCATCGACAACGTGCCCAAGCACTTAGTCACCAAACTTTCTAAATCTAAGTTTGAGCAGTTAATAGACGACTTGGTTGAAAGAAGTATGAATCCTGTTAAGAAAGCCATAGAAGATGCAGGCATTAAGCCTTCTGATGTTGATCAGGTCATCTTGGTAGGCGGTTCTACGCGAATTCCTAAAATCCAAGAACAAGTTAAATCCTACTTTGGCAAAGATCCCAATAAAGGTGTTAACCCAGACGAGGTTGTCTCCATTGGTGCTGCTATCCAAGGTGGTGTACTTGCAGGTGATGTTAAAGATGTGCTTTTACTGGACGTTACACCGCTCTCGCTTGGTATTGAAACCATGGGTGGCGTAATGACCAAATTGATCGAGGCCAACACCACCATCCCAACTAAGAAAAACGAGACCTTCTCTACTGCTGCAGACAATCAAACATCAGTAGAGATTAACGTTTTACAAGGTGAACGGCCAATGGCCAAGGACAACAAATCCCTTGGTAAATTCATCCTTGATGGCATACCACCTGCACCAAGAGGAACCCCGCAAATTGACGTTACATTCGACATTGATGCCAACGGCATCCTCAATGTAAGTGCTAAGGATCGGGGCACCGATAAAGAACAAAGCATCAGGATTGAAGCTTCTTCTGGCTTGAGTGAAGATGAAATCGAACAAATGAAGAAAGAAGCCGAAGAAAATGCCGAAAAGGACAAGCAAGAGAAGGAAAAAGCTGAAAAAATGAATACAGCTGACTCCCTGATTTTTACCACTGAAAAACAAATCAAGGATTATGGAGATAAGCTTTCAGAAGATAAAAAGAAGAACATTGAAGATGCATTGAGCAAGTTGAAGGAAGCTTACCAAAACGAAGACCTTGAAAGCATTGATCAACACACTGAAACCCTGAACAATGCGTGGCAAGAGGCTTCCTCTGAAATGTATCAAGCTCAGCAAGATGCTCAAGGCCAGCAAAGTGGAGCTGAACAAGGGCAAGAAGGAGCTTCCGAACAACAGCAAAGCCAAGATGGCAGTGAGGACGTAGAGGATGCTGACTACGAGGAAGTAAACAACAACAGCGACAAGGATAAGGACAACGATAAGAACCAGTAATAGCCTTTGTCCTGAAAAATTGGTAAAGCCCCGGTCATTAGATTGATCGGGGCTTTTTTTGTTTTAAATCAATCCAATTGAGATCTACCAAATGCTTGGCCAGCATAACTTGCTAAGTTATTTGTGGCAAATGAATACGCGCTATTTTAGAAAAGCATTGCGTTCTAACCCTTCACTGCTTTTTAAATAAAAAACAAGCCTACCCAAAGGCTCCTCTACGCTCATTGCTAAAAATTTCCCATATTTGAAATGAATTTAAAATTAAAAATTAATGGAAATGGTTAGCATCATGCGCTTAATTGCTTCAATGATCTTATTGTTTACAATTTTCCAGGTAAATGCGCAAGATGAAATCAGGCGCAATAAGGAAGATGGTGGTTATAAATTTAATGTAAAAAAAGAGATCAATACTACAGAAGTAAAGGACCAAAATCGCTCTGCTACATGTTGGAGTTTTTCAGCCCTATCCTTTATTGAATCTGAATTGATGCGTAAAGGAAAGGGCAAGCACGACCTATCAGAGATGTTTGTCGTTAGGCATACTTATGCTGATAAAGCAAAACGATACGTACGCATGCATGGTAAACTTAATTTTGGGGCTGGCGGAGCATTTCACGATGTCACGCACGTGATTGACCATCATGGAATTGTTCCTGAGCAAGTCTATTCCGGAGGAAAAATGGGTTACGACCAACCAGTTCATGGGGAGATGGATGCCGTCTTAAAATCCATGGCTGATGCCATTATCAAAAATCCCAATGGCAAACTAACACCCGTATGGCACGAGGCTTACAACGCTGTATTGGATGCATATTTAGGGGAAGTACCCGAACAATTTGAATATGAAGGCAAAACTTACACGCCTCAATCATTTGCTGATGATTTTGATTTAAATGCCGGTAATTATGTAGAGATAAGTTCTTTTACCCATCATCCATTTTATGAGCAATTTACCCTGGAAGTACCCGATAACTGGCTCCAAAAACAGGTTTACAACGTCAAGTTAAACGAAATGATGCAGGTCATTGATCACGCTTTGGATAAAGGATATACCGTAGCATGGGCAGCCGATGTAAGTGACCCGGGTTTTTCTCATAAAAATGGAGTGGCCATTACTCCCGTACAAGATTGGGATCAAATGAATAAAGCCTTGAAAGACTCAGTTTTGAACCACCCCGTACCTCAAAAGAATATAACTGTGGAAAAGCGGCAAAAATCATTTGACAATTATTCTACAACCGATGATCATGCCATGCATATTACGGGGATGGCGGAAGCTCAAAACGGAGATACGTACTATATTGTTAAAAATTCATGGGGTAAAAGCAATGATTGTGGAGGATACATCTATGCTTCGAAAGCTTACGTTAAATATAAAACCATAGATGTTATGCTTCACCAAAATGCATTGCCGCAGCAGCTTCGTAAAAAATTGGACATTGAGAAAGCAAGCCCTTAGTAGTAATTTGAGGATTGTTTGCCTAAAATACTTTAAAAAGCCGGAATTGGTCAATCAAGAAGCTTTTAAAGTTCCCATATTTTTTATAACCTTTTAAACCACCAATTCAATGGCCCGAAAACCACCTAGAAAACCATTGATCTTAGCAATTGTAAGCTTAATTGTTCTGGCAGCTTTAGGCCTGGTTATATTTAAGCCTTTTCAAAACACTGAAAATCACACCACTTCATCATCCGATGTCAATTATCAAATTAAGTTTGAAAAAGAGGGCCAACTTGCTTTCATTAACGCAGATGGCAATCAGGATACCTTATCAACGATAGATGTAGAAATAGCCAATAACGAATATGAAATAAAAACGGGATTAAAACACAGAGACAGTCTTCCCGCAAATAGCGGCATGTTATTCATTTTCCCAAATGAGCGATCGCGATCTTTCTGGATGGACAAAACCAAAATTTCTCTGGACATCCTATTTGTAAATGCGCAAAAAAGCATCCTGACCATTCAAAGAAACACCCAGCCTTATTCGCAAGAAGGCATCCCTTCTAAAGGAAAAGCCAAGTTTGTGATTGAAGTACCTGCCGGTTATTGCCATCAAAACAATATCGAAGTCGGAGATCGCATTCATTTTGAAAGGACTGATCAGGAAACCTAATTAAGATAGCAACATTCAGTAACTTGAAAAACATTGGCAATGGATAATGATCAAGCAATCAGAGACCGCCTCGTTAAGCACATGAACGGAGGAGAAGCGTTTTTACCCTTTCAAAGTGCCGTTAAAGGCATATCCTCGACTGATTCCGGAAAAGTCATTGACAATCAGCCTTACACCATTTGGGAATTGGTGGAGCACATTCGGGTTGCTCAGCATGATATTCTTGAGTTTAGCAGGAATCCGCATTACAGCGAACCTACATGGCCCGATGATTATTGGCCTTCATCGAAAGCCCCAAAAGATGAAGATGAATGGCACTTATCCTTGGATAAAATCGACCAGGAATTACAGGAAATGATCGCCTTAGTGCAAGACCCTTCTAACGACCTTATGGAACCAATACCGTGGGGCAATAGCGAGACCTTGATGCGACAAGCTAATTTGGTAGCTGAACACAAGGCCTACCATACCGGCCAGATTGTAGTCATCCGGAAACTTTTGGGATTAGACATGGAGGTATCATTGTAAATAGGCTCGATGTTTTTCCAAAATCAAAATGATCCATAAATCAAGAAGAATGGCAATGGTTGACCGGCGTTGAAAAATGAACAGCCTTAAAAAGCCAGGGTTTTTATAATTACAACCATTGCAGTTCTATAATTTATCCGAAAATAACCTTCAATAGCTTTCCTTAGAAGTCAAAACCGCTTACTTAGTTGCGAAATGTTTATTTTTCCATTGATTAAGCGTTAGGAAAGTTTGATATAAAACGTTATCTATCAGATCATTACTTAAAATTTAGCTTGATTGATGCTTGACAATTTTCGATTTTTTTTTATTTGAAACCTAAATTTGTGTTAAAAACATAAAAAATTTTGGCGCAATGAGTATTAGTTTAAAAGATTTTCAGGAAAAGCTTAGGGTCCTGCTAAATATTGAAAATCAAGAACTCAACGGCCTGTCCAGAATGATCACTTTTGCCCAGAACGAAGACGTTAGCCATTTACTTGACAAGAAATTACAAGAATCTTTTGATCAAAATGAAAGAATAGACCTTATTGTTAAAAACTTTGGAACGCATCAAGTTTGCCACGAAGGTTCAAATGAGGTTTTTGAATTACTGAAGGAGTCCTTACAACAAATTGCTGAAGACGCAAGTTATTCCGAATCATCTATGCTCAAAACGCTTAAAAAATGTAGCGACTTCAAGATAGGGACCTACGAAGAAATAATTAAAGATGCTCATGAACTGGGCTATGACGAGATTGCTAAAGAACTTCAAAAAACCATTGATGAAGAACAAGAAATGATGGAAAAAACCCCTGTTAGTATCGCTTAAAACATTAGCTTCAACCTATCCTCTTTTCTACTTAAAGCTATTCTGACCTCAGGATAGCTTTTTTATTGAAATTGACCCTACCATCACTTTTAAGCCATTATCCAAAAGTTTTTAATAATTACCCGCCTATTACTTCTTCAATTACCATTTTTTGTCCTATATTTACCGTTTGCAAAAAATTCCGTTATGGACATTGATCAATTACTTAAAACAAGACGAACAATTAAACCGCAAAATTTTAAGCCGGATCCGGTGGATGATAAACTGATCACCGAAATGCTTGAAACTGCTAATTGGGCACCAACGCACGGATTTACAGAACCGTGGCGCTTCTTTGTTTTTTCTGGCCAGGGGAACAAAACTTTGGGAAATTTTCATGCGAACTTATACAAGCAAGAAACACCAGCAGGCCAGTATAAAGAAAAGAAATACAACCAACTAATAGAACGTCCGCAGTTAGCCTCTCATACGATTTTGATCGGTATGAAGCGCGGAAACAATCCTAAAATACCCGAAATTGAAGAAATCGAAGCCACTGCCTGTGCTGTACAAAATATGTGGCTTTCAGCTGCAGCTAAAGGGCTTGGTGCTTATTGGAGTTCGGGAGGCATGACTTACCACGAAAAAATGAAAGAATTTGTAGGCTTGGGACCTGAAGACTACATACTGGGATTTTTCTTCATTGGCTATCCTGCCATTGAATGGCCAAAGAGTAAAAGGGTTACTGATATCAAGGAGAAGGTTCAATGGTTCAAATCCTGAGTTATGGATTTTAGCTTTACCAAATACCACGGAACAGGCAACGATTTCATCATCATTGATGACCGCAATAAACAGTTTCCAAGCACTGATCATGCGTTTATCAAATCGCTCTGCACCCGCAGGTTTGGCATCGGAGCCGATGGCTTGATCTTAATCCGGGATGATGGCAATAGCGATTTTCAAATGGTTTATTTCAATGCTGATGGCCTCGAAGGTTCCATGTGCGGAAATGGTGGGCGCTGTGCAGTAGATTTGGTTGCCAAGTTGGGCATCATCAATCAGGAATGCTCTTTTCGAGCTTACGATGGATTGCATAGGGCTTTGATCAAAGATGAACTAATCGAGCTTGAAATGAACGGGGTTGATTCAATAAAAAACCATAATCATGATTATGAAATTGATACAGGATCACCCCATTACATTACGTTCCAAGAACATATAGAACAAATGGAAATTCAACGTAAAGCCCTTCAAATCAAAAACCAACCGGCCTATCAAGAAGCGGGGATCAATGTCAACTTTATTGAAGAAAAAGCTACTGATCGGATTTATGTAAGAACTTATGAACGAGGAGTAGAAGCAGAAACCCATTCCTGCGGCACAGGCGTTGTAGCAAGCGCCATTGCTCAAGCTTTAAAATTAAACAGCCCTGATAAACACTATCAAATTCAAGTAGATACGCCAGGGGGTACCTTATGGGTGCGTTTTTATAAATCCAAAGATGATCAAATCAATAATGTATGGCTCTCAGGCCCAGCTAAACCGGTATACAATGGTTCTTTTAAACATGCGCTATAAGTTCTGTTTATATCTTAAAAACTTATAATTTTGTGTATTTGGCTTTTTAATCAGTAATACCAAGCAATTTTAGCAACGATAATTTTGAACAATTGCAAGTAACGCCCCAAGCACCCTACCAAGTAATTTACAGCTTAAGCTTGAACACGAGCTTAGGGCCTGTAATAGAGCCCTATGTTGTTCAACTTAACGAAAAGGGCATGTTTACCCTTTCTTATCAGCGCGTATATACCACCAACGTTCAAAATTTTTCAAAAGATCTGGATGAAACCGATTATCAGCTTATCAGGCTAATGGATGATTACGCTCATGAAACCATTGCTCGTAAATTTCATAAAAAGTACAAGAAATCATCAGAGTTTTTTAACAAGGAATTCACCAAGCAATTACATGAAGACGTCATAAGGCCCTATATTGAGCATAAGCTTGACCAAATCCTCCCTTTACTAAGGGATCACCGCTATCTTTATTTAAACGGCGAGCACGAAAATCCAACGCAATATCAAATAGCTTTGGCACAGGATCCGGTTAACGTGATTTTCCACTTTAAAAAGCACAAAGCGGGAACCCGTTATTATCCGGTCATTAGGAATGGAGAAAAGCGTATCAAGCTAAAGCGTGAAGATTCCCACATCATATGTTTCGAACCCTGTTGGATTTTGGTCAATGACAAAGTCTATCATTTTGATCAACGTTTGAACGGCAAAAAATTATTGCCATTCTTAAACAAAAGGTTCATTGAAATACCACCCAAATCGGAGCCGGACTATTATAAAAAGTTCATAGGCAACCTCATAAAAGACTACAAGGTAAAAGCTGAGGGTTTTAAAATCAAAAAGCTTCAGCAGCCAGGGGATCCGGTTTTGAAGCTAACCAAAAACATAGACCAAAGCCCGGCGTTTAAATTGGCCTTTAAATACGGCGATGATGAACTCAATTATCAAACCGGAGACAACACCTTTGTTAAGCTAACCGAAGAGCATGGACGTTATGCTTTTCTTAAAATTAACAGAAACAGAAGCTGGGAGGATGAACAAGCTAAATTCCTTCAGAAATGGGGTTTAGAACAAAAGAACAATGCTTTTTTTGACATTGCTAAAAACAATAATGATGACTTCTTAGAAGGCACCTATCAAGCTTATTACCATTTAGTGGATTGGATCAACCAACACAGGGATCAACTTGAAAGCAAAGGTTTTGAGATTAACCAGGAGGAGTCAGAGGCCAGTTTTTTCATTGGTAATCAGGAAATTGACTTCAATGTAGAAGAAAACAACGATTGGTTTGATGTATATGCCAAAGTCCAGTTTGGTGAATTCAAATTTTCTTTTATCAAGCTTAAAAATCACATCCTACAAGGTAAGCGAGAGTTTGAACTTCCTAATGGTGAAATAGCCATTATACCTGAAGCTTGGTTTAGCCAATTAAAAGAGATCTTTAATTTTTCTGAAGAAGAAGCGAATGATGAAAAACTCAAACTGAAGAAACATCATTTCAACATCCTTGAGAATTTTAACTTGACTCAAGCCGATGGTCAACAGCATTATCTTGAATCCCTTAAAGAACTCAAGAATTCGACTCAACTCCATTCCATTGAATTGCCCCAAAATTTCAGCGCTGATTTACGTTCCTATCAAAAGGAAGGTTATTCATGGTTGTATTGCTTAAAGAAATACCAATTCGGGGGCGTTTTAGCGGATGACATGGGTTTGGGTAAAACCGTCCAAACCTTGGCCTTATTACTTAAAGAAAAAGAAGAACACCGCTTGCATGCTAACAAAGAACAACAAGTAAAAGCAGGTCAGCTCTATTTGTTTGGCATGGATAAAGGCCCAGAAGAAGAACTTGTTGCCAAATCTTCCGATCAGTTCATGAACCTGATCGCAATGCCGGCATCCCTAATCCATAATTGGGAAGAAGAGATCAACAGTTTTGCACCATCCCTTAAATATTTGAAATATGTTGGTAATGACCGGCATCGACTGCTCGAGAATTTCAAGGAGTACGATTTAATTCTTACTACCTACGGCATGCTAAGGAATGACATTGAATACTTCAGGGAGTTTAAGTTCAATTACATGATCCTTGATGAAAGCCAGGTCATTAAAAATCCTGATTCCAAAATATCAAAAGTGGTTAAAAAGGTCGATGCTTCTCAAAAGCTTGTACTTACAGGAACCCCCATTGAAAACTCCCTCATGGACTTATGGTCGCAAATGGCTTTTTTGAATCCCGGTTTATTAGGAGGCTATAAGTTTTTTAAAAAAGCGTACGTCCTTCCTATTGAAAAGAAAAATGATGAAGCCAAACAAGAAAAGCTTAAAACGCTTATCAAACCCTTCATTCTAAGAAGAACTAAAGAAGAAGTGGCCAAAGACCTGCCATCATTGACCGAAAAAACACAATACTGTGAACTAACGCCCGAACAGGAAAAGGTTTATGAAGAGACCAAATCCCATTACCGCAATCAAATATTAGAGAATATTGATAAATATGGATTTAATAAATCTCAATTTCTAATTTTAAAGGGATTAACTGAATTAAGGTTAATTGCCAATCACCCCCATTTAATGGACCGAAACTACGAGGAAGAATCCGGTAAATTCAACGAGATCCTGCGCAAGATTGAAAACGTTATTAGCGAAAACCATAAGATTCTGGTCTTTTCGCAATTTGTGAGGCATTTGAATTTGTTTAAAAATTACTTTGAGCAGAATCAGATTGGTTATTCCTTCCTAACCGGGAGTACTAAAAACCGTAAAGCGATCATCAGTGATTTTAGGAACAACCCTGAAAAACAGGTATTTCTTATTTCTCTTAAAGCTGGCGGGGTTGGTTTAAATCTTGTAGAAGCGGATTACGTATTCATTGTGGACCCTTGGTGGAATCCAGCTACCGAGTCCCAAGCGATTAACCGTGCTCACCGCATTGGGCAGAATAAGCGGGTCATTTCTTATAAATTCATTAGCAAAGGAACCATTGAAGAAAAAATCCTGAAGCTTCAAAACCGGAAATCGGAATTGGCCAAGGACATTGTCCAATCCAATCAAAAACTTACCAATATCCTCACTGAAGATGATTTGGAAATGCTATTGAATTAAAAAAGCCCAGACCAACAAGCCCGGGCTTTTATTAAATCTGATTTTGTTACTGATCAAAGAATTCTTTGCTATTGATCAGCACTCAGCATCACTGGTAAGCCATCTTTGCCATTACCGATCATGATAACTTTAGAGTTTTCAGAATTGGCCACTTCTCCAGTAGCTTCAATGGCTTTATCCCGAAGAACTTTCTCGGTTAAACTTTTGTCAAGAATTTCATTGGCCTTGGATTTACCTTTGGCTTCAATTTCTCTGCGCTCTGCTTCTTTTTCAGCCTTTTGCTTACTGTATTCTTTTTGTTGGATCTCTTGTTGCTCGGTAAGCTTTCGTTCAATTGCTTGTTTTATTTGAGGGGGTAATTTAATAGAGCGGATCAAAAGGGCATTCAACTTTATGAAGTTTTTCTCCAGCACCGTTTCTGCCTTTTTCTTTATGTTTTTTTGTATCTCAGATCTGTCCTTTGAATAGAGCTCTTCAGGTTTGTATTGACCAATTACTTCTCGGGTGGAGGAGCGAACCTCAGGTACAATTATTTTATTGAGGTAATTAAAGCCCACTTCATCGTGCAAGTAGCCAATCTTATTTCCAATTGGTTGATACCTTATTGATACATCAATGTTAATATCCAGACCATTGGATGACAATACTTCCATACTTTGCCTGTTCTCTTGCTTTCTTATTTCATAGACGATCATGGTATTCCAGGGTGCTTTCACCTTCAATCCTTGTTCATAGACCTGGTCTTGGTCTAAACCTCCGGAAAGGGGTTCATATTTTACACCTCGTTCACCAGAGCCTATGGTAACGAAAATTGAACTGGAAAAAGCGATAATCAAAATAAAGACGGCTCCAGCAATGAGCCCAATTCTTACTAATTGTTTGTTTTGCATTCTGTGTAGTTTAAGGATTATAACTTGCTAAGTTAAGTATTTTTTGATGATCTCGTTCATTAAATATTTCACGGACTGATTGATTGGGATGTTGTTGTTTGTATTTCCTAACAATTTGCCAACCGACCCACTCAGCAATTCTGGGAGGCGTCTCTTCAGGGAAGCCTCCTGCATTTGTAAAAGGGCCTTCACTCATATATTTGTTGATCTCCCTTTCATTGGTCTCATAGATCACCTCATTGTCAATTAGTTGCTTCCAGACTCGCTGCTCATACCTGCGTGCCCAATTCAATTGTTCTTGCGTGTATCGGATCTTTAAGCTGTCATGGACGCTGGGCATCGTAAGATCAAGGAAAAAAAGCATTTTTCCCTGATAGATCATTTTACTGATAAGGGTTTCTTTTGCATAATCATCCTCCGGATATTTGGAAGAAAAATAGGTTTTCATCGCATCGGGAGCCATGTAGGGTTTTCTAAAGCTTGTTATTAAATAATCCGGATACATAGAAGGATAATACTTGAAATCTTCCCCCAGGTACATATCAAGAGAAATGGCCAACAGGTTATCGTATGTAGCAGACTTGTACTTAAGATCAATCCCTTTTACCAACGTGTACACCTCCGGAATGGTATCCTTGGGAAAATAATGGCGCACATGCCTGAATGCATCCTCCAGTTCTTCCTCAAGGAAGTTAACCTCCTCATAAGCAATTTGGCTTGTGTCATAAACCATTTGCCAATAGTCATCAAAAACAAAATGCTTAAGTTTTGTATAGGTTTGATCCTTGTCTACAGAGCCAATACCCAGGATTCTCTCAACATACATGGTAAAAATCCGGGGATCTTCTTTTTTAAGATTTTTAGCAGCGTTTATAAAATTTTTTCGTGGCAATTGGAACAATTCCTGCTCGAAACGCTCAATGTCAATATCCACATCCTCCACTTGGCTAAGGTCAATTTGATAGTTGTAATCAGAACTTGAGAAAAAACCGTAATAACCCGCAATCGCCAAGATGATTGCAAGCAAAATAACTATGAGGAATTTAAAATTCTTTTTGATCATTTTTGTATCATTGTATTGGCTTATAAAGGGCCCCAAGATAAATGCAAAGCTATGAAAAAGTTAACCCTCCTGCTATTTTCAGTAATTTTCTTAACTGAAACAGGTAATGCCCAAAAAGAACAAGCATTGAAATTTGGCTTAGATGCCAGGCCATTCTTGTCTTGGTTTAAAATAGAAAATAACAGTGATCAAATTGATGAGATCAAAAGCGATGGTTCTAAACTTGGATTTGCTTATGGCTTAAATTCCGAATACCATTTTTCTGACAACTACGCACTACAAATAGACATACACCACGTATTAACGGGTGGCAAACACGAAAAAAAACTTGGGGACTCCTCAGTTTCAAGAGACTGGAATGAATTGCAATATTTGGAGCTCCCTGTTACGCTAAAAATGATGACCAATGAAATCGGTTATTGGACCTATTATGCCAAGATAGGGTTCAATCCAGGCATTAACATTAAAAGCCGGGGCGACCAAACAACTGGTGATGTAGAGGACGATGATCGAAAATTCAATTCCACTACGTTCCATGCAGGCATTGTTGTTGGAGCTGGCGCCATGTATTCTTTAGGGGGCACCACTTATGCAAAAGGAGGTCTTATTTTAAACAATGGATTTTCTCCTATTGATAAGGCGGATAATTATAAGATAAGAAGAATTTCTATTGGCTTGGATCTCGGATTGATTTTTTAAGGTTATGAGGTAGTCGTGTCTTAATGTTGGGATTGTTAGAGATTTGTTTAGCTCGCTCAGCTTTTAAGTTTGTTGATTGATCCAGAATCTTTTTAAAATGTTTTACTGGTGGCAAACATTAAATAAATAGCGTTGTATAAATTTTGACAGGCAATAACTAAGCATTAAATGGGGTATGACTAATCCCTAACTAATAATTACTAATTACTTCTTTTTCATGAAGGTAGCACTTGCGCAGTTAAATTTTCATACCGGCAATTTTAAGCACAATACCCAAAAAATTATTGACCACATCCAACAAGCAAAAAGCCAGGGTGCCGATTTGGTAGTTTTCCCTGAATTGGCCATCTGTGGTTATCCCCCGCGCGATTTTCTTGAGTTTGAGCACTTCATTCAGTTGTGCGAAGATTCGATCCGTGAGATCGCCACTCACTGCCAAAATATTGCAGCCATTGTTGGATCACCTTCTCCTAATCCAAAAGAAGCTGGTAAGTCCTTGTTCAATTCAGCTTATTTCCTTCAAGATGGCAGGGTTCAACAAATTGTTCATAAGGCTTTATTGCCAACTTACGATGTATTTGATGAATACCGCTATTTTGAACCAGGCGACCAATTCAAAACAATACATTTTCAAGGGAAAAAAATAGCATTGACCATTTGCGAGGACCTTTGGAACCTTGCAGATCATCCTTTGTACGTTTATTACCCCATGCAGCATTTAGCCCAAGAGGAGCCGGATTTTGCGATCAACATCGCAGCTTCACCTTTTTCATACACGCAGGAAAATGACCGCAAAAGCGTACTCATCCAAAATGCTAATCAACACCAGCTTCCCATTTTTTACGTCAATCATATAGGCGCCCAGACTGAATTAATTTTTGATGGGGCATCCTGCATTGTTAATAGACAAGGCAAAATTGTAGAACAGCAGCCTTTTTTTGAAGAAAGCCTTGAGACTTACGAACTAGAATCCATCAACAGTAAGCAAGGCGAACCCTTCCATTATTCGCTCGAGTATAAAATGCAACGCATTTATGATGGATTGGTACTCGGCATCAAGGATTATTTTAAAAAACTTAATTTCCAAAAAGCCATTGTTGGGCTGTCTGGGGGTATTGATTCTGCTTTGACGATTGCTTTGGCGGCAAAGGCATTGGGCACGGACCATGTCTTAGCTTTGGTTATGCCATCACAATTTACTTCCCAAACTTCTTTAGACGATGCTTACCAATTATGCCATAATCTCGATGTACCATACAACACGGTTCCCATTTCTTCCATTGTTGATACATTCAATGAGGAGCTACAGCCTCATTTTAAGGGTTATCCAAAAAACATTGCAGAAGAAAACATCCAGGCCCGTAGCCGAGCTTTGCTATTGATGGCCTTTTCCAATAAATTTGGTCATATCTTGTTAAACACGTCCAACAAAAGTGAATTGGCCGTGGGTTATGGAACACTGTATGGGGATATGTGCGGGGGCATTTCGGTATTGGGGGATGTATACAAAACCGAAGTATTTGACCTTTGCCGTTTTATCAATCAAGACCATGAGCTCATCCCCGAAAACGTGATTACCAAACCTCCCACTGCAGAGCTGAAAGAAGATCAAAAAGATTCGGATACGCTACCACCTTATGAAAACCTGGACACCATTCTTTACCAGTATATTGAGCAAAGGAAAGGACCCAAGGAGATTATCGAAATGGGTTATGAAGAAGGGCTGGTAAGCAGAATTCTGAAAATGGTCAATCAAAGTGAATACAAACGATACCAGGCACCACCCATCCTAAGGATATCCGAAAAAGCATTTGGCATGGGAAGGCGACTGCCCATTGTAGCCAAATACCTTTCATAACAATAAACCCGGGATGATGAATGAAAAATTCAGCTCTAAAATGCCTTTTAATTGGTATTGGTCGTAAGGACCAATGTAACGAAATGAAATCAAGGGGTCCCCAATGCTTTTATTCTTTAATAAAATAGACCCAATAAAAAGCAAAAAATGTCACTCCTGTTTGTCTCTCAAGTGTGGACTCTACCAAAAAAGCAAATAAGACGGGTATCATCAAGCAAAGCATTAAGTAATTCTGGGTGGTCCAAACCCTGTAAAAGCCCAGCCCTATAATAGCAAGCAACAATCCAAAGCCAACCAATCCTTGCCCAGCCATCGTTTCAAGGTATTGGTTATGGGGAGACAATCTATTTTGGGGTTTTAAGACGGTACCAAGGTTTTGATAAGCCAGCCCCAATTCATTTTTTACATCTCCAATGCCTACTCCTAAAATCGGATTTTCAGCGATGATATACGCGGTTTTTTCCCATGCTTCGAACCGCATAGAAATAGACCGGTAATTGATATCACCGCCATTCATATAGATCTCCAGGTCCTTGACCGTATTGTCGTACCGGTTATTCAGGGATTGAATCTGATTGATTGCCAAATATGCACCGCCTGCCATCAAGAGCAAGGTTGCAGTACCCAGAATAAACCTTTTGGATCGAATCACATAAATGATCAAAAATAAACCCGCCGTTAAATACAAGCCTCCCAAACCTGTTCTGGTGGCAAATACATGAATAAATACGAAATTGACCAGCGTTAAAGCTGTAATCCCATAAAACAAATATTGGTTTTTTACATAGCCCCTGATGAGCAAGTAGGCCCCCAGCAAGATACTTATAGCCAAAATATAGCTATAATAAATGTGGTTAATGCCTGTTACAATAGAAATGGCCTTAGACTCAGTTAGCCCTTCGTTAATCTCCTGATAATTGTTCAAATAATTAAAAAACGTAGCAGCACCGGCTGTAAACAATGAAATTTGAAGAGCCAATAAAATGATAATGAAGCGCTTATCATACAAGAGGTTAGTTGCGGTCAAGCCGATTGGCAGTAGTAAAAGGGGCAGCTGAACTTTTAAGTGGGTTAAATAACCTCCGATATTCTCTGAATAAAAAAAGGTTAAAGCGCCCCAGAGGTAAAAAACCACGATTATTTGCAGCATCCGGTTGTTTCGTAAATTATATTTAATTTGATTAAACTGACCATTAAGGAAGGGACTAAGAAAAATAAGCCCTGTGCCAACTGAAATTAAAACGCGGGAATAGCAAAAGCCGACCATTATTAGTATGGCACCAACAAGTTCAAAATTTTGCTTTAACCAATTAATATAATAACGCATGAAAAAATTTAAGGCACTTATTCTTCATCTTGGGCTTTAACAGAATATTCTAATTGCGCTCTAAAATAATCTTGCTGCACGTTTAGCTTTTTGGCTGCTTTTTTCGATATGGTAATGAGGGTTCGCTCATCTTCCTTTTCATTGAGGTTGCCAACAGTCTTTACAAAAACTACCTTATCATTCATCATATTCTTGATACGGATAATGGTGCCGGGCTCCGCTGTTCTGTGCAAGGCTAAACTTTTCCTGTTGTTCATAAAGTCATCATCAATCCAGGTTGCTTTCCCTTGCTCCTTCACCACTTTCCAGCCCTCATCTCCGGATTCAACGCTCGTAACCCTGGAGTATTCCTTACGATACCTGTTATCCTCATTTTGCGTCATAATGGGTGCTCCTTTTGAAGAATCGCTTGATAACGTATCAGCCTTAGCAGCAACTTTTTGGGAGGTATCCTGTTTGGCCATTTTATCCTGATCAGGGGCTAATGAGCTGGGCGAGCTTTCTTCCAGTCCACCTTCAGGTTTTTG
>CAZLQF010000007.1:67849-89863 GCA_964561545.1 uncultured Sphingobacteriales bacterium
TCAGGTTTTTGAGTTATTGGTTGTTGGGATTCGGATTTTTCACCTACGATCAATTCCTCTCCCACCTCGATGGCATTGCTTTTTATGCCATTCCATTCTTTGATGGCCTTTACTTCTACACCATATTGCTGGGCTATGCTGAACAAAGTTTCCCCTTTTTTAACCCGATGGGTTACGTGTGAAGCTTGACTTTCTTTTTTACGGTAAGGCACCAAAATGACCTCTCCTATGCTCAATCCTTCCTTAGCCTGGGGGTTGGTAGCTCTTAAAGAATCTACATCAACCTCATATTTTCTGCTAATGGCGAAGAGGGTCTGCCCTTCTTCAACCTGATGTAAAATAAATAGCTGTCCATTTTTTTCCTTTAAACCAATAGAGTCTGGTTTAGCCGTAATTTCCAAAGTTGTAAGCAAGGTCAAGCCCAAAATGCCAATTAGTATTCCCTTCATTTAAGCATCGTGTTGTTTTATATTGCTTACAAAAATACATAAAGATCAATAGATGGGTTGTAAACTGGGTATTAATCAGGCAATAATTTTAAGTCTTTTAATAGAACTGGCTTTGTATTAAGGAGTCGTCCTTGATCACAACCAAAAAACCTTAAATGAATATTATCTGTAACAACTTAAACTTAAAAGGCCCGCGAGATGCCTTTTTACTTCCTTGTTTTAATTTGGCTATCAACTTTATTGTTAAATGAAAGCATTTAGTGAATTACAACCCGCTTATTAACAACATTGTTATCATGACGAATACGAAGCATGTAGATGCCTTTACCCAGATCATTGGTTTGAATTGAAAATCCTATGCCATTTTGGCGAATGTTAATTTGATGCAGGCGCTTGCCTTTGGCATTGTACAATTGGATGTTGTTCTCATCAATATGGGTTGCATTGGTATTAACTTTGACGGCTTTGCCAGCTGTTACAGGATTTGGATAAATTTTAAAGCCTACATTTTGGGGAATAGCATAATCAGAAGTGGTAATGGTACTTTCAGCACAAATAGCTGTCACGTCAAAACCGTCTGCATTGGGGTAAGCGGTGAAAGCTGAAGGATTCGTTACATCAACAATTTTTACGTATTTGTATACAATGCTGTCCAGTTGAAATGTATTGGTATGGATGTCTCCGCTTGGATTATTTTTGTTGTCGGCCATTCCTACATAAGTCCAGTTGTTCTGATCAGGGCTAACGTATACTTTTGCTTTCTCTTCGGGGTAATTGGTACTGGTCCAGGTTACCTCATGAATGGTCAACTCCCCGATCATTGGATCATCAAAACCAATTGTTAAGAAAGGCGTTTGGCTTACGCTCGTATCCAGTCCTAAACTATAAAAGCTTTGAGAATTGGTTTGGCCTAATGCGTTCTGTGGATTAGAGCGATTACTTGCAACAGAATCCAAGTCTGATTCTTTACCTTGCGCATATCCAACAACGTAAGAACCATAAATGTTACAAGAAGGGTTATCGTCCATAGTTGCTTTTTGCTCTGCACAAATACCGGCTACATCAAATGCATCTTCAGTTCCTTTTGGACACTTTTTTACATCCGTATTATTCACAATTTTGACGTACTTGTAATTTAAACTATCAAGGTTAAAAGTTGTGGGATGAAGATTGGTATTTGGTTTAAACAAGTTATGTGCCTCGCCTACATAGGTCCAGTTTGTTGGGTTTTCACTAACATAGATCTTGGCTTTTTCAAGCGGTTTATTGTTGACTTCGTAAATCGTCAATTTACCTGTCATCATTTCATCAAACCCAAGGGTTAGGTATGGTTTGACGTTCAAACTATCCTGGAAACCTAAACTGTAGAGATCATTGGTAGTGGGAGTATCAAGCGCATTGGAAGGATTGGAACGGTTGGCGCTAATATCATTTCCGTTTTTGCGTTTGCCTTGCTTATTGTCTACTACTTGAGTGGCATAAAAGCCACATGAGGGCTGAATATATGCTGGTGCTTTTTCTTCAGCGCAAATACCAGCAACATCGTAGCCGTCCCCGAGCGAACCCCAATTAGCGGGATCAGTCGTATTAACAATCTTTACATATTGATAAGCCAAATAATCCAATTCAAAGGTAGTAGGGTGTAAATTGCCCTGCGGTTGGTTTAAGTTATGGGCTTCTCCTACATAATTCCAACTACTGGTGTCTTGGCTTACGTAAATATCGGCTGTTTCAATTGGTTTGTTATCAACTTCATAAATGGAAAGTTTACCGGTCATCATGCTATCAAAACCTACTATTATATGAGGCTGATCCTGCATGTTATTTTTGAAACCTAAACTGAATAAATTATGACTGCTTGGTACACCCAATGCATCTTGAGGGTTTGACCTCGATGGTGAAATGGTGTTACCATTTTTATAAGTACCCTGATTAACGTCTAATATCTGCGATCCGTAGTAGTTACAAGTGGGTTGAGTGTAATCCTTAGTAGCTTTATGTTCTGCACAAATACCGCTTATATCATAACCATCTCCTTTACCATTCCAAAGCGCCGTATCTGTTGTATTGACGACTTTAACGTACTTATAAGTGGTATAATCAAGATCAAAGGTAGTGGGATGTAAATCACTATGGGGATGGTTTAAATTATCAGCTTCTCCCACGTAGGCCCAATTCTTGTTGTCCTGGCTAATGTAAATATCCGCTGTTTCAAGCGGATTGTTTTTATGCTCGTATACAGTCAATTTGCCAGTCATCATATCATTAAAAGCAAGAATGATGTAAGGCTTGTCTTGCATGCCGTTTTGAAAACCGGTACTAAAAAACTGATGCTTGGCAGGTGCCCCTAAAGCTTCATCCGGATTGGATCTGGCCAAGGAAATGGTATCGCCATTTTTATAAGTGCCTTGATTGGTCTCAATTACACTGTTACCATAATATCCGCATGAAGGTTTTGTATAATCCTGGTTAGCTTTTGTTTCTGCACATATAGAAGTGATATCGTAAGCATCAGCTTTGGCAATGCTGAATAAACTTTTGTCAGTAGCATCAACAATTTTTACATGCTTGTAAACCATGGAATCCAGATAAAAAGTGGTAGGATGAATATCTCCGAGGTAGTTGTTCATGTTGTCGGCCATGCCAACATAAATCCAATTATTTTTATCAAGGCTCACGTAAACTTTCGCCTGTTCTTTGGGATAATTAGGATTGTTTTTACTTGCCCGGTAGGTTACTTCATGGAGGGTTAATTTCCCTGTCATTAAACTATCGAACGAGAGTACTGCATTGGGGGAATTGGATAGATTGTTTTGAAAACCTAAACTGAAATAATCTAAATCAACGGGGCCGGTAGCATTGCTCGAGTCAGAATTTTCAGGAATAATTGTGTTTCCATTGGAATAGGTACCTTGAAGAGAGGAACTCACATTGGTTGCATAAAAATTACAATTGGCGTTATTTGCTTTATTCACTTCGACCCATTGCGGATCGTTCTCGTCACTTGTGGATGAATTCCCCAATTGCCCGCTGTTGTTATTGGGGCCAAGATCATTTGCAACTTGTCCTGAACATTCATTCAAATTCCAATAACTTACTAAACCTCCATTGTTGATCATTGAGGCAGGTTGATACATAAGTTGTTGGATTTGGGATATGCCGAACTCCTTATTCCATACACTTACTTCATCAATCTTTCCTTTAAAATCTTCATGTTGGTTATTAACATCTCTTGCCAGCAAAGCAGGAAGGCTTGCGGTGGAATTATGCAATGTACCCACATTAGAGGCTGAATCTACAAGATTACCATTCACATACAATTTAAATGCTCCTTGGTAATTGTAAGAAAAGGCTACGTGATACCATTCGTTGGATTTAACTGATGGACCGGCATCATTAAGCTTTAAAATTTGTGCTTGAGCATCACCATTTATTGCAGCACTCCACTTATCATTGCCTTTGTCATACCAAATTAGAAATTCCTTATTTTGAGGCTTACCATTATTCCCCCAGGTACCTATTACTGTCCTGTCTGAAGATTTATCAGCTATTTTTACCCAAGTACCAACAGTTAACAATTGAGCTATACCTGAATTAGGATCTTGAAGCTCCACGTATTCATTGCCATTAAATGAAAGGCCGTTTTCCTTACAAGTAGTATTATTTACCCCACTTTGTGCAGCTAATGCTAAAGGAAAGATCAAAAAGAAATAGGTAAGAATCCTTTCCATAAAAAATAAATTAATAGTTAGTTTAGAACCAAATTAATCAAAACAAAAATATTAAACGCCCCTATTTTGCGAGCATATTTTCGATTACTGTAGAATTTCGAAAGATAAAACCGGAATTTTAATCTATAAAAATGTGGAGAGCTTATTTTGTTGTTAACTGCAACCAGTTTAAGTTTCACTTAAACTACTTCTTACTTGGTAACATTAAATTTTGAAGCTTGGTCGATCGGATTAAAAATGGTAAGTTATAATTCACCAAGCTGATAGCGCAAACCAAAAGCAGCCACGGTATTAATAAAACCCGTATTGCGAAAACTCCATATAGGGTTGCTATCTTTGGTTCCAATGGAATCAAGGCTGTTGCCGTATCTTATTAATAAACTGAAACGATCGGCAAAGTGGTAATCCAGCCCCCCATAGAAGCCGATCTCAAAATTTTTAAAATCCCTTTGATCATCATTTCCAGGGATCACTTCGTAAGAAATAAGATAGCCTATAGAAGGTCCCAGATGGAAAGATAGATTTTCATTGTGATGGTATTTGGCTAAAAAGGGCACTTCAACATAGTTTACTTTCAGCTTTTCCCATAACAAATTTGACTGGTTAAAGTCATCTTGATTACCTACCTGGCTCCCCTTCCTACTGTAAAGCATTTCAGCCTCAATTCCCCATTGGTCATTAAAAGGATATTCAACCCCTACTCCACCAAAAAAGCTTAATTTATCAAATCCCCCAAGCTCATCTCCTGAAACCTGGGTGGCATTTAACCCACCTAAAAGGCTCCCCTCAAAGTTTTGAGCATTGGTAGGTCCTACAGCCATTAACCCTAAAAAAATAAGGCAAAAGGTGACTT
Source organism: uncultured Sphingobacteriales bacterium (assembly GCA_964561545.1). Taxonomy (GTDB): domain Bacteria; phylum Bacteroidota; class Bacteroidia; order CAILMK01; family CAYYUA01; genus CAZLQF01. The sequence continues at coordinate 72,883 of CAZLQF010000007.1, forward strand.
TAGAGATCAAATTATAATAGCGCATTTATTAATTTTTTTTGTTAAAAATTAGTTTGTTGTTAAACTATTGCAATAGCTACGGTACCATATGCTTAGGTAGTTTTAGCTTTGATCATTTTTTCGATAAAACGTCCAATACATTACCCGCAAGCTGTTTTAAAGCTGGTTTGTAATCAACACTGGCTTCATTGGTAATACGGTTCGCTACTACTACATCCGCTGTGCATGCACGATGCCCCAATAAGGAAGCAAGAAGGAATAAAGCAGAACTTTCCATTTCAAAATTTGTGACTTTCCGATCCTGGTAAGCAAAAGTATGAAGGGCATCCAATAAACCGGGATACTGAACGGGCGTCCGGATGGTACGTCCTTGTGGGGCATAAAAGCCCGGGCAAGTAGCCGTAATACCGGAATGCCCCAATTCCTTTAGCGCTGCAAACATGTCATCATTAGAAGTAGTAAGGTACATAGCCAAATTAAGTCCTTGTTCTTTCATTTGCACATTTAACGCATCCAATATAGTTTCTTCCTCTTTTGAAAATTGGTACGTATAAAAGTTAATTAAATTATCAAGGCCCAATCCATGCGATGATATAACAGGCGTGTTTGGTTTTAGCTCGCTTTGTAACCCACCACATGTACCTATTCTTACTATGTTCAATGAATTGACTTCTCCCTTTGCTTCCCTGGAATCGAAATCAATATTGGCAAGGGCATCAAGTTCATTCATTACAATATCAATGTTATCAGGACCTATGCCAGTTGAGATGACCGATATCAAGTTTGAATTGTAGTAACCCGTGTGGGTGTGAAATTCCCTTTTTTGTTTTGTTACAAGTACTGAATCAAATAATGAAGCAATAAAATCCGCCCTTCCGGGATCTCCTACCAAAAGGATATCATTGGCAATATCTTCCGGATAAAGATTGAGATGATAAATGCTGTTGTCAGGATTTAATAAAAGTTCTGTACTTGGAATGCTTGGCATTAGTTCTAAAAATTTAAATTTGTCATGCTTTTTAATTCCTTTTCAATGACAAAAATAACGATAAAATGGATTTATCAAATTTTAAAGACACCACAATTGTGCCCATCGATTTTACCGATAATTCCCTAATGGCCCTTGAGCATGCGGGAGCTATCGCCCATATTGTAGAACATGAAAAACACAAAATAACCCTTTTGCATGTCATTGAAGGCGGTGATCTGGAAACCCCTTATTATCAAGGAGACCAGCTGCCAGGGAACCATATTAAATCCTTAATGATCGAAGGATCCATCAGTCGCCTTGAAAAGATCATTAGTGATCACTTGGACACCATTAATGCTGATGTCAATTATATAATCACCTCGGGCAAGGTTTACAACCAAATAGCTGAAATGGCGCGAAAACTAGATGCAGACTCCATAGTCATGGGAACTCATGGAGCCATGGGCTTTCAGGAATTTTTGGGAAGTAATGCAGCTCGAGTGATCCAAACAGCGCCTTGCCCTACTACAGTTGTGCGGGAACGGTCCTTTGGTAGTGGCTATAAAAACATTGTATTGCCCCTCGATGTAACCAAAGAAACCAAACAAAAAGTTAGCTGGGCCGAGAAGGTAGCCAAGTATTTTGATGCGGTTATCAACATTGTAACCGTAGCCGATGATGACGAGAGTTATGCTAAGCGCATCAATGCTAATATGAACCAAGTAGAAAACTATTTAAAAGAAAGGGGCATCAATGTAACTTCAGAATCTGTTTCAGAACCCAATGGCAATTATGCTGATGCCACTCTAAATTATGCCAAAGAGATTGATGCTGATTTGATTGTGGTGATGACCCAACAAGAAAGATCAATAAGCCAGATGATCTTCGGCTCTTATGCCCAACAAATTGTTACCAAGTCCAAAATTCCTGTAATGTGCATCAATCCAAGAAATGATGTTTACAAAAGTTTCGAAGTACAAGGATTCAATTAAATCATGCTTACTAAATAAAAGTTTATAAACCTTAAAACAAAAAATCTTAACTTATGAAAAATTTAACCATCTATTTATTAGCACTTCTTTTTTTAGTTGGCTGTGGCCAAGGGCAGCAAGATGCGAGTAGTAAAGATGACACTAATGATGCCAAGGCAGAAGCCCAGCAAGAACAATCCTCTTCTGATGAAAATGGAGATGAAGAGCAAGAGGAAGTTGACCTCACTTTCCCTAAACCAAGCCCTAAAGGTGAAGTTGAACAGCAAATAGGGGTAACAAATGTAGAGATTGAATATTACAGACCTTCTGTAAAAGACCGTCAAATTTGGGGTAAACTTGTTCCTTATGATGAAATGTGGCGAACAGGTGCCAATGCTGCTACAACTTTTGAATTTAGCAATGATGTGATGGTCAATGGCAATAAATTAAAAGCTGGTGAATATTCCTTTTTTACCATTCCTAAGGAAGATGCAAAATGGACGTTAATATTTAATACAAAAACCGACCTTTGGGGAACGAGAGGCTATGACCAAGAAAATGATGCTTTGCGCCTCAAAGTAGAGCCCCAGGAAATCAATCATCACGAAATGATGACCTTTAACATTGATCATGTAACAGATACTTCCGGTAAAGTAACACTTGCCTGGAAGAAAACCAGCGTTCCCTTTACCATCACAACCAATACAACGAACCAGGTAATGACCATGATGGAGGAAGCCGTTGAAAAAGCGGATGATGATGATTGGAAAACGTTCAATGATTGTGCAAACTACTTGGTAGACCAAGGTAAAATGCTTGGCCAAGCTGAGGAATGGGTTAACAAATCCGTCAATATTAAAAAAACGTGGAGAAATCATTGGACCAAAGCAGAATTGATGAAGAAACAAGGAAACATCGATGAAGCCATTAGCCTGGCTGAAGAAGCCCTAAAAATTGGTAAGGAAAACAGTGATAAAGAAGAATTTCCTTACAACGATTACCTGCAAGAAAACATCGAAGAGTTAAAAGGAATGAAGGAAAGCTAAATAATGCTTTTTTCCTTAGTTTAAACCCCGTTTTCATGCTTGAATTCGGGGTTTTTTTAATTCTTTAATTTTTAAGATAGTTAGCTCAAGCAGGCTATCATGGTTTATAAGACATCCACCAGGTTACGGATGTCAATATCATAAGCACACTTAAAATGGCCCAAGGGACATTCAGGCTTACCATGATCCGTACAAGGCCGGCATTCAAGTTTTTCTTGCTTTTCTACAACGTAGGATTCATCTGATAAAGGCCCAAAGCCAAAGTGGGGCACGGTGGAACAAAAAATAGCTGTGACAGGCGCATCCATAGCAGAAGCTAAATGCAGGGGGGCCGAGTCATTGGAATAATTCATCCTGGCCTGGTGCATTAGGGCAGCTGTTTGCAAAAAACTGATTTGGCCCGATAGATTAAAGGTGAAAGGATGTTTCGTTTTACTCCTAATCACTTCGCACAATACCTGATCGTTAGGCCCTCCAATTAAATAAACCCGAAATTTTTTAACTTCTTCTTGATTTAAGAACTCAATCCACTTGTCTATTGGAAATTGCTTGGTATACCATACCGATGCGGGTGCTATACAAATATATGGTTGGTCCTGAAATTCAGCTACTTGATTAAAATCCGCTTCAGAAGGATAAAGTTTGGGATAAAATCGCTGATCATCTGTCAAGTCATGGATTAAACCAAGGTTTCGATCTATCTCATGCCGGTAAGGCTCATCCGAACCAAATGCATGAGGATACCGGTGTGTAAAGAATACCGAGAACGGATTTTTGGCAAAACCTATCCGGTTCGTAGCATTGGAAAAGGCTGTTAAGAAGCCGGTGGCGCCAAAACGCTGAAGGTTGATCACTGTCTCGTAATTCTGACTTCTAATGGCTTTGAAGAGGAGCAAAAGTTCGCGGTATTTGCCATTTTTCTTATCCCATACCCAGGTTTGGTTTAGCTTGGGATGGCCTTTAAGTAATCCTTCATTGCCTTTCCGTAGCAAAAAATCAATGCGGCTTTCCGGGTAATGGAATTTTAATTTTTCTATAAGCGATGTGGCTAAAACTACATCACCAATAAAAGCTGTTTGTATGATTAGAAACCTGGTCAAAGAACTTGTTTAAATGGTTTTAATACACTTTTAAAGCTTTTACGCTTTGATGCTTAATGTTGATCATCAGTTATGGTACTTCCTATTTTAGAGGCTAAATTCCCTAACTTGATTGCTGCTTATAACCAGCAAAGCAAAAAAACTAAACGAAACAAGGAATTGACACCCAAGCCCCTACCTTTACCAATTATGCCGGAACATCAAATTCCCGAAGGGTCTCATTCAAAGAGGTTTTTTGATCGGTTGAAGCTTTTCTTTGGCCTATGATCAAAGCACATGGTACGTTGTAATCACCAGCTGGAAATGATTTGGCATAACTACCCGGAATGACGACCGATCGTTCCGGCACCACGCCCTCATGATATACGGGCTCACTGCCTGTAACATCAATAATTTTGGTTGAACCTGTTAACGTAACGTTGGCCCCCAATACGGCTTCTTTTTTTACTCGAACGCCTTCAACTAAAACGCAACGCGAGCCAATAAAAGCTCCATTTTCTACAATAACCGGTTTTGCTTGCAAGGGTTCTAAAACACCTCCAATGCCGACACCACCGCTTAGATGGACCTGCTTGCCAATTTGAGCACAAGAGCCAACCGTAGCCCATGTGTCAACCATCGTACCATGGTCTACGTATGCACCAATGTTTACATAAGAGGGCATCATCACTACTCCTTTTGAAACATAAGCCCCGTATCGGGCTATGGCGTGCGGCACTACCCGAACACCCAACTCATCATAATTCTGTTTCAAGGGAATTTTGTCATGAAACTCAAATATGCCTGTTTCCAGCTTTTCCATTTTTTGAATCGGAAAATAAAGGATCACTGCCTTTTTAACCCATTCATTAACCTGCCATCCATCAGCAGAGGGTTCAGCCGTCCTTAAATGGCCTTTGTCTAATTGCTCAAGGGCTTCGCGCACTGCATGCTCATATGGCGCTTTTTTTAGTAATTCCCTGTTTTCCCAAGCTTCTTCGATCGTCTGTTGCAGATTCATTTTAATCAGATTTTGGTCTTAGGTTTTAATTATTGACTTAATTTAAACAAAAGCCGATGATTCATTTCAATTATTGCCCCTTGTCTTATCCCAACATTTCAGCTTATTGCTAAGTATAATTGAACTTTAATTTCTAAGATCTAAATTTCAGAGATCTACGGTATCCGGTACATATAGACCATTCCATCCTTGCCGCCCACCATTAACTCTTTTGCTCCATCTGCATTAATATCCGCTATTTCAAATGGGGTAGTCCCTTTTAAAGGGAAGCCTTCATAAAAGGTCCCATCCTGTTCGATCAGGAATATTTGTTGGGTGCTTTCAGCAACGTAGCCAATCCGGTACCGATCCTCCATCTTAAAAAATTGAGGTCGATAAGCCAGACTATCCGACAACGTAAGCGAAAAAACCTGGCTGCTATCCTCGTGGTAAGCTTTGATCCTGTTATCTTGAGAAAATATAAATTCTTGCTTATTGTCTGAGTTGATATCCAGGTAATCGAAATAATGGTTCTTACCCCAATTTCCGTAACGCGAAGTATCCACCTCACCTTTCAAGTTAATAAAATAAGTTTGTCCGCTCGTATCTGACGAAACCAAGTAAGTGGAAGGCAGATCTTTACCAAAATTAATTTGAAATGGGTTGTTAAATTTGGTCTTGAGCTTAATTGGCTCCATAAGTGGTTTTCCTTCTTGATCCCAGAAATAAAAGGTGCCTTTATCACTCACACCAAATAAATAAGTCTGATTTTGAAAAATAAAATATTTCATGGGTAAGCTTAGTGGAGCATCTATTTTAAGCGGACTCCAACCTTCCAAAGGCTTACCATTGCCATGATAGCCGTAAACAGTATTGTTTTTGCATCCAATAAAGTAGCGGTAATCTTTTTGATCTAAATAATCAAAAACCTTTAGTTCCGTGCTTGCGGGTTTGCTTAAGCCAATGGGAAAATTAGCAACATCTGATCCGGTTCTATCAAAGAGCTGTAAATGATTGTTCGTGGCAAAGGCATATTGTAAGTTTCCATTATCATATAGATCGATTTGGGCAATAGCTCCATTGATTTTAGAAGGCAGCTTTTTGGTCCACAGGATGTTACCTGAATTGGTCATCAAATAAGCTTTGTTCGCTTGGTCCGTTAAAAATAATTCATTTCGGTCATTGTTATGGTTTTTAACAACCTCGGGTTTGCCCGCCAAGTTGGACTCAAGCTTTTGTTTCCACAAAAGTTCGGTGGCTGCTACAGCGTGGGTAGCTCTTTGAAGCGCTGTTTGCATGTATAGGCCAGGCTCATTTTGGGTAACCTGAAACGTAAAAGCATTAAACTGTTTAAAATAATCAAACTGTTCTCGGTAGGCTGCTTGATAACTGTTGTTAATAAAGTTCAATGGGATCATAAGCGCCCTTTGCGGATTGATATAGCTATAAAAAAGGTTTTTACTAAGTAGTTGATCTGTTAGCTTGGTATAATGGGAGGAAGCCTTCAAGGTTTGACCTGCTAAGTAATCATCGATAACCCGTTTGAGGTTTTCTCGATTGTCAGAAAATAATATAAAATTGTTGACAACAGTATAGAAGGGCTTTTGGAGATTATCGAAGTACTTCCCGAATAATAGCGAAAAAACCTGTGAAAAGGCTACCCTTTTGATCTGATGGTCCCGGTATGGGAGGGGTGCAGTTGTACCTTCTTTACCTTTTTCAATCTTCTTATTTAGTGAATCCAACCTGGCCACTTTTTCCTGAATATTTTCACAATACATGGCGGCAAAAATATCATCACGGAAATCCGAACTTACGGGTTCATTAACGACAAGCCCCAACTCCTGACCCAAAATGGGTAGGAAATCTTTTTGAATCGAATACCCTTGCTCCAATTCCAGGCTGTCTTCCTTTTGCTTAAATGACCGGAATTCATTGCTGGATTTTAATTGCTGGACCATTTGTTCGTAATACGCCTTGGGCTCTTTCAAGGAAAAACTTATAAACTGAGCCGTTCGTAAAGGCAGTATGTTGGGAATTTTAGATTTAACAGGGGTTTGAGTTCTGAAAAAGTCCAGGTAATGGTTTTTGGATTCATTTGAATTAAGAATCCCGTGTAGATTGAGGATATCAGATTTAAATGAAGGGGTTAGTTGCGCTACATTGGCAAAATTGGCCATTGGTTCTAAGCTTGTTCTGGCTTCGGAAGATAAAAAAGTGCCTAAAAAATCAGGAAGCTGCTCAAAATTCACAAAAAATGCATCTGAATGCTGTTGAGCATCTAAAATGGCCTTGGTTAAACGAGGGGCCTTTTCGGCATTGTAAGTTCTAATGGCATCCTCAACCAATAAGGGGTTTTTGCTAACTACCAGGATTCCATCAACACAAGTAAAAGTAAATTGCGTTTGGCCTTCCTGATCAAGAACATCGACAATTTTATAATCTTTAAGGCGCCTTTCCTGGTAATTATAGCTACCACCTAATTTTTTAATTTGCGCTTTTACAAAAGTATGTGATTCGTTAGTATTAAGCTGTAGGTAAAAAGCCAGGTTCAATTGGTCGACCGAAGTATTATGTAGAGAAGTCCACAAATCATTGATAGCGATCTTTTTATTGAGTGGCTCCAGCTCTCGGACCAAGCTATCCAAAAACAGCATACGCTTTTTAAAAGCACCAACTTTTTGTTGTTGGTTAAAATCCTGTCCGATTGCGGTTTTACTAAATTGCTTATACAGATTGGGAAATTGATTGCCTTTGAAAGCGACCAATGCGCTATTGGGAATAGCTTTTACAGCGGGCGGGTGCTTTTTAATCTGATCCTTTAAAATTAAAAAATAAAGGGCACCTGCCCCCACCAACACCAATATAACCAGGGTTAGGTAAATGATGGATTTTCGGCTCATTGGCAAATGCTTAAATTAAAATTTCAAAGTTAAGGAATAATTGGGCCTCATTGAGGTAGCAAGTAATAAACGCTAAAAGAATTTGGCGTCAGGACTAAATTTTAATAAAAGTTCCCTTTTTGCAGCCTCTTAATTTGGATATAACTTACCGCCTTCCCAAGAAGATCATGACATAAAACAATAACGTGGCCAATGATGATAGGGCTGCTACCAGGTAAGTCCTTGCTGCTGCATTCAGGGCATCTTTTGCCATTCCATGTTCATTGCCATGGGTTATGTTGGAGCTATCTAGCCACTGTAGGGCCCGGTTGGTCGCATCATATTCAACTGGTAAGGTGATAAAGGTAAAAAGCGTAGATGCCGCAAATAAAATAATGCCTGACAATAGTAAAGCCGGAAAAACATTGACCAGTAGAATGCCACCTAACAACAGAAAGGGAACCACCTGATTGCTTGCACTGACAATGGGTACCAATGAAGACCTTAACTGCAAAAAGCTGTAATTGGTAGCATCCTGGACAGCATGCCCACATTCATGAGCAGCAATGGCAGCCGCTGCTACCGTTTTTTCATTGTATACACTTTCGCTCAGGCTTATGGTTTTTTGGGATGGGTTGTAATGATCCGTTAGCATTCCTTGACCTTTCTTGATCACAACCCACTCTATGCCTTTTTCTGAAAGCATCTTTTCAGCGATTTCTTTACCGCTCAGGCCGCTTGCTAACGGAGTTTGGGAATATTTTTTGAACTTTTTGTTGAATGAACGGCTCACCCAAGCACTGGCGAGCATGATAAGTATTAAAAATATTAATCCCATCCCCATACAAAAACCGAAATATTTTTAGGAAACCCACTTGTAAATAATAATAACGATGGCTATTAAAAACATAACAATGGAAATGCGATTAATGCCATGCATCATTTTAAGGTTTACGCCTCCGTTATCACCTTTACCCTTTACTTTTTTAAAAATGTTAAGGTAACCTAAAAGCCGTTTTAAAACAATCATCATTAGAACCTTTAAAAAACCACTTTTAAAACAACGTTTTAAAAGATAGGTTCAAAACAGTTAACCTTCTGCTTTACCTCGCTGTTGCAATTCCTGATCTAACAGGTAAAAGCCCTTACTGTCTTCAAGGATGTCAATTTTATCTAAAAGGGTGCTAAACAAATCTTCCTCCTCCAATTGCTCATCCACATACCATTGCAAGAAATTAAAAGTGGTATAATCCTTTTCACTGAGGCAAAGATCTACAATTTCGTGTATTGATTTGGTGACGCTTTTTTCGTTCTCAAGGCTTTGTTTAAATGCGTCCCTGAATGATTGAAATTCCTTAGGAGGCTGTTTAATAGACGGTACCACTACCCTTCCATCTGCACGGTTAACAAAATGAAAGATCTTTTTCATGTGCTCCCATTCTTCATCTCCCTGGCTAAAGAAAAAATTGGTAGCTCCTGTATAGCCTTGCTCATCCATCCACGATGCTACAGAATAATAAAAAAAGGCGGCATAAGCCTCCCTTTCTATCTGCTCATTTAACTTTTTTTCAATTTCACTCTTTAAAGAAGTGGCTGATTTGTGATCGGACATAAATTGTATAGTTTTTTGTTTGATTTTACAAAATTTTTAACAAAGGTAAAATTAAATTAGATACCTTGGAATAGGCAACAATCCAAAGGATATGTTGAAAATTAAAGCCGTGTTGGCCTTACAACACCTGGATTACCGTCCCAGGGCCTTAACAAAGTACTTTATGGCAAAAGCGTCAATCATTCTTTTTCTTTTAAGTTTCCAAAATACAATGGGCAAGGATTTGCAGAAGTTGAAGTTTTAGCCCCTACATTCAATGCAGTTTTTACGGTTAAGCAAAAAAGCAATAATTCGAATCAATCCAAAGAGCCATTAAAAACCATTAGCGACACCAATTCTTTACAATAGAAAGTTACTGAACGCTACATTTATTAAAAGCTTTCAAATAAAAGATCTGGCAGCCTTTTTTATTTTAAACCGTTTGTGGAAATATTAGATCATCAGCGGTTATTTGATCTTCTTCTGCAATTAAGACGGCTCGTTCAATTACTGAACTTAATTCTCTTACATTACCTGGCCAATCATGGTCAAGCAAGGTTTGAAGGGCATCTTTAGAGAATTCCTTAACAGGCATTTTATTTTGCTTGGAGAATTCATTTAGGAATTGGCGCGCTAAAATGATTACATCATTGCCCCTTTCTCTTAAAGGTGGCATGTCTACTAAAAAACCCTGCAAACGATAAAAAAGGTCTTCTCTAAATTTGCCCCGCTTCACAAGCTCGGCCAGGTTTTTATTGGTAGCAGCGATCACCCTTGCATCAAGGGTTATTTCTTTGTTGCTGCCAATACGGCTAATTTTACTATCCTGAAGCACCCTAAGAAGTTTGGTTTGCAGACTCATGTCCATTTCCCCTATTTCATCAAGGAAAATAGTGCCGCCATTGGCCTCTTCAAATTTACCAATGCGTTTGGTATTGGCTCCCGTAAAAGCACCCTTTTCATGCCCGAACAATTCGCTTTCAACAAGGTCTTCCGGAATTGCTGCCATATTTACCGGAACGAAAGGCTTCCTTTGTCTTGGCGAATTGTAATGAATGGTTTTGGCCGCTATTTCTTTGCCCGTTCCACTTTCACCGGTAATGAGCACCATCATGTTGGTTTTTTCAACCTTTTGGATAAGCCGCAGTACTTGTAGAATGGCCTTACTCTCCCCGGTTATTTGTTGGTACTTTTCACGGTCAATGACCATCCCTTTTAACTCTTCAACCTCCTTTTTAAGGTCCACATTGTTTTTTAAGTTTTTGATGGCATTGGCCAGTTTCGTGACAGAATCCTGCTTTTTAACAATGTATTCTTTAGCGCCCAAGTCAAAGCACTCAACAACCACCTCTACATCTTCTTGCCCGGATACAACAATGGGCATAATCTCCTCATTGTAATGCCTAATTTTCTTCAAGACTTCTAAGCCTTCCATGTCTGGCAAATAATGATCAATGCTTACTATATCAGGATTATTGTGAATTTGATCCAAAAATTCCTGGCCGGTTTTGAAAAAAGTGAGGTCCAGCTCATCTTCATCTTCAAGCGCTTTTTCAATAAGCCTTGTATAGAAATCATCGTCCTCAAGGACAAAAACTTTTGCTATATACCGTTTTGCCATTTTATTGTAGGTTAATTAAGGTAGTTGTTCTGTTAAATTGCCTAATACTGGTTCGTGATCTTCTCCAAATATTTCAAAATTAACGTGTTCACCAATATGTTGGTCAACAGCCGTTTTTTCAATCACATCTTGATAAGTTTTGTAGCAATCAAGGCTCTTACGCATTTGATCACGGTCCATTTCCTCAGTAGCCAATTCACAATCTATGGATTGCCCTGGTGAAGCCTTCAGGTTAAATTGTGCATTTTCAGGCGTTTGTGCCAACGTAAAAAATGCCAATCGTTTCAAATAATCAGCTCCGGCATCTTTCAAATCCAAAAATGCTCGTTTTACAACAGCATGGGTAATGATGTGATCATCAAAACCACTTACGCCATATACCGGGTAAGTAACAACAATGTGCGGATTTAATTCCTGGATGTAACTTTTCACACTTTCTTCCAAGGGGCGAGGATCCATTTCTCTTAATTGCGAGTCGGGATAATCCCATACGCTCAAGCTACTTAGATTCAGGACGTTGGCTACGCATTCCATCTCCTTGTACCTAACCTTGGCCATTTCTTGTTTGGAATAATTGTATTTAAAGCGCTGCTTGGTAGCTTCCCCTTTTGTTAACGTTAATAAATGAACTTCATGCGCTTCACGAAGATGCCTTGCTATGGCAGGTGCAGGCCCAAAGGACTCGTCATCCGGATGTGGGAAGATGTATAGGAATTTCATGTATTAAAATTGGTCTATATGCCACTGGATTCTTTATTTAGAAAGCCAGAACTTATTGCAAAAATGATAATTATTCAACCCAACAGCTAATTTACGTTTTCTACTGTTTAAATTGATGACCAGTTAATAGTGGTTGAAAATGCTAACCAATACCAAAACTTATGCTGTATAAATGACTTTGCCATTTAAATTTATATTGAATTTAAGTCTTGCCAATCAACCGTTATGGACAACTGAACGGAAAGGATCTAACTTAATCGAAATTTAACCTTAAAAGGTCTAATATTCTTTGTAAGTTTGCAACGTTATTTGAAAATAAAATACAAGCAATATGACGAAAGTTCATAATTTTAGCGCGGGGCCATCTATTCTGCCCCAAGAAGCCATCGAAGAATCCATTGAAGGATTAAGAAATTTTAAAAACTCTGGAATTCCCGTAGTTTCAGTTTCTCACCGAAGTCCTGAGTGGGAAGAGCAAATGAAGGAAACCAAGCAAATGGTCAAGGACCTGTTGAGTGTTCCGGATAATTACGAAATACTTTTTATGCAAGGCGGTGCCAGTCTTCAGTTTTGTATGGTGCCTTATAACTTACTGTCCGAAAGTGGCAAGGCTTACTATTTAAATACAGGAAGTTGGGCCAAAAAAGCCATTAAAGAAGCCAAAATATTTGGTAACGTAGAAATGGCTGGCAGCTCTGAAGATCAGAATTTCAACTACATCCCAAAGGATTACCATTGCCCCAGCGATGCTGCATACCTCCACCTAACGCCCAACAATACCATCTTCGGCACACAAATAAAAGAATTTCCCAATTGCGGTTGTCCCGTAGTTGCTGACATGTCCTCTGACATTTTCAGCCGCCCCATCGATGTTTCCAAGTTTGACCTGATCTATGCCGGTGCCCAAAAGAACATGGGGCCTGCAGGTGCTACCCTTGTCATTGTTAATAAAGATATATTAGGCAAGGTTGATCGAACCATTCCGGCGATGCTGGATTACAATACCTACATTGAAAAAGATTCCTTATACAATACGCCACCCGTTTATAACATCTACCTCTCCTACTTAACCCTTAAATGGCTAAAAGAACAAGGAGGTTTAGAAGGCATACAAAAGCAGAATGAAGAAAAAGCCAAGATCATTTATGATGAAATTGATGACAATCCGCTTTTTGAAGGCACTGCTGCCAAAGAAGATCGCTCCATGATGAACGCAACCTTTGTGATGAAGGATCAAGAAATGGAAAGCGAATTCCTCAAATATACGGAAGAAAAGAACATCGTAGGCGTAAAAGGACACCGTTCAGTTGGAGGTTTCAGAGCTTCCATTTACAACGCCATGCCTAAGGAAAGCATAGAATACCTGGCAGAAACCATGCGGGAATTTGCCAAGAAAACGGCTTAATTAGCGCGTCCACCTTAGAAATTAGTTTTTGTAAATGTGTTGTGGCGTAATGAAGTCAAATTAAAATTTAATCCATTAAAAAAATAGTATTATGGTAAAAATATTAGCGAATGACGGTATTGCACCTGAAGGCAAAAAAATGCTGGAAGATGCAGGATTTCAGGTAGATACTGATAAAATCGAACAAGATCAATTAAAAGACAATTTAGGCGATTATTCTGCTATAATTGTAAGAAGTGCTTCCAAGGTAACCAAAGATATCATTGATAACAACCCCCAATTGAAGGTTATTGGCAGAGCTGGTGTTGGCCTTGATAACATTGACGTGGAACATGCGGAAAACCAAGGTCGCAAAGTGATCAACACACCCGCTGCCTCCTCACTTTCGGTAGCTGAATTGGCATTTGGTCATTTAGCTGGATTGGTTCGATTCATCAATCAAGCCAACCGCGAAATGCCTGAAAAAGGGAAAGACGATTTCAAATCCCTGAAGAAAAATTATGCCAAAGGCATTGAATTAAGGGGTAAAACCATTGGTATTATCGGTGCAGGTAGGATTGGCCAGGAAATGGCCAAAATTGCAATGGGTGCAGGCATGCATGTTCAAATAGCCGATCCTATGATCGATGAGTTAGAATTGGAACTGGATCACATCAAAGCCGAGCCCACCCCTACCATTAAATTAAAATCGATTTCCAACGAAGAATTGTTGAAAACATCTGACTTCGTATCCCTTCACGTGCCGGCCACCGGCAAAGCAATTGTAGGCGAGCAGGAGATTAAAATGATGAAGGACGGAGCTATTTTGATTAACTGTGCCCGAGGTGGTGTTGTTGATGAAGATGCCCTTTTAAAGGCCCTGGATTCCGGCAAAATTTCCTGTGCCGGCTTGGATGTCTTCGACAATGAGCCAACCCCCAATGAACAACTGCTGACGCATGACCATATATCACTGACCCCTCACATCGGTGCTTCTTCCAATGAAGCCCAAAAACGAGTGGGCATTGAAATGGCCGAAAAAATGCTTGAAAGCTTAAAAGAATTGGCCTGAGCCAGGTAGCAATCAAGTTATCACATCAAAAGCCCTTGTTGATCCTTTTCGACAAGGGCTTTTTTATGCCTTTGTAATTAAAAATCAAAAGCCAAGTAAGGTGTATTTTTATAGGTTTCACTTGCATTTGGTAATTGAAAGCGCAAATCCCGTTAATCACTGATCTATAATTTCCGCTTTTTAATTCCTTTAATTTTGCAAGCTTTAATTTAAATCAAACCAAATGGCATATCCTGATCAATACTGGAGTGAGCGCTACGAAACCGGCAATACCAAGTGGGACATTGGCTACCCGTCCACACCTCTTCAAACTTACATTGACCAGCTTAGGCAGCAAGACCTTAAAATATTAATCCCTGGATGCGGGAATGCTTATGAGGCAAACTACCTAATGGAGCAAGGTTTTAGCAATATCACGTTGCTGGATATTTCAAATATATTGGTGCAGCGCCTTAAGGCATCCATTGATCCCGAGCACAAAAACAAAGTAAGGATTTTACACCAGGATTTTTTTGACCACCAGGATCAATACGACCTGATCCTTGAACAAACCTTCTTTTGTTCCCTGTTACCAAGTTTTAGAGCAGCTTATGCCCGCCAAATGCATAATTTATTAAAACCTGGCGGAACCCTGGCCGGTGTATTGTTTCAATTCATGCTATCCGAAAAAGGCCCGCCTTTTGGTGGTAGCAAGGCGGAATACCTGGAATATTTCTATCCCTATTTTCATGTTAAAACCATGGAAGATGCTTACAACTCCATTACACCAAGGATTGGTAGTGAATTGTTTTTTATCTTGAACAAAATATAGTTTGTTGCTTTCTCTACCATTCAAGATTGACCGACCCACCTGCCTTATTGTTCATTCATTGGCATTTACCGCTAACAACCCTTATCGATTTCCTTAATTTTGCTTTAATAAAAGGAAAAGCCAATGGATTTATCAGCTTTAACGGCCCTCAGCCCGATTGATGGCAGGTACCGCTCCAAAACAGAAAGCCTGGCTCCCTATTTTTCAGAATTGGCTTTGATCAACTACCGCATCAAGGTAGAAATCGAGTATTTCATTGCCTTGTGCGAACTTCCACTGGATCCATTGAAAACCATATCAGCGGACCAACTTCAACAACTGCGAAGCATTTACCAGCATTTTGATGAAAACGAAGCTCAAAAGGTTAAGGACTTAGAAAAAACGACCAATCACGATGTAAAAGCTGTTGAGTATTACCTTAAGGATCAATTCCAGGAGCTAGGGCTTGAGCCTTACAAGGAATTCATCCATTTTGGCCTCACATCGCAGGACATCAACAATACCGCCATCCCTATGGCTTTCAAGGATGCCATGCATCAATTAATCCTGCCCTATTTACAAGGACCATTGCTGCAGAAAATCAAAGACCAAGCCTTAGCCTGGCAGGATGTTCCTTTATTGGCAAGGACCCATGGACAACCGGCAAGTCCCACTGTGCTTGGTAAAGAGATCCAGGTATTTGTGAACCGCCTTGAAAAGCAGATCGGGCTTTTGGAACAACTGCCTTTTGAGTGCAAATTCGGTGGTGCTACGGGTAATTTCAATGCTCACTTTGCTGCTTATCCGGAGGTAAAATGGCATCATTTTTCGGATCATTTTGCCAGCCAAAAACTGGGATTGTTCCGGCAGCAGTTTACTACTCAGATTGATCAATATGATTGGATGGGGGTCATTTTTGACAATTTAAAGCGGATCAATACCATCCTGTTAGACTTGGCCCGGGACTGCTGGACCTACATTTCAATGGATTACTTTAAGCAAAAAATAACAGAAAATGAAGTTGGTTCTTCTGCCATGCCCCACAAAGTGAATCCCATAGATTTTGAGAATGGGGAAGGCAACCTCGGTATCGCCAACGCCTGGTATGAGCATTTAAGCACCAAATTGCCCATTTCCAGGCTTCAACGCGATTTAACCGACTCTACCGTCATTCGAAACATCGGTATGCCCATGGGTCACGCCTTTTTAGCTTATCAATCCATCTACAAAGGTTTGGATAAATTGCAAGTGAACCACCAAAAAATAGAAGCCGATCTTAATGATCAATGGGCCGTTTTGGCGGAAGCCATCCAAACCGTGCTTAGAAAGGAAGGTTTTGCCAATCCTTACGAAACCCTCAAGGACCTAACAAGAACAGGGGAAACCATAACCCGGGAAAAGATCCACACCTTTATTGATCAATTGGAACTTGAGGAAGCAACTAAAAATTACTTGAAAACCTTCACACCAAAAAATTACGTAGGCAAGTTTCCCCAATTTTGAAATAAGATTACACCGGTAAGATAGGCATTGACCTAACCATAATTCATCATTAACTCAATAAAAATTCAAACGTACTAAACTAGCTGCAATACCGCATGCAATTCACTTTATAAAATATTATTTGTACCTATTCTTTTTACTTTTATGGAACACTTGGTTTGTTCCGCCTTATAAGAATGTTGAGCCCCCCCCCTTGTTGTGGGTGTATCAAATGTCATTCAAACAAAAGCAAAAAATATTGGTTTTACCACGAATTTGGTGGGTAGACCAAACCTAAGCCTTCAATAAAGGTTTTAGGAAATTGTATTAGCCCTAAATCCAGATTTTATATAGGCTTTGTGGGGTTGTAACT
>CAZLQF010000008.1:0-31873 GCA_964561545.1 uncultured Sphingobacteriales bacterium
ACATTGTTCCGAAGGGACCTAACGAACAGGAAAAGCAAAAAGGCCTTTCCCTTGAGGATCAACAAGTCCGTAACCGCATAGCCAATGACAACCTCAAGCAAACCCTCAAGTCCAAAATTCCGCCCCTTTTTAAGCAGGAATACAAGGACCGCGTCCAAACCGGCAATTTCGAGGATGATCTGCCCCAAATCAAGGATAGTGATTGGATTATTGAGGTGATCGTGGAGAATCTGGACATTAAAAAATCCCTTTTCGAAAAGGTTGAGCAATACCGGGCTAAAGGAACACTCATTTCCACCAATACCTCCAGCATTCCCATCCATTACATGCTGGAAGGGCGGAGTGAGGATTTTCAACAGCATTTTGCCGGCACCCACTTTTTCAATCCGCCACGGTATTTGCCCTTGCTGGAGATCATACCGACCCAACAAACCAAGCAAGCAATCACGGATTTTTACCTGGATTATGGTGACCGGTTCCTGGGTAAAACAACACTGCAATGCAAGGATACACCTGCTTTCATTGCCAACCGCGTAGGCGTGTATGCCATTATGCTAACGCTCCAGCTTATGCAGGAAATGGAGCTTTCTGTGGATGAGGTGGATACGTTGACCGGCCCGGTGATGGGACGACCTAAATCGGCCACATTCCGTACGGCCGACTTGGTAGGCCTTGATGTGTTGGCGGAAGTGGCCAATGGCCTAAGTAAAGGGCTGAAAGACGATGAGGAAAAGGACATCTTTCAGGTTCCGAATTTCCTCAATAAGATGCTGGAAAACGGTTGGCAAGGTGAGAAGTCAGGACAGGGCTTCTTCAAGAAGGTTAAGGAAGAAGGCGAAAGCAAGATCTACACGCTCGACATCAATACGCTGGAATACCATCCGCAAAAGAAGCCGTCCTTTCAGACGGTTGAACAGGCCAAACAAGCCGGTCCGCTCAAGGACAAGTTAAAAACATTGCTCAAAGGCCACGATAAAGCGGGAGAGTTTTACCGCAGGTTTTTCCACCGTTTCCTGGCCTATGTCAGCAAGCGCATTCCGGAAATTTCCGATACCATTTACCAGGTGGATCAAGGGTTGAGGGCCGGTTTTGACTGGAAATACGGCCCCTTTGAAATATGGGATATCCTGGGCGTTCAAGAGATGCGGGATGCCATGAAAGAGCAGGGAATAGAACCGGCTAAGTGGGTAGATGATATGCTCAAAGCAGGCCATGAAAAGTTTTATCACATAGAAGGCGGCTACCGGCAATGTTATGATTTAGCTGCCAAGGATTACAAATTGGTGCCGGATACGCAGGAGTTCATCCTGCTGGACAATTATACGAGCAATATCGTCTGGAACAATGCCGAATGCACCATTTACGACATTGGCGATGGCGTGCTGAATGTGGAATTCCATTCGCGCGGCAACTCCCTCGGCAGTGAAGTGCTCAACGGAATCCAAAAAGGCATTGACTTGGCGGAGGAAAATTACAGAGGCGTGGTCATTGGCAATGAAGGCAACAATTTTTCCGTAGGCGCCAACCTGGGCCTTATTTTCATGATGGCGGTCGAGCAGGAGTTTGATGAACTCCAGATGGCTGTTAAGCAATTCCAGGATACCATGATGAAAATCCGGTATTCCAATGTTCCTGTTGTAGCTGCCCCTCACAACCAAACGCTTGGCGGTGGTAATGAAATTTGCCTCCATGCCGATGCGGTTCAGGCCAATGCCGAAACTTACATGGGCTTGGTGGAAGTGGGAGCCGGTGTGATTCCGGCCGGTGGCGGCAGTAAAGAAATGACCAAGCGGGCAGCTGAACATTTTTACGAGGGGGACCCGGAAATTCCGAATCTTCAGAACTACCTTCTGACTCTGGCACAGGCTCAGGTTTCCTATTCAGCCATGCAAGCTTATGACCTGAAGTTCCTTCAATCCGGCAAGGACCGCATCTCTATGAACCGCAAACGCCTCATCAAGGATGCCAAGCAGCGGGTTTTGGATATGGACAAGGCTGGCTACACCAAACCTTTGCCCCAAAAAATCAAAGTACTGGGTCGTGGCGCTTTAAGCACTTTTTACACGGGGGCTAACGGATTTTACCAAGGCAACTTCATGACGGAACACGATAAATTCATTTCGGAAAAACTGGCCTATGTCATGTGTGGCGGAGACCTCACTTCCCCGCAGAAAGTTTCAGAACAATATTTACTCGACCTCGAGCGCGAAGCCTTTGTCTCCCTATGCGGTGAACAAAAAACAATGAAAAGAATGGAGAGTCTGGTGAATACGGGGAAACCTTTGAGGAATTAGTACTTAGTACTCAGTATTAAGTACTAAGATAAAAGTTTTAAGTAATGCACAACTACAAAGAATTGAAAGTTTGGCAAAAGGCCGTTCAACTGGCAACTGATGTGTATTATCATACCCAGGATTTTCCCAAAGAAGAGCGTTTTGGATTAACCTTGCAAATTCGTAAAAGTGCTGTCTCAATAAGCTCCAATATTGGAGAAGGGGCTGGGCGGCTAAATAAGAATGAGTTTATTCAATTCCTCGGTGTAGCCCATGGATCTGCATCCGAATTAGATACCCAACTTATAGTTGCAAACAATCTTCAATTTTTGAATGATGACATTTTTGAAGAGCTATCAGGAACTATTAATGAAATTAAGAAAATGATTTTCAAGTTAATTGAGAGTCTTGATAAATAGAAAAGGCGTCTTAATACTTAGTACTAAATACTTTGTACTTTGTACTACGTGAAAAAAACTAAAAACCTTAAACATGCAAGAAGCATATATAGTAAAAGGCTACCGCTCCCCAGTCGGCAAAGCGAATAGAGGCTCCTTCAAAAACATGCGCCCGGATGATTTGGCGGTTAAAGTGATTCAGTATTTAATGGACGACATTCCCAACCTTGATCCGCAGCAAGTGGATGACGTTGTAGTGGGCAATGCTGTGCCCGAAGCCGAACAAGGCCTTCAAATGGCTCGCTGGATTGCCCTTAAAGCACTTAACAAAGAAGTGCCCGGTATGACGGTTAATCGCTATTGTGCCTCGGGCTTAGAGACGATCTCGATTGCTACGGCTAAAATTCAATCCGGAATGGCCGATTGCATCATTGCCGGAGGGGCCGAAAGCATGTCCCTGGTACCGGTGACTGGTTACAAAACTGTTCCCAATTACGAATTGGCCAGGGATTACCCTGATTATTT
Organism: uncultured Sphingobacteriales bacterium; assembly: GCA_964561545.1. Classification (GTDB taxonomy): domain Bacteria; phylum Bacteroidota; class Bacteroidia; order CAILMK01; family CAYYUA01; genus CAZLQF01. Next base: position 3,197 of record CAZLQF010000008.1, read on the forward strand.
CCTCAATATGGGATTGACGGCTGAAGAAGTGGTTAAGGATTATGGCATTTCGCGTGAGGAACAGGATAAATTTGCCTATGAATCCCACAAAAGGGCCATTCATGCCATTGATAATGGCTACTTCAACAATGAGATCGTGCCCATTGAAGTAAAGGATGTTTTTGAAAAGGATGGCAAGCAGCAAACGGAAACCTTCACAGCCGATACGGACGAAGGTCCTCGGAGGGATACATCACTGGAAGCCTTGGGAAGCTTAAAGCCGGTCTTCAGAAAGGGGGGAAGCGTTACCGCTGGTAATTCCTCGCAGACTTCTGATGGAGCTGCTTTTACGGTAGTCATGTCAGAGCGGATGGTTAAAAAATTGAACCTTGAGCCGGAAGCCGTATTAAAGGGATGTTCTGTGGCCGGGGTGGATCCGAGGATCATGGGCATTGGGCCTGCTTTTGCTGTACCCAAGGTTTTGGATCAGTTAGACATGAAAATGGATGACGTTGACCTTATTGAGCTTAATGAGGCTTTTGCTTCGCAGTCATTGGTGGTTATGCGCGAACTGGGCATGGATCATGCAAAAACCAATGTCAATGGCGGTGCCATATCGGTAGGACATCCATTGGGTTGCACTGGCGCTAAATTAAGCATTCAAATCATGAATGAACTTAAGCGAAGGAAGCAAAAATATGGAATGGTAACGGCTTGCGTAGGCGGTGGCCAAGGAATTGCTGGGGTCATTGAGCGACTTTAATACACCTGCGTTAAGTTATTGGTATAAAGTCCAAGCAATAAACTGGCCTTTTTTTCGGCTTTTCTCAAGCTTAGCCATGGAGGAGTCAACATTGCTTCATTATTTAAAATAAAAAACAACTCCATTACCATCGAAAAATACCAGGAAAGGTAGGTTTAAAGGTTTTAGTTCAAATGTTTGGTTTTAGCAAATTGTTGTTTTTGGTTGCATTGTAATTAGTTATAAAGGAAGTCCATACGCTTAGCCAATTGGAAATTAGCAAATATTCAATAAGATTTAGTGCCAATTTATGATCAACACTTAAATGCCAATTGATCATAACCGAAGTAAAATGCAAAACCTTTTATTTGGAGGAAAATTAGGGCGAACTATTCAATCCCTTCCTGTTTTAGCAATTCGTTGAAATCATTTTTAAGCGCTTTATACCGCTCTTCAAATTCAGCGATGTCATTTCGCTGCTGGTCATGAGCTTCATTGATCTTAATGCCTTTGGTCCTTTGCGACAATTCTTCAAGGTTTTCCAATTCATGCTCATGTTTATAGATCTTATACCGAAGCTCATCCAGGTCTTTTAAGATATTAAAGAAACTATTCTTGTAATCGAGTATTTTTTTATGAACCTGGTCATCCGGATGCTTGGCAGCTATTTCGGCCAGTTTGGTCTGATAATACTTAATTTCATCGTGGTAAAAATTGAGGGTGTTGAGCCACGTACTGTGCTCTTTGTGAATTTCTGAATAAGAAGGTGTTTTAGCCATGTTCTGATCTGTTTTAGGTTTACATACAAAAGTAACTATTTCTTGCCTTTTAGCATCAATATGAGGGGTTTGGTGGCAAATTAAATAGATCCCGAAAAAGAAGATTGGTTCGAAAAGGCAAGTCCATACCGGATTTTCATAAAACGATTCCTTAGAAAATAATTTAATGAAACAATACCGATATCGCAAACAAATTGGCCTATTTCTTCAAAATATTGATAATCATTGAGTTAAGGGATTTAGTACTTCAAGTGGATACAGAAATCAATGTTTTGAAACTTGTTAAGCATTCCTTAGACCAGCAAGCTCTCGATTTTATATTAAACTTTCATTAAGACCTATTGGATAAAAATTCTTAAAAGTGAAATACTTTCCTGCCATTGAATGGAAGTTTAATAATCTTCAATATCATTACCCTGGTAGCCCGGAATAATATAAGATGCGCTTGACCAAGTAAAAAAGGTCCTATCTGAAATGTAAGCCGCTACGTTCTTTTATAGATATTGAAAAGATTTTTTTGCTGATGCCTAATAATTGCTGTTCCCAAACGATCATCTCAAGATCACTTTGAGCAAGGCTGATTTACTTTTATTGATTAAAGCATTCATCGCGTAATTTTTTAACCCAACTTATGCAATGCTAAGGAACCAGGGCGACTGAACCATGATATTGTTTTGGGTAATCCCGACTTAGCAAATCACTATGTAGGTAATTTGAAGAATCAGCTGAATGAATTGATTTTCTTAATCCATCCCGTCTCGAATTTCGGTGAGTCGTTGATGCATTACAATGGGACCTAATGCATGATTTCGGTGAAGCTCAATCTATTTATTGGTTGCTCCTACATTTCAAAAAAATCTAATTGGCTTATTTCCCGATACAAAACTTCTCAAAAATGTTCCCGAGGATTTCATCCGTAGTGATTTCGCCTGTTATTTCGCCCATGCTTTGGAGGGCTCTCCGGATATCGATGGTAATGAAATCGGTTGACATTTCCTGCTCAAAGTTTTGACGAATGTCATCGATGGATTTCAGGGTTTCGTTTAAGGCTTGGTAATGACGCAAATTGGTTACCATGGTTTGATCGGTTACACCCTCATCCAGCTCAGTTTTTTCCTGGAGTTTGTACCTTAAGGCTTCCAGGTTGTCTTGTTGGAGGGAAGAAATAAAAATCACATCGCCCAGGTTGTCAAAAGCTTTTCGTTGGTCGGCATTTAAGCCCATGTCAATTTTATTGGCTACCAGGAAGTGGGGCTTTTGGAGGTTCAGGTCTTGTAAATCCTGTTCTACATCAGCAGGGGTTACTTCGCCTATATCAAATAAGTAAATGACGAGGTTGGCCTTTTCCAGGTTTTGCATGGTACGCTCCACACCGATGCGTTCAATGGTATCATCCGAAGTTCGGATCCCGGCTGTATCACTGAACCTGAACTGAATGCCATTAATAGTGATGGTGTCTTCAACCACGTCTCGCGTAGTGCCGGGAATTTCTGATACGATGGCCCGTTCATCGTTGAGTAGGGCATTGAGCAAAGTTGATTTCCCGGCATTGGGCCTGCCGGCAATCACCACCGAAACCCCATGTTTGATTACATTGCCCATTTGGTAAGAATCACGCAGGTTTTTAATGGTTTGGTAAATCTCATCCAACAGTTTTTGTAGTTCATCGCGATTGGCAAATTCCACATCTTCTTCAGAAAAATCAAGCTCCAATTCCAGCATAGAAGAAAAATGGAGCAGCTTGCCGCGTAATTCCTGGATCTTCTTAGAAAAGCCCCCTCGCAATTGATGAATGGCTGCATCTCTTGAGGCCGAAGATTCTGATGCAATGAGATCCGCAACCCCTTCAGCTTGGGACAAGTCCATTTTACCGTTAAGAAAGGCCCTGAGCGTAAATTCCCCGGCATCAGCATGGCGGGCACCCTTTTTCAAAAGGGCTTCCATTACATTCCGGAGTACAAATCCCGAGCCGTGGCAGGAAATCTCAACCACATCCTCACCTGTATAAGAGTTTGGATTTCTAAAAATGGTTAAAACCACATCGTCCAAAACTTTTCCTTCATCTCGAATGGAACCATAGTGGGCTTTGTGCGTCTCGGATTTTTCAAGGCGCTTGCTTTTCAATAATTGATCAACAATAGAAATGGCCTGAGGCCCGGAAACCCGAATAATCCCAATCGCTCCCTGGCCCGCAGGAGTTGCTATGGCTGCAATGGTATCTTCTGTATGAGTAGTGGCCATTTGTAATCGCTATTTCAATTCTGGTATTTAACAACAAATAAATGGTTTACATTTCGAATTTTTAAAAGGCTTTGATCGGGATAATTTTGCAATTGCGAAAGCACAGGCTTCCAGTAAATGACCAACGTTAACATGCTGCCAAATTTAATGGTATGCAGGTTCCGTTTCCCTAAAGCTATAATAGATCAACTGCCTTTTTCCTCATTTACCAGAAACGAGCTAATAAAGCTAATATTAGCATCAGATAGAATGGGTTTTCTATTAAAATACTTCCAAAATATACCACCAAGTCATCAATTAGCCAGTTGGCGGATGGTGCTCAGTACTATGCAATCAAGCCATTTATTTAACTGGAACCCTTGTTGTACCTGCGCATCGTTTTGTCCGCTTTAATTTTCCCAATAATAGCGCTATTAAAAAAATTTTACCATATTTGCTAAAGAACAATAATTGAAGCTTCATGGGCAATCAAGCGCCGCTACTTGAGATAAAAAACCTGGTTACCGATTTTAGAACGGAAGAAGGAGCAACCCGGGCGGTCGATGATATCAGTTTTGACCTTCATAAAGGGGAGACCATTGGCATTGTTGGAGAATCTGGAAGTGGAAAATCGGTTACTTCCTTATCGGTCATGCGTTTGATTCCGGAACCGCCAGGTCAGATTTCCAACGGAGAGCTCTTCTACCATTCCCATACAAAGGGTAAAATGGACCTTGCTCATACATCCTATCAGGAGATTCGGGCCATTCGTGGGAATGAAATTTCCATGATCTTTCAGGAGCCCATGACTTCCCTGAATCCAGTATATACTTGCGGCGATCAGGTAATGGAGGCCATCAGACTGCATCAAAAAGTTTCCAAGAAAGAGGCAAAAACAAGGACTATTGAACTTTTTAAAGAAGTGCAATTGCCCAGGCCGGAAGCAATGGTGGATGCCTATCCCCATCAAATTTCAGGTGGCCAAAAACAACGGGTAATGATCGCCATGGCCATCTCTTGCAACCCTTCGATTTTAATTGCTGATGAGCCTACCACAGCTTTGGATGTAACGGTACAAAAGACCATCCTTGACCTGATGCAGAAATTGCAGGAAGAACATGACATGAGCATCATGTTCATTACGCATGACCTTGGGGTCATTGCAGAAATCGCTGACCGGGTGGTGGTGATGTACAAAGGAAAGATCGTGGAGCAGGGCAATACTTACGAGATCTTCTCAAATCCGCAGCATCCTTATACCAAAGGGCTCTTGGCTTGCCGTCCACCTTTGGACCTAAGGCTTCAAAAATTGCCTACCATGTCCTTCTTTATGAAGGAAGATGAAGCTTCCGGTGAAATGACGACCATCGATAAGTCAGTGGATGAGGCCTTGAAAGAGCTCGAAGTGAAACCTGAGACCCGGAAAGAACATCATCAAAAACTTTATGGACAGAATCCCATTTTGGAGGTGGAAAACCTGAAAACTTATTTTCCCATTAAAAAAGGCATTTTTGGACGGACCCGCGGGTATGTAAAGGCGGTGGATGATGTAACATTCAACGTTTATCCGGGAGAAATCCTGGGATTGGTTGGCGAATCAGGCTGCGGAAAAACCACGCTGGGTCGTACCATTTTAAGGTTGATTGACTATACCGAAGGCCGGGCTTATTACAACAACCAGGATATTTTTAACATGCATGGGAAGCAACTAAGGGGGCTTAGAAAGGATATGCAGATCATATTTCAGGATCCTTATTCTTCCCTTAATCCGAGAATGACGATAGGCCGCGCTATCATGGAACCCATGAACGTGCATGGGCTTTACAATTCTGACTCGGAAAGGAAGCAAAAAGTAGTGGAATTATTGGAACGTGTTAATTTAAATGGCCATCAATTCAACCGGTATCCGCATGAGTTCTCCGGAGGTCAGCGACAAAGGATTTGCATAGCAAGGGCGCTGGCGGTGGATCCAAGGTTCATTATTTGTGATGAATCCGTTTCAGCCCTTGATGTTTCTGTGCAGGCCCAAGTCTTGAACCTGTTGAATGAGCTCAAGGAAGAATTTAAATTTACCTATATTTTCATTTCCCACGACCTTTCCGTGGTTAAGTACATGTCCGACCGCATGATTGTAATGAACGAAGGACAAATTGAGGAAATGGGCGATTCGGATGATATCTATTACCAGCCGCAAAAAGAATACACCCAAAAACTGATCAATGCCATACCAAAAGGCCGCTTAGAGGACATTGAAGTCGCCATGAAAAAACGGGGCCATGAATTGGGGGTTTGAGCAATTGGTGAATTTCAATGATTAACCAATGTTAAGGACGCAGCTTGGTGAATGTTGGAATTTGGGTTGTTTAATATTCAATGTTCGAGGATCGAAATAATTCTTAAAAAGGTATCAACAGCATAGCGTTTCAGGACTAAAACAGCAAAATAAGCTGCAATATTAACAAACCAATACACTTCCCAACATCAACATATCACCCTTTTAAATGCTCTTCAATGTTTTTAAGAATGTCGTGGCCCATTTTATCCCGTTTGGTAATCAGGTATTTTTCATTGTATTCATTGGGCTGTACTTCCATGGGCACTCGCTCTACGATTTCAAGGTTGAAGCCTTGCAGCCCTTTACGCTTTGAAGGATTGTTGGACAATAATTTGATCTTTCTAACCTTGAGGTCCCTTAAAATCTGAGCACCTATGCCATAATCCCGCTCGTCCATTTTAAAGCCAAGTTTGTGATTGGCTTCTACGGTGTCCATGCCTTGTTCCTGGAGCTTGTAAGCTTTTAATTTATTGATAAGGCCAATGCCCCGGCCTTCTTGCTTCATGTAAAGTATAACCCCTTGTCCGGCATTTTCTACCATAAGCATGGCTTTTTCAAGTTGCGACCCACAATCACAACGTGAGGAGCCAAAAATATCACCTGTAATACAAGAAGAGTGAACCCTTACCAGGACCGGATCCTCTTCCGTCCAATCTCCTTTGGTTAGGGCCATGTGGATGTCGTCTGTTGTTGATTGCCGGTAAGCATGAAGCTTAAAACTGCCATAAGCAGTAGGAAGGTTGACGTCAATGACTTTTTCGATCAAAGTCTCTTTTTGCATCCTGTACTGGATGAGGTCCTTAATGGAAATAAGTTTAAGGTCAAATTTCTTACCAATTTCGATCAAATCGGGTAGGCGTGCCATAGATCCATCATCGTTCATGATCTCTACCAAGGTACCGGCTGGTTGGAGCCCCGCTAAACGCGCAAGGTCAATGCTTGCTTCGGTATGACCGGCTCGCCTTAATACACCACCGGTTTTGGCCCTTAAAGGAAAAATGTGCCCAGGTTTGCCCAATTCTTCAGAATTGGTATTAGGATTGACCAGTGCCTGAACGGTTTTGGCACGGTCGGAAGCAGATATACCAGTGCTGGTGTCATGACTTATCAAATCTACTGATACCGTGAAGGGTGTTTCATAAGTTGCTGTATTTTCAGCCACCATTGGCTCAAGGTTCAGTTCTTCACATCTGGATTCGATCAATGGCGTGCAGATAAGGCCTCGCCCATATTTGGCCATGAAGTTAATGACCTCGGGCGTTACGTTTTCAGCAGCTGTTATAAAATCTCCTTCATTTTCGCGGTCTTCATCATCAACGACTATAACGAGTTTACCATTTTTGATATCTTCGATGGCATCTTCTATACGATCAAGTTGGATTTCATCCATTTTATGCTGCATTGAATTATGATGCAAATTTAATAATACTTGCTACCCAAGCTTTCGAAAGTTAAACATTACAAAGCCTGAATAAGTTTAGTTTACGTGTTAATGGCATGCTAAAGTTTTAAACCCTTATTGGTAAGGACCATTAATGGTATGTTGCTCAAGTAGTAACGTTATATTACTCTGCCATTTCTGACAATTCAAACCACTCATGCTCCTGCTCTTCTATTTGCTTCAAGACATCCTGTAATTCTTTAGACCATTCATTAAGCTGCTCTCCATCAGCATTGCCTTGATTTAATTGGGATTCGAGTGCTTCTTTTTTTTGCTCAAGGGTTTCGAGGTTTTTTTCTATTTCTTCCAGTCGCAATTGTTCCTTATAGGATAATTTTTTTTGATGCTTTTCCTGCTTAGGTGGTTGTTTAGCTTTGTCCTTGGCTTTAGGCTCTTCATTGCTTTTGGGTTTCTGCATTTCTGATACCACGTTTTTCTTTTGCTGCCTGTATTCTGAATAAGTACCATTAAAATCTACGACTTTGCCTTCACCTTCAAATACAAACAAGTGATTTACCAGCTTGTCAAGGAAATAGCGATCGTGCGTTACGGTTATTAGGCAACCCTGAAAAGATTTGAGGAAATCTTCCAAAACGCTTAAGGTAAGAATATCCAGGTCGTTGGTAGGCTCGTCCAGGATCAGAAAGTTGGGGCTTTTCATTAAAATGGTCAACAGGTGCAGCCTTCGTTTTTCACCGCCACTTAATTTACGTACGAAGGAATGCTGCATTTTCTTGGAAAAGAGAAACTTTTGTAACAATTGGAAAGCCGTAAGCTTACGGCCATCACCCATGTCCATGTATTCGGCTATTTCCCTGACTACATCTATTACCTTTTTATCTTCCGGAATGGGAGGAAACTCTTGCTTGTAATAGCCAAAAACGATGGTTTCCCCAGTATCAATGGACCCGTTATCGGCTTTTATTTCCTGGGTAAGGATGTTCAAAAAAGTCGTTTTACCCGTGCCGTTTGGTCCTACAATCCCTATTCGGTCGCCTTTATTGAAGGAATAATTAAAATGGTCCAAAATGACCGTATCGTCAAAACTTTTGCTGACATTCTGAAGCTCAATAATCTTTTTACCCATTCGGCTCATGCTGGCCTCAAGCTGTACTTGCTGGGTTTCCGTTTTTTGCGATGCTTGCTTCTTCAGGTCTTCAGCTCTTTGAACACGGGATTTTGATTTGGTACCCCTTGCTTTGGGCTGGGTTTTGATCCAGGCCAGCTCTTTTTGGTATTGCTTTTGGGCCTCTTCAATTTGGGATTGTTGGTTGGCCTCCCATTCGGCTTTCTTTTCCAGGTAATATTCAAAATTGCCACGGTAGCGGTACAGATTTCCATATTCCAGCTCAATGATCTCATTGGTGACGCGGTTGAGAAAATAACGGTCGTGGGTAACCAGCAGCAAAGTCATTTTTCGCGCTGTAAGCGTTTCCTCTATCCATTCTACCATATCCAGATCAAGATGGTTGGTAGGTTCGTCCATGATGAGAAACTCCGGGTTTTCAATCAGAACTTTGGCAAGGGCTACCCGCTTTTTTTGACCCCCTGAAAGTTCACTGATGGATTGCTGATGGTCATGAATGTTGAGCTTAGAAAGCGTTTCTTTTACTTGCGATTCGTAATCCCAGGCCTGTCGGGCTTCCATATCATCCATGGCTTCCTGGAGCTTTTCACCGGCCTCGGCAGTGGCATTTTGGGCTTGTTCATTCAGGGCTTCCTCGTATTTCTTAATGGCCTTCATGATAGGATTTTCGGACTTCAGTACTTCATTGATGACATTGGAATTATGATCGAAATCCGGATTTTGGGGTAGGTAACTGTAGTTGATTTTATTGGAGATCCTGACCTCGCCTTCATCACATTCTTCCTTATTTGCTAGAATGTTCAGCAATGTTGTTTTTCCAGCACCATTGCGAGCTACGAGGGCTATTTTTTGTCCCTGGGGAATCGTTAAATTGAGGTTTTCAAATAAGGTACGTTCGCCAAAACTTTTGGTAAGGCCTTCTGCTTCTAAGTATATCATACTGCAAATTTAAAGTAAATCCAATGGGTTCATAGCTAATTAGCAATGAGTATTTAACGAAGCGTATTGGGGCTTAGGTATTGGTTGTCAATTTTTGGGCGAGGTTAACCGTACAATGAGGGACAGTAGCAAGGATGTTGTTTGGGCGTATTGGTATAAAATAGTTAACAGCCAATAGTTTATAAAAATAAAATAACTATTTTGATTAAGATTTGACAAATACAAGCATCGGCCATTAGGTTCTTGGGAACTAATCCAGTTGAAACTAATAAAACACTAACACGCTTAAACAATTTTCAACATCAACAGATCAAAACTTGATCCAACCCCCTTCATAATAATATGTTTAATGGCTTCGGATCTAAAGAACTCGGTTAAAGGCTGTTTCAGGAACTTTCGGGGAAAGCCCTATACTTACAAGAAAAACCACAATTAGTAAAATCAACATAAATATGAACTCCTGAAAATCAATTAGCCCATTGGTTCTTTACTTAAACCTTGTTTATTCAACAACTATACAAGCAAACTAATGGTGAAGGAAAAAGCTTTTTTAAAGAATATTATTAAGCGATCTCATTTCAATAAAGCTAAACAAGAGCATTATTTGTTGGTGGAGCTTATAAGAAATTATAGCTCATACAGTATTATAGTAAAAATGAAATATTCCAATGGGTTTACGTTGGATGTTTGAATCTTAAAAAAACCCACAAAACCAACTTTTAATGGCAATTGAAAAATGCTTCAAAACGGCATGTCATCTGCATCTTGTGGTGGTGCGTCTTGGTTGGGGTCGTGACTTTCGTTGGCCTGATTGAACTCAGCTTCATCCTGGCTTTGATTACCGGTGATCCTAACGGCATTAAGGTTGGTAAAATAAATGGTCTTCCCCTCTTTATTGGTAAAAGGTTTGCCCTGAAGTGCGAAGGATACTTTAACGTCCTGGCCTTTCTCAAAGCTGTCAAGTAATTCACATTTGTCTTGGATAAGTTGGAACTTGATGTACTGGGTGTATTTATTGTCTTGAACTTCTAAGACGAACTCCCGCTTTTTAAAGGTTTCTTTTATCTGTTGGGTTTCAAATATTTCGTAGAGTTTGCCTTCAGCTTCGTATAGCACTGTTGTTAATATTTAGTTTGATGTCAAAGGTAAAGGTTGAGGTAAAGCTCATCGAAAATTAAAGTGTAAAATCTTGGTGCTTTTTAAAATGTGGGTACATGTAGGAGCTTAAGCAATGTGATACAGATTTTTAACAAACTTATTCTGCAGGCTCTTCCTTTTTATACCTGAGTTTTTGTTCCGCTTCCCATTCTCTAAAATCTTCAAGCTCTTGATTGATGGATGATAAAAACCAAGCGATCAATGTGACATCGTCAACCAAGCCAATGAAAAATATAAAATCCGGAATTAAATCAACGATCCAAACGAAATAAAGTAATACGGCCAACCCTTTTAGAATAGTAGCTTTGGGGAGTTTATGGTATTGTCCTTTCACGTAAGCCTTAATCATACGAATCAGTAGGTTAAACTTGTCCCTCACTGACTCAAATGCATTAGGGGTTTCCTTAATAGTAGAAGATTTATTTAAAGCTTGGTTGATGGTTGCCATAATCCGGTCCGGTTGGCTTAGCAACCTTTTAGCTTTGCCAAGTGCTTTTTGGAAAATCCTGCTTCTTGTGATCCGTTCTGCTTGCATAGGCCTATGATTTTTTAACCATTACGTTCTAACTCTTAAAACGGTTGAACGATTCATTATTGTAGGTTTGTTAAAACTGCATTTATACGGCAAAATTTAAAATTTATAAAGGACCATCATTCTGGAAAATTTAAATGCGAACAGTTTTAGCAGATAAATTGAACCAGTATCTGAGAACTAACGCCAAGTAAAAGCGGGCCTAAGGCAATCAAGCCTTTGTAATTCTACATTTGGTTTGGTGTTGAACCCCAACTTGAATAGATCTTGGCTCAAAACTGGCATAGCAAGCCTGCAAGGCAATTAATTCATCTTATAGTTATTGATCAAAAAACAGGTAAACTACCATGGAAAACTTTTACAGCCGATGTTTTTGTTGGGCTTGTTGAGTGTAGAAGGCTAATGGCGCGCGTTATAAATTATCCACAAACTGTGAAATATTTGTTGCCATTTGATTTGCTTAGGAATGAATATCAGCTTAGCTTGAACCAAAAAATTGACCAGGAACACGTATGGCAAATAATGAAGAAGCCAACAATTACACGGAAGAATCGATAAAATCACTGGATTGGCGGGAACACATTCGCATGCGGCCAGGTATGTACATTGGTAAGCTGGGTGATGGTTCTGCCAAAGATGATGGGATTTATTTACTACTTAAAGAGGTCATTGACAACAGTATTGATGAATACGTAATGGGCTATGGTAAGCAAATCGATATTAAGGTTACCGATCATCAAATAACGGTGAGAGATTACGGACGCGGAATTCCGCTGGGTAAAGTGATTGAATGCGTTTCGAAGATCAATACAGGCGGTAAATATGATTCAAAAGCTTTTCAAAAGTCGGTTGGCCTTAATGGCGTAGGTACCAAGGCCGTAAATGCTTTGTCCGCTTATTTTAAAGTAAAATCGGTTCGGGATGGAGAAGCCAAGATCGCGGAATTTTCCGAGGGAATACTGAAAAATGAGGTTCATGAGGACCATGTGAAAGAGAAAAATGGCACAGAAATCACTTTTGTGCCTGATGATCATTTTTTCAGGCATTTCGGGTTTATACCCGAGTTTGTTGAAAACATGGTATGGAATTATGCTTTTCTTAATTCTGGATTGACGCTTCAATTGAATGGGGAAAAATACCTTTCTAAAAACGGTTTGCTCGACCTGCTAAGGCGGAAAACGGATGAAGAAAGCAACCGTTATTCCATCATTCATTTAAAAGGAGACGATATAGAGATTGCCTTTACACATGGCAACCAATATGGGGAAGAATATTATTCCTTTGTAAACGGTCAACATACTTCGCAGGGTGGTACGCATTTAAATGCCTTTAAGGAGGCACTTGTAAAAACTTTGCGGGAATTTTATAAAAAAGAATTCGAACCTTCGGATGTTAGGGCATCTATCATTTCGGCAATTAGTATTCGGATTCAAGACCCGGTTTTTGAATCCCAAACAAAAACCAAATTGGGCTCCTCTCATTGGAATGAAGATGGCCCTACCATCAGAACCTATATCAATGACTTCCTGAAAAACAACCTTGACAACTACCTACATAGAAATCCGGAAACTGCAGATGAACTCTTAAAGCGCATTCAGCAATCTGAGAAAGAACGCAAGGAAATAGCCGGCGTTAAAAAGCTGGCCAAGGAAAGGGCGAGAAAGGCCAGTGTTCACAATAAAAAACTTCGCGATTGCCGCGTTCATTATACGGATGAAAATAAGACCAAGCGCCACGACAGTATGTTGTTCATTACTGAGGGCGATTCGGCCAGCGGATCCATCACCAAAGCACGGAATGTAGAAAGCCAGGCAGTGTTTAGTCTTAGAGGTAAACCTTTGAACAGTTACAGCCTTAAGAAAAAAGTGGTTTATGAAAACGAGGAATTCAACCTCTTGCAACACGCACTGAACATTGAAAATGACATGGACAACCTTCGCTATAATAAAGTAGTGATCGCTACTGATGCAGATGTGGATGGCATGCATATCCGGTTATTGCTTTTAACCTTTTTCCTTCAGTTTTTCCCGGATCTGGTTAAGCGTGGACACCTGTACATATTAGAAACACCACTTTTCAGGGTGCGCAACAAAAAGGAAACCAGGTATTGCTACACTGAAGAGGAGAAAAAAGAGGCCATTAAGGAACTGGGAGGCAAGCCTGAGATTACACGTTTTAAAGGACTTGGAGAAATTTCACCCGATGAGTTTGCTCGTTTCATTAGACCCGATGAAATAAGGCTTCAACCAGTAATCCTTAACAAGGAAACGTCCATTCCTAAGTTGCTTGAATATTACATGGGCAAAAACTCAACCGACCGGCAGAGTTTCATTATAGATAACCTAAGGTTTGAACAGGATCTTGTCAAGGATGTGGAGGAAGACATTAAAGCAAGTAAAGAGGAAAATGGAGAAGCCGTGCAGTCTGGAGAAGACGTGGACACCTCACCAGCTTAGGTGCAGCATAGCTCACGTCTAAATTTCATAATATTAAAAAAACTGTGCTGCATCTTTTTTGAGTTAACAGCTGATGACAATCTCAAAAATGGTTACCAATTTTAGCTTGATCTTTAGTATTAGCTAAGAAGTTGCTTTTATTACCAATATCATCTTAGCTTACTTTTTCTAAAAAGTTACAGAAACAGAAACTTTTGAATGACCAAAAAAGTCATCCAGCTGTATCAAAAACAAGTCTTTTTTTTAAGATTGGAACTTTGTGATAACCCCATCTTTGGTGAAAATGTGAACCTTCAAAAACTTAAATAGCAAAAGATCAGCAGTTCTAAATATGAATTATAAGGACCAAGCCCAAGGGCTTAACAATTAAAAAAAGGCACCCAACTTAGGGTGCCATTATATAAACAATACTTTTGATAGAAAATTATTGGGTAAAGGCGTTAATAAGTGGCCAAAGAAGCATCAACTTCCTCTGCGTATGCTAAAATACCTCCTTTTAAATTGTAAAGGTTGCTATAACCATATTCATCCTGTAAGGTTTTGATGGCATCAGCGCTGCGCTTTCCACTTCTGCAATGAACCACCACCTTTTTATCCTTGGCTATTTGACCAGCATTTTCAGTTATTTGGCTCAATGGAATAAGATTACCGTTAATGTTAGCAATTTCGTACTCATAAGGCTCCCTCACATCAATCACCTGAAAATCCTCCCCTTTGTTGCGCCAGGATTCAAGTGTTTGGGGGGTCACTTCTTTGATATCTGCCTCAGCATTTGCCTCTTGTTCCTCTTGCTGTGGAATGCCGCAAAATTCTTCGTAGTCTATTAACTCAGTTTGTGTGGGATTCTTGCCATTAAGGGGATTGTCTTCATCACGCTCAATATTCAGGATTCTGGTTTCAAAATTGAGCGCATCAAAAATGAAAAACCGGCCAGCCAGCGGCTGCCCAATGCCAATGAGCACTTTTATGACCTCATTGGCCTGGATACTACCTATAATGCCAGGCAATACACCCAGCACGCCACCTTCAGCGCATGATGGTACTAAACCAGGGGGTGGGGGTGAAGGGTATAGGTCTCGATAGTTGGGGAAACGGTTGCCATTTTCATCTTTGTAATTGAATACAGAGGCTTGACCTTCAAACTGGAAGATCGAAGCGTAAACGTTGGGTTTATCCAGGAGCACGCATGCATCATTCACCAAGTAACGTGTGGGAAAATTGTCGGTCCCATCTGCAACAATGTCATAGTTTTTGATAATGTCCATTGCATTTTCAGAGGTAAGTCTCGTTTCGTGCAATGTAATCTCGACATACGGGTTGAGTTTTTCTAACTTATCTTTAGCTACTCGTGCTTTGGGTTGACCCACGTCGTCAGTGGTAAACAAAATCTGGCGCTGCAGATTGCTGTCTTCTACATTATCAAAATCCACAATGCCTACATGGCCCACACCTGCAGCTACCAAGTACTGGAGCACTGGTGCACCTAAGCCGCCCGTTCCTACTACCAGCACTTTGGATTGTTTTAGTTTTTCCTGGCCGGCTTTTCCAAATTCAGGTATGGTAACATGCCTGCTGTACCTGGCCAGTTCCTGGGAAGTAAATTCTATTTGATTAGTCATGGTTTTTATCTTTTTTACCCGTTAAATAATGATTTTATTAAATCTTTAAATCAAAAATTTAGCATTTTTGGTTAGTAATGAGAACCTCCCGCAATTGCAGGCACGATGTTTACTAAATCATGTTCTTTGATTACTGTTTGCTCTTTATCAAGGGATTTGATGTTGTTATCTCCAACAAAAACATTGATGTAAGAGCGAATATTGCCATTCTCATCCAGCAGATTTTCCTTTATGTCAGGATATTCACTAACAAGCTGTTGAATGGCTTTTTCTACATTATCCTCTTGGACTTCAATCTTTGACTTTTGATTGGTGTATTTTCTTAAAGGTGTTGGAATTTGAATAGTTGCCATTATTATTAACTTTTTTATGGGTTTAAAGAATTTTGCTCATCCTTGATTTTAACTTCTTCTTCCTCAAATTTTCCGTCATCGTTGAGATACCAGCTTTTCAACGATCCAATTTCACTGGACTTGGCGGTCATGATCACGTAAGAAAAGAAGGGCAAAGCCTTTTTAAGGTCTGATTGGGAAGGGACAGCAGGGTGATCGGGATGAGAATGATAAATCCCGGCTAAAACCATTCCCTCTTGTTCTACCTCTTCTTCAGCTTTCATGTAATCTTCTGAAGAGATCTCAAAATTCCGCTTCTTGTTGGCCTCTTCTTCTACGTTTTCTACTGGTTTGGATTTTATAATTGTTCTTTGTTGCGTATCAACATGCCCAAAAAGAAAACCGCAACACTCATAAGGATAATCGCGGACTGCATGGGCTCTGATCTGGTCTTTTACTTCTTTTGATAAGGTTATCGCCATAGGTTGTATTATTTTTAATTGTTAAACAATTCGGTTGATAATTGACCATAGCGTTCAAGATGGTCTGGTAGTACTGTAACAATCATACCTTCCTCTATTTGTTCCGCTACCTTAGTTGCTCCTAAGACATTAGCCGCTGAGGACGGGCTTAAAAGCAAACCTTCTTTGTTGGCTACTTCCCGGATCATGTCGTAAACTTCTTCGGTGGCAAGGTATTCATATTCATCAACCACATTTGGTTGAAAAATATCAGGATTATGAGCCGAATCAAGGTGCTTCCAACCTTCCAGGCCATGCATTGCGGCATCTGGCTGCAGTCCTATTAAGTTAATCTCATTCATAGCCTCTTTAAGCCTTAGGCTGGTTCCTGTAAAGGTACCTGTTGTGCCAAGGCCGGCCACAAAATGGGTTAATTGATGGGAAGTCTCTGACAAAATCTCTTCGGCAGTTCCGAAATAGTGGGCTTTTATGTTTTCATTATTTGAATATTGGTCCACATAATAATAGTGGTATGGATGTTCATCCTGGAGCTTTTGGGCTAGCTGCATAGCTTCATCTGTTGTTCCGGAGCCGGCCGTGTAAAGCAGGTTAATGTTCAATGCGTTTAAGATGTTTTTCCGTTCTTGCGAGGCATTTTCAGGCATACATAAAGTGAGTGGAATTCCTAAAGAGCGACATATGGTGGCATAGGCTATTCCTGTATTCCCACTTGAGGCGTCCAGGAGTTGACGACCTGATTGTAATTTGCCATTGAAGATGGCTTCTTTGATGATCTGATAAGCGGGCCTTGCCTTAACACTACCTCCCAACTGCTCCCACTCAAGTTTTGCATAAATGGTCACGCTATCTTTTTGCACCAAATTCCGCAAAGGAAAAAGCGGTGTGTTTCCGATGAAAGCTGCTAAGTCTTCTACCTTCGTTTTTAAGTTTTCTTCTTCTATGATTGGTGTTGTCATAATTGACTTATTATTAAAAAAAAAGCCCCACCGCTTTATGTGAGGGTGGGGCTTTTTAACTTTTTGATTTTATTGTTCTACAATCAAAAGGCACACGTCCCACCATCTATTGGCTTTTTACAACAGCAACAGTATGTAGAATTATGTACCTTATTTGTTATCATCATGTTAAATTCGCTTGCAAAATTAGAAAATTTCCTAATCTCTTGTCTTTAAAACAAGTAATTGGCTTATAGGTTCACGATTCTGAGACATTTTATGTACTAATGTAAATTTTCCATTAAATGCAAATTGGTGCTAAGTTCAGTTTGATGCTCAGTTAGCTCGGGCAATAGAATCACCACAGAATCACATCAACCTTTTTAGAATGTTTTAAATTTGTGCGAAATATAGGACACCCAAACCATGCAATACCTTTTAGAACTGTTAAAAATCCTTTTACCTTCAGTAGTTGTTTTTCTCACAGCTTACTACCTGATCAAGAATTTTCTCGATACTCAGCAAAAGAACAAAATGCTGGAACTTCAGTTGAGCAACAAGCAAACCATTTTACCCGTAAGATTACAAGCTTATGAAAGGGTTCTGCTTTTACTGGAGCGAATTTCACCCGAAAACATAATCATGCGGATAAGAAAACCCGATATGACGGCTGCTGATCTGCAAGTGGCCTTGGTAAATGAAGTTAGAAATGAATTCGATCACAATTTATCACAACAGCTGTACTTATCAGATGATGCGTGGTATATGGTGAAATCTTCTAAAGAGGAAGTCATTCGAATTATTAACAATGCTTATGGTAAAATGGGTGAAAATGACATGGCCAACCAAATGAGCAAAACCATTTTTAATGATTTAATGAACCTCCAAAAACATCCGACCGAACCTGCTATTCAACGCCTTAAACAGGAAGCGCAGCAAATGTTTTAATGGAATACTTAGAAATTCCCATTTTTATATTGAAGTCATAATTTTTGAAACCTTAATTTCATTTAATAGCTCATAAAATTTTGTTTAATTAGCGATTAAGCAAGGAACATTGATTGTTAGCCTTAAAAGCCCATTCAAATGAGTTCAGATAACAAACAAGCAAGTCAAGTCAAGGAAAGGAAAGATAAGTTTGAAACCGATTCGGGGATTGAAATTAAACGAATTTATCCGAAACAGGATTTTTCTGAAGAAGAACCCGGTGAATACCCATTTACCAGGGGTGTTTACCCCAATATGTACCGTAGCAGGTTGTGGACCATGCGGCAATATGCCGGTTTCTCGACAGCCGAAGAATCCAACAAACGGTATCATTACCTTTTACAGCAAGGAACTACGGGGCTTTCTGTAGCCTTTGACCTTCCAACCCAGATCGGCTATGATTCAAACCATGCTTTGGCAGAAGGCGAGGTTGGTAAAGTAGGAGTTGCCATTGATTCTTTAAAAGACGTTGAGATCCTTTTTGATGGGATTACGCTGCAGAACATAACCACTTCCATGACCATCAATGCAACTGCTCCAATACTTTTGGCCTTTTACGTGGCTTTGGCTAAAAAACAGGGTGCTGATCTATCACAAATTTCCGGAACCATCCAGAATGATATCCTTAAGGAGTATGCGGCCAGAGGCACCCACCGTTTTCCGCCAAAGCCTTCAATGCGCTTAATTACAGATGTTTTTGAGTATTGCAGTAAGCATTTGCCCAAATGGAACACCATATCGATTTCGGGTTACCATATGCGGGAAGCTGGATGCACAGCAGTTCAGGAATTGGCCTTTACATTGGCCAATGGCAAGGAATACGTGAAGGCCGCTCAGAATAAAAACCTGGATATCAATGTATTTGGCAAGCGGTTGTCTTTCTTTTTCAATGCTCACAACAACTTTTTTGAAGAAGTTGCCAAGTTCAGGGCAGCCCGGAGGATGTGGGCTAAAATTATGAAAGGATTGGGCGCTACGGATAAGAAAGCCCAAATGCTGCGTTTTCATTCCCAAACAGGTGGTTCTACCTTAACAGCCAAGCAACCCATGAACAACATTCCGAGGGTTACGAACCAAGCCATGTCCGCTGTGTTGGGTGGCACCAATTCATTACATACCAATGGCTATGACGAAGCTTTGAGCTTACCTACTGAGGAAGCTGCTCAGCTTGCGCTCAGAACGCAACAGATCATTGCTTATGAAAGTGGTGCTCCGGATACCGTGGATCCCCTGGCAGGATCTTATTTTGTTGAAACGCTCACCAATCAGGTAGAAGAAGAAGCTTGGAAGTACATAGAAAAGATTGATGAAATGGGTGGCTCTACCAAGGCTATTGAGGACGGTTACCTCCAGAACGAAATTGCCAATGCTGCCTACAAATACCAGAAAGACATGGAAAGCGGGGAGAAAGTGATTGTTGGTGTTAACAAATTTACATCCGAAGAAGAACAGGAAATTGACCTTTTACATGTGGACGATGCAATCCGTCAAAAACAAGTGGAAAAGATCGAAGAGGTCAAAAAATACCGTAATGATGATGCGGTCCATAAAGCCCTTCAAGCCATTGAACAAGTTTCTGCTTTGGATGAAAACATGATGCCTTATTTGATCGATGCAGTAGAGGCCTATGCAACATTGGGTGAAATAGTCGATGCCATGAAAAAAGTGTTTGGGGAATACACCTAATGGTGAATTGTGATTTTGCGTTTTTTTTAAGCATAGCCTTAATTCAACAAATAAAGAAGCTACCCCCAGTTTTTTTTGACCCATTAATATCTGCCCTTTGCTCCAGGCATTCAGGGGCGTTCATTTTATTAGCCACTTAGCCTGAATTTCATTAAATAATGCTTACTTTTGCACTTTATTTGAAAACGCTACAAAACTTAATATGAAAGCCCTTAGAAACATTGCGATCATTGCTCACGTAGATCATGGTAAAACCACCTTGGTAGACAAAATCCTTCATCAGTGTAAATTATTTGGTGAACACGAGGAAAAAGGCGATTTAATCCTTGATAACAACGACCTTGAAAAGGAACGGGGTATTACCATTCTTGCCAAAAATGTGGCAGTTAACTATAAAGATACCAAGATCAACATTATAGATACTCCCGGCCACGCTGATTTTGGCGGTGAAGTTGAACGCGTACTGAATATGGCCGATGGCGCTTTGGTATTGGTTGACGCTCTGGAAGGACCGATGCCCCAAACACGGTATGTGCTTGAAAAAGCCATTAAAATAGGTTTGAAACCCCTTGTGGTTGTTAATAAAGTTGATAAGCCCAATTGTAAACCAGACGAGGTAATGGAAGAGGTGTTTGACCTCATGTTCAACCTCGGTGCTACGGAAGAACAACTTGACTTTCCAGTTTTATATGGTTCCTCCAAAGACGGTTGGATGGCAGAAGACTTTAACCAACCATCCGATGATGTATCTGTTTTACTGGATCATATATTGAAAGACATCCCAGCTCCCAACCGTACAGAAGGAGCTTTGCAGCTTCAAATTACTTCCCTTGATTATTCACCTTACATAGGTCGCATTGCCATTGGCCGGGTTAATCGGGGTACCATCCAAGCCAATGAAAAAGTGTCCATCGTAAAAAGGGATTGTTCTACGGTCCGTTCTAAGGTTAAGGAACTTTATAAGTTTGAAGGGCTTGGCAAAAAGAAAGCTGATCAGGTGGAAACCGGAGATTTGTGTGCCGTTACCGGTATAGAGGAATTCGAAATAGGAGATACGGTAGCGGACCTTGAGAGTCCTGAGGGCTTAACTCCCATGGCTATTGATGAGCCCACCATGGGCATGTCCTTTACCATTAACAATTCCCCCTTCTTTGGTAAGGAAGGTGATTTTGTCACCTCTCGCCAATTGAGAGATCGTCTTTTTAAAGAAATGGAAAAAAACCTTGCTTTAAGGGTTGAGACTACTGATAGCCCCGATGAATTTAAGGTCTATGGACGTGGCGTGCTTCACATTTCCGTAATTATAGAAACCATGCGTAGGGAAGGCTACGAGTTGCAGGTGGGCCAACCCAGTGTTTTGACCAAAAAAGTGGATGGTCAAAATCACGAGCCCGTTGAAGTCCTAACGGTTGAAACTCAGGAAAACACTTCCGGAAAGGTAATTGAAGCCGTGAGCCAGCGAAAAGGTGAACTACTTAAAATGGAACCCAAGGATGATCGGGTCAAACTGGAGTTTGAAATTCCGGCAAGAGGCCTTATTGGTTTACGTACGCAGGTGATGAACCTTACAGCCGGTGAAGCGATCATGAACAACCTTTTTAAAGGTTATGAACCTTGGAAAGGGGACATCCCAGGAAGAGAGAAGGGTTCGCTCGTGGCCATGGAAGAGGGCACCGTAGTCGCTTACTCGCTTGATAAATTACAGGATCGTGGTCGGTTTTTTGTTGAGCCAGGTGATGAAGTTTATACCGGCCAGGTAGTTGGTGAACACGTTAAAGACAATGACTTGCCCGTTAAAGTCACTAAAGCCAAAAAGCTTACCAACGTAAGGGCAGCTTCTGCTGATGAGAAAATGAAAATAGCACCGGCTACCAAATTTTCTTTGGAAGAAGCCATGGAATTCATCAAAAAGGATGAATTCGTGGAAGCCACGCCTAAAGATTTGCGCTTGAGAAAAGTCCATTTGACAGAAAGTGATAGGAAGCGGGCAGCAAAGCAAGAAGCGTAAAAGCGTCCAACTTCCCTGCCATCTTTTAGAAAGAAGGTTATTTCCGAAGAGATTTAAATTGCTCTTTAAGGATTTCGATGTCACTTTTCTTAAGCAGGAAAATGTTCCAGGAAAAGTTGGTCTCCAGTTTAAATATGGTCAAGGTAAATATCATCGTGCTTGCATAAGCAATGGATGCTGATATGGCTGCTCCCTCAGTACCATAAATAGGAATTAGCACATAACAAGCTGTTAAGGTTAAAATAAAACCAATTCCTGATCCAATGGCATTTATATAAAACTTGCCGTGCCCAGAAAAGTAATGGCTTAAGATGGTGTTAATGCCCATAGCGAGAATGCCTGGCGATAACAACCATAGTAACTGGTTAATGCCCTTGAACTCTGGACCAAAAACCCACTGGAACAATGGGCCAGGCAATGACCCCAATATGCCCAACCCAATCAAAGTAATCCAAAAGCTTACTGGCATCAATAAATAAGTAAGTTTTTTGGCACTTTCTTGGCTGTTTAAGTTTGAAATTCTGGCATATTGGACGTAAGAAAAGCTTTTGGCAATGAGCAATACAGCTTCTGCAATGGCGATTGCTATGCTGTAAATTCCTACTTGCGAATTCCCTATTAAATAACTTAACAAGTAATAGCTGATCCGGTAGTTTAAAAATTGCAGAATATTTCCGGTTTGAATGATTGCACCATATCTGAAAACAGTACGAAGTAATCTTTGAATGCCTTGCAGAGAGGTGGTTTTTAGAAAAGGCTTCAAGTATAGCACACTCAGCAAAAAACTAAGGATCGTACCGCCATACCAGGCATATACGAAACTCATTACTGCGATACGGTCTAAAAGAACAAAAGCCAATAAAAGTGTACCAAGTATAATTCCTGTTCGGGACAAGAAAGCGGCATTGGCCTCTTTGATCTGCTCTTTTCCTGAGAGGATAGCTATATTGACAGAAACCAGACTTTGTAGGAATCCTAAGAATGCCACATGCAAGTTAAGATGGGTAGAGAATCCACTAAAAAAGCTTAATATGAAACCTGTAATGGCAGCGCTAATGGCCGCCCATATATAGGCGGGTGTAATAAGCCGCAAAATTTTTTCCCTGGGCGCTAAATAAACAAATGAAGGTCCGCCAACTATATCGTTAACCAGAATAATAATTGATATATTCACCACGATCAAGCTGGTGATGCCTTTTCCTTCAGCCCCTAAATATTGCGCTGTAAGGATGATGGTTAAAAAATTAAAAAGGGCAGCAAGTGTCTTGGAAAAAAAGGTATTGAGTATCTTGCCAAACATAGGAAGGCTTAATTGAGCAGGCTTTCAAGGCTTGAAAAAACATCCTTAGGCTTAATGGCACCCATCGTTGATTGATTGTCAACTTGCTTGTAAAGTTCAGGTTCTGTCATCGCTAAATTATACAAAATACCGCAATATTCGTTGTAAGAAAAGAGCAAATGCGAAGTTGGATTGAGGGGTTTGGTTCTGTGTGCGTCTGTTGGCCCATAAAGTGCTATTAAAGGCTTGCCCATAGCATCACCAAAGTGCATAACACTGGAATCATGACATATAATGACTTTAGCATAAAAAATAAGGTTCAACAACTCCTCCATATTGGTTTGACCTGCGGTAACTACGAGTTGATCCTGGTTTTTAATTTCATTCAGGATTGGATCAATTGAGGCCGCTTTATCACCTTGATCACCTACAAGAACGATTCTGCGGTTCGATGATTGCTGAATTTTCCGGATAAGGTCGATAAAATAGGAAGTAGGCCAGGATTTAACGTTAACAAGGCCATTAGCACAACTTGGCTGCAACAAAATGTAATTGTTGGGTTCCAGGTTAAACTTTTTAAGAACGGTTGAGTCTTGGTTAAAGTATATATCAGTAGAATAAGTGTTATCAATCGGCTGGTTAAGGTAGGTTGCCAAAAGGTCCATGTTTAAGTCAGTTTCATGGCGGCCTCCGATAAAAGGCACCGGCAGGGTTTTGGGGTACATTAACAACTTTCTGGATAACGCCAATTTGCTTTTTGGGCTGGTATAATCCATTTTAAAGTGCTTGACCCTTAATGGAATGCCAGCTAAATAAGAACCAAGGTTAAGAAAGTTGGGCGATGCATCAAAAGGAATGAAAACCGCTTGGTAATGTTCTTTTTTTAATTGCCTGAAAAAGCTAACCTTATCCGAAAAAGATGCTTTTGCTTCCAAAAGATTAACTTGATCAATGTTGGGGTTTTGATTGGCCAAATACCTCACCTCATTGGAAGGATCGGTTATGATATGAATGGTGGCCTCGTTGTCTCGATCCTTGATGGCTTTAAAAAGGGGGGTTTTTAGAACAAAGTTCCCCAATCCTGTATATCCGGAAATAAGAAATTTCATACTAACCTTTCGTCAAAGGTCGGTATTTTAAGCGGATTGAATTACCTACTACGATCACGTCCGAAAAAGCCATCGCCAAAGCTGCGATCATAGGGTTCAACAATCCAATGGCAGCGAGTGGAATGGCCATCACATTGTAAAAGAAGGCCCAAAACAGGTTTTGTTTGATGGTGGTTAGGGTGGTCTTGCTGAGTCGATGAGCGTCCACCAATGAGCTTAGCTTACCATTCAATAACACCACTTCAGCCGATTGAATGGCTATTTCCGTGCCACTGCTCAGAGAAATACCAATGTTGGCTCTTGACAGGCTCGGAGCATCATTAATGCCATCCCCAACCATAGCCGTATCTGCTTTAGCCGAAAGTTGCTCGATAAATCGAAGTTTGGCTTCGGGTTGCTGCTCTGCATGGTAATTTTGGATATTTAAGTAATGAGCAACGTTTTTGGTTTTGGCCTCTTGATCACCTGACAGCAAGGTAGTCTGGATACCTTGTTGGTTAAAATAGTCTACTACTGGCTTCGCACCTGTTTGGACATCGTCTTCAATATCAATTCCTGCTATAAGTTCTTGGTTTCTAAGCAGGTAAACCTGGTGCTCCGGACTATTAGCTTTTTGGCTAACAAGGGATTTTGACCCAATTTGATAGACATCGCCATTTTCAGCTATGGCTTCGAGCCCAATGCCTTTTTGCTCCTTTACAACTTTAAACTGGGTTGGTTGACCGTTTGGAAGAGCCTTGGCTATCGATTGAGCAATGGGGTGGGAGGAATGTTGC
Organism: uncultured Sphingobacteriales bacterium; assembly: GCA_964561545.1. Lineage (GTDB taxonomy): Bacteria > Bacteroidota > Bacteroidia > CAILMK01 > CAYYUA01 > CAZLQF01. Next base: position 28,078 of record CAZLQF010000008.1, read on the forward strand.
TCCAAATGGTGTATGATGCTTTTGATGTTGGCTTCATTGCCTTGGTAGATTTTAAGGTCCTTGATTTTGAATTGGCCTGAAGTTAAAGTACCGGTTTTATCAAATACAATGCTTTTAAGGTTTGCGAATTGTTCAAGGGTTTTACCGCCTTTGATAAGGATCCCATTCTTAGCAGCCCTACCAATACCTACCATAACGGCTGTAGGCGTTGCAAGCCCCATAGCACATGGGCAGGAAATGACAAGGACCGCTACAGCCCTTAGTAAGGCAAATTGCAAAGCTATACCAACCCAGAAGTAAGAAATCAAAAAAGTTATAATCGCAATGCTTACCACTACTGGAACAAATATAGCACTGACCCGATCTCCCAATCTTTGAATGGAAGGTTTTGATGATTGTGCATTTTTCACCAAATCTATAATCTGGGAAAGCACAGAATCTTTGCCAATAGTGGTCACTTTTACTTTAATGTTTCCTTCAGTTAAAATAGTGCCACCAATGGCTTTGTCTTCTTTTGCTTTTGAAACCGGATTGCTTTCACCCGTGATCATGCTTTCGTCCGCATATCCTTCGCCCCAAATGATAGTGCCGTCTGCAGGAATCCGGTCACCGCTATTCACCTGAACCAATTGGCCCTGGTCTAATTTTTCAGCAGGAATTTCATCAACGGATTCTTCATTGGTACCTTCCTGGGTTATAAGTTTTGCTTTGGAAGGCTTCAGTTTGCTTAGCTCATCGATTGCAGTGGTTGTTTGCTTCACCGATTTCTTTTCGAGTAAATTGCCCAAGAGCACCAGCGTTATAATGGTACCAGCTGTTTCATAAAACATGTAATCTGGGCCTAACTTTAAAAGGGTGCCGGTTAAGCTGTAAAAAAATGCCGCTGAAGATCCCATAAAGATAAGAACGTCCATATTGGGAACACCGGACTTCAAAGAATGCCAGGCACTACTGCCGAAATGATAAAAACCCAATGCGTAGACCGGCAAGGCCAACATCAACTGAACGTAAGGATTGTGCATCCAATTGAACGGCAGGAACATGGCACTGAACAATGGAATTGTAAAAATTAGGCTTATGATGAATTTCTTTTTAAGGGTATGGTAAGTTTGGTCTCCCGAATTTCCTTCTTCCTTCACCTTATAGCCTAATTGCTGAATGCCTTTTTTGATCTGTTGATCGTCTACATCTGGCTTATTCAGAAAGGATACATAGCCTGAAGCAAAATCTACTGTGATATCTTCCATGCCTTCTTCCTGCAAGTAATTGTTAACGCTTTGCGCACAATTGGCACAGGTCATTCCATCTACAATAAGTTCTTCCTTTTCAGTGGATTGACTTGCTGCTGTTTTTTTATTTTGAACCGCTTCTTCCTTCATTGGTTTTTATGCTTTCAACAATAAGGCTTATTGACGTCCTTACTTATTCCTCAAACGTATAAACAAAGGGAAAAGGAAGGAGGTTTTCGATGGAATCAACCTGCCAGACTTCCTCCTTGCCATTGGCAATTAGGATTTTGATGGGCTTGTTTTGCTCGTGTTCATATTCAAAGATGGCTTGCCGGCAACCTCCACATGGGGTTATTAAATTGCGATCGGGTGTATCGGTATAAACGATCAAGTTGTCAATCTTAGTCTTTGGATACCGGGCTGCAGCAGAAAATATGGCCACCCGTTCTGCACACAAGCCGCTGGGAAAAGCCCGGTTTTCTTGGTTATTGCCGGTAACAATAGTCCCATCTTCTAATAAAACCCCGGAACCAATTTTAAAGTTGGAATAAGGACTATGTGAATTAATCCGTGCTTGAATCGCTGAATCCACCAATTCATGCTGTTTTGAACTTAAATCCTGGTCGGGATCAAGCTGTTTTAATTCGGTTTTATGGTCGTATTTTTTCATGGTAATTTGCTGTTAATGATTTTAAGTTGTCAATTAACATTTTAAATTGGCCTATTCAATAATCAGATATTGAGCGCTTAACGTGAATCATAGGTTTTTATTTCCACTACGATCTAATAAAAAAAACTTAATGCAATCACCCTATGGCGATAACAGCTTAAGAACCACCTATTGGTGGTCAGGCATTAACGTAATTTCTAATATTAAAACATTTGCTTAGCTTCCAATGGTCATTTGTTTTTTTAGTTGATCTTTATGCTTGACAGTGGCAGCAACAAATTTTACAAATAAAGCGTGAGGTTCAAGGACCGTGCTACTATATTCGGGATGAAATTGTGTGCCAACGTACCAAGGATGGTCTTTAAGTTCTACAATCTCTACAAGATTGGTTTCCGGGTTGATGCCGCTCATGGTTAAGCCCCCCGCTTGAAGGCCTTCCAAATATTGATTGTTAAGCTCATATCGGTGCCGGTGCCGTTCAGTGATGTTTTGTTTTTCATAGGTTTGATAGGCTTTGGTAGCCTTTTTCACCTTGCATTTATAAGCGCCCAATCGCATGGTACCTCCTTTTTGGCTGATCTGTTTTTGTTCTTCCATCAGATCAATAACAGGGTACGGGGTGTTCGGCCCAAATTCTGTTGAATTTGCTTCGTCCCATCCCAAAACATTCCTTGCAAATTCTATTATGCCACATTGCATGCCTAAACAAATGCCAAACAAGGGGATTTGTTGAACCCTCGCGTATTCAATCCCTTGAATCTTGCCTTCAATACCCCGGTCACCAAAACCAGGCGCTACTAAAATTCCATCCAGATTTTTGAGTTCCTTTTCAACGTTATTTTCGCGCAAGTATTCAGATGAGATGTATTTAACATTGACCTTGGCATCATTGCTAACACCTGCATGAATGATGGCTTCTTTGATCGATTTGTAGGCATCCGGTAATTCCGTGTATTTGCCGATTAAGCCAATGTTGACTTCATGGTAAGGATTCTTTAATTTTTGCAGGAAGTCCTTCCAGTCGGTCATTTCTGGTTCTGATTTGCTAGGCAACCGGAATTTGGAAAGCAGTACCTTGTCCAGGTCTTCCTTCATCATTTTTAGTGGCACATCGTAGATGGTATCCGAATCAAGGGCTTCAATGACTGAATTAAGCTTAACATTGGAAAAGAGGGCTAATTTTTTACGGATGTCATAATCAAGCTGCTGAACGGTTCGGCAGACCAGCATATCAGGCTGAATTCCGTATTCTTGAAGCTTTTTAACCGAGTGTTGGGTGGGTTTGGTCTTAAGTTCTCCGGCAGCCTCAAGGTAAGGAACAAGGGTTAAATGAACCACTACTGAATGGGTATCTCCAAGCTCCCATTTCATCTGCCTTACTGCTTCTACAAATGGTAGTGATTCTATATCCCCTATGGTCCCGCCAATTTCTGTAATTACGATGTCATATTCATCTTCTTCAGTGATTTTCTTAAAGCGGTACTTGATCTCATCGGTTATGTGCGGAATAACCTGTACCGTTTTGCCCAAATAATCGCCCCTTCGTTCTTTTTCAATGACGGATAAGTAGACACGACCCGTAGTAACATTGTTGAGTTGCGAAGTATTGATGTTGAGGAACCTTTCGTAGTGCCCCAGGTCGAGATCTGTTTCAGCCCCATCTTTGGTTACGTAACACTCACCATGCTCATAGGGGTTCAGGGTGCCCGGATCTACATTGATATAGGGATCAAACTTTTGAATAGTAACAGAATAACCACGCCCTTGCAGCAATTTGCCGATCGAAGCTGATAAGATCCCCTTGCCCAATGAAGAAGTTACCCCACCCGTAACAAAAATATGCTTGGTTGTTTTCTTTTTTTGATGGTTTTGTTCCATGGCCCGATTTGAATTTAAG
>CAZLQF010000008.1:31973-88920 GCA_964561545.1 uncultured Sphingobacteriales bacterium
TCGGTATTTTGTGTTTGAATGTACTCATTGGCTTTATCCAAATCTTGTTGGGTGTCAATGCCAAAGCTTTCGTATGCTGTTTCAATTACATGGATGGGGTAGCCGTGATCTAACCAGCGCAATTGTTCCAATGATTCAGCTTTTTCAAGAACTGAGTGTGGGAGTTTAATTAATTCTTCAAGGGTTTTGGTCTTGTAACCATAAATACCAATGTGCTTATAAAAATTGAAATGGAGATGCCATTGAGCAAGGCTCTCATCCCGTAAATAGGGGATGGGCGACCTACTGAAATAGAGCGCTCGAAGTTGTTGATTAAAAACAACCTTAACAACAACTGGTGACATCAAATCCTCCTGTTGTTCAATTTTTTTGCCGAGCGTCACAATTTGCGTTGACGGGTTATTTTGAAAAGTATGAACGATCTGATCGATTTGTTGAGGTTGAATAAAAGGTTCATCTCCCTGGATATTGATCAGGCAATCAAAGTATTGGTTGATTTGACCAATGGCTTCATGGCATCGCTCTGTTCCGGTGGCTGTTTCGGGTGAGGTCATTACGGCATTCATCCCAATTTCCCTCGCATGCTCAAGGATTTGGTGATGATCCGTTGCAATGAAAACTTCGTCTAAAGAGGATGCAGTCACGCTTTCATAAACTCGCTGGATGATCGATTTGGAGCCAATTTTCGCAATGGGTTTACCGGGCAATCGGGATGATTGATAACGAGCAGGTATGATGCCGGCTATCCTCATGATGTTAAGCCTTCTTAGGGTTTAATAATTCCTCTTCCACCATAATTCCATCCTGGAGGGTGATCCGCCTATCGGCCATGGCCGCCAATGATTCATTATGGGTCACAATCACAAACGTTTGACCAAATTCTTTTCGAAGCTTAAAGAACATTTGGTGTAATTCTTCAGCCGTTTGGGTATCCAGATTTCCTGATGGCTCATCTGCCAGAATAACTGATGGCTCATTTACCAATGCCCTTGCCACAGCTACTCTTTGTTGTTCACCGCCTGAAAGTTCGGCAGGTTTGTGGGTAAGCCGCTCACTGAGCCCAAAGTAGCTTAAAAGTTCCTTACTTTTACGGTAACCCTCATCTTTATTTTGCTTCGAAATAAATGCCGGAATGGCCACATTTTCCCAAGCGTTAAATTCAGGTAAGAGATGGTGAAACTGGAATACAAAACCTATTTCCTTATTGCGAAAGGCGGCAATTTCCTTGTTGCTTAATTGGTATAAGAACCTTTCATTGATGGATAGTTCCCCTTGGTTAGGAAAATCGAGCGTTCCAAGGATTTGAAGCAGCGTGGTTTTACCAGCACCGGATGGACCTACAATGGAAACAATCTCACCTTTATCCACGTGAAGGTCAACCCCTTTTAATACTCCAAGGTTGCCATAATTTTTGCTAATTTGTTTTGCTGTGATCAAGGAATATCATTTATAAATTGCAAAGGTATTGATTAATTGATGTAAATTAGAACTGAAGGGAACCTCAATCCAAACACCAAGTTTTAAGGCAAAAGTATTATAATTGGTATTTTAAGGTTTTAGGAAAATACCTGGATTTGCTAATCGCCAAAAGCATAAAGTTGCAAGGTTATTCCGTTTTTTCAAATTGAAAATAGGATTAAAATTAAGTTCGTGAAAACATTAACAACCTTGCGCAGTTAGGTTCTAACAGAATTACCAAGGTCAATACACTAACGCGTTAGCACCATCACATCACCAAAGTATTAATTACAATATTTTTCAATAAAATCACTTCTCTAAAATTTAATACCTTAGCTCCTTTAAATATTTAGCATATGGATGGAGTGAATTACCGAGAAGATTCATATAAACAAGAAAACGCAACAGCGAATTACAATGATAAGCCTCAAGCTCCACCTGTTCACAGGATTTTAGCAGGAATTATCGATTTTACTATAGGGATTGTTTTATGGCTGGTATTGGCTTACTTTGGCTTGTTTGTCGGAGCTATTTACCTACTTGTGAAGGATGGACTGCCCTTTTTAAATGGTCAAAGCTTGGGTAAAAAAACCGTAGGCCTTCAGGCTGTTGACGTAAATGGAAAAACATTGTTGAACAATTGGGGGCCAGAGATCCTCAGAAATGTGGTGTTACTGATCCCGTTCTTCCCCATTGTAGAGTTGGTGGTTTTTGTTACCAACAATGACCGTTTAAGGTTGGGTGATCATTTGGCCAAGACAAAAGTCATAAAGATTCAGAAGACCAATTTAGACGAATAGTAGGTGATTTTAAAATAAAAATTAAAAAGCTTGGCTTGCAGGCCGGGCTTTTTCATTGGTAATCTGTTAAACCAAGCTTTAATGAGAATTCACCTCATAGCTGTAGGTGGAAGCATCATGCACCAGCTGGCCATTACACTTTATAAGAAGGGCCACATCATTAGCGGTTCTGATGATGAAATCTTTGACCCGGCATACACCAACCTTGAAAATGCCAATTTACTTCCAAAAGACAAAGGATGGAATCCTGAAACGGTTACCAATGATTTGGATGCTGTCATTTTGGGCATGCATGCCAAAAAAGATAACCCAGAGTTGCAAAAAGCTCATGCATTGGGGTTAAAGACCTATTCATTTCCAAAGTTCGTATATCAACAAAGTAAAGCTAAGACCAGGATCGTAATAGGCGGAAGCCATGGTAAGACGACCATTACCGCTATGGTGATGCATGTACTTGCCAGGCAGGAAATGGATTTTGATTATTTGGTAGGAGCTCCCGTTGAAGGTTTTGAAAGGAGTGTAAAAATAACGGATGCGCCCTTGATTTTGTTGGAAGGTGATGAATACCTGTCATCGCCTACGGATCCTACACCTAAGTTTTTGCATTATTACCCGCAAATGGCCGTCTTATCCGGGATTGCATGGGATCATATGAATGTATTCCCGACTTTTGAAAATTACCTTGATCAATTCAGACGCTTCCTGGATCAATTGGATGCTCAATCATTATTGGTCTACAACCTTGAAGACGAGCACTTGCAAGAGTTAATAAGTGAGCAGGGTTGGCGCTTTAAGGCCATTCCCTATCAAATGCCGTCCTATCAGGTTAAAAATGGGCAATTTTCTATTGGATTAGGTGGCGAAACTTACGAGCTATCGCTCAATGGCACCCACAATTTACAAAACCTGGAAGCAGCTCATCAGATTTGTAAAGCATTGGGTATCGAAGATCAACAATTTTATAAGCATATCAGGGATTTTAAAGGGGCAGGCAGAAGGTTAGAGCTGTTAAAGCAAACGAACGATTCACTGATATTCAAAGATTTTGCCCATGCGCCCTCTAAGGTAGAGGGAACCCTCAACGGGTTAAGCACCCAATATCCGGATCAAAAACTGGTAGGTTGCTTGGAGCTACACACTTATAGCTCTCTTAATAAGGAGTTTTTACCTCAATACCGGCATAAAGCCGATGCAGCTGATCGTTTGATGGTATTGGTTAATCCTCATGCCATTAAAATGAAAAACATGGAGCCCATTAGTCCCGAAGAGATTAAGGAGGCATTCGGAAGGAGGGATGTAGAAGTATATACCAAGGTGGAAGGTCTTAAAGCAGAATTGGAGTTGCTCGAATTGGTTGATACCGTTTTGGTTTTAATGAGTTCTGGCAATTACGGAGGATTGGATGTGGAATCCATTGTTAACAAAAAGGGGGATTAAGATGATCTTCTACGAAATTGCAACTGCATTCCTTACGCAGATAAGGTTATCACCTTTATTGCTTTTATGTAGAGCACTCTAATTATTTGGTTCGAGCAATTAAGGGCCGGTTCCCTGAAACGGTAAGGGGAAATGTGGGGCCAACTTTTTTTTCAAGCTTTTTTTGAAGCATTTGGCTTTTCTTTTTCAAAGATTTTCGATCGCTAAGGTGATTAAAAAATACAGTCCCTTTTCTATTGAGCATTTTTTTGAGATTTTTTAAAAACGCCTCATTGTAAAGTTTTTCTGGGACCTCGTCCTCATTAAATACATCCAGAACAATAAGATCAAATGTTTGATCGGTTGTTTGAGCAAATTCATATACATCTTGCCAATAAAGGGTAGTTTGGGGAGCAATTTGATCAAATTCAAAGTACTCATGGGCTATGTCAAGCATTACTGGGTCCAATTCTACACCCGTAATTTCAAGGTCCGGCTTTTTGTAGATCAAAATATGAGCTACATCACCCACGCCAAAACCGAGTATTAGCACATTGTTAGTTTGGGCATGAGGGAGTTCCAGGTAATCAAATGCCTGGACAAAGAAATCATGCAAATCACCAAAAGCATAGTTGACACGCTGCCCATTCAGAATGTAGCGGCCTTGCACATATTTGATGGATAGCTCTTGATGATAGGAGGACCTAAAAGAGGCAACATCCAGAAGCCTAAAATAACTTGCAATGTAACCTGTTAAATTTTTGAGCTTCATGTTCATCGATTGCCATAGGTACTTAGCGTTGGATCATGAGTTTTTTGGTTGTCACGGCAGCCTTGTTACGGATTTGAACAAAATAAATGCCTGGTTCTAAATCACTTGTATTGATAGAATTTCCTTGATGATAAGTTTTTTGCAGAACGGTTTTGCCATTCATATTCATCAGGATCAATTCTACAGATCTGGAGTTCAGGCCTTTTATTGCAAATGACCGATGGGTAGGATTGGGATAAACAACTGGTTCAAATGTTTTAGGTTCAATTGCTTCGACATTTTGGGGGTAGTTTTCGATGGGCGATTTAGAAATAAAAGGCCTAATCATTGGAGTTCCCCCTGTTTTAGTTTGCTGCCATTGATCACCGAGGTTGATGAATAAATTAGAATTAAGGCTGTCCCGGTTGAATTCCTGGTAGTTTTGGTCATACCCAATGTTGAGAATGTAAGGCTCGAATTGCTGCCATCCTATATAAAAAATACCGTTCACGGCAACTGGTGTGTCAAGCTTATAAATAGTGAAGTTGTTATTGGGATGAAAACCATATTCTACTGATAGATCTTTTTCCGTAGCAATTACCTCCTCATCTGAATTTGAAGCATTAACGCCAAGCTGATCCCAAACTTTTAAATTGAAGGAGCGATCACGTATATCGTTTCTGGAGCGGTTAAAACTCATGCCAACAGCCCTTAGCGAGTCCTCTTCATTGACATCAAACCTTAAAGCCATTTTACCTTCTACAAACCCGCGTTCATCAAGCTCAAGGCCATAACCCGCTTCAGCAGTGCCATCGTCATAAGCAAGGTAATCGTGAAAATGCAAGAGAGTGGTGAGTGTATCATTTTGACCTATGTTATCTGAAGCCTGGCCTATGGCTGTGTTGATCTCTAAATCTAAGCTGTCTCCTGATAGCTCATTGGGGTTAATGTTATTTGAAAACGGCGCAGGATCAAACAAAGCATAGTTAGCTTGGATGTCTTCCACAAAATTTTGATCAAAAGTGTTCACAACGGTTTCATTGTTGTTAAGGTTAATGACGTTGTAGCCATAATCAACCCTTACCGGAACCTCATCTAAATTCCTTGCTGTAAAAGTAAATTCATTCCTCAATTCTCTATTGGGATTCCTGATGAATTGGTTCCAGGGCATGGATTGATAACGACTTAGCAAGCCTGCAGGAGGTTTTACCATGGCCACATCCTGAAAATTGCGTTCATCAAATGACCTGCCCTCGTCCATAAACACATAATCCAGGTGCCAATTATCAAGATTGCCGGACACATTACCGTAACTTACAAACCTGAATTGAAACCCCCTGTAAAACATATTAGCAGAATCTGAAAAATTAAAAGGGATCATCACTTGCTCAAAAGGTTTGGACCCATCCCCGCCTGATGCTGCCCAAATTCTTTTCCAGCTTGAGGAATCCCAGAATGTTTCCTGCCAAATGGCTATTGGTTTAAATTCCAAAATCAATGAGTCATCATCTTCGGGTAAATCGCCATAGCCTTTGGGCTGGTAAAAGAAACTCAGGTATATAGAATCGCTTGCGTCCAAGCCGGAGAGATCAAGGTGTTGAGATGTTAACGTGTCAGCACGGCCTCTTGAACTCTTACGGGAAGCATTGTACGGATTGCCAAACTTATTAAGACCATTGAAAGTAGCCACATTGTAGGAAATGGGGTCAATGGGATAAGAATTGTTGATGAAAACCTGCTTATTTTGCCATAATTCCTGGTTTGGATGTACCTGATCATAAGTGAAGTCATCAAAAAAAGGCAATTGCAAGGTATCTCTTGTTTTATTAAGGCCTCCTTTTTTGGATAATTGGTTTTGTTGCTCATTAAGTTGAGGGTTGTTTTGAAGCGGGACGATCACTTCCTGCCCTGAACTGTTAAGAGATATTAAGATAAGACTAATAAAAATCGGGATTATTTTGATCACAAATGTTAGTTTATAGCTTTCAAACGTAAGCATGCATTCTAATATTTTTGTTTTTCAGGTTTAGTATATAAGGGTCCAAAATTCGATGTTCAAACTCAAATTTAAGTTTTTGGAACTCCGAACTTGAAACCTCGAACATGAAACCAATTAACCGATTATCCAATCAACTAATTACCAAGACCACCTACTTCTATCATTCATCATTTTCGATGGAAGCTGAGTCTTTATTTGTTTTTCCCATCTTAATGGCATCGTATTGTTCAGGTTTTGTAAGCCATACATCAATAGCTTCACCTTGAGGAATTTCCTTTTGAGGTTGGTATTCAGGTGCTTGTTGGTATATAAGTGCTTTTGAGCTATCTACAATATTACTATCATAAACAACCGCACCAACGTTCAATCCACTGGCTTTAAGGAAAAACCTGGTTTCATCTAAAGTGCGGCCTTTTAAATTTGGTAAATCCACTTTGGTGGCCGTTTCACCACCTTCAAGGACCAGATCAATAGCAGTACCTTTAGGCACGTCTTTGCCAGCTTTAATTTGTTCTCCATTAAGTTCCATACGTTTAACCGCATTTTTGGCAATGCCCGGAACGTATTTGAGCTCGCCTGCTTTTAAATCATGGTTCTTAAGAATTTTTAAAGCTTGCCGCAATGAAACATCTTTTAAATCAGGAAGCTCCACTTTTGGAGGATTGGTGGTATTAAGGGTCAAGTAGATCTTGCGATTGCGTTTTACTTTTGATAAAGGCCTGGGATGCTGCTCAATAACGGTTTTAGGTTGCTTACCGGGCACGTAAACGGAGTCACTTATTTCCATTCTCATATTCTTATCATTCAATGCCTTTTTAGCTTCCTTTACTTTTTTACCCTTTAAATCCGGTACTGATAGGGATTCATTGTGATGGGTATAAACCTCCAAATATTGGAAAAAACCCCACAGCAGTCCAAAACCTAACAACAGGGCGATAAGCAGGTTAATAAGGAAGACTTTACTGATCAGAAACTTAAGAACGTGCACCTACCTTCATTTTTTTTTGAGAGCCGAAAGTAATAATTTTATTCAGAAAATCGACCGGACGGTAATTATTGAGTGCTGCCTGATGGAAAATGGCAGTAGCTGGCGTCAAGCCTGGTAATGCATTAATTTCAATGACAACGACATCCACTTCATGGTTATCATAAACCCTTACAAAAGCGTCAATCCTGGAATAGCCACTAATGCCGGTGGCAATGGCAATATCCTTTAAGACTTGTTTAACCTTATCCGAGATCAATTTGTTGGTTTCATGATCATCAGCAAATCTTGCAGGTGTAATATTTTGTCCTTCTCCTGCCAGGAATTTTTCCTCCAGGGATAAAATGCCTTCCTCGGCTAAAGCCTCCGAAGGTTCAAAAATTTCGTACTCCAAGTTGTTTTGGTCATCATAATGGGTCAGTAATCCTCCAGTGATCTCCAGAAATCGCTCCGCATTGCCTTTTTCTACCAATTGTTCTACCATGAAGTAATCCTTAGGAGGAAATTCTTCGGTAGCAGACACGGACAATACATATTTGGAAAGATCGGGCAACTCCGCAGAAGACCTAAAAATGACCTCCATGTATTCCTCCAATTGCTTATTGTTGTCGATCTTTTTAACAGCCGAGCTGCATCCATCATCGGAAGGTTTGGCCACAAGCGGGTAGCCTATTTGATTTTCGATTCTTTGAATTACAGACGCCTTCTCTTTTTTAAACTGTTCTTTGGAAATGAAGGAATGGTCCGCTACTAAAAAACCTTTTTGTTTGAGGAATTGGTTGGTTTGGTATTTGTCAATGGTTAGTTCCATGCAATCGGGGTCTGGGCCATTGTAAGGGAGGTTCAGTTTTTGAAGTTCCTTAATCAGCGAACCATCTTCTCCAGGCCGGCCATGCAGGCCTAAAAATGCAAAATCAACTTGCTGGGCAAGGTCTTCCAGGTTAATTTTCCTCGGGTAGAAGTCATAATTCGGTGAAGTGTATTTGGCAGTAATGTTTGCTCCCTCTTGTATGATCTGATCTAAAATGCCAGTAATCCTGAAATTTTCAATTTTATTCCGGATGTCATCGGCATTGTCTTTAAGCAATAAGTTGATGGGGATTTGGTAAAATTCCCAATCTTTGGGATTGCCGGTTAAAAATACCGGTATTGGCTCATATTTTTGGGAAGATGCCAGTTTTTCAAAAACATTGCGGCCGCTTTCTACTGATATGTGGCGTTCAGAAGAATAGCCTCCTAAAATAACCGCCACTTTCAGTTTTGTTGACTTTTCCTTTTTGAGCCCTTGGATGTTCTGGTCCAGCGCTTGAAGTTGTTGTTCATAAGCATGAATCGGATAGGCAGTTTTAGCCCTTGCTGCAATAGAGCTTCTGATGATGTAAGTTAAGAACTGGCTGGGGCTTAAACCTATTTCTGCGGCTTGATGAAAAAAGAAAGATGAAGGCAGCATGCCCGAAGTGGTATTGGGATCATTGAGGTAGATATGGCCTTGTTGGGTAATGAAGCCATCAATACGGGCATATACGTTGCAATGCATGTAAGTAAACAATTCCTCGCATTGACTGCGGATGGCTTGAATGGATTCATCGGATAGATCGATGGGCGTCTTTTTATGGGAAATGCCAGGTAAATATTTGGCGCGGTAATCAAAAACTTCTCCCTTTTTGATAATCTCTGTAGGGGGAAGCGCTAAAGGTTCGCCATTTTCCTTTTGGATGACGATACACGAAAACTCGCGCCCTTCTACCATCGCCTCAGCAAGGACCGTGGGCTCACCTTGATAAGCTTCCAGGTAGATGGTTTGTTCTTGATGGTTGTCGTTGACAAAAGTTTCCCTTAGTTGGTGCAAGACCTCTTCCGGATGGTAAATAATTTGATCATTCAGTAAAACGGGCAACCCAATGCCATCCTGAAGGTCGGTAAATCCTCGTACGTATGCTGCTTCTTGTTTTGCTGTAAGCTCAGCCCATTCATCAGCCCTGATTTTCTTGATGAAAAAGGCTTCATTTATGGCATTTTTAAAAATATCAAAATCCGCATCGTGCAAAATGCGCACTCCTATTGAAGAGCCTTGCGAAGCAGGTTTAATAACACAGGGGAAGCTTACCGATTTTTTGATCTCTTCAAAATACCTTCTTTGGCGATCCTCATGGTCCCATTCATGCCGAGGAATTGAGACAGAACTCAAAGTTTTAAAACCTGCAGATTGGAACAAATGCTTTTGGAGGGATTTATCTATGCCCAAAGCAGATGGATAAATGCCGGCCCCACTATAGGGTATGTCGTAAAATTGAAGCATGCCCTGCAAGGTGCCGTCTTCTCCGTAGGGCCCGTGCAAGGTTAAAAAAGCAAAATCGATCATTGCTGGTAAATCCTCTAAACGGATCCTTGTACCAATCTTACTTATGAGCGCATCATTGTCTTCTTTTGTTAGTTGGCCAAGGCTTTCCCGGTAAATTTGGTAATTGTTGAGGCTATCGGGTAAGGAATCAATAGGAGGGTAAAAGTCCCGGATGCTGCCCTTGTACAAATATTGCCAATCAAGGTGAATGAAATTGCCTGTGCTGTCAAGGAATATCGGAACGGGTTCGAAAAGGGTTTTATCAAGACTGTCATATACGGTGCGGCCTCCTGCAAAGGATACTTCCCGCTCACGGGAATTTCCGCCAAAAATAATGCCTACTTTCATCATAATACAAAGGTAGTACGAATTCTTAATTACCGCAATGGATTCAATACTTATAAGCCATCAATAATTAGTGCATGTTGCTAAAAATGTAAATATCAACAACTATCTAATTCTTTGAGGGATCATTTTTCTTTGGCTTTGCTTAAAACCGAATCGATAACTTAAGCTGTGGCGAAGTTAAAGATTGGTCTTCTAAGTTATTGAGGTTAAAGGTGTTATCACCATCCAGGATAGGTGCTGGAGGCGCAATAGAAAGGGAAGATTGCGTATTATCATTTAATAGGCCCCTTTTATTAAGGTTTTGAGTTTTCATTGATTCTAATAATAACTTATAGAGAAGGGTTCCGGTTAAAAAAGTGGGGATGGCGGATTCAAGCTTAGGAAAATCTGAATCTCTGTTTAGATCAGGAAGTACCAAATTTTGTAATACAGCATCAGTTGCAACACTTGCTAATAATATTGCCCCCAGTTGTTTGCCCTGGCTTCTGGAAAGTCTCGCGTTGGAAAGCCAAATTCTGCTTAGTGTTGAGCTACTGATCATCCCCCCAATCGGAACCAGGATGTAGCCGCTGGATATTGAAATTGGTCTTGAAATAACAACATAGTGTTTATGCTGTAATATATACCAAACATTGTAAAAGCATCATTGGCTATAAAATCCCCTCTGCTTCTGTTGGAATTTTCAGCAAGCTTATGGCCTATAAAATAGCCTGTTCCCGCTCCAGCTAAAGTTGTAATGGCTTTAGGCGCTAAAATTAGGCCAGTTGCAAAACCCATGGTGCCATAGTGTTTATAGTGGGAAACTCTGTTATCGTCCCATTCATCTTTCTTACCCAGCCAATATCCAAATGCTCCTAATCCTATACTCGAAATTCCGCCGTACAAATTTCTTTTACTACCCCCGGATCCGAAACCGCCTCCTTCCAAAGCCCTTCCATAAAAGACCCCAATATCTCAAAATGGTGATTGAGCCAAATAGCACTGGGGTCCACTTGTCCTTTAAATGCTTTTACAACAGGCGGTGATGCAGTTGCCAGAAAAATGCCCAACGGAATAAAGGGAGAGGAACTCTCAATTCCTGCTGTTATCATGCCTGATTGGATAAAACTCATTGGCAGGGAATGTGCCAGATGGCCAATCGTTAGGGTGACACGACCCGAATTAATTTTAGACTCATCATAAGGCGGATAGTGGGAAGGCTGCCGCGTGGAGAAATAATTTGACGACTCAGTCTGGGCATAAAGCTTGGAAGCGCTTATTAAGATCAAGGCCAAACAGGTTAATAAAACGAAGTACTTACCATATTTCATCAATTAATTTGCTTTTAAAAGGAAGACGAAAAATTAAAATAATGATACGATTTTGTAAGCGTTTGAACACTAAAGCTAATAAAAAATGTTTAATTTATAGCGTTATTTAAGTACCGCTATTAAAACAAATATCTTACATGGCTGCAACCATAAAACCATCTAAAAAATTAAATGGCTACCATCTCAAAAACGCTTTAATGGCCAATATGAGCGATCAGGAGTTTTACAAGTTTTGCAAGGAACATGAAGTATTGAAAAAAGAATATTCTGCCAAAATGAAATTCTCATAACTATTGCCTTTTTAAAAACTTTGGAAGGAGAAACGGACCAGTATTTTGAAATTTTTAAATTATAGCTTAAAAAGGAGCAATCACTTTAAATTTTATAGCATTAAAATCTAACATCTAAACATGGCTAAAGACACACAGGAACAACTCGCATACCTCAAGGGAGGCGAATTCATCGTTAAAGACGTAGACCCAGCGGATATTTTTATCCCTGAGGAATTTACAGAAGAACAAACCCAAATTAAGGGAGCTGTCCAGGAATTTTTGGAAAAAGAAGTTTACCCCAACCTGGATGAAATCGATGAGAAAAAGGATGATGCCATGAAACCCATAATGGAGAAGGCAGCTGACCTTGGGTTTTTGGGGCCTGCTATCCCGGCCGATTATGATGGATTGGGGCTTGATTACATTAGCATCACCATTCTATCAGAAGCCGTTGGCTCAGGACATTCTTTCCCGGCTGCCATTTTAGCCCATACGGGTATCGGAACGCTGCCCATTCTTTACTTTGGCACAGAACAGCAAAAGCAAAAATACCTACCATCTTTAGCCAAAGGTGAAAAGATCGGTTGTTATTGCCTCACAGAACCAGGCTCAGGTTCGGATGCCTTATCGGCCAAAACAAAGGCAGTGCTCTCAGAAGATGGCCAACATTACATTCTCAATGGCGAAAAGATTTGGATTACCAATGGCGGTATGGCGGATACGTTTATTGTCTTTGCTCAAATAGATGGCGAGCACTTTACCGGCTTTATTGCGGAAAAGGATTTTGAAGGTTTGAGCACAGGTGAAGAGTTGAAAAAAATGGGCATTAAAGGTTCCTCTACGGTTCCCGTTTATTTGGATGATTGTAAAGTGCCCAAGGAAAACCTTTTGGGAGAAATTGGGAAAGGCCATCACATTGCTTTCAATATTTTGAACGATGGACGCCTCAAATTGGGGGCTGCTACTTTAGGGGCTGCCAAAAGAACGGCTGAACTTGCCCGCAATTACACCAAGGAACGGGAACAATTCGGTAAACCTATTGCTGAATTCGGGGCCATCAAACACAAGCTGGCCGAACAGGCCATTCGAATTTATGCTACCGAATCAGCCCTTTACAGGACAGCTCAATATGTCCAAAATATTGAAAAGGATTACCTCAAACAGGGTTCTTCTAAAGGAGAAGCCATGCTCGGCGCTTCCAAGGAATATGCCATAGAATGTGCCATCATGAAGGTTTATGGCTCAGAAATGGTCGATTATGTGATTGATGAAGGAGTACAAATTTATGGCGGCTATGGCTTTTCAGAAGAATATCCAATGGCCAGAAGCTATCGGGATGCCCGAATCAATCGATTGTTTGAAGGTACCAACGAGATCAACCGACTCTTGACCATCGATATGATCGTACGCAGGACGATGAAAGGCGAAATTGACCTGATGACGCCTGCCAAACAAATCCAAAACGAGTTAACCTCCATGCCCGCGCCTGAAGAAGCAGAAGAGCCTCTGGCGGAGGAGAAGAAGGCAGTTAAGCAAATGAAAAAAGCTTTCCTAATGGCAGCAGGTGCAGCTTACCAGGAAGTAGGGGAGCAACTGCAGGAAGAAGAGGAAATTGTCATGAATTTGGCGGACATCCTTTTGGAAACTTTTATAGCGGAATCAACCCTTTTAAGAACGCTTAAACTCATTGGTAAAGATGGCGAAGAAGCCCGTCAACATGAGGCCAATATGACCAAAATTCACATTCATAATGCAATGGATAACGTTAATAAGGCTGGCAGAGAAGCAGTTGCCGGATTTGCCCAAGGCGATATGCTTAGGATCATGAACCTTGGCATGAAACGTTTTACTAAAATTGAAGCGGTAAATCTTAAGGAGTTAAGGAGGAAGGTTGCCAAGCAAGTATTAAAGGCCTGACAGGAAGCCTTTTAATTTGTAAACTTTGCTGAGCAGCAATAGGAATTACGAATACTTAAACCAAACCAAAACTGATATTGTTAGGAATTTGAAAATTACTTAAAAAACAATCCATGATAGGGCAAAGATTTACGGAGTTTATCCCCGAGGATCAAAAGGAAGGCGCAGAATTTGAAAATTTACTCAATTTATTCCTTGAAATTCTCAATTACACTTCAGGCGATGTGAACGAAGCTTTAAACTGGATGAACCAGCTCGACCAAAAATATAACATTACCTCCGAGGAATATGGCATGGGGGACTTCATTGAAGACCTAAAAGAAAACGGTTACATCCAGGAAGAATCTCAACAAGGCACTTCTTACAAGCTTAGTGCAAAATCCGAGCAAAGCATTCGCCAACGCTCACTTGAAGAAATATTTGGAAAACTTAAAAAATCCAAACAAGGCAATCACTCAACTAAATATCCGGGTGGCGGTGATGAACCAACTTCAGAACGAAGGGAATTCCAATTTGGTGATACCGTTGATAACATCGCCATGACCGATTCATTAAGGAATGCCCAGGTGAACCATGGCCTAAATGATTTCATGCTTACAGAAAATGACCTGGAAATCAACGAAACCGAATACAAAGCCCAGACCAGCACGGTCCTAATGATCGATATATCCCACTCCATGATCCTTTATGGGGAAGATCGTATCACCCCGGCCAAGAAAACCGCCATGGCTTTATCAGAAATGATCACCAAGAAATACCCTAAGGATACGCTTGATATCATTGTTTTTGGCAATGATGCCTGGCAAATTAATATTAAAGACCTGCCTTATCTTGAAATAGGGCCCTATCATACCAATACCGTTGCAGGACTTGAATTGGCAATTGATCTGCTTAGGAGGCGCAAGAATGCCAATAAGCAGATTTTCATGATTACAGACGGCAAGCCCACCTGCATGAAAGTTGGTATGAAATATTACCGGAATGCATTTGGTATGGATCGCAAGATCATCAATAAAACTTTAAATCTGGCTACCCAATGCCGCAGAAGTGGCATTATGATCAATACTTTCATGGTAGCGTCAGATCCTTTCTTGCAGCAATTTGTAAGGGAATTTTCCCAAGCAAACAACGGACGGGCCTACTACACAGACCTTGAGGGCTTGGGAGAATTTGTTTTTGAGGATTATGAGCGCAATCGCAGAAAAAACATGCGCTAAAACTGAATTTTTTACCCAATTAAACCATTTAAAACCTAAGATAATAACCGTATGACCAAGGCACAAAAGCTTCACGAAAAAAAAGACCAAATCAAAACATTAGGCGATCTTAAACAAGCAGGATACCAGCCAAAATCAGTAAAAGACGAGCTCAGAGAAAACCTTGTTACCAAACTTAACAATGGCGAAGATGCTTTTAAAGGCATTTTAGGCTTCGATAAAACCGTTATACCTGATATCCAGCGTGGCATTCTTTCACGGCATAACATGCTTTTATTGGGTTTAAGAGGGCAGGCCAAAACCAAGATTGCCCGCTTATTGGTTCAACTGCTCGATGAATACATACCTGCGGTTGAAGGATCTGAATTGCACGATGACCCAATGGATCCCATCTCAAAGCAAGCAAGGGATCTTATAGCTGAAAAAGGAGATGAAACGCCCATTGATTGGATTTACCGTGAAGATAGATACGCAGAAAAGTTGGCTACTCCGGATGTGACCATCGCAGACCTTATTGGTGATGTTGATCCTATTAAAGCTGCTTCTTTAAAACTTCCTTATTCCGATGAACGGGTCATTCACTTTGGGCTTGTTCCACGCGCACACAGGGGTATATTCGTAATCAATGAATTGCCCGACTTGCAAGCACGCATCCAGGTTTCCCTTTTCAATATCCTGCAAGAAGGAGATATCCAGATCAGAGGATTTAAACTAAGGATGCCCTTGGACATCAACTTTATGTTTACGGCCAATCCGGAGGATTATACGAACAGGGGCACTATTGTAACTCCCTTGAAAGATCGGATCGACAGCCAAATTCTCACCCATTATCCAAAGGATATCGATACCTCGAAAAAGATCACCCATCAGGAAGCCAATGTTTTGGATGAACAAAAACAAAAAACTGAGCTTCATCCCATTGCAGAAGATTTGCTTGAACAAATTGCATTTGAAGCCCGAAATAGCGAATATGTGGATGATAAAAGTGGGGTTTCCGCACGTTTAACCATATCAGGCTACGAAAACCTGGTAAGTTCGGTAGAACGCAGGGCCATGATCAACCAAGAAAAGAAGGGGCATGTAAGGATTGCTGACTTTGCGGGTGTTATACCCTCGGTTACGGGTAAGATTGAACTGGTCTATGAAGGAGAACAGGAAGGACCCGCTAATGTAGCCAACTTATTGGTCGGTAAAGCCATAAGAAAGATGTTTGTCAATTATTTCCCCGACCCTAAAAATTTCAACAACGAACAGCAAGATAATCCTTATAACCCGATTGTGCAGTGGTTCGGCAAGGGCAATATGGTGGATATTTTTAACGACATGAGCGAACGGCAATATGAAAAAACCCTCAAAGAGGTAAAAGGGTTGGAAGCTTTGGTTGATCAATACCAAACCAATCTCAAAGGCAAGGAAAAATTGCTGATGATGGAATTTGCCCTCCATGGCCTTGCTGAATACTCGATGCTTAGTAAGCATAACATAGAAGAAGGGCAGACGTTCAAGGACCTTCTTAGCGGCATGATCAATATGAGTGGAGATGATGACCAAGAAGGCGAAGAAGGGTCAAGTTGGTTGTAGTGGGTTTAGTTGTTGCTAGTTACTCGTTGAAAACTTTAACAAATATTGCCATTTGCGGGCATTTGGCTGGGTTTCCTGTTGTTCCGAATGCCTGCTTTTACCTGTTCAAAGCTAATATAGCTTGAGGCAGTATCATTCCTCAAACGCCTGCTCCAAAAATTCATTGAATGGCCTCAATGCTTGGTAATGGTCCATAACCTTGGCAGGCAAATCAGGTTCAAGCACAATTTCAGGCGCTAAGGTTGCAAAAACATAAAACTGCTTATTAGCAATTAAAGGTTCTTGGTCATAAATGGATTTAAACTCCTTGGGTATCCGCTTATGATGATTTCCTTGAACCGATCCCCAATAACCCAAAAATTCTGTATTATTAATCGTTTTTTGAAAGGTATCCAATTGTTCACTAATTAATTCCCGGATGGCTTGCAATTTCTTGTTATCAAGCATATATGCGCCACCACCTAAAATGGCTTGATCATAGCCAAAGTGAATGTAAAAACCAGGCCTTGCCTTATCTTTGGTTCCATATTTTCCAATATTGGCTGCCACATGTCTCTTGTATGGGGTTTTATCCTTGGCAAACCTTATATCACGATTGATTTTGAAGGCAGCATGTTTGGGCTCAATACTTAGTTCGGGCTCATAAGGTTTGATTAGTTCGATCATATCTGCAACGAACTGTCTGAATGGTGTTTTTACATTGCGTTCATAACGCTTCCGGTTTTCATCAAACCAATTTTTATGGTTGTTTTGGGCCAACTCTTCCAAGAATCGAAGAAAATCCTCTTTGAAGTAAGTCATAACTGTTTATTAATTAGCATTAAGCGGGTCTAAGTTAAGCATATCTTATTAAGCTACGGCCTATCAAATTTGTAGTTTTTCTTATACGAAATTTAATTGTGTATAATTTGGTGATGATTGTTAATCTTATAAATTGGTACTTTAATTTTAAATTATACGCGTTAATATGAAGTCCTATTTAGCAAGAAGCTTGATTGTAATATTGGCCTTGTCCCTGAGTAGTTGCGTTGAAACAACCCAGGATTATTTCATTACTAAAAAGGGTAAGGGAAAAGTTGAAATTGAGGCCACGATGGCTTCTGGTGGTCAATTAAGGATGAAAAGAGGTAGAGGCGATTTGAATCAAGAAAATTCGTACGATGACAAGGTAAAGATGGTTGAGAAGGTTCGGAAAATTATCAATGAATCGGAGGGTGTTGAAGCCTGGAAAAACTTGGATTACCATCTGGATGAAGAAGGTAGGATCGTATTTAATGCCACTGCTTATTTTAATGATATTGAAAAATTCAATCTGACTGAAATTCCCAGCTTGAAAGTTAAAAAATTTAATGAAGACGGTGCAGCCTGGGCGTTTGAAATGGATAAAGACAAGGAACAAAAAGGCAGTAATCCGTTCCAACAAAAAAGTAAGAAGGAGCAAAAAGAAGAATTGAGCGAAAAAGAAGTGGATGAAAAGGTTGAACAACTTAAAAATCAGTATAAGAGACGATCCAAATTGGTTAAGATGGCTTTGAACATGTTTGAATATGAAGCAACCTATCATTTTCCGTATAAAATTAAATCAGTTAAAGACATGAAGGAAGTAGGGAATAGGCAAGTAAAGGGCACATTGGAAGGAGATCAAATTATCAATACCTACGATGACCTCATGGAAAATGATGAGCAACTTCGAAAGTTGGTCAAGGAAAAGGGGGTTCGGAGTTTTGATTTTGATAATGAGGCATTTGTCAAAGCAGTTAAACCCGAAAAGAACTTAATGAGTGTAACCTTTAAAACCGGTCTTTTTTCAGGATCCCCTAAAAATCCATTTAATTACGAGGAAGAGGTAAAACAAATTGACAACAAAATACCAAGCATACCCAAGCCCAAAAGACCAGCTCCTGAAACTAAAACAACAGTACCTGATCAAATGGAATATCAAAGGGAATTCGAGGGCTCCAAATATGCAATGGCCAAGGATCAGGGCGTCTTCATCTATTTTCATGACGATTTTGGAGATAAGAAGATTAAATTTAAGCATTTACCTTCCTTGAAAAATACTCGTGCGATCAACATTCCGGATTCGATCAAAACCAAAAATCCGGGGTTAGCTTTAAGCCCTAATAAAAAACGTATTTTGTTTTTCACCCAGGGCAATGATCGGTTTTTCGGAAAAGTTATGATTTATCATACGCTTACGGAGGAATTAATAGCATCCAAAGTAATTGATAAAAAGGTATCCGAAGCAGTATGGATGGACAACCAGAATTTTGCTTTGGGCTATAAAAATGGAGCCGTTCAAATGGCGCATGTATCAGGTCAAATTGAACTTAAAAATTCCATATCTATAGCATCGAAACCAGAAGGATGGAAAAGTGTTAACTTAGAAATTGATTTTCGAGCAATGAACAATGGACACCAATTGATCACCTTTGAGAATCAAAACCAGAGACTTAGGTATTACAATGTTGGAGATGATCACGCCTTAAACCTCAAACAACAAGTTAAACTCAAGGATGTTGATTATGGAGCCCAATTGTCAGTCGGCCCCAATCAGGAACATGTAGCCCTTTTAGCTGGTGATAAGATCCAGGTTTTTAAAGGTACTAAGAAGTTACGTACCATCGATCAAAAATCCCGTCAACTTTCGAGAATTTCCTGGAGTCCTGATGGAACGTACATGACTTATATTAACAATAAGAACATGTTAATTTACCATGAGGTTAGCACCGGTCAGGAACACCCAGTTAAAACTAAGAAGAAATTAGAAAAACTGGCTTTTCTGGATTTATCTGGCCAGTATTTGGTAACCAGTACCAAGGGCGGATTTGATGAATTTCAAGTATTTCAAATTAAAGGCAATCCCTAATATTGGTTTTACCACTCGGCATTGGGATCAATTGAGGAAACTTCCGTCATTTCCTCTAATAAAGGTTTTAGGTGCTCGGTATGGTAACCATTCCTGCCACCAAAGGCTGGTTCTACATTTTGATCCGGAACTTCCAGGCCAGCATCTTCTATTAGGTTTGTTATCCGTTTCAGCCACTGGGCTTTCAAAGGTTCTTCCCCTTCAAAAATGCCCTCTTTTTGGAGTTGATCTTCATAGGGACTTGGTTCAAAGATGCCAAGGGCTAAGGGGAATGCATCGCGAATGTTTGTTTGGATTCGAGATTTACTTTCTTCCGTTCCTTGTGCAAGTTGTTTAATCCAAGTATTGGCATGGAATACGTGATATTTGACTTCTCCTCTTAACTTCTTTGCCAAGTCCGCCAATTCTTTATTGGATGAGTTGGTTAGCATTTCAAGCCTAAGCAGTTCGGCATGGTCAAAATAAAAATGCCTTACCAAACTAAAATCATATTCACCAATGGGGTATTCTACAAATTGAGCGCATTTAAACTCTGTTTCCGATCTTCCGAAACCAAGGCTATCTGCGTCTCCTTCGCCTAAATTGTTAAGCATTTTGTAAAAATTAAAGGCATGGCCAACTTGGTCCTGGGCAATGGAGCTAAAGGAAATGTCCTCTTCCAGTGTCGGACCGATTCCGGTCCACTCCGAATTGCGATGACCCATGATGAATTGATCATCGGCCATTTTAAAAAGCAATTCCTTAAGTATTTGGTTCTCGTTATTACTTGTCATCTTTTTTGCTTTCTTGGTATTTGTTCACTTTGTCTCTTACTTTATACTCCTGGGGCTCACGATGCGTTTTCTCAGGTGTTGTTTCAAAAATATCCTCGTCATCGTAACTGGTAGCTACCACTTCAGCTGAACGAACTACCCACAGGTTGGCGGTTTCTCCGCGCCTGCTAAATTGCTCCTTAGCCATTACCAGTGCCATCTCTGAGTTGGGCGCATGAACCACCCCAACGTGTTGGTGCTGTGTACCTTTCTTTTTTTGGTGAAATACTTCGAAGGTCTGCCCGTGATCTTTATCTTCCACGGGCCGGTCTTCTTTTTCTTCACTATCTTTAAGGTTAAGCCTGTTAACCCTTGGGTCGAGGGATATTTCTTGCATGGTTACTGATTTTTATGCGTAAGGTACGGTATAAGCATCTTTGGGTGCATCAGACTTAATGGCATCTCTTACCCACTTGCCATGTACTTCAGCCCATTTTCTCACAGCAAGGCGTTCCTTGTTGCAAGGGCCGTTGCCTTTGATAACTTGGTAAAATTCATTCCAATCGGGATCTGAAATTTCCCATTGTTTGGTTTCAGGATCTTTCCTCAAGTTTGGATCAGGGATGGTTAAGTCTAATTCCCAGATCTTGGGTACGTACATATTGAGGAATTGCTGGCGCATCTCATCATTGGAAGCCATTTTTACTTTCCAACGCATTAGTTTGTTCGTGTGCACGGATTCCTTATCAGAAGGTCCAAAGAAGTGCATGATGGGCTTCCACCATCGGTCTAAGGCATCCTGCAACATTTGTCGTTGCGTTGGCGTGCCGGTGGCCAGTGAAACGAACGCATCGTGTCCTTGTTTCAAATGGAAGGATTCTTCTTGGTTGATGCGATCCAATGCCCTTACATAAGGACCATAAGAACCTTTGGCATTGTTGACTTGGTTTACAATGGCTGCTGCATCCACCAAAAAACCAATGACGGTAACATCGGCCCATGTGTTAGCCGGATAGTTGAACACATTGGAATACTTGGATTTGCCCGTCAGCAAATCGTTAAGCATTTGCTCGCGTGTTTTGCCCAGAGTCTCAGCCGCTCCGTACAATAATTGACCGTGCCCAACTTCGTCTTGGACCTTAGCAATTAAGGCCATTTTTCTCTTAAAGTTTGGGGCTCTTGTGATCCACGTGCCTTCAGGCAAGGCCCCTACGATTTCCGAGTGGGCATGCTGTTCGATCATCCGGACCAGCTGCTTCCGGTATTCCGTGGGCATCCAATCCTGTGGTTCGATTTTTTCCCCACGATCGATCTTGGCTTCAAATTCTTCAAGCTTTTGCGGATCCTCTTGGGTATCCTTCATATTTTCTGTTCCGGGAACGTATCCTCCTCCGTACATAAGCTTTAATTTTTTGGTTAATGAATAATTTATCGTTTAAGGCCGTTTACCAATATGTCGGCCAGATTGTTACCTATATCTTCAGGGGTTTTATCCCCTTTTGGGTTGTACCATTCATAAGTCCAGTTCAACGCTGAAAAGATGGTTAAAACCGTGAACTTTTCCTCGCCTGCTTTAAAAATGCCCGCATCCATTCCTTGGCGGACGATGGCCCGAAAAGCATCTTCGTACTGCCTTTGCAGTTTTTTAAAGGAATCTAATTTATCTTCTGTTAAAAATCGCCAATCGTGGAAGAAAACCGCTGAAGCATTGATGTTGCGTGTTATTACGCGGATGTGGGCTTTGATGGCATTACGCAATTTGATCTCCGGATCATTGGGCGATTGTTGAACGGCTTCATTCAACTCATTGAAAAATTCATCCGCCATATCAAAGCAAATTTGTTGCAAGATGTCTTCTTTGGATTTCACATGGCTATAGATGCTGGCCGGTTCAATGCCGATTTCCTTGGCCATGTTACGGATGGAAGTAGCCGTATAACCATTTTCGCGAAACATGTCTTCCGCTACTTTCCTGATTTGGTCTTTTCTTGTAGTAGATAACGTGGCTTCCATAGCTTTAACTTCAGCAACCTAACGTTCGTTAGCAAATATAAGTTTTCAATAATTAAAAACAAAAATTAATCGGGAGCTTTGATTGTGGAATAATCAAGTTGGAAGGCAGAATTTTAAGTTCTAATGGCTATTGATTTGGCGCAAATAGCCCAGGAAAAGGTTCAACGATGGTTGTGCTTTGAAACCACATTAAGTTAAGGTTTCAGCTTCTGTATTAGGTAAGTTTTTTTACAATGGCATCCATTTCCTCGTTGACCTCAGTTTTGGCAATATAGCTCAATGCATCTTCTTTTAACTTGCGCATATTGGAAAATTTAGCATTGCCAATGACTTGGTTTGGATAGCTGGCTATATCTATAAGTGTTTTATCACATTACTCATATGGTAATGCAAAGATTCGCTGGTGGAGTTTGTAAAAACCTTTAAGATCTTTGTATGGTAGTATTTCACTTAGAGTGCGCAAAGGGCGAATGTGCAAAGGGCAGAGCGCTAAAAAATGGATTTATTTGGTTTAAATTTTTATTTGCGCTTATCCACTAAATCCGTTTCTTAAGGGTTCTATCAATTGGGAAAGCTGTAACAACTTTTTACCACTTACTACTATATTACCACCATATTTCAACCCCATTCCCACTAAAACCGTATTAAACCTGCACCGATTTTTAGGTAGCGGGTTTACATTTGGTAACAATGGAAAAATTAAAGGTCAACAGGTAATGTCCCTTTTTTAAGGGAGAAATGCTTGACCTCAAAAAAGTTGCTGAAAAGCAACTTAAGCAAGGGTAGGAGGGTAAAAGGGTTAGCTTCCTAAGCCAACAAGACACCGAATCTCCTGTTAGCATTGAAAAATTTTGAAACGACTCAAGCATGTGGGTTAAAAGCTTTGCTAACAAGAGATCCGGCTATAAAATGGCCTATTTCAGGTAATCAAATTGCTTAAATTGACGCTTAAAATGGGGAATTGGGCTTCATTGATCAGGCTTTCCGTTATGCTGCCGGTAAAGATCCGGTTCAAGCCTTTTCTACCGTGGGTGGCAACGGCAATCAGGTCCGGTTGGTATTCACTGCAATAGTGTAAAATGCCTTCTTCAGGCGTATAGTCGTTGTAGATGTAAGCCTCATTGATGGGGGCATCTTGTTGCTCTTTAAATTTGCTAAGCCGTTGGTTGGTTTTGTGTGTTGCTTCAAAGGTTACGGGTGTATTGACGTAAACCAGGTCCAGCTTGGCTTGGAGCTGATTGGTGAAATTTATGATCCTTTCAAAGGCAGGGTGGGCTGTATTTTCAAAATCAGAAGCAAAAGCAATACGCTGAAATTCAGGCACGCCTTCCAGTTCTTTGACAACCAATACCGGGCATGGGGCATGCCTGATCACGCGCTGGGCATTGGACCCGATGAAAAATTCCTCATAACCTGTGGCTCCTTGCGACCCCATGATTACGAGTTCATAGCCGTGTTCATCAATATCGGCTGGAATATCGATCAAACCTTGGTTGAACGTGATGTTAGCACTGGCTTTTAACCCTTGGCCTTCTGCTTTTTGCTTGAGCTCGTCCAGATTTTCCTGAGCATGGTCGATCATTGATTTCAATTCCGGATAAAGCATTTTTTGGTCCTCGCTCATTTGCTGCCAATCGATCGGGGAAAGGACGGTATTCTCAAAATGTACTTCCGCTTGCGTTTTTTTGGCAATTTCAATGGCTACATTGGCGGCATTGGTTGCGTATTTTGAGAAATCTGTTGGGACTAATAGCTTTTTCATAACGATTGTTTTTTATTTATAATTGGTCAAAAACTTTATCAAGGTCGCTTTTTACTTCCCAAGCCAAGTATTCCACTTCCGTGTTGTCTGCTTGGCCCATAATAGCTACCGGGTCCATTGCATCTACTTCAATGGAGCCATCGGCCATTTCCTGGACCACCACATTGCAGGGTAGGATTGTTCCGATCTTATCATCAGCCTGCAAAGCGCCATAAGCGTATTTGGGATTGCAAGCTCCCAATATGCGGTAGTTTCTAAAGCTCACATCCAATTTATCCTGTAGGGTGTTTTTCATATCGATTTCTGTAATCACGCCAAAATTATAGGTTTTCAAAAGGTCGGTAACTTTTTCGATCGCCTGTTCAAAGGAATTTTCAGCGATCGTTTTGCTAATATAATAATTCATGTTCTGAATTTTAGTTCATTACAAATTTAATGATGGAAAATGGCCCAATTTATGACTTTTCTCATTTATGGTAAGCAACACGGATATGCTCAGGCATTTAACTGACCTATCATTCCTTGCCAGGTAATATTAAAAAGGGCAGGGAGTAGAAATTAAAGAGTTATTAGCCAAAGAACAATACCAAGCGCTTCACTTTTTACTCAAAGTTTTAAAAAGGTTAAAAAATCGTCCTGGTGCTTATATAATTTTCTAACTTATAACATACCGGCTCTTGAGGCTTTATTGCTCCTGGTTTTGCGCATCATTGTTATGAAATTTTTGCCAGCGTTGATTGTATTCCGTTAGCTTATGGTTGATGATGGCATTGAATGACCCTTCTTCATACTGGCCATTTTCACCCAACGTACCTGCTTTTTTCCCGGATAATATTTCAAAACCTTCATCGATCGTACTTACAGGCCAAACATGGAAATCGCCCTTTTTGGTGGCCTCGACCACCTCTTCTTTAAGCATCAGGTTTTTCACATTCAATTCAGGTATGATGACCCCTTGATCTCCGGTGAGGCCATTTTGCTTGCATACTTCATAAAAACCCTCGATTTTTTCATTAACGCCGCCAATGGGTTGTATTTGGCCTTTTTGGTTAATGGAACCGGTCACTGCTATGTTCTGCTTGATGGGTAGGTCACCGATTTCTGACAGGGTTGCGTAAGCTTCAGCGCTGGAAGCACTGTCTCCGTCAATACCGGAATAATTCTGCTCAAAAACCAATCTTACCGACAGGTTCATGGGTCTTTCAAGGGCATATTTGTCCATTAAATAACCGGACAGGATTAAGACCCCTTTGGAGTGTATGGGGCCGCCCATCTTGACTTCCCTTTCTATGTCCAGGAGGTTGCCCTTACCGAGGCTGAGGCTGGTAGTAATTTTGTTAGGCCTGCCAAAGGAAATATCTCCAAGGTCCAAAACAGACAAGCCATTGATCTCCCCTGTTTTGGAGCCAGTTACATCAATGATCAAGGTTCCTTCCCGGATCATCTCATTGATCTTCTCCTGGATTAAATTGGAGCGGTACGTTTTTTCTTCAATTGCAGTGATCAAGTGGTCACTTTGGATGTAATCAGCCCCATTTTGGCCGGCATAATAATTGGCCTCTTTGATAATGTCAGAAATTTCCCTGAACCGGGTTGAAAGCTTATGCTGGTGGTCTGCCAACCTTGAGCTGTATTCCACCATTTTGGTCAGCCCGCTATTATCAAGGTGTTTCAATGATGCATCTTCATTACATATCTTGCAAATGAAAGCAACGTAATCATCAATGTTTTTGTCGCTTCGCTCCATGGAGGAATCAAAGTCGGATTTCACTTTGAAAAGTTTACGGAAATCATCCATGTTATTGTAAAGGGCGTGGTAATGCATGGGCTGGCCTATCAAGATCACCTTAAGGTTCATCGGGATAGGCTCGGGCTTCAGGGTTTTGGTGTTCATATAGCCCAGCTTTTCGGTAATGTCTTCAATGGTTATTTCCTGGTTTTTTAAGGCGTGGATTAAATTTTCCCATGAAAAAGGATGGCGGAACAAGTCTTCTACTGGGATGATAATATAACCGCCATTGGCTTGCTGAAGTGATCCCTGCCGAATAAGCGTGAAATCCGTTTCCAGTGCTCCAAATTGCGATTCTTTTTCAATCTTGCCAAAGAGGTTGTTATAAGTAGGGTTGTGCTCCATGACTACGGGCGCCTTTTCCAGGTTGGTGTTGTCAATTAACACATTGACCCTGAATTGCTTCATGAACCTTTCTTCCCGCATGGCATAGTAAGGGTCTTTATTTTCTTGCTCTTGATCTGTTTTCCTGAAATAAGACAGGTTGTTGATGATCTCCTTCAGGATGTCATCCAGATAATTTAAAACTTTTGAATTTTGCTCGTATTTTTCTTTAAGGTCGTCTATCCTGTATTGAATGGCGTATCTTGCCACTTCCTTGTCTAGATTTTGTACTTCGCTGTATTGGTCCTTTTCAATGCGCTGGATCTTTCTTAAGGTATTCTTAAGGTCCTTTTGGATCTTTTTACCTTTGTCTTCAAGTTTTTCACGCTCCTCTTTGGAGAGATTTTGGAATTCCTGGTTTTGGATCGGGTTCCCTTCGCTATTTAGTGGGACGGTTTCAAAGCCTTTGGAGGTTTGTTGAATGGCAAAGTTGTTTTCATGCGCATATTCGTTTATTTCCTTAAATAGCTCATCCTTTTTTTCCTGGTATTTGTGTGCAATGGCATCTTTTTGGCGCGCATAATCCTCACTATCAAATGCTTGCTTAATGTTATCATCCATGGCATCGAACAATTCATGAATCTCATCCCTGAATTCTTTGGCTTCCCCAGGGTTAAAACTGATGGCCATAGGCCGGTAATTATCATTAAAATTATTGACATATACCCAATCATTAGGCACCGCTTGGTCCTGGGCCACTTTATTTAAGTAGCGCATTGCGGCTGATGTTTTGCCGGTTCCGGGATTGCCTGAAATGAAAATGTTGAAGCCTTGTCCTTGAATGCCCAAACCAAATTCTAAAGCTTTTACGGCCCTTTCTTGCCCTATTATGGCTTTTAAAGGTTCAACTTGCTCACTGCTCTTACACTTAACTTCCTTTGATTGAACCTGGTTTCTGAGTGCTTCTGGCTTAAGTTTTTCTCGCATGATGATGAGGTTTTTGAATATGACTCGAATTAACGAATAAGAATGGTAAATCTAAAGTCAGCAGGAAGCCATTTCGTAACAATTTTTAAGCCAACCATAAAAAAAGAGCATGGAGCATTTTACTCCCTGCTCATTTTGATGAATTACGATGAATAAAGCGGATTTAGTTGATCTCAATTTGCTTTCGCTCTATTTGGGCATCTTCGGTTTTGGGAATTTGGATCGATAAAATTCCGTTGTCGTATGTGGCTTCAATGCTTGAATCATCCACGGCATTTGGTAGCATGAAAGACCTGGTAAACCTACCTTTGGTGAACTCCAACATCTCATAATTTTTGTAATCTTGATTACCTTCCTCGCTTGGCTCCGCCTTAATGTATAAGGTCTTGCCCTTGAGCTCTACCGAAAAATCATCTTTAGCATAGCCAGGTGCTGCTAAATCCACTTGGTAATGGTCCCGTTCGTTTTTGATGTTCAATCGAGGGGTGGTTCTGTTGAACGGAAAAAATCGTTCAAAAAATGGAACACCTTTATCAGCAGTTTCCGGTTGATTTTTGAGTAGATCCTTGTTTTGTGTTTTTTCAGTCATAACCTTTATTTTTTTTTTGTTTCACAAATTTTTCACTTTTCATTTAACAAACCTTATTCCATTAGATATTGATAATGAATATTTTACAGGTTTTTAAGCTTTTGACAGGCCTTCCTTGTCAATGTTGACAATGATATGCTATTTTGACATATAATATTGATAGTGAGGATTTTATGGTGCTGTTTTTGTATTGAAATTAATTTTAGACTATTAACTAAATTTGTCCCTGAGGCCGCCAAAGCCTTTAAATGATCCTAATATACGATACCATTCCTTCTAACTAAAAGGTTTCCCTTGGTTAACTTGCTCCTGATTGGTGGTAACGCCTTGGTTTTTATGTTTAAATGATCGCTTTGCAAAGCGGAAATGCGATTTATCTTTTATCAATTGGGCTTGGTGCCCGCACGTTTTATAGATGCTCAATGGGCCTTAGAAAAAGGGCTTTCCCCTTCTCATTATTGGCCCTTTGTTATCAACATGGTCTTGCATTCACTTCATTGTCAATATGGGTTAAAGGGGGGCCTTATTTAGGGGAAGATACTAACAAAATAAGTTTGCTATTCCTTCTATTATTATTCGACTCTAAGCTGCTTTCCATAGATATCCACTTTCCTTTTGATAACCTAAAGCTTCTTTCGGATCCGGTTCATAGAAGCGCCAAAGCCATTGGCTTAGATCACGCCTCATAAATTCTAATTTTAGCGCTGTTATAAAATTTAAAGCTTAGCCTAAAAAAACTTGGTCCGGTAGATTAAAAAAAAGGATACCAAAGACAGAGCATGCAAGATATTGTAATGTTTCAGTTACAAAATGAAATAAAGGGTGAAGATGATGACAAGCAAAACAGCGACAATTTTCATCCAGGTAGGAAATTGCTCAAATTCATGCTCACAGACCGGGCAAACTTTTGCATCTTTGTCTACATCCATGGCACAAGAAGGGCACTCTTTTGTCTTTTTAGCCATACTTCAATTTTAGTAGTGAGAACAGTACAAATCTGTTGAATAATTCTGGAAATAAAGATCGCTTATTCTGTTGGTAGGTAGCAAGCTCTGGATTTCAGCTTAAAACAAGTAGTTATCAAGTCAAAACAATAGGAGGCAACCACTTATTAAATACTCAACAGTTAAGCCATTTTGAATGGTAGGCTAGCATAAAATTCAAATGGGGCAAGGCCATTAAAGAAGCATCATTGTCATTATTTACTTTCATTATCCAAGGAATTTTTAATATTTGAGTTCAAAATCGTATTTACCAAACTTATGGAAAGCAGTGAGTTTACCCATCATCCCGAAGTTGAGCGATTAATAACGCAATTAAAAGAAGATCAAATTGATAAAAAGATCTTTTCAGATGTTATTGACGAAACGGGGCATCAATACGCGGATTTAGTTCAGGAAGGCGGTGGCGTTCTGGGCTTTGCCTTGGTAGGCTATACTTACGTTTTGGAGCAAATGGGCATCAGGTTTTTGAATTTAGCCGGAACCTCAGCAGGTGCGGTCAATACCTTGTTTCTGAACGTCATGGGCGACTTTCAAGCATCAAAGTCAGAACTTTTAATCGATGAATTCGCCCGGAAAAACATCATGGACTTTGTGGACAACGACCCCACCATCAAAAATATCCTTAAAAGCATTGTAAGAAAGGAAGGTATAGCTAAATCCCTGGTTCATGTAATGTGGAATGGGTTTCGGTTGAAACGGTCCATAAATAAAAACCTTGGTGTTAATTCAGGAAAAGATTTCTACCAATGGGTTGATCGGATCTTGAAAAAACATGGAATTTCTACTACCGCTGATCTTTTCCAGAAGCAAGCTAAATTGCCAGAAACCTTGCGGATCCGCAAAAATGTGGAGCGGAATGTAGAAGGGCTTTGTTCTTCAATAGCCATCATAGCTGCTGACATTACAACTCAAACCAAAGTGAGCTTTCCGGAGATGAATTTGTTGTATTGGCATGAGCCAGATAAAGTTAACCCTGCTGATTATGTGAGGGCCTCTATGGCCATTCCATTCTTGTTTCAGCCGTATGAGGTGAGTAACCTTCCGAAAGGAGGCGAAGCCCAAACCAACTGGATAAACATGGTGCGCTATAACGGCCCAATACCGGAAAAAGTCAGGTTTGTGGATGGAGGGGTCATGTCTAACTTTCCCATTGATGCCTTTCATATAACAGGCGTACCCAGATTGCCGACTTTTGGCGTCAAGTTGGGGGTTAACCGGGAGAATCCTGAGCTTTCCACCAATTTAAGGAGCTACTTGAGGAACTTGATCAATGCCATGCGGCAAGTTCATGATTTTGAGTTCCTGGTTAACAACCATGAATACGAAAAACTCATCCAGACCGTGGATATTGGCGATCACATTTGGTTTGATTTTGACATCTCTAATGATGATAAAATTGACCTTTTCATTCGAGGAGCTAAAGCAGCCAATGCATTCCTCAGGCGTTTCGATTGGCCCCGCTACAAACAACTTCGGTATGAGAAACTGCTGAATTCAAATGGGTGAATGACTTAGGGTTTTGAAGTTAGCATTGGTTCTTCTAATTGTTGCATAGCCCTCAAAAGCGCATCTTTACATAAAAATCCCGAACTGAACAACAAACAATAAATATAAAACCGAACAGGACTTGTTGAAACTTCCAGTATTTTTTCTGAAGTGCTTTTTAATATCATTTGTCTCAATCAGCGACCATTTTGTTTTGGCAAGGGTTAAAAGTTCTTACAATGGACCCCTTAATTAACTTAACCCATTAACGCTTAATGGCAGCTATGTTTTGTTGAATGTAGGGCAGGATTTCCTCGGGGGTTAAATAAAACTGGTTATGGTATTTAATTAGATTACTTTTTTGTTCTTGCTTCCTGATCTCGCAGGACCAGGCATACAATTCCCACCCCAACCCGTGCTGGATTGTTCTTAGGTCAGTACTTCTCTCCAATCGCTTACGAAAATTGGAAAACGGGTACTTGATGCCCATGGTTAGGAGCTGATTTTGGGTAGCATTTTCATAATCAACTATATGGGCGAGCTCATGACCTATGATGCCTACTTGGGCATTGAAGCTGTAATTTTTAAAAAGTATGGAGGCTAATCCCGGTAAAGAACGAGTACTGATAGTAATTTTATACGTTCTTGGTTTTTGGAGCGTTAACAAACTTGGGATGGTTGGCTTGCAGGATAGGGGAAGCAATGAAGTTGCTTCTTTAAAAACAATAGGAACTGTTCTTAGCTCCGGGTAATGAACAAGTGCTTTTAAAATAGCACGTTCGTGTTTTTGCGGAATGGATTTATTCAACCCAAATTCTTCCTCAAGTGCCTCGGTTTTGATTGGCATTTGCTCCTTGTCCATCCTTTTTTAGAATTTTTTGCCCTTTCAGGTTACATTGATTACCCACTATAATCATTAGTAATAACCGTTCTAACCTCTATAGTTAAAAAGGTTCTTAAAAAATTTGAGTTTCAGATTCTAAAAATCCCTAACCAAGGTGGTTCAATGCTGATAAAAATCATTTTTTGGCTTCTAAGCCTTATTTAATTTTGGCGTAAGGATGTAAAAATAATAAATGCCTTATGGACCTCTTGAAAAATCAACCCCAAAATTTAGATCATTACCAAAATTCGAATCATAACTTAGAACCTTCTATCAATGCTTATGACAATGGCTCTTGTTTTATCGTGGAGATCCTGGCGCCAGGCATGAACCCAGAAGATTTTGATGTTTCTGTAAAAGATGGGGTATTGTCCATCAATGCTTCCCATAAGGATCAAGATGCCATTGAAAAGCAGTACTTAAAAGAAGAATTTCCTCACCAATTGGTAAAAATCAGCCGCTACTACCCTTTGCCCCAAGCCGTTGATAAGCATGAATTTAAAAGGTTCTATGATCGGGGCATTTTAAAAATCATTTTTAATAAACAATAACTTCCTCAAGAACTGCAGGTTTAACAAGGCATTAAAGAGAACCATTACTACCAATATAAAATAAACAATACAATAATGGAGCAATTATTTAAATATAAAACCGCTGTTGTAACAGGAGCATCTTCAGGCATAGGAAGGTCCACAGCCATTGCATTTGCAAGAGAAGGAGCAAAAGTGGCAGCAATTGATATAGACGAACAAGGAGGAGCTTTGACCACTAAGGCGATTGAAGATGAAGGACTGGAGGCTGCCTTTTATAAGTGTGATACCAGCGACCCGGATGAAGTGAGGCGTGTTTTTGGTGATATCAGGGAAAAATATGGCCAGGTACACGCAGCTTTTAACAATGCAGGAATTGAAGGAGTAAAAGCCCCTACTGCCCAGAGCGATAATGACAACTTTGAGAAGCTTTTGAACGTCAACCTGCAAGGCATTTATTATTGCTTAAAACAAGAGTTGAGCATTATGGAAGCAGCGAAACATGGAGCGATTGTTAATTGTTCTTCTGTGGCCGGTTTAGTAGGATTCCCCAATTTACCCCATTACACTGCTACTAAACATGGTGTTATCGGGCTGACCAAAAATGCGGCCATTGAATATGCCAAGTTGAACATCAGGGTAAATGCCGTTTGCCCTGGCCCCATTGAAACTCCTATGATCAACAGGATCATTGAAGATAATGAAGCATTTAAACAGTCAGTTCTGGCTTCTATACCGATGGGCCGTTTTGGCAAACCAGCAGAAGTGGCGGAAGCAGTTATTTGGCTCTGTTCCCACAAAGCTTCTTTAATAACTGGGCAGGCCATTTCAGCAGATGGCGGTTATGTAGCTCAATAAAAGAGGGGATTAGCATTCAATTACTTGAATGTAGTTCCATTAGGTTGTTTTAATGGGATACCAACATTTATATTCCAGCTAAACTTTCGATGAGCGAATAAAGCAAGGTAGAGAAAAAACCTTATTTCCTTGCAAAAAAACACTTCCTATAATAAAGCATCAATCTGTTTTGGATTTATGATGCTTTCAAACTTTGTATGGCAAGCGCATAACCCTTTAAGCCGAAGCCAGTGATGGTGCCGCTACAAACCGGTGCAATGCACGAATAATGGCGGAAAGCTTCTCGCTTAAAAACATTGCTGATATGTACTTCTACTACAGGGCTTGCTTGGGTCGCAATGGCATCCCTTATGGCATAGGAATAATGCGAATAGGCACCCGCATTGAGGACAATGCCGTCTACCCGGTCCATGCTTTCTTGTAATTGATCGATGATGGCCCCTTCGTGATTGCTCTGAAAGTAGGCTATATGGTCTTCTTTAAATTGATCTCGGAGCTTTTCCAAGTAAGCTTCAAAGGATTGGTTCCCGTATATAGAGGTTTCCCTTGCTTCTAATAAATTGAGGTTGGGACCATTGATAATGAGAATGTCCATAAAAAAGCTCCAGGCAATGCGGAAAAGGCCTTGGAGCAATTATTTTTGAATATTTGAAAACTGAAAGGTTACAAAGTGGAGTGGGTACCGTCACAGTAAGGTTTGTTGCCACTGTGTTTACAGCCACACCAAGCTATTTTTTGCTTTTCTTCAATTGTTACCACTTCGGGTGAAAATCCGGTTCCTTTGTGGGAACCATCGCAGAATGGCTGGTTATTGGATTGTCCACATTTGCACCAGGCGTATTTGCCAGGCTCCATTTCCTGAACAAAAGGTTGTTTTTGTACGATTTTGGGTTCTTCCATAATATAATTTTTTTGGTTTTATCGGCCAAATCAACGCAATCCTAAAACAAAATGTTTGGTTTTGAGTAATAAATTTTAATACGATTGGTCATGCCGGAATGATTCATTCAATTCTTCTACCTCCATAACTTTTGACAAGTTGTTCATTGTAAGAGTCTGCATAATTGCCACATCTGCCGATCATAAAGATCACTTCGCTCATGTCCAAACCCTCAACTTCTCGTATGCCCTTAAGGTATATGCCATCTTCATGAAGGGTAAAAGCAACCCCAAAAATGCTGTAATTGTGCTTGAGGAGCTCTTCATACATTTGGTGCTTCTTATCATCTTCTTCAGGGAGCGTCATAATAGGACTCATGACCTGGAAGTAGGCGCCTTCTTCTTCTTCAATATACCAGAGATCAATCCAAATGGAAGCATTGCCGCGCTTAAGGTTCCATTGGCCCTCGGCTTCTCCTCTGGCTTCCCGGGCATCTACACCCAATTCGCTAATCGCGTTCTCGACAATTTCGTAATATCCGTTTAAATCCACTTCTTCGCTCATATAGGCTGTTTTAAAGCAAATTTAGTAATATAATTGGGTGAGGCAATTATTGATGAGGATTTGCCCGGCTTGGCTTTAAAAAGAGAAAGATAAGCTTGGATTCTCAGGTGTTACCAAGGTAATGTCTACCTATAGAGCGCTGGATAACATCAGTTTGGTCATAATCTTGAGCCTTGATAATTACTTCAAGCTTTGGCTGGATTACTGAATTTTGCGATAGTTAAGGGAAAGTTGTCTTATGCTGATAAATTTAACTAATAAAGGATCTTATCTTCTTTGTTTTCCCATTCTTTGAAAACTTCAATGGCTTGATCTCTTAACAATTGCTCAAAACTGACTGAACGTTCCTGCCAGTTTTTGGCCAACTCCTCGTAAATGTTATGATCATCAAATTGAATGGCTGCAGCGTCTCCTTTGGTGGCTGCAAAATAAACCTTACTGATCCTTGCCCAGTAAATAGCGCCCAAGCACATTGGACAGGGTTCGCAAGAAGCAAATAAAGTATATCCGCTTAAATCAAAATGCTCAAGTTGGTTCCCAGCCTTTCGAATGGCCATTATTTCAGCGTGGGCGGTTGGATCATTGGTAGAGGTTACCAAATTCGTGCCTTTTGAGATAATGGTATCTTCATTGGCTACCATAGCCCCAAACGGCCCGCCTTGATTGGCTTTTATGTTCTCTTTAGCCAGTTCTATGGTAAGCTGCATGTATTTTTCTTTAAGGGATTGTTCCATTTTCAGCAATTTTGATAATAAATAACATTTTTTTGAAAGACGAATTTAAGGCAAGGTTATGATAAACAAAGCTTAAATTTGAAAGGATATACGCCCTCCTAATTTAAGGGCTTTAGCATTTGATAAATATGAGGAATTTTGATAAATGCCAAGCCCAGTATTTTTGGTAGTTAGCTGGTCGGGGCATCTTGAATATTATTTCAATGAAAAGGATTATTCCCGATATTGCCTGGGTGGCATGGTACCAAATATAACATCCCAAAGTGGTGAAGATACGCCATAAGCCCTGTCAGGACATTTGTAGTGATGTAGGTTATGATGCTTCCAAAGGTAATTGAAATTTTTGGGAGGTTTAATT
This sequence comes from uncultured Sphingobacteriales bacterium, assembly GCA_964561545.1. Classification (GTDB taxonomy): domain Bacteria; phylum Bacteroidota; class Bacteroidia; order CAILMK01; family CAYYUA01; genus CAZLQF01. The sequence continues at coordinate 66,750 of CAZLQF010000008.1, forward strand.
GCATGAATGGCGTAATGCGTCATGGCATAACACAAATACCCAATCACGAAACCTGGGAAGAAGGCATAAACCAAATTACCCAACAAAACATAGTAAATGCTGTAGAATACTAATACAAATATTAAACTGGGTGCCAGTGGCATAACAAGTCGCTCCTTATCTTTAGGATATTCATGGTGAATGCCATGGATAAGATAGTGGAATTTCTGAACCGTTGGATTGTCATTAACGAAATGAAAAATAAAGCGATGCAGCATATACTCAATGAGCGTCCAAAAAAGAAAACCTGATAAAAATATCCCGAGGGCTGTTATAGCTAGGGTGTTGAAGTGGGTTATGTAGTACCACAGGGAAAAGAGGCTTGCTGGAACATAAATACTCAAGATAATGGCTGGATGGGTCTTGGTTAAAGATTCCAAGTATTTGTTCTGGAACAGTCTGCCTTGACCTCGAGCATTAACGTTTTGCATAGGTTTCCATTTTTTTTACAAAGTTAGGCATTCATTTCAAAAGTTGTTCTTTACGGCAGTTAGGAATTTTAAAAATTAATTTTAATGTAATATTCCAACCAATCACCTAATGTCTTTAAAAACTAAAATTGTTTCATATTTGCATTTATACTATGGTTTGCTTAAATTAAAACCCCTATTTTTGTAAGCGCCTTTTAGAAAAATGCTTTGAATAATGGAAGATATCAAGGAAAATAGTCAAGTTGATACAGGATCACTAACATTTGAAGATTTCAAAAACCAGGTAATAAAAGATTACAGGCTTGCTAACGCAAGCAGGGAGGCAAGCTATATAGCCCGTAAAGAGGTGTTAACAGGCAAAGCCAAATTCGGTATAACCGGGGATGGTAAAGAAATAGCTCAAATTGCACTTGCCAAATATTTTGATAAGGGAGATTTCCGATCGGGTTATTACCGCGATCAGACCTTCATGATGGCCATTGGGGAGCTTACTTTAGAACAGTTTTTTGCCCAGCTTTATGCTGATCCCAATTTAGAGCATGAACCGATGACCGGCGGTCGCCAAATGAACAGCCACTTTGCCACCAGGAGTTTGGATGAAAAAGGGCAATGGAAGGACTTGACAGACAAGAAGAATTCATCTGTTGATGCATCTCCCACAGGAAGTCAAATGCCAAGGCTTGTAGGGCTTGCTTATGCTTCCAGGCTTTACCGTGAGATTGAAGCACTCCATGAATATACCCAATTTTCCAATAAAGGAAAAGAAGTTGCTTTTGGCATGATCGGCAACGCCAGTGCAGCGGAAGGCATGTTTTGGGAAGCTTTGAATGCTTGCGGCCTGCTTAATGCCCCGGTTTCTATTTCTATTTGGGATGATGAATACGGGATTTCAGTGGCCAACGACTATCAGCTCACTAAAAGCAACATTTCAAGCTTGCTCAAAGGTTTCGAGTATGACCCCGAAGTAGGACAAGGTTATTACATCTATACGCCAAAAGGTTGGGATTACCCCGGCTTGATCAAAGCTTATGAAGAAGGCATCCGCCTCACAAGGGAATACCACATTCCGACAATTTTTCACATCCAGGAAATGACGCAGCCTCAGGGGCACTCTACCTCAGGTTCTCATGAACGCTATAAATCAAAAGAAAGGCTGCAATGGGAGCAGGAATGGGATTGCATCAACCAAATGAGGAATTGGATGTTGGAAAATGATGTTGCTACCGAAGAAGAAATTGATCAAATAGAGACAGAAGCAAAAGAGGAAGCCAAAGAAGCTAAGAACGAGGCTTATAAGGCATTTATCAATCCCATCAAACAAGAGATCAAAGAAGGCAGCGAAATGATCGGAAAGCTGGCTGAAAAGAGCCAGCACAAAGAAAGGCTTCAGCAAATACAGAATGACCTTAAGAAGACCATGGATGTTTTTCGCAGGACGATTGTTAAGGCCATCCATGATGCCCTTCGAGTAACCATTGATGAAAACATCCCTGAGCGTAAAGCATTAGTTGACTGGCAAAAACAGATTGTAGAAGTTAATAGCGATCGCTACAATACTTATCTACACAGTCACTCGGATTATGCTGCTACTAATATTGAAGCCGTAGAACCTGAATATGATGCTGATGCCGAGGAAATTAATGGCTATCAAATCCTGAATAACTTTTTTGATGAAGCATTGAAAAGAGATCCAAAGATTTTTGCTTTTGGAGAAGACCTTGGCAAGATTGGTGGTGTTAATCAGGGCATGGCTGGTTTGCAGGAAAAATATGGGGAGTTAAGGGTGGCCGATACCGGCATCAGAGAAACTACCATCATTGGCCAGGGGATCGGCACAGCGATGCGGGGTTTGCGCCCAATAGCTGAGATCCAGTACCTTGATTACGTTTTGTATGCGCTTCAGACCATGAGTGATGACCTTGCTACCGTTCAATACAGGAGCAGGGGTGGCCAAAAAGCGCCTTTAATCATTCGTACGCGTGGACACCGATTTGAGGGAATTTGGCACTCTGGCTCCCATATGGGTGCCATCATTAATGCCTGCAGAGGAATGATCATTGGCGTACCAAGAAATATGTTGCAAGCAGCCGGATTGTACAACACCTTACTAAAGTCAGATGAACCGGGTTTAATCATCGAACGTTTGAATGCTTACCGCTCTAAAGAAAAACATCCTTCTAATCTTGGTGATGTAACGGTTCCAGTTGGTGTACCAGAAGTGTTAACTGAGGGTACTGATGTTACCATTGTTACTTACGGCGCTTGCGTTGGAGTTGCAGAAGAAACAGTAACCAAGCTTGATGAAGTGGGCATTTCTACTGAGTTGATAGACGTTCAAACGCTTTTGCCTTTTGATCTTCATCATTCTATTATCGAATCCTTGAAAAAGACCAACCGGGTTGTATTCCTGGATGAAGATGCGCCTGGTGGTGCCAATGGATTTATGATGAAAAAAGTACTTGAAGAGCAAGGCGGATATTGGCACCTGGATTCTGAACCGCGTACGGTGACCTCTCATGCCCATCGACCTGCTTATGCATCGGATGGGGATTACTTTTCCAAACCTCAGGCTGAGGACGTGTTTGATACTATTTACGGCCTTATGCATGAAGCTGATCCCAATCAATATCCTGACTTTTATTAGGCTTAATGCATAGAGATAAATTACCAAGTAATCCGACTAGTTGGCGGATTTCTTTAAAAAGGACAACTAAGGTTTTGGGAATGAATACGTTTTTGTTGTCCAAAATTATTTTGCATGGGGTATATACCCTATGTATATTACAGCTTGATTTTTATGCTTAGCGCTCAAAATTGAGCTTATGATAACAAATGGTTTTACTCTGTAATTATGTTAATTGTGTTTTTAGCAGGGAATTTGCTTTCAAGAGCTCAAGTAAGCATAATTTAAACCTGTTCAAATTTGAATGGTTTAATTATGAGGCCTTAAAACCAAAATTTTAATTATAAAAATTATCACTAATGATCAACCTCAAACGATTCCTTAGCTTAACCCTTATATCTCTTATTGCTTTCACATCCGCTGATGCAGCTCGCATAATGCTTCCTATGGATGATAAGCAGCAGAACCACTTAAAAGCTTATGGCATTACCTATTGGGTTTTGGAAAATGGCGCTAAAGCTGAGTGGTTGCTCAATTACAGGGGAGGAAGTTTCAGTTTCCCTTATTCCGAGGCCTTTGAAAAGGAATGTAATGTTCGAGGGGTCACTTATGAGGTGATGGCTGATGCGCAATATGCAAGCGTTAAAGAAAAAATATCCCATCCTGAGGCCAACAAAGATGCCGTAAAGCTGGAAAAAGCCCCCGACATTGCTGTTTATTCTCCCAAATCCAAAAAACCCTGGGATGATGCTGTAACATTAGTCCTTACCTATGCTGAAATACCCTATGATGTGGTATATGATGATGAGGTGATGAAAAACAAGCTACATGAATACGATTGGTTGCACTTGCACCATGCCGATTTTACAGGGCAGTTTGGTAAATTTTGGTTTAGCTACCGAAACGCAGACTGGTACCAAAAACAAGTAAAAGAGGAACGTGAAATTGCTTCCAGGTGGGGCTTTAATAAAGTATCTCAACTCAAATTAGCCGTTTCTAAAAAAATAAGAGACTATGTAATGGGGGGTGGGTATTTGTTTGCCATGTGTTCGGCTCCCGATACTTATGACATTGCTTTGGCATCGGATGGCGTGGATATCTGCAAGCGCATGTTCGATGGCGATCCAATGGATCCGAATGCGCAAGAAAAACTTGATTTTTCAAATAGTTTTGCATTTGAAGATTTTGATCTTGTTACGGATCCTTACAAATATGAATACTCAAGTATTGATGCTACCCAATCTCACCGTAAAATAGAGGAAGATGAGGACTTTTTCACCCTATTTGAATTTTCAGCCAAATGGGATCCGGTTCCGACCATGCTTTGCCAAAACCACACGCAACTTATTAAAGGATTTTTCGGGCAGACTACCTCTTTCAGAAAAGACAATTTGAAATCAGAGGTTTTGGTAATGGGTGAAAGTAAGGTGCTGAACAGTGCTCGCTACATTCATGGAGAATATGGTAAAGGCATGTGGACTTTTTACGGAGGGCACGATCCTGAAGATTATCAGCACATGGTTGGCGAGCCGCCAACCGATCTAAATTTATATCCTAATTCGCCTGGCTACAGGCTCATCTTGAACAATGTGCTATTCCCTGCTGCTAAAAAGAAGAAACGTAAAACGTGAATTGTTAAATTGGCTCATTGGTAATAGCTGAGTAAAGTTTGAGCATCGAGCTTTTAGCAAAAATTTGCGTTTAAAGCCTTCAGATAAAAACCATCTTCCTTTACACCGCTTTCTTAATATGCCAATTATAGAACCTTATGATTGTTACAGGGCTGTCCAGGATTACCTTGCTTTTAGCGATGTAAACGCCATATCGTTAGCGAGGTGGTAACTGTCGGATTAATTGGTGATTTGGCCCTTCATTGTTTGATGCTATTGAGATGGCCATTAAAATTGTTGCATGTTAAGCTGATTGCTTACCACCATAGAAATTGATGTTCACATAACCTGGAAAAACTCAGCATCCCTTAAATTCGCTCCTAAATAAAACTACCCATATGCTCAGAAGACCCCGAAGGAATAGAAAATCACCAGCTGTAAGGAATCACCTTCGTGAAACCCACCTTGAGTTATCCCAGTTGGTTCATCCCTTGTTTGTAGTTAACGGCCAGAACAGGGCCGAAGAAGTGCCATCTTTACCAGGGAATTATCGCTTTTCCATCGATAAATTGCTCGAAGAAGTGGAAGAAAGCATGGGGCTTGGCATTCATAGCTTCATATTATTTCCGGTTTTAGATGAGGAACTGAAAGATGGCAAAGCTACTTATAGTTACAGCAATGATAATTTCTACCTCAAGGCAATAAGTGAACTTAAACGAAATTTCTCTGAAGCCTGCATAATAACAGATGTAGCCTTGGATCCTTACAGTTCTGATGGGCATGACGGTTTAGTAGAAAATGATAAGGTCCTGAATGATGAAACGCTTTCCATCTTAGCCAAGATGGCTTTGGCACAGGCTCAAGCAGGAGCGGATGTTATTGGTCCATCAGATATGATGGACGGAAGAGTGCAATTTATCCGTGAACAACTTGATTGGCAAGGCTTTAAAGAAGTTTCCATCATGAGTTACACAGCCAAATACGCTTCTTCGTTTTACGGGCCATTCAGGGACGCTCTTGGTTCAGCTCCTCAAGGAGGCGATAAGCAATCTTATCAGATGGATCCCGCCAATAAAAGGGAAGCCATCCTTGAAGGGCGGCTTGATTTTGATGAAGGTGCAGATTATTTGATGGTAAAACCCGCGGCTTCTTACCTGGACGTGATCCACACGTTAAAAAACCAATTCGAAATCCCGATTGCTGCTTATAATGTAAGTGGAGAATGTGCCATGATTAAGGCTGCAGGCCAAAATGGCTGGTTGGATTATGAGGCTGCAAGGGATGAAATGTTACTGTCCATCAAAAGGGCCGGTGCTGACGTCATTATATCTTATTTTGCCAAAGAGTATGCTGCCAAAATCTCAAGCTAATAAGGGCAGGATGCCTTTAGTTGGGAATCTGAACAATTAAACCCTTTATTAACTCATTATTGCAACCGTATGAGTTTATCTAAACACCCCACATGCGTTCCCAATATTGGGCTAACAGTTTTTCTCCTTCATCCAGAGAATTTTCTTTGCGGACAATGGACAGTTTTGAAACATCGCTTTCGGAAGGCATCTTAATAAAGTAGGCGAAAATGAAATTACCGGCTCCTTTTTGCCAGCCGCTTCCCTGGCCAAACCTGAGGTCATTTAGAATTAATCCATTTTCCCATTCCTGGACTATATGCTTACCTCTTGTGATGCGCGTTAACTTCTTTATTTTAGGGTGGTTTTCAATAGGTTCCAAAAGCCCATGTTGCTTAGGAAAATAATGGAAGTCAATGTTTTGGTCTTCATCCAGTAGGGAATAATAGCCGATGTAAAATCCATCTTTTGTTTCTACATTAGCGGACCATAAGATGCTGTTAAAAGGCGTTGGTCGGGATTCTATTTCTTTAAAATTAATTTCCTGAGTATTTAAAGCATGTTTAAATGATTGATTGGCTTGGTATTTATTAACAAAAGTAAATGCCAAATAAAGCGAGCTTATAACCAAACCCGCTATGTTCAACTTTTTCCTGAATTGGGCATCTTTCCTGTAAAAACTCAACCAAATGAGGCTAATGAGCAAAGGAAGGGTATAGATCGGGTCAATGACAAAGATGTTTTGAAAGGAGATCTTGGTATCAATTGGCCAAAACAATTGCGTGCCCCAAGTAGTGAAGCAATCCAAAAGGGCATGGGTGAGTAGCACCAGAAAGGTCATCAAGGTCCATTTCCATAATCCCACTTCTTTTTTCTTGTAGAGCCTTTCAAGCAACCATCCAAATAGAGGCGCCAATAAGATAAAAAACACGATGGAGTGGCTGATGCTTCTATGAAAATCTACTTTTTGGACCGCCTCCATGAATTGACCCGGAATTATATCCAGATCAGGAATGGTAGCAATAAGCCCACCCCATATCATCGCCTTGTTGCCGATTTTACGTCCTAAGGTTGCCTCGCCCACTGCCGCGCCAAGGGAAATTTGAGTTACTGAGTCCATGCCAGCATGTTTAAGTACTTGGTTGATGAATTTAGGTTGCCAAAAACGAAAGTGAGTTTAAATTTTAATTAGTAATTATAGTTGGTCCTAAGGCTCTAATAAGGCAACAGTGCCCCCAATTTGTTACTTTCGTTTTTTAATAAAAATAACATGAGCAATCAGTTCTTGTTTGGGGATTTCGATTTTTGAACCTTATTGGGTTCTACAAAGGCAATTTCCTCTTTTTCAACTGCCTGAAAACCACCATCAATGTGGTAAAGGTTGTGCTTGCCTTGCGCTTTTAAATAAGATATTAGCCCCATGGACTTCGCACCATCCCTGCATAACAGGTAATAAGTCTTATTGTTTTGAAGGTCACCATAACTTTGCATAACTTGCTCCATAGACTTATTCATGGTTTTTTCCAGGTATTTCTGCTTAAATTCATCTTCAGGTCTTAGATCAAATACCTCAATGTTGTCATCGTGCTTTATGTCGAGGGAAAATTCATAAGGTGATATAGAAATGGCCATGTCTATTTGATTGCCAGCTTCTAACCAGCTTTTAAAGCCATTTTTTAAATATCCATACATGTTGGAATAATTCCGGGATTTAAGGGCTTCTACAATTTCTTCTTCCTGGTTTTCAGGTGGTATTACAACAAATGCCCGATCAGGAAATACAAATTGTTCCATTAATTCATCAAAGCGATGTTCGTAAGGGATGTTAATCGAGCCTGGTATCAACCCTTCGCTAAAATCTTGCGGGGTTCTAACATCAATTAACATTACACTATGCTTCTTATATTCAGCGATTTGTTCGGGTGTTAAAGCTTCTACTGCTGGACTCATATTTTTTGCTTTTTGGTACAATTAAAAAGTAGTTATAAGTTTTTATTTACAATTATTTCAACTAATCATTTTTGCGGGATTTGAACCTTGGGCCAAGAACCGCTTACCATGGTCTTACTATTTATTCAATATGCTTTCCACCTTCTTGGATTCATGGGTAACAAAATCTTTTAGATAAAAAGGTTCGAAAAAAGCTAAATCTTCAAAGTCCTTGTTGGCTAAACGTTCTTGAGCCAAAGATGCCATATTGGATGCCATTGGTGTAATCTTCTCTAAGAAATTTGCATTGGAATGGTTACTTACATAAGGTTTCGTTTTTTCGAGCCCATTGCCAAAGAAATAGGTCTTGTTTCTTTGTATAATTTCATCCATAAAGTTTTGATCAACAATCATGGCCTGGCTTTTTTGCTGAAAGTTTAAGTTTTGATCAAAAACTGCAGTATAAACCTCCATTCTTCGGGCGTCCAGCAAGGGTACTAAAAGCACTTTTTTAGCATCGGTTTGATTGGCAGCTTCGGCAGCCATTATTTGCAACGTATTAATGCCAATCAAAGGGATATCCATCCCAAAAGCAAGCCCCTTAGCTGTAGCTACACCAATTCTTAAGCCGGTGTATGAACCAGGACCTTTGCTCACTGCTATCGCTTCAAGCTCATTAAAGGATAGCTTGGTTGTTTCCATTAACTCATAAATGAAGGAAACGAGTTTTTTAGAGTGAATGCTTTTACCAACCTCATCCTTTTGTTCAATATGGTAATTGTGGTCCATGATAGCTACTGAACAAACATCTGTTGAGGTTTCAAGCATTAATAGCGCCATTCAATTAAGGGTTTTTACTGTTATTAAAAGTAGAATTGATAGCTCATTTTTACAATCACCAAAAGCATGACGATACCAAAAATAATACGGATGGCCTTTCCGGATAATTTTTGAGCAATCCGCACTCCAACAGGGGCAAAAATAATAACACCCAAAGCCACTGGTAGAACCAATGGTATAATAAGGTACCCAATGGTGCCTGCAAATTCTACTGGGGCAAGCTGTTCGGTGCCATAATAAAGGCTCATGGCCAAAGCAAAAAATGGCATCATGCCCAGGGAAATCGAAGAAGCCTTTACAATTTTTAACCGCATCATGCCTGCCAATATCGGGATCAATATAATGCCTCCTCCCAAACCTGAAAGTGCTGATAACATACCACTGAAAAATCCGGTTATGATAAAATTAGCAGGAGGGAGGTCACTTCTTGTTACCACCATTCCTTTTGATTTGATCGGCCAGAACATCCTAAATGCAAAAATTAAGAGGATTAGGATAAAGAATACGGCAAACCGCTCTTTGGAATACCAATCATACTTAACTATAAAAAAGGAGGTTATCAAAGCAGCCACTATGCCAGGTACAGCTGTTATGATAACTTCCCTGAAATAAAAGTTTTTGGTTCTGATTTGCTTAATGGTACCAGAAACGCCAGCAAAGAAAACCCCGAAGATGGAATTGGATACCAAATACTTAACAATCTCAACGTCACTAAGATCAAAAAACTGGAGGTAGTAGGTAAAAGCTACCACATACACCAAACCACCCCCTATGCCTAACAAGCCTGCTAATGCGCCCCCTACGCTACCGGTTATGAAAAGGATTAAAAGATCATAAATGTCAAACACGTTGATGGTATTGTTAATTGATGCAGGCTAAAAAGGCGTTTCATTACCCTAATCTCTTCCTAAAACGCCTTCAATTGCGCGGCTCTATGTTAAGAATATTGTAATAGCGATCAGAATCCGTTAAAACATCCAAACCTTTTTGCACATATTCATCATTCTCCAGAGAAGCCTCTATTCTGCCAGCTTGATAATAATAACGGGAAATGATCTCCTTTTCTATCAAAGCTTGGATTTCATTTTTGTAAAGTTCAAGATCGTTCTGCTTGTGCTTTTTCAAATTTTCCTTAAGTTGATCAATGTTATTATTAATTCCGGCATAATAATTTTCATCCTTGGATGTACTAACCAATTGCTTGATTTTTTTCTCGGTATTGGTAGTATACTCGTATTCCCGATCATTCAGGAATTTAACAAAATCCTTATACATTTCATCTGTGAACTTGAATTCATTTGGACTGGGAATGGTATCATGATTATTTCTGTAAAGGGTGGCATAATCAAAGATCAGTCTTTTGTTTAAAAGGCTTTTTATGATCTTAGGCCTGTCTTCAGGGTCTACTTTCACATCTGGTGTAATACCGTCACCATCGTGAACGGTTCTACCGTTCTTGGTTTCAAATTTAATTTCAGAAGAATCAGGGATCTCTTCCGGACTTCTATTTGATTGGGAGTAATTTCTTGCCTGGATGCCTCGGCCACTTGGAATGTAATATTCGGCAATGGTTAATTTTAACTTAGCATTGTAAGGAAGTGATTTGGCCTGTTGTACCAAGCCTTTTCCATAAGTTTGTTTGCCTACAACAACGCCACGATCCAAGTCTTGCATGGTACCAGAAACGATCTCTGAAGCCGATGCAGATTCACCATCTACCAATACAGTCAACGGAATATTTTTATCAACCGGAGCGGTGTAGGTTTTATAGGTCTTGTTCCATTCGTCAACCTTGCCTTTGGTTTTAACCACGAGCTGCCCTTTATTCACAAACCAGGATACGGTTTTAACAGCTTCATTAAGGATCCCTCCAGGATTTCCTCTTAAATCAAGAATTAATCCCCTAAGGCTATCCCGCTTTTTAAGATTGAGTATTTCTTCTTTTACTTCTTCGCTTGCATTTTTTCTAAAATTGTTAAACCTAATATAACCAACGTTCTCATCCTCAATCATTCCGGCATAAGGTACGTTGGGCATTTCTATATTTTTACGCGTTAAAGTTTTGTGCAGCGTGTCGTTAAAGCCCGGTCGCTCAATGGTTACATCTACTTTTGTATCAGGTTCTCCTTTCAGCAATTCGCTCACCTCATTGGTGCCTTTGCCTTTAATGGATTTATCATCAACCTTTAATAAAATATCCCCTGCTCTCAAGTCCGCTTGATGGGCAGGATATCCTTCATGAGGTTCAACAATTAAAATGTGAGCCCCTTCCTTACTAATTACAGCTCCAATACCGCCATATTCACCGGTGGTCATAACCTTGTAATCCTCTACTTCGGATGCTGAAATGTATTTGGTATAGGGATCAAGGGATTCTAACATGGCCTCTATGCCAGTTTCAAAAAGTTGAGAAGTGTTGATCTCATCTACATAATAAGTATGCAGCTCTTCAAACATGGAAATGAAAATATCGATCTGCTTGGAGATCTCAAATTGTTTACTGGCCATGCCTGTTGATGTAATCACAACTGTTGGTACCAATAAAACCAATAAAGTTTTTTTAGAAAAATTTCTAATGCCATTCATCATAATTCGGCTTTTTTGTTTTTGGAAGGCACTGGGTCATAACCGTAGCTGCCCCATGGAGCACAAGATATAAAACGTTTTAAAGCAAGCCAACCTCCTTTAAAAGGCCCATGAACCTTTAATGCTTCTTTAGCGTATTCAGAACAAGTTGGCGTATACCTGCATGAGGGTGGAAATAAAGGAGATATGACGTACTGATAAATCCTAATCAGGAGTAGGAAAATCAGCGCCAGGCCCTTCTTCAATATTTGCAATAAGCTTTTCAAACAGGTTATCAAATTTTTCTTCTAACGCAGCATGTTCAAAACGTTCTTTACCAGTAAAAATGATGGCTAAAATAATTTGCATTTCTACTTGGTTGAGCACATTATACATTAAATGCTTTCTCAATCTATAAAGTTCACGCATTTGACGTTTTGCCCTATTAACATGGACTCTGCGCTTGGAATATTTTTTGGACACTACAAACAAAACTTGTGCCGGATATTGAGTATCCAGGAAAGCGCTTTTCCACAATGCCATGAAAGGGTATTCAAGAACTTTACGTTGACCCGCCTTAGCATTGAAGAGGTCTTGAATAAGCGTGTGCTTTCGTAACAGTTCTTGCTTTTTGAGTTCGAATGTTTTGGGCATGCAAAACCTGCAGGCAATTAGAATTTATGCCGCTTCTCACCGGAAACAGATAATTTCTTTCTTCCCTTCTTTCGCCTGCTGTTAATAACTTGACGGCCGCCTCTGCTTTTCATACGCTTCCTGAAACCGTGCTTATTGATACGTTTCTTTTTTGATGGTTGAAATGGCCTGATCATAATCTACAATTTTTGAAGTTGCAAATCTAAAACATCTTTGTAGATAAACAATTTAAAATGACAAATACCAATTCTCAATTTTAGTTATTGCAACAAGAGGTCAGGTGAATCTGTGGTGATGATGTACAAAAAATGCAAGATGCATGATGATAAGAAGGTGTGGTTTTTCAAAAGTGGCTTCTTGATTAAATCACCTTTAACAATGCAATATGGAACAATGAATATTAAACATTAACCAAATTATTTATATTTGTTGATGGTAATTACACGGCCAATTAGCAAATGATCCTATGAATAATACCCTATGCGCTACCATAGAAGCAGGTAAAAAAGTTGGCAAGCGGTTCTTCTGCTGGTTGATAGACCCTGATAAATATTCGGAGGAAGATTTATACCGTAATTTAAAAATGGCTAATGAAGGAAATGTAGATTTCATTTTCTTAGGTGGAAGCCTCCTGATGACCGATCGCGTTGAATCTTGCATTCAGTTCATTAAAGCCTATTCGAGCATTCCAGTGATTTTATTTCCCGGCAGTTCTTTACAGTACAATGACAAAGCAGATGGAATGCTTTTTCTCTCCCTCATTTCCGGTAGAAATCCGGATTTGTTAATCGGGAGGCATGTAGAAATTGCTCCTATTCTGAAAAAAAGCAACCTTGAGGTTTTACCAACAGGGTACATGTTAATAGATGGCGGCAAAACAACCACAGCATCTTATATCAGCAATACATTTCCCATCCCTTACCATAAAACGGACATAGCTGTAAGTACAGCAATAGCCGGTGAGCTATTGGGATTGCGGTTCATTTATATGGATTGCGGTAGCGGTGCAGACCAGGCAATTCCTAATGAAATGATAGAGGCTGTCAGTAAAAATATTGATGTTCCCTTAATTGTAGGCGGTGGTATTCGAAATAAGGAAGGTATGAACCAAGCTTATGAAAGCGGAGCTGATTTGGTGGTAGTTGGTAACGCCATTGAAAAGGACGATTCCTTGTTAACGGAGTTGGTAAGCAAAGAGCATAGCTGGCACTAAAAAGCCCCGATAAGCAAAACTCAGTGGGGCTTCAATATGTAGCACCTAAAAACCGTAAAACCTTAATTCATTAGTGCACCAACACTTTTTTTAATCTTAATTTGCTCAATGGTACCAACTTTTCCCAAGTAAACCCCTTCTGCGTGTTTGCTTAAACGTCCTTCCAATGTTACTTGATGGGTTATTACGAAATCCTGTCTTACGAATGTCATAAGTATACGTTGGCTTGGTCTTCAAACTTACCATTTCATCAACAGGCTAACATGGCTTCAAAAACTCCCAAAATATCAGTAGCAAAATACCGTCAATAAAAAGGAGCCCGGTAGGCCAAGCTTAGGAATCTCTTGGTGCCTTAATGGCTAACCCTTGACCAAAAAGCTTGGTTGGAATGACGGGCATTAAAGCCTCACGAGATAACGACAGTCGTGCTCAAGCACTCCTTTGAGATGACGAGGTGTTTTGTTAAGCTGAGGCATAGTTATATCACGAAACTACCACGCCAGTTCAACATTCTGACTGGCTTGAAGTCACATTTTCACCAAAGATAATACGCCTTTATACTGGGTTTGCAATTAGTTTTCAATTGCTCTTGAGGAAGGATTTTTATTAGGATACCGATTAAATTTTCAGAATGATTGGGAGCAGGGGTTTTTCCGAACGCCTTGGCCCCTTTGTTCCTTATTGCCCTACATTTTTGCGGTATTAATATGGCGATAGCTTTTGGCAAGGGCATCCCGTACAGCATCCTTGCATGCCTGTCCATTTAAGGTAAACGTGCCAAAACCTAATGGGGGCATGGGGTTATAAATTTTTTTTAAGGCGTTTCAAGCTAATTGCCAATTATTCATGCTCCTTGATCTTAGCTTCCAGTAATGTGGAGGAGTGCCCTTTAAGGAATGGTAAAATAGCTACATTGCCTTCATTTTGCAGTACATGTTGAGCCCCTACTATTTCGCTAATGGAATAATCCCCGCCTTTTACCAAAATATCGGGCGTAATTTGTTTAATCAGGTTTTCAGGGGTATCATCATCAAACAAAACCAACGCATCTGTAAAATTGAAGGCAGCCAGCATCATTAAACGCGTGTATTCGTCTTTGATTGGGCGATTGTGACCTTTTAATCTTTTAACTGAATCATCGGAATTGACGCCTATTACAAATTTTTGACCCAGATCAGCAGCCGATGTTAGATAATCAATATGGCCGAGGTGCAAAAGATCAAAGCAACCATTGGTAAAAACAATGGATTGGTGCTCAGCTTTCCATTGATTGATCGGTGGTATAATTTCGGGAAGGGTATAAACCTTTTGTTTATTTTTTTTCAGATTGCTCATTGTGGAGCGCTTTCTTTTTGATGAGGGCAAATGCAATGAAGCAAAGGATCCCTATGAACAATGTTGCAAGAAATTGAGAACCATGGACCAAGGTAGCATAGGTAAGTCCGTCAGCCTGAGGGAGGTCGTAAAGCTTCAAACCTTCTTTAACGGCCCAGTGATAAGTGCCTATACCACCCTGTACTGGCATAATAAATCCAATACTACCAACTGAAAAGGCTGTTAAACTTGCCATAACTGTTAAATGGGAAGTTGATTCCAGGGCAAAAAAAACCACGTAGGTCATGGCCCAATACATTACCCAAATAAAAATGGTATGAGCAAAGAATAGCACATTGTTTTCCATGTTCTTTATGGTCTTAAAACCGGTAACAAACTCATTGGCCAGGGATCGAAGCTTGGCTATAATAGGGTTTTCACGGTATTTTTTTCTAATAAATAGGAGGACACTACCTATTACAGCCAGGGTGGCTACAAGCAAGCCAATGAATTCAAATGAAGCAAGGTTGTTCAGCTGTTGCATTAAGTTAGGATGAATGGTAGAAAAGTAAAAATCGTTAAGCCTATCAAATTCAATAAGAAAAGTGGCAATTAAAATGGTTAGCAATACGATCATGTCAAAAATGCGTTCTACTACTACCGTACCGATCAAGCTGTTTAAGGAAACCTTGTCACTCCTGTTGAGTATGACGCAGCGAGTGATTTCCCCCATACGCGGCAAAGCAAGATTGGCTAAATATCCCACCATTACAGCAATAAATCCATTTCTGGGACTCACCCTTATCCCAAGTGGCTTGATGAGGTAGGTCCAACGAATACCGCGGCTCATGTGGCTTAACGTCATAAAGCATAACGAAACACCTACCCAGAAATAATTGGCGTTTTTAAATTCTTGAATAATTTTTTCCTGGTCTTGATTAGCGAACGCCAACCATAAAAGAAAGACACCAATGGCGAAAAAGGATAGGTACTTTAAGATGGAAAAAACGCGGTTCACGTACGTTTAATTTTATTGTTCTCCGGGAAAATGATGGTTGGTTGAAAAGTTTTGGCTTCTTCAAAATCCATAGCAGCATAGGACACCACGATGATAATATCGTCAAGTTGGGCTTTCCTTGACGCTGGGCCATTCAAAGCAATGGTTCCGGTTCCTCGTTGACCTTTGATAATGTAAGTATCCAGCCTTTCCCCATTGTTAATATTGAGTACCTGCACCTTTTCGTTTTCTATAAGATTGGCAGCCTCCATTAAATCTTCGTCAATTGTAATACTACCAATGTAATTTAGGTTAGCATCTGTTACCTGAACTCGGTGGATCTTAGATTTTACTACCTCAATTTGCATAAGCTTCGTTAGCTTTTACTAAAATATTATCAATAAGCCTAACTTCTCCTAACCATACAGCCGCACAAATAACAATCGTTTCAGGCAGTTCGTTTGCTTCAAAATTTGTTAAATCTTGAGCATTCAAAATTTCAAAATACTCCGCTTTTGCTTCGGGGATTTCATTAAGTTGTTTTAAAGCCTCATGTTTGATGGTTGAAATATCTCGTGATTGTAAAGCTTGTTTTGCTTTTAAAAGGGTTTGATATATTTCTGGTGCCCATTTTTTTTGATCATTGGTCAACCTTACATTCCTTGAGCTGATGGCCAGGCCTTCTGGCTCCCGGCATATTGCCCCTTGTTTGATTTCAATATTTAGCTCATAATCCTTAACCAATTTTTGGACGATCAAAAGTTGCTGGTAATCTTTTTGACCAAAATAAGCTAAATCAGGGTTTGTGGCATCAAATAACTTTTTAACAATGGTGGCCACGCCTTGAAAATGGCCGGGCCTGTAAGCGCCTTCCAATATTTCACCTAAATAACCCGGGTTAAAATAATTATCTATTTCGAGGCCTTCCGGGTACATTTCGTTTTGGCTCGGCAAAAATAATAAATCACAATTGTTTGCTTCAAGCTTTGCAAGGTCTTCATCAGGGGTAATGGGGTAATTTTCAAAATCCGATGCTTGGTTAAACTGGGTGGGATTAACAAAAATGCTTACGATGGTTACATCATTTTCCTTAACGCTGGATCGGATCAAAGATAAATGGCCTTCGTGTAAGGCTCCCATGGTTGGAACAAAGCCTACTTTTTTCCCCGCTTCTTTCAATTTTTGCACTTCATCGTAGATGACTTTCCTTTCACGGATTATCTTGACCATAAAGGGCTTTTAATAAACATTTCAAAGCTACGAGATATTCTTTTAATTTATAGGTGTTTTTCCTAATTTTGTACTTCTTTTCAAAAGGCAAATATTCTAAAAAGAATAAAGAATGACGAAAAAGAAAGTACTTATTATAACCAATGAGATGGATCCTTACATTCATCAAACTGAACAAGCAAAATTCGCTAGAGCTATACCCGAAAATTTACAAGAAAACGGATTTGAGGTTCGAAGTTTCATGCCTCGTTTTGGTAAAATCAATGAACGCAAACATCGCCTGCACGAAGTGATTAGGCTATCCGGTATTAACATACCAGTCGGAGAATTTGACAACCCAATGATCATTAAAGTGGCTTCCTTGCCTTCAGCCAAAATGCAGGTTTATTTCGTTGATAATGAAGATTATTTTCAGAGAAAAGATTATTTGAGGGATGAGGATGGTACCTTCTTTGAGGATAATGATGAAAGAACGATTTTCTTTAATAAAGGGGCTATTGAAATTTTACTAAAGCTTGGATGGGAGCCTGACATCATCCATTGCCATGGCTGGATGACAGGGCTAATACCTTTATACGCCAGGACGGTTTACAAAAACGAGCCTGCCTTTAAGAATTCCAAATTTTTATTCACCATTTATGAAAATTCCTTTCAGGAAGAACTTGGTAATGAATTCATGAAAAAGGCTCATTTAAATGGGAAAGCCTCTGATGTAAAAGATCTGCTGAAAAACCCTTCTTGCAAAGAACTACACAAAACAGGGTCTAAATACGCAGATGCGGTTTCTTTTGGTTCTGAAAATGTGGATCCGGATGTCAAATCTTATGTAGAAGAACTAAATAAACCCCTATTGGATTACGTTAATAGCGATGGTGATCAATTTGCCGAAAGTTACATGAATTTTTACAACCAAATACTCGATGAATAACACCCGCCCTTTTATGTACATATCTATTCCGAACCTTATTTCTTTTAACAATTTCCGATTCCTGATTCAATCAGTTTTTTGTTTGTTCATAATAACATCAATTGGGTGCCAAAAAGAGGTTGACTCTACGGATCATCCGCCTGGTAGAAATGTATCGAAGAATAATTTTGAGAAAATGCAGGTCCCCCTTTCTTTTGAAACAGTCAATGCAGGTCCTGTACAATCAGATCAATATAGCAGAAACCTTCTTGGAAGTCATAATGACACCATTTTAGGATCGACCAAGGCCGCTATCTTCAGTACTTTTGAACTTACCAATAGGGGGTTTGATTCCATTTACTTTCAAAATTCATCCATAGATTCAGCTAAGTTATTCCTCAAATTTTCCGCTGATGAAACCCATTATGGCAATCTAAACACTACCCAAACTTTTAATATTTACCAGTTGGATAGACCCATCAATCAGGATAAGTCTTACTTTTCTGATACAACTTTTGAATACGATGAAAACGATCCTATTGGATCCTATACTGGAAAACCTGATCCGTCTTCCGGTGAATTGAAAATCCAGATCACCGATCAAAGCTTTTTAGAAAAGTTTGAGAAAGCCTCTAAAACAAATCTTAATGATAATAAACGTTTTGAGGATTTTTTCAATGGTTTGGCCATGGTTCCTCAGAATTCATTTAGCAATGGCCAGCAAGGAGCCATACTTTATATGGATTTGGTGAATGATGCTTCTAACCTTACATTTTACCATAACGGTACGGCAGATTCCATTTTAATTCAGGAAACCTCAAAAAGGGTTAATACTTTTGAAAATGACCTTACGCCTGTAGAAGAATTGGACCCCGGTCGACTTCCGCTAAAACCGATGGCTGGTTATAAACTCCGTATAGACTTGGATGCTTTGGCTGACTCATTTGGAAATGAATCAGCCATTATAAATAAAGCCAAGTTTACCATTAAACCGCATTCAAATTTCCACCCTAATTTGGATCAGGTTCCTCCTCGTTTGCTATTAATAAAATCCGGAGAAGCTTTTGATAATTTACCTGACATTCAGGAAAATTTTCCTGATCTTGGGGAAAATTATTATGGTGGCAATTTTAAGGACAATTCTTATCAAATTAACATTCCGCAACATATACAGGGCCTTGTTAACAACGATATTGAAAATAATGGGCTGAATTTAATAATTCCGTCAGATAACCCACTTATAGCCAATCCCCTAATAATCCAAAACAATAAATCTCAAAAAGGTGTTACACTTGAATTAGTTTATTCAAAAGAGGATTAATGGTGGTGATTGTACTTTCCAATAAAATTAGGAAATATGAGGTTGAGGAAATTAAAGCCGCTTTAGATGAAGCGAACCTTACCTATTATGAAGGAAGTTCAAGCAAACTGCACTTGATAATGGTCAATGGTTCTTTAAACCAAAGCCAAACTGAAAACATACGTTCCCTAAAAGGTGTAACGCATTTGATTGAAAATCATGCCCCTTATCCTTTAGCAAGCCGTGATGTTAAGGATGAAAACACTACGTTTGAGGTTAAAGGTCAGGTAATTGGAGGTGATGATGTTAATATGGTAGCTGGTCCATGCTCGGTTGAAAGTAGAGAACAAATATTCCAGACGGCTGAACTCCTATATGAATTGGGCTTTAAATTTATAAGAGGTGGTGCCTACAAGCCAAGGACTTCCCCTTATTCATTTCAAGGGCTTGGCCATGAAGGGCTTAAAATGTTAAGAGAAGCCGCTGATGCCTATGACCTGCGTGTTGTTTCAGAAGTGATCGATTATGACGTTTTGGATGACGTTTATAATTATGCCGATATTTTGCAGGTTGGCAGTAGGAATATGTTTAACTATTACTTATTAAAACAATTAGGTAAAATTGATAAACCGATTTTATTGAAGCGAGGCATGTTTGCCAGCATAAAGGAATGGTTACTAGCAGCAGAATATATTTTAAATGGCGGTAATGATCAGATAATTTTATGTGAAAGGGGCGTTCGTACTTTTGACCAGGATGTGAGAAATCAAATGGATATTGCTGCCATATCTCTTGTTAAGGAATTAAGTCATTTACCCGTTTGGGCTGATCCAAGCCAGGGAAGTGGCGTTAAAAATTTGATTGAACCTCTATCAAAAGCTTCAATTGCAGCAGGTGCTCACGGTTTAATGATCGAAACCCATCCCAATCCGGAAAAAGCGCTTTCGGACGGTCAGCAATCCCTAAATTTTGATCATTTTAGAAATTTAATAAAAAATTTAATTCCACTTCTTGAAGGTTTAGGTAAAAGTTTTTACCTTTCTACTCCTAATTTGACCACCAATTAAAAAAATGCCGCTATGTGTGGAATAGTTGCTTACATTGGCAATAAAGAAGCTTGCCCAGTATTGATTAAAGGACTAAAACGCCTCGAATACAGGGGCTATGATAGTGCTGGAATTGCGTTAATGAACGATCAGGTTACAGTTGATAAAGTAGCAGGAAAGGTTAACGAACTTGAAAAAAGCCTGAATGACAAAAAAACAGATGGTACCATTGGAATCGGGCATACCCGGTGGGCTACGCATGGGGAGCCTAATGAACTGAATGCGCACCCGCATGTATCAGAAAGTGGAAATTTAACAATTATTCATAATGGTATTATTGAAAACCATGATACTATTAGGAGAGAGTTGGCCAAGCGGGGGCATACCTTTAATAGCAAAACCGATACAGAAGTCCTTGTCCATCTGATAGAAGATATTGAAGAACATGAAAACGTTGAACTTGAAGAAGCTGTAAGGATTGCTCTTGGTAAAGTTGTAGGAGCTTATGCCATTGTAGTGATGGGCAAAAGTGAACCCAATACGCTAATTGCGGCTCGGAAAGGAAGCCCACTTGTCGTGGGTATCGGTACGGAGGAATATTTCCTTGCCTCAGATGCGACCCCCATCGTAGAATACACAAAGAATGTAATTTACCTGAAGGACAATGATGTAGCAGTCATTAAAAACAACTCATTTGCACTTAAAACGGTTGACAATGAAATGAGAACCCCCTATGTACAGGAATTGGAATTTAGTCTTGAGGAGTTAGAAAAGGGTGGATACGAACATTTCATGCTTAAAGAAATAAATGAACAGTCCGAGTCTATCAGAAATACGATGCGTGGGAGGCTTAAATTAGATCAAAATCTCATCCGTTTGGGAGGAATCCGGGATTATGAGGAAATTTTTGATTACGTTGAAAGGATTATTATTATTGCTTGTGGTACTTCTTGGCACGCAGGCCTTGTATCAGAGTATATTTTTGAAGAATTTGCAAGGGTACCTGTTGAGGTGGAATATGCTTCGGAATTTCGTTATCGAAAGCCAGTTATTAAGGAAAATGATTTGATCATTGCCATATCCCAATCAGGAGAAACAGCAGATACCCTTGCAGCAATTGAATTAGCAACAGAAGCTGGTGCTACTATTTTTGGCATTTGCAATGTTGTAGGATCTTCGATCCCACGATCAACCCATGCAGGTGTGTATACCCATGCAGGGCCTGAAATAGGTGTAGCATCCACTAAGGCTTTTACCTCGCAGCTTGTAGTGTTGTATATGAAGTCACTGATGATGGCCCATAAGCGGGGTAAAATACCCAATACTCATTATCATGAATTGATCAATGAACTTAACCTTGTACCAGAAAAGGTAGATGAAGCAATTGAGAATGAAAACCAGATCATAGAAATTGCAAAAGAATTCAAAGATGCTGCCAATTTCCTTTATTTGGGTAGGGGGTACAATTTCCCGGTTGCCTTAGAAGGGGCCCTCAAATTGAAAGAAATTTCTTATATCCATGCCGAGGGTTACCCAGCAGCAGAAATGAAGCATGGCCCAATTGCCCTAATTGACGAAAACATGCCTACCGTTGTTATTGCAACCAATAAAACCTATTATGATAAAGTAGCCAGTAACATCCAGGAAATCAAAGCGAGAAAAGGCAAGATCATATCAATTGTAACAAAAGGCGATACAAGTATAACCGAACTGTCCGATTATGTTATAGAAATTCCGGAAGTTGATGAAATATTTTCACCGCTTATTACGGTAATTCCTTTACAATTATTGGCATATCACATTGCTTTACTTAGAGGATGCAATGTAGACCAGCCCCGTAATTTGGCCAAATCAGTAACTGTTGAATAACTTTAGTAATGGGATTGGTTTTTAAGATATGATACATTGAGTTGTGATATTTTCCTTGGTGCCGAGAGTAAATGGTCGAGCCGTTTTTTTCTTTTAGACCCAACTTTCGAGATACTAAAAAGGCTAAATACGTTTTCATGTAGGGAGTTCAAACGTGATTAATGATTGCTATTTGTTGGCTACAATAATCCATTTAACATTTAATTTCAAGAATAATCTGTTAACTGGTTTGGCAAAAATATTGAAAACTCAAGG
>CAZLQF010000009.1:0-88382 GCA_964561545.1 uncultured Sphingobacteriales bacterium
CCCTGCCGGTGCAGCCATTGTGCAAATTGGGGATCGCCCTCATTAAAGGTTTTGTAAATCCAGGCGGATAAGGCGTATTGGTAATTGATGGGCAGGTATTGAGGGCTATGGCAAGACAGCGTAAGGGAAAATCGCATAAGGGGTAACCATTTAAGGATTAAAGGAAAGTCAATTTACGTACCATTTAGTAGCTTTCAATGAAATAAGCTTTTTTTAATAGTTGCGTTGAATAGGGGTTTTACCCGTTTCAAAGCTTTGATTCAGTCCTGTACCAATCTGTCCTTAAATGCCAAAATTGATAAGCATTATATTGAACCCTAACATCCTGCAAAGCCTCTTTTTAGGCTCATTCACAAGCTTTTGATCTTGGATGGTAGCCCGGCCGGTTGTTACGTTCTTTTTTCAATGACCAACAAAAGCAATGAACCAATTAAAAGTCAATCTCCAGGCGGTGGTTAAAATTTTGACTCCGCTAAGTTTAACCTTGATTCTTAACCTTACAAAGGTGTTACTAAATTGTAAACCTATAGCCTTTGGTTGTTTGGGCGTTAATGCTGTTTCCTTTAGGATTTATTCATGGGTATGGATGATAGGGGGTGGCTGCCCAATTTCATTGCTTAATAAAACAAAACAAATGGTGCATCCATAAATTTTTATAGAGCGTAAATGAAGCGTTCACTTGAGAAACATCACAGGTTTACATTTTTGAAAAAAGTACAGGCGCAAACCTTCAACCCATTGGAATGGGTTTGCAAGGTTAAGTAGCATTTGAATTTTTAGGTTCTAAAATTGAATGCTTTCAGCAAGGAAATTCATATTCGGGTGTCAACAATTCTTCTTCCAAAAATAAAGGACACCAGGTTTTGATCCTCAATTTTTAGTTAAGCCATGGTCCATCAATAACTTAAATTTCAAAAGATTAGAATGGCTTAGTTTTAGCTAAGCAGATTAAGGTTGACCAACGCAATCCTGGATAGGGTCGGTTAACGCAAAGCAACCTTTGATTATAAGCTATGGACCAAACCTATATTGGTATTTTCCCCAAAATGCGCACTGCACGATCATTTCCCTTGATTGTTGTGGAACCAATTGTACTTGAAAAGATAATTGGCAAGTGTAAGCCATGAAATGATTGCATCAAAGCAACAAGCTTTCTGCCGTATTACTTTTAACTTTGAGCATTGTTGCTATCCTGAATGTTAATACAAAGGCGAGCATAAAATTTTGAATGAACCATCTTATTGAAGCATGAGCCTTTTTGAACAACCTTCATTGATCCGCCTTACCTGTCCTAAAACGATAGCGCCTTACCTTAAACAAGAGGTCGAAAACATGGGTTATCCCGTCAAAAAACAGGATGCCACGGGCGTTGAAACCAATGGCACGCTTAAAGATTGTATCAAGTTCAATTTGCATTTAAGAACTTGCCATAAAGTACTTTACCAGGTTCAATCCTTCAAGGCAAGTGGTCCGCAGGCACTGTACAAGGCTATGAACAATATTGCATGGGAACAGTATCTAAAAAAGCAAGGATACTTCAGCATTGGATCTACTGTATTGAACAAACATATCAAGGATACGCGCTTTGCCAACCAAAAGGCCAAGGATGCCATTGCAGACCGGTTTTGGACTAAATTTAAACAACGCCCCAACTCAGGCCCTAATAAGGACCAGGCAGTCCTCTATCTTTACTGGCATTACTCCGATGCAGCCATTTTTATTGATACTTCTGGTGAGCCCATTGCCAAACATGGCTATCGGGAAAAATCAGGCCAGGCACCCATGCTTGAGAGCCTTGCAGCAGCGGTCATTTTTGCCTCAGGTTGGGATCAGGCATCCCATTTTGTTAACCCCATGTGTGGAACTGGCACCCTGGCCATTGAGGCTGCCCTTATGGCTTTGAACCGTCCTCCTGGCTTGTTCAGGGATAATTACGGTTTTAAGCACCTTAAAGGCTATCAAAACCAATGGTGGCATCAAATAAGAGAAGCGGCCATGCAAAACAAAAGGCAAGAGATCAATTTCAGGATCATTGTAACAGATCACGATGACCAAGCTTTAAGGGCAACCCGGCAGAATGCTCAGAAAGCAGGTGTGCTCAAATTCTTAACCCTTCAACAATGCGATTTTGCATCAACGCCTTTACCAGAAGACGGAGGAACCCTTATTATGAATCCGGAATATGGTGAGCGAATGGGAGAAGAGAACGAACTTCAGGATACTTATAAAAGGATTGGTGATTTCTTAACTGCCAAAGCTGCCAACTTTAAGCAATTTGTTTTTACAGGAAATCAAGCGTTAGACCATTACATACCCAAAAAACCAGATAGAAGTATATTTTTTTACAATGGTGCAATTGAGTGCAGATTGCTTGAATTTTGAAGAATCAATAAGCCATTCAATCCTTTAGATTACTTAAGCTTAATATTCACGCATAATTTTTATATTTGAAACGAAGCTTAGGCGATTAAAACCATTACCTTTCTGTCATGGAACAGCTTAAAGCGGATTTTGAACAGCAAATTAAAAAAGCTTATTCCTCCAGGGAAAAGGTTGACTTATTGAATGACCTTCCTGCTGATTTTCTCGAAAAAGACCGCGATTATGCGTTTCATCTCTGTGATCAAGCCTGCCAATTGGCCAATGAGATAGAATACCATGAGGGACTAATCCGAGGTCTTATCAATAAAGCCAAAATTAAAAGGCTCGATGCCTGTTTAATCGAGGCCAAAGATTTTGCAGCAAGCGCCCTGGATCTAACCAAAATCAAGAACAATCATTTAAAAGTAGACGCCCTGATACAATTGGGTCAGGTGGCATGGAACCAAAGTGATTACCAACAAGCAAGGCAGTATTACGAAAAAGGGCTCAATATAGCTCGAGAAGATGAGGATGAAGCCCAACAAGCTGACCTGTTGAACCGATTGGGTGAGATCCATGGCATCTTTACGGAGTTGGAAAAGGCTTTTGATTATTTTAACCAGAGCCTGGCGCTTTATCAAAAATTGAGGGAGGAAAGCGGTGTTGGAACCGTATATGGGAACTTCGGCAACGTGTTTTACTCCCTTGGCTATTATGACCAAGCGTTGTACTATTACCAAGAAAGTTACAAAAAGTTGGAAGATCGGGGAAGCAAGGATGCTATGAGCATTTTGGTAGGCAACATAGGGACCATTCATGAAGAAAAGGGCGATTTGAACGATGCCCTTCGTTATTACGAAGAAAGTTATCAATACAGGGTATCAACCAAAAATTTATTGGGACAAGCTTTTGGGCTTGCCTCGCTTGGTAACATCAAATTTAAGTTAGGACGATTCCATGAAGCCATTCAAGACAATCACCAGGCTAAAAAAATCCAGGAAGATCTGGGAGAACAACATGCGCTGACGGATACATTGATGAACATTGGCTGGCTTGCCAAACAGGATGAAAATTACTTGGCAGCGCTCTATTATTACCGGCAAGCACTAAAATTAAGCCAAGAAATTGGCGCTCCACAAAACAGGATCAAAGCGCTGATGGGCTTAGGTGATCTCCACATGCAACTTCAAAATTGGGGTTGGGCCCTACAATATCTACATCAGAGTGAGTTTCTCTTAAAGGACCATCCTGATAAAAAGCTCCAGCAATCAGTAGCTAAATATTTAGCTGAATGTTATGAGAGCCAAGGCTCCTTTAGGAAGGCACTTGATTATTTCAAGGCTTATGACCAATTAAAAACTACTTTGCAAGATGAACAATCCCGGAAATACCTCAACAACTTAATGATTCAATTGAAGCTCGAACGTGCTGAAAAAGAAAAAGAAGAGCATCGCGCTCAAAACATTAAGTTGGATCATTCTTTAAAAGAACTTCAACAGCTTCATGACGACAAAAATGAATTCCTGGCCATTGCAGCCCATGATCTTAAAAATCCGCTTAGTGGTATCCAAAGTTTGGCGGACTTGATCAAAACTGGGCCTGAAAACCTGTCTAAAAACGAATTGGTGGATTTAGCTTCGGTTATAGAGCGTAGTTCTCAGCATATGTTCGACATTATATCCAAATTTCTCAACATTAATGACCTTCAAGCGGGTAAAATTGAGTTTAAGCAAGAAGAAGTGGATTTAGGTGCTTTGATCGAAGAAGTGATCGGTAATTACACCCAAAAAGCCAAAGAAAAGCACCTGAATTTTAAGATGAAACTACCGCAGCAGCCCGTTAAGCTTGAGTCAGATCAAAAGGCCTTGACTCAAATACTCCACAACCTGATCTCCAATGCCATCAAATATTCACCTCATGATAAGAACATATATGTAAGGGCTTATGAAACTAAAGATTTGACAGCCATTGAAGTTGAGGATGAAGGGCCTGGCATTAAGGAGTATGAAAAAGGAAAGCTGTTTACCAAATATGCTTCTTTAAGCGCCAAACCCACAGGAAGCGAAAAGTCCACAGGACTGGGTTTGTCTATTGTTAAAAAGTTGGCCAGTGCTTTAAATGGGGAAGTCATCTGTAAAAGCCCCGAAGGTAAAGGAGCTAAATTTGTGGTTAAATTTGATAAGTGAATGAGGTACGCTTTTACTGATGGAAGTTTTGCTAACAGTAAGACCTATTTGCTTGGTCAAGCCCAAAACCTGATACTGCACCATAGGAATTAAAGCTTCTTTGGTTATTTTTAATTAATAATTGACCTAAACCTCATATGGCTTCCTCATTAAGCATTTATACAACCAGCGATGGCTCTCATACCCTTTACGATGAGGACTTGGATGAACATTACCATTCTACCAAAGGGGCGCTTCAGGAAAGCAAGCACGTTTTTATTCAAACAGGATTGCTTAGCGCGCTTGGGTCATCTCATCAACTCAATGTTTTAGAGGTAGGGCTTGGCACGGGTTTAAATGCTGTTTTGACGGCTATCGAGGGTGAGCAACGCCAGGTCCGTATCCATTACCAAGCATTAGAGCCCTATCCGGTTCATGCCGCTACCGTCCGGGAGTTGAATTTTGATGATCGTATCAGCGAAAATGCCGCTGCCATTTTTGACCAAGTGCTCACTGCTTCACCCAACCAGCTGGTTCGCATTAACGATTATTTCAGTTTTAAGTGGTTCCGCACTACCTTAGAAGCCATCAATTTAGAGGATGATTTTGATCTGGTATATTTTGATGCTTTTGCTCCTTCTAAACAGCCTGAAATATGGGAATCCCTATGGCTGGAAAAAGTGATCAATGCCATGAAACCTGGTGGAATTTTTGCTACTTATTGTGCCAAAGGGCAAGTTAGGAGGGATTTAATGGCTGCCGGCCTCAACATTGAACGTCTTCAGGGTCCGCCAGGCGGTAAGCGGGAGATGTTACGAGGCACTAAACAAAGTTCCTAAGCGTTAGCGAATTAAGCAATGCCTTACCATTGCTTCTTCTGGGTGCGTCAGCATTACAAATCGTTAAATTGCTACTCAATTCAACCCTATATCTGAATGAACACAGATTATCTTATTGTTGGACAAGGCTTGGCAGGAAGTTTACTTTCCTGGTTTTTGATGCAAGAGGGGGCCAATGTGGTGGTTTTGGACAATGGCAATCCAACTGCTTCCTCCCGGATCGCTGCTGGAATTTGCGATCCCATTACTGGCCAGCGTATGGTTAAGACCTGGAATGCTGCAACCTTTATTCCTTACGCGGAAGCAACTTATGGTGAATTAGAGGCCTATTTCCAGGATCAATTCTACCATCGCATGAACATCTTTAAGATGTTTGTATCCCCCAAACAAAAAACAACCTGGGAATCAAGACTTGATGAACCTGGTTTCCTGGATTTTCATTCGAAGGGTGAAGTAGAATACTGGCCTGAAAATACTTACAACAACCCTTATGGCGGTGTAGAGCTTAAGGGTTCCGGCTATTTGGATAGCGCTCATTTTTTAAGTACTTATCGAAATTGGCTAAAAGACCGTAAAAGCCTTATTGAAGAAGATTTGAACCTTCAGGATTTAAGCTTTGAAAACGGCCAGGTTAATTGGAAGGACCAAGTGAATGCAAAAAAGATCATCTTTTGCGAAGGTCATCGAGGGGCTGATAATCCTTATTTCAATTTCTTACCCTTCCAACGCGTGAAAGGGGAGATTTTTACCCTAAAAATACCAGGGCTTGAATCCGATAAGATCATAAACAGGGGGGCTTGGCTACTACCACTTGGGCGGGGTTATTTCAGGGCCGGAGCCACCTATGAATGGCAAGCTTTGGATGAGAAGCCTTCCAATGAGGGTTATCGCAAACTTGTAGAAAAAGTTCAGAAGATGATCCATTTGGATTTTGAAGTAGTGGACCATGTGGCGGGTGTTCGGCCTGCATTGTTAACCACTAAACCTGTTGCAGGATTGCTGCCTGATGCACCCGAAATTGGGATTTTTAATGGGCTTGGAAGTAAAGGTGTTACCCAAGGCCCTTTTTTAATCAGTAATTTTGCACGATATTTAGAGGGTAAAAAAGAATTGCATGAAGATCTAAACATTGTACAATTTTTAAACGTTAACTCGTAAAAAAGAGAAAATTATGCCAACAAGAAAAGCCTACGGAAATTGGAAAGGCGGCCTGAAGGATGGCCGTGGCCATGTAAAAACTGAAACCCAAATTTTAGACAATGATTTTCATTTCAACTCAAGATTTGGAGACGGAACCGGTGGTACAAATCCGGAAGAATTAATTGGAGCGGCTCATGCGGGCTGCTTTTCCATGGCCTTATCTGCAGGACTTGAACAAGCAGGTTATCCAGCTGAAGAAATTAATACCGATGCCCATGTAACTGAAGACCAAGTTGAAGGGGGGTTTAAAATCACTAAAATTGAACTCAATACAGAAGCAAAAATCCCTGGAATCGATGAGCAAACATTTCAGGAGCAAGCAGAGGGTGCTAAAAAGAATTGCCCGGTATCACAAGCTTTAAGCGGGGCAGACATCACCCTCAATGCCAAGCTTAAGGTTTAAATGAACCACGCCAGCATACATCCATTGATGTGTGCTGGTTTTCTATCCTTACTCAAAATTGATCTCACTTTGCTTAAATTGTTTGATTAAGTTGAAACTTTGACGGTGTAAAGGAGAAGGGCCGTGTTTTTTGATGGCCTTTTGGTGAGGAGGCGTGGGATAGCCTTTGTTGGTGATCCATTCGTAATGGGGATATTGCTGATGGTATTGCTCCATTAGTTGATCGCGGTAAACCTTGGCCAAAATAGAAGCTGCGGCAATAGAAGCGTAGTGGCCGTCTCCTTTAACAATGCATTCGTAGTCAATGCCAGTTTGGGTGTGAAAATACTTGCCATCGATGAGCAACAGCTCCGGTTTGGTGTTTAATTGGTCAACAGCTGCATTCATGGCTTTTACAGATGCCTGCAGGATGTTAATTCGGTCTATTTCACGATTATCGATAACGGCAACTGCATAGGCTATGGCCGAAGACTGGATCTCTTCAACCAATTGTTCCCGTCTTTCATAAGTAAGTTGCTTGGAGTCATTCAGGTGGTGGATCAATTGAAAATTCTTGGGGAAAATTACCGATCCGGCAACAACAGGACCAGCCAGGCAACCACGCCCGGCTTCGTCACAACCTGCTTCTGTTAAATCCTTGGTATGGTAATTTTTTAACCCGGCCATGTAAAATAGGTTGCCTCAAATTAAAGCAATAATCAGGTGTTTTCCTTCCATGTCAACAATTAAATTGCAACTTAGTGGTGTGGCTCTATCAAATTTTCTTGCTCAAAATACTTGATGATGTGTTTTTTGAGGAAAGCCTCCTGCTCGTCCAATTCTAATCTTGGAAAAGCTTTTTTCTGCTCCCATTCGGGCCAGCCATCCTTGTCATCGCCTTTGTATTCAAAGTAGCCTTCAAGGCTTAGGATCCTGCATACAGCAAGGTTCATGAGGTCCTCTTTTTGTTCCTTGGTATAATTGCGCTTGCCCATGCCCAATTCGCGAATGCCGATTAAAAATAAGGCGCTTTTAATGTCAGGTTCTTTATTGAAATGTTCTGTTATATACGTTACCACTTGCTGCCACTGTTCTTCTATTACCTCGCTCATTTTCTTAATTTTTGACCATTAACATGGTAAGGTTATTATTCATTTCAAAAGTACATCATTGATTTTTAAAACGAAAGTAAGCCGCAAAAAGCCTTGAATGCACCCAATCCTTTTCTTGAAAATTGAAGAGGTTACCAAACAATAAAAGTGACTCAAGTAGACAGTTATGAGCAATTAAAATAGATGGCCACTTACTAAGGTTTCCCATCAAATAGAAAAATTCAAACTTAAATTGCGCTATGATCATTTGCAAAAGTCAAATTACAAAGCCAGGCTCTACGATTTGGATTTTATCATGAGTTGCGAGTTTTGAACCCATTGAAGTAGCCATGGAAATGACCTGTCTTGATGTTTGATGTAAAGTAAAAATGGCTTGTTGAATTTGATACTTGCTGACGGCTGATTTGGAGCTTGAAGAACGTTGTATTTAGCGTTTATCATCAGGGCAACCTTGGCATATGGCTTATACTTTAATTGCTCAAGAGAAGTATTGGATGGATTTTGTACGGTAATGGGTTCTAAAACTTTAAAATTTTTAACCAGGTAGTAATTAAAGGCTGGGAATTGAATGGTTCGTTTGATGGGTTTTTTATTGATATTATCCATTTTTTTCAATGCTCCTTTATAAGCTTGAATTAAGGTGTTTTGACGGGCTCGATTGTTCTGAACCAACCCTACGTTGGTAGAATCATTCACCTGGATTTGAATCCCTAAGAAATCATCTTGTTGATAAAGCTTAACATTCCTGTCTTTGGTGCTTTTGGGAGGAATGTAATTTAAAGTCCTTACTTTGGTATCCTTGAATTCGATTGGTTCTTTAGCCAATCTGAAGTTATTTTCAAGGATCATTTTAAAATTGGTATAGCTAAAAATCAGCCCTTCCGCAGTTCCAAACTTAAATTGCGGGGTGTATTTTTCTTCAAACCAGAAGTCCACCAGGGCTTTAATCCGGTTTTCGGCACTGTCGTTGTAGATCCCTTCGTAACCGATCAAATAAGGATTGGGAACAACATGTTCATTTTTAAACCTTGTGGGAAGCTTGGGTGGTTTTTGTTGAATAGGTAAAGTAAAGGCTTGTTTTGAATGACGTTTAACAAATTTTTGCCAAACTAATTGAAAACCAGGCGTATAAATTAAGTTGTTGTTAAATTCTTGTTGAGGGTCATAAGTAACATCGGTAGCATCAAGCTTATGGCTCATGCTACTTAGCGGGGTACTGACGGGTTGGTAATTCGTGTAATAAAAAATCGAATAAGCCAGCAAGAAGCCAAACATGATTAAAGCAAGAATAATAAATGGTTTTTTCATATGCGCCTACTTAAAATAGCCTTTGTCTAAAATGCGAAATAAATCAATCATTGGATAATTTTTCTCTTTGGTTTTTTAGAAATTTGAAATTAAACTTTTTTTATCTTTCCTTAGCCATTAATCAAATACAATAATTATGACACAATCGAATGAGGCCCCGTTGGAATACAATTCAGAACAACCGAGGTTGATATTTGCAGAGCACGGGCGCAACGTTCAAAAGATGGTCAATTACGCTAAACAGTTAGAAACTAAGGAAGAGCGCAATCAGGCCATTTCGACCGTTGTCAACATCATTGCCCAAATGAACCCCCAAATGAAAGATCAGACAGAATTCTTGCACAAAATTTGGGATCAAATCTTTATAATGGCTGATTACGAGCTTGACGTGGATGCCCCCTTTCCGCCTCCTAATCGGGAAGATATTGAAAAAAATCCCGATCCTTTGCCTTATTCTCATCGAAGGATAAGCTACAAGCATTATGGGAAAAACATTGAAAAAATGATCAACAGGGCCATTGAAATGGAAGCAGGCCCGGCAAGGGATTATTTTATCAATGCCATTGCCAGTTATATGAAAATGTCTTACAAGATCTGGAATGATGAAAAAGTGTCGGATGAAGTCATTCTTCAAAATCTTAAAGAAATGTCGGGGGGTAAAATAATACTTGATAAAATCCATGAGCTTAACAAAAATTATGACACGCACTTAGGCAAAATGAACAACAAAGGCGGTAAGGAAGCTACAAAGTCAAGTGGGAATAACAAAAAGAATAAGAAAAACCAGCAAAAAAAGCGCTGATCTTAGTAAGAACCTTCACTGATACGAAAATTTGAACTCCCTATGCAAGTCTTCCGGATAGCGGGGCCCGAAAAACTTTCAGGTAACATTGAGCCGCAAGGAGCTAAAAATGAAGCCTTGCAGGTAATAAGTGCTACCTTGTTGATCGATGACAAGGTCACGATTCGAAATATTCCTGCTATAGCCGATGTTTTAAAGCTGATCGAGTTGCTGGATGGAATGGGCGTTCATGTAAAACAATTGAACGAGCACGATTATGAATTTCAGGCCAACGATGTGGACCTGGCTTACCTGGAATCTGAAGCTTTTTTTCAATTGGGCGGTGCCCTGCGGGGTTCGGTTTTGATTTTGGGAGCGTTGTTGGCCAGATTTGGTAGGGGTATTATTGCAAGGCCTGGTGGCGATAAAATTGGCAGAAGGCGATTGGATACTCATTTTCATGCTTTGAGCCAACTTGGTGCCCAGATGACGTATAATCCACAGAAACAATGTTTTGAGGTTGAAGCTCGAGCGCTTCAGGGTAATTTCATTCATATGGAAGAACCTTCTGTAACCGGAACCGCTAACATAGTAATGGCGGCCTCGATGGCCAAAGGAACTACGACTATTTACAATGCTGCATGTGAGCCTTACATCCAACAGCTTTGCAAGATGCTTAACCAAGCCGGGGCAAAAATATCTGGCATAGGTAGTAACAACATCGTAATAGAAGGAGTCGATTCCCTAAAGGGGGTGGAGCATCGATGCCTACCCGATATGATCGAGGTTGGGAGTTTTATTGGGCTTGGTGCTATGACCCAATCGGACATTACCATTAAAAACGCAGGCATTGCATCACTCGGCATCATTCCCAAAACTTTTCAAAAGTTGGGCATTGATTTAAACATTAATGGAGATGATATAAACTTGCCAGTCCAGGAAACTTACGAAGCAGAGACTTACCTTGATGGTTCCATCCTTACTTTGTACGATGGGCCGTGGCCCATGTTTTCTCCTGATTTGTTAAGTATAGCGCTCGTGGTAGCCACCCAAGGCAAAGGCAATGTACTCATCCACCAAAAGATGTTTGAAAGCCGGCTCTTTTTTGTAGACAACCTCATTGACATGGGCGCACAGGTTATTTTATGTGATCCTCACCGGGCAACTGTGATGGGGCTTGGCAGGCGTTACAATTTACAGGGCATCAGTATGCGTTCTCCCGATATCAGGGCTGGTGTGGCATTGTTGATCGCTGCGCTATCTGCAGAAGGCACGAGTACCATCTACAACATCCAGCAAATAGACCGTGGCTACGAAAAAATTGATGAACGCCTGAATGCTTTAGGCGCTAACATAAAGCGGGAAAACCTGGCTTCTTAGGGTCGCCTGATCACTTATCTTTTATAAAGTATAAACCCCATTGGCCCCAACCCTTTCAATCGCTCTTTGTTGAATGGATTACCTAAGCTGTGGAGGTTCTTGAGAAGAAGGCAATGTATTGGCTTACAAATGGGTGGATAGAGGGACTCGAACCCTCGACCCCCAGAACCACAATCTGGTGCTCTGACCTACTGAGCTATATCCACCATCTTGGATTGCAAATATACCAAATCAATTCTCAATCAACAACTAACAGGCTATTAACATCTGAGGTTTGCCACAAGGTCTTTTTAAAGGCTTTTACCAATTTTAAATGGAAAACTTACACTTTAAAAAGCTGTTGAAGCATTATTAATTGGATTTTACGCTTAAAACTAACCTTGATAATTTAGGCTAAATACCTTTAAGAGAATATTAGCTTTTCTTTTCTGCCATCCCCTCATTAAAGCATTTTCGGCATCTTGGCTCATAAGCCTCATTGGCGCCTACAAGAATTTTCCCTGATTCATCGACCTTTCGGAAAGAGTGCGTTGCCAGGTTCCTGCATTGAACGCAAATGGCATGGACTTTTGTGATGTATTCAGCCATTGCTAAAAGCTCTGGCATGGGGTGGAAAGACACTCCCTGGAAATCCATGTCCAATCCAGCTACTACCACCCGGTGATTATCCAGGGCCAGTTGTTGAACTACATCCAATAAACTATTGTCAAAAAACTGGGCTTCATCAAAACCAATAACACGGGCTTTGCCTATATGCTCGAAGGCTCTTATGGGTTTGCTCAAAACAGTGGAAGGGATGTTTTGCTGGTCGTGGGATACAATTTCTTCCTCATGATAACGTTGGTCAATATCAGGCTTAAACATGGCAATTTCCTGATGAGCAATCCGTGCCCTCTTGATGCGCCTGATCAGTTCCTCAGTTTTACCGGAAAACATGGGGCCGCAGATCACTTCAATCCAACCGCGGTGACCTATGTTACTATAAGAAGGTTCAATGAACATGGATCAATGTTTTATTAGCCAAGCAAAGGTCTGAATTTTGTTGAATTAAGCGCTGCTTTGCTTAAAACCAAAGGAGGAAATTGTGTTAATTTTGAAAAAGTAAATGGTGATGTTATGACGCAACAAAAATCCTTATTTGAACAAATAGAACAAGAACTCAGGAATTCATCGGATACCCTTGAAAGGCTTCAACAGGAAAATAAAAACCCAAGCCTCGAAACAGATCTATTGAGGGAGCAAGTGATAAGGTTGTACGAACATGTGGTAAAGCTTCAAAAAGAGATGGCTGCCCCCAATGAAGGCACTATGGCTGATGAAGACCAAGCCTACAAGCAAATGCAGTCGTTTGCCGAGCTTCATCAACAATATCTGGAGTACCAAAAATCCCAGAATTCGGCATATGAAGAGAACCCAACGGATGATGCTTCATCCTCCCATCCAAAGGAATCAGAAGAACAAAATGAAGATGGCCAAACAGCAGAAACCAGCTCAGATTTATCTCAAGCGGAACCTGATGATAAAGGGCCGGAACATAATGAGGAAGCCCTTACTTCCAATGAAGAAGCAACTTTAGAGGAGCAACCTGAATCAAGTGGATCCCTCAATAATGAAGAAATTCAAGAAGATGCCCAAGAGGCTGGGAGCGAACAAGCGCCTGTAGAAGATCAAGCAGAACAAAAACAATCAGTCGACACCAACAAATCTTCCAAAGACAAAGAAAGTGGCCAATCCTTGTTAGACAAAATTAAAGCTTCCTCCAAGTCCTCCTTGCATGAAAGGTTCCAGGAAAAAAACCAACAAAGGGTTTTATCAGATAAGCTTAAACAAACGCCTATCAGCGATTTAAAATCCGCCATTCCAGTTAATCAAAAAATTGCCTTTGTTGAAAACCTTTTCAATGGAGATCAAAAGGTTTATAAAAAAACCATTGATTTCATTGATAAATGCAAGAATTACTCGGAAGCTAAGATGTACATTCAAAGTAAAATAAAGGACAAATACGACTGGACCGATGAGGATGAATATGTGCAGGAGTTTATGAATTACGTGTACCGAAAATTTCTTAGTTAATATTTTAGGTCCTATAAGATCGCCCCACTTTCAGAACCTTATCATTGATAATAAACCTTTAAGGCATCCTTAAACATAGTAGGTGCGCTGGCTGGCATCCAGGTTCAGGTATATGAAGATCAGGAATGTGAAGCCCAGTAATGAAGAACCGCCATAACTAAACAAAGGTAACGGTATGCCTACCACCGGGAAAAGACCGATCGTCATGCCAATGTTAATGGCAAAATGTAAGAAAAGGATGGATGCCACTCCATAGCCATAAATTCTTGCAAATCTTGCTTTTTGGCTTTCTGCCGATAATACAATTCTTAAGAGCAACCAAGTATAAACCAAAATAAGTGCTGCACTCCCGATCCAGCCATATTCTTCGCCAACAGTACAGAATATAAAATCCGTGGTTTGCTCAGGCACGAAGTCAAATTTGGTCTGAGTGCCTTCCAAAAATCCTTTCCCATTAAGCCCCCCGGAGCCAATGGCAATTAAGGATTGATGAATGTTATAACCTGCCCCTTTAATATCTACCTCTTTTCCCAAAAGTACATTGATCCGTTCTTGCTGGTGGGGTTGCAACAGGTGGTTAAAAGCATAATCAACACCAAAGATAAAACCAATGGATACCATAGTGCCCAATACGGCTATCCACCTTGCACTTTTTTGATTTTTAAGTACAAAAGTTAGGATCGAACCGAGGCCTAATAATACTCCTAAAACAATAAACTTGTTGAAAAGCAATACACTTAAAAATAAAACCCCAAATATGAGGGGTAAATAAAGAAAATAACCCGGCAACCCCTGCCTGAACAAAACAAAAATTAAGGCTGGAAAAATCAATGCTGTACCAACGTCATTTTGTAGAATAATAAGCAAAATGGGTACTAAAATGATGACCAAGGC
Organism: uncultured Sphingobacteriales bacterium; assembly: GCA_964561545.1. Taxonomy (GTDB): domain Bacteria; phylum Bacteroidota; class Bacteroidia; order CAILMK01; family CAYYUA01; genus CAZLQF01. The sequence goes on from CAZLQF010000009.1 coordinate 14,496, forward strand.
CCAAACAGCATCTTTAAGGCGATTAACGTAAACTTCGTAATTATTAAGGTATTTTGTCAAGGCAAGCAATGTAGCAAACTTGGCAAATTCAGAGGATTGTAAACCAAAGCCACCGATCTGAAGCCATGACCTAGCACCGGCTACTTCCTTCCCCGCGAATAGGGTTAAAATGAGCAAAACTAAGACAATACCATAAACCAAGTAAGCAAAAGTGCTGAAGAAGCGTGAGTTTAGAATTAAAATCGTTACGCCCAGGATTCCTGAAGCAACAATCCATATGATTTGCTTGCCATAGTTTTGGGATAAGTTTAACACTCCCGTGGCCTCGCCCTGATACTCTGCCGAGTAAATATTGAACCACCCGAAAATAAGCAATCCCAAATAAAGCAAAATAATTTGCCAATCGATGTTGGCTATGAAGCCGCCTTCTCTTTCAGCCATAATCCAATTTTACCAGTTAACAATTTTCAATGAGCCGTGCAGCCTTGGCTTTCAATTTTAGCCCTTGACCAACAGTTATCAACTGTTTTAACCTGCACTATTTTCACATTGCTAATCTTGCTCCATGTCATTCTGTGGATGTTGTGTCAATATTTATAACCGTGGAATCTTTTTTAGCCATAAAACTGGTATCCATTACCCTTTGTTCTATCCACTTGCGTCTGCTACTGCTTATGGTGTCGGTCAGGTATTTTTCGATCATTAAGGTGTTGGTTGGAGCCGCCCAGGTACTTCCATATCCTGCATTTTCAATTATAGCGGCCACCGCAATTTCGGGATCATCTTTAGGAGCAAAGGCTATGAATAAGGAATGGTCTTCCCCATGCGGATTTTGGGCTGTTCCTGTTTTACCACTAATCTTGAGGTCCTTGACTTTACCGTAATACCGGCCCGTACCTGATTCAACAACCTGGTACATTGCTTCTATAACCGGATTGAAATGGCTTGAGTCAATACCTGTGTGTTGTTTGCTGTATTGGAGATAATTGATGGTATCCCCGCGAATCGAATTAACCAAATGAGGTGTTACGTAATAGCCTTTGTTGGCAATAGAAGCAGTATAATTTGCCATTTGCAAACAAGTTGCGCCAATTTCTCCTTGCCCAATGGCTAATGAAAGGACGGTTGGAGACTCCCATTTTCCTTTTCCATAAATTTTATTGTAATAATTAGCATTTGGAAGGCTGCCCACTTTTTCAGTGGGTAAGTCAATCCCTAATGCTTTTCCTAAACTAAATTTTTCCATGTGCTTTCGCCAATTAGAGTAACCCGCTGCTGTGCTTTCAAAATCGTCTTGGTCAACAACTTTCCTAAAAACATTGCAGTAATAGGCATTGCAGGAAGTTTCTATGGAATATGGCAAGTCAACCGGATTTTTATGTTGGTGGCATCCTATACTGATGCCCTGGGTATGATAACCATTTCTGCATGTATAGGTCTCATTCAATGTCACTACGCCTTCATCAAGTGCGATCAATGCTTGCAAAGGCTTAATGATGGAACCAGGCGGATAGGAGGCCGTTACGGAACGATTGAACAAAGGTTTTAGGGGATCCTGTGCCAATTCAGCGTAATTGTTAGCCCTTTTTCTACCCACCAATAATTTGGGATTATAAGACGGACTGCTCACCATTGCCAGGATTTCCCCGGTTTCAGGCTCAATTGCTACAACGCTGCCAACCTTGCCTTTCATTAATTTTTCTCCATAGGCTTGCAGTTCAGCATCTAAAGTTGTCATTAAATTTTTGCCAGGTTGGGAAGGTTGATCAAGATCACCGCCCAGGTAGCTTCCCTTGTTTCTATTCATTACATCGACCAAAACATGCCTTATGCCTTTTTGGCCACGTAAAGCTTTCTCATATTCCTTTTCCAGACCACTAATTCCTTTCAAATCCCCTATCATGTAGTAGTCAGATTGATTAATATCTTCTCGAGAAACTTCACCAAGATAACCAATCACATGGGCACCTATGCTGTTTGGATATTTTCTGGTTGTACGAGGTCTTGGAAAAAATCCGCGAAATTCCCATAAACGTTCTTGTAAATTGCCAAAAGTCTCAACAGATAGTTGTTTTAAAAATACCGAAGGTTTGTAGTAAGAATAATTCCGGGCTTCTTGCAATTTTTGCTCAACTGTTGCTCGTTCTAAATCCAGAAGATTGCACAATGCTGAAGTGTCAAACGACTTTATTTTGGAAGGTGTTACCATTAAATCATAAACGGTTTGATTGCTGACCAACAATTCGCCATTTCTATCATACATTAAACCGCGTGGTGGGTAAAGGATTCTTTTTTGGAGAATGTTTTGTTTGGCAAATTGCTGGTAATCCTTATCAATTACCTGAAGGTAAAACAAGCGGGCTAAAAAGGATAGGCTAACGATAACTATAATACCTAAAAATACGTATTTTCTCGGCTCGAAAACCTTCATCTATTACTCCTAACGTTTGGGAAAAAGATTAAAATATCCGTAATAACTATCAATAGAAATGAAACGCCCGAATTAATGGCTACTCTCAATAGCGTTTGCTCAAATTCTGCAAATTCGAACACTTCAACAAACATGAGAACCAAATGGTGCAAGAAAGTGAGGATCATTGCATACATTAGGAAGTTGAAAAATCCAAGGGTGTGAACATGAGGCGCTGAATACGTCCTATCTTCATCCCTTGGTGGGTACAACTGTAGAATGGTTGGCCTCATAAACCCAATAAATACGCAAGCAGATGCGTGCATACCAAGTGTATTGCTAAAGAGATCCAGCACCAATCCAGTGGCAAAACTTAAAATAAGTACCAACCATTTAGGGGTGTTAATTGGTAATGTTAGGATGAACAGAATGTACAAATAAGGATGAAGCAGCTTGAACAAATAAATATTATCAAGAACAGCCACTTGTAAAAACAAGAGCAAAATAAAAAGCCATCCATATTTAAACCATTGTGGCGTCATTCCTTGGCTACTTCTTCCAGTTTTTGTTGTTCTTCTTGCATTTTATTCTGGATCACATAAACATATTTTAGATTCCTTAAGGTGGTATTTAGCTTTAGGTCAATGGTAAAAAAGTTATCGCCCTTTTTAACCTTATAATCGATTATTTCTCCAATGGGTATGCCTTCAGGAAATATGCCGGAGTAGTGACTAGTTACTACGGTTTGTCCCTGTTTTATATCTACATACATGGGCACATCTTTGAGCTGAACTACTTTAGGATCAACACCATCCCAAGTAACAGAACCTACCTGCCCTGATTCTCGAATTTTCGCGCTCAGCCGGAAGTCATTATGTAAGATGGAAATAACCACTGAAAAATGAGGAGAAATAGTTTTAACAATCCCAACGACCCCATCAGATGAAACCACGCCCATACGTTTTTCAATACCTTGCTTGGAGCCTTTGTCCAGGGTAATGTAGTTGTTCCTTTTAGTCACCGAATTGTTGATGACATTGGCCGGAATATGTCGATATTGCTGTTTTTTGAATGAAGTGTCTTTTATATCCTCCCCTTCTACCGTGAAGGCTTCTACCGTATCTTGCGCTCTTAATTCGTTTCTGGGCCGATTGTTGTAATAAGAATTGTTTAGCTGGTTACGCAATTCAGCATTCTCAGCCATTAAACTATCGTTGACCCGCCTTAGATTAAAGTATTCAACAGCGTTGGTGTACCCTTCATAATATTCCCCGGTCACTTCATAAGCTACGTTGGCAAAGCGAGAACTGTGAAAATACTGGTGTTGGATAAGCAAATAAAAACAAACCACTTCTAAAGCCAGAAATAGAAAGAAATGATTGTATTTAAATATCAGGTAAAATAGGTTCCGCATCTAAACGCAATAGTCTGTGTATGATCCTGCTTAATAGCAATTAGCCAAGATAAGCAGCTTCCTCACCATTTCTTAAATCGACTTTAATATGTTCCTGGAGGGTGGTGGCCAATGAAAGCCCAACGTAATCAGCAGCTAATGGAAATTCCAAATGATGTCGGTTGACCAGGGTTAGGATCTTTAGCTTGTTAAGCTTAACATCCGTAAAAGGCTTAGTAGCATGAAACATGGTCTTACCGGTGTTCAATACATCGTCCGCCAGGATTACAATTTGATTTTGAAGGTATTTAGGATCAAAATTCATTTCAAACTGGCCGTTAATCGGATCTTTTTTGTTCATTACAATTTTACCTAATTCAACACGCTTGCCAGTTATGTTGACCAATTTATTCTGCATCATGGATCCCAGTTGATAACCCCGCTCAGCAATTCCGGCAATAAACAAGCTTGATTCTTCAAAATTTTCCTCGTATATCTGGTAAGCCATTCGATCCAACCTGTGACTGATCTGTTGTTGATCAAGTATTTTTAGTGAATTTTCCATGGTATTAGGTTTCCCCATGCAAATTAAATTATTATTCCTCAAAAGCCCCGAAAAAGTTTCACTTTCAAAGTTTTGAACCATGGTAGCATGGCCTTTAAATACGTTGAGAAGACCTGCTTACATTGGAAAGTGGGAGGTACTTTGCTTTAATCAAAAGCCGTAACCCTAAATGTTTAAAGGAGTCGTTTTTCTTAATTGATAAAAAAAGTTCGGCTTAAAATCCAACGTGATAAATTAACTATAAATTTTGTTTTAAGGCAAAAGACTTTTTTCTATTAACAAGAAATAACCAACATCAAAAAAGCCAACCATTGGCCTTTGATATAAGATTTTGGTCAAGCAAAAAAGTTGGTTAGTTTCCAAAAAACCTTTACTTTTGTGGGTCTCAAAATAAGTGGAATATGAAAAAAGAAGTTCATCCTGAAAATTATAGGCCTGTTGTTTTCAAAGACATGTCAAATGGAACAACGTTTTTAACACGTTCCTGTGTGCAGACTGAAGAAACCATCGAGTGGGATGATGGTAACGAATACCCCCTTTACAAAGTGGAGATTTCCAATACCTCACATCCGTTTTATACTGGCAAGAAGATATTTGTGGATACAGCAGGCAGGGTTGAGAAATTCAAGCGTAAGTATCAAAATTACAAGAAGTAATTGTTTATATTTGCCTAAAAAGATTAAAGTTCCTTAAATTGAAGGGACTTTATTTTTTTAGCTATGACACATACAATTCTATATGACGGAGCACTATGGTATAACCTGCTTCCTTTTACTTTTACCCGGCCAGTCGCGGAAATCAGGGTTGGAATCCTGAAAATAAGGGAAAAATGGGAACAGCGTCTAAACGTTTCCACTTCTTACCTTACCAAAAGTTATCTTCAGAATAAATTTTCCTTAAATACAGATACAGAAAATCTTATTATTAACGCTGGGTTATTGCCGGATGAGGGCGTAATTCAAGCAATTAGAACGCTTCCCTTAAATACCGGGTTATTCAAAGCAGATACTTTTGTAGCTGCTAAAATAAATGATGACCAGGTAGAAGGATTTGATCCGGAGCGTATCCGGTCAAAAGAAAATTATGGTGGGTCCATCTCGCTCCTTGAACATCCGTGGCAGATTTTTAAAAAAAACCCTGAAGAGCTTGAAAAGGATTTTGAATTACTGAATCAAGGTAAAAAGTCGGCTAAGCTCAATGAAACCAATACCATTATGGGGCAACATCCAGTTTTGGTTGAAGAAGGGGCCGAAGTGGCATGTAGTATCCTGAATGCCCAAAAAGGACCTATATACATTGGCAAGGAAGCCGAGGTCATGGAAGGTTCTATAATCCGCGGGCCTGCTGCATTCTTGGAACATGCCCAAGTAAAAATGGGGGCCAAGATCTATGAAGGAACAACCATCGGCCCATATTGCAAAGCTGGTGGAGAGGTCAACAATTCTGTTCTTATGGGTTATTCTAACAAAGCACACGATGGATTCCTGGGAAATTCGGTAATCGGAGAATGGTGTAATATAGGTGCGGATACCAACAATTCGAACCTTAAAAACAACTACAAAGAGGTAAAGGTGTGGAATTATTCGGATAACAGGTTTCGATCTACTGGAGAAAACTTTTGTGGCCTTTTCATGGCAGACCATTCGAAATGTGGTATCAACACGATGTTCAATACCGGAACCGTTGTAGGGGTCAGTGCCAATATTTACGGTGGTGGATTTCCACGGGTTTTTGTACCTTCATTTGCTTGGGGCGGGGCATCTGGATTTCAAACCTACCAGCTCAATAAGGCTATAGAAACAGCGGATAAAATGATGGAAAGGCGTGGATTGTCCTGTGATGAAACTGAGCAAGCGATTTTAACTGAAGTTTTTAACCGAACTGAACAATATAGAAGTTTTTAATTATGAGACAAACGATCTTAGCCGCCAATTGGAAAATGAACATGACTTTGGCCGAAGGAGCCAGTTTTTTAAATGACTTTAAAGCTTTGCTCAAAGAAAATGCTAAAGAAAATAAAACCATAGTGCTTTTTCCTCCTTTCATATTATTGGACCAGCTTATAAAAGATGTAGAAAATAGCCCAATTAAGATCGGTGCTCAAAATTGTCATCAGGAGGTAAATGGTGCCTACACTGGAGAGGTTTCGGCTCCAATGATTCGATCTACCGGTGGCGAATACGTTATAATAGGTCATTCTGAAAGAAGGCATTACTTTGATGAGCAGGAGGATGTTCTCTCTAAGAAAATTGCTATGGCCTTGCATTATGGGTTAACGCCCATTTATTGCTGCGGTGAAACATTGGACCAGCGAAATAAGCATCGACAGGAAAAAGTAGTAAGCGAACAGTTGGAAAAAGGTTTGTTTGACCTCGGTGCCGATGAATTTGGCAAAATAGTTATAGCCTATGAACCTGTTTGGGCCATTGGAACGGGTGAAACAGCTACGCCTGAACAAGCCAATGAAATGCACGAATTCATTAGGAAAACGATTGGTAAAAAATACGGGCAATCCGTAGCAGAAGATACCTCTGTATTGTATGGAGGAAGTGTAAAGCCTAACAATGCACCTGAATTATTTGCTCAAACCCATATCGATGGGGCTTTGGTTGGCGGAGCCTCCCTGAATCCGGCTGATTTTAATGAAATAATCAGGTCAGCTTAATAATAATGGATTACTATGAAATTCATATCCCTGTTGACGCATCCCTCAAAGATGTGTTGGTTTTTGAACTTGAACAACTTGGTTATACAGGTTTTTGGGAGCAAAAAGAGGCCTTGGTTGCCTACATTCCTCAAATCAACTTTAACCATGAAAGCTTGAAAATTCTGTTAAATGAATATCAAATAACGTCTTTTGATCAAAACGTCATTGAAAATGCTAATTGGAATAAGGAGTGGGAAGCGAACTTTGAACCGGTTGCCTTAGAAGAGGAAAGCCTGGTTATAAGGGCTCCTTTCCACAAGAAAATTAATAAATACCAGCATGAGCTACTAATTACTCCCAAGATGTCCTTTGGAACAGGCCATCATCCTACGACCCTTTTAATGCTTAAACTTCAACTTTACATCAACTTTAAGGATAAAGAGGTTTTGGATCATGGTACAGGCACAGGGATTCTTGCCATATTCGCGGAGCAACAGGGTGCAGCAAGTATATTGGCCATTGATAACAACCCATTTTCAGTAAGTAATACACTTGAAAACATAACGCTCAACAAATGCAAGAATATACAAACCGGGGAATGCTCTATTGAAGAATTACCCGGGCAAGCGTACGATGTTATTTTAGCCAATATTACCAGGAACGTCATACTTGAATGCTTGGCTTATTACAAAACTTCTTTAAAAAGCAACGGTGATCTGTTGGTAAGCGGTTTTATAGAAAGGGATCTAACTAAGGTTAAGTCCAAGGCCCAAGAGGAAGGGTTTATCTGCAAAAATATAGAACAAATGGGTGAATGGCTTGGAATGCATTTTGTTAAAGAAAATAATTAGCGTTAAACTGAGCCCATGGTATAAAATTGAAAAGATGAGAAAATTCGCCTGCTTAATAACGGTATTAATTTTAGGTTGCCTAAATCCATTGTTTTCAAAGGAGAATTCTGATACGGCTTTTACACGAGAGGAATTTGCCAACTATATCGAGGATAAATTCGATCGTGTTAAGTCGGAAAAGGCTGTATCCATTTATGACCAATTCAAGTACAATTGGGATAGGCGGGTTTATGATTCGATGGAGGAAGCTCTGATACTTCGGACGGTGAAGCTTATGCAACAAAAAAACTATTTGGTAACCTCCGGTTTGCAACAATATTTGAATGCCCTGAACAAGTACAGCGCGTCCGATAAGACGAAATTTGCTACATTTTCCAAATGGCATCAGATAATCAAAGAAATTTTAAAAAAGCGATACCAGGTCAACGACCTTAATGAAACGCTTGCTTTGGTTTTTGGTAAACAAGCTTTATATCAATCCTCTTCCAGAAATTGGTATTTTAAGCCGTATAATATAGAGTTAAAATCGGGTGATGAGCCATATTTTGATTTGACAGATGTTCAATTAAGTTGCATCACTAAGAGTGACACTCTAAAGCTAAAGAACACCAGTGGCCAGTATTATCCAATGGACGAGAACTGGCAGGGCGAAAATGGTGAAATAACATGGCAAAGGGTAGGTTTAAACCCCAACAAGGTATATGCAGAACTGGATAATTATGATTTAAAAATCAAAACCGGCAAAATAACTGCTGACACAGCTAAATTTCATAATAAAAATATTTTCGATTCGCCAATTGATGGAAAGTTCTCTGACAAAGCCATGATTGCAGCTAAAGGGGAAAATGCAAGATTTCCTAAAATTGAATCCTTTAAAAAGAACTTTCATATAAAAGGATTGGCAGAGAATGTCAACTACTATGGCGGATATACCCTTAAAGGAAGGCAGATGCTGGGATGGGGCACCAAGGAAAATCCTGCTCAGATCGACATTATGAAATCCAATGACGTTCAAGTAAAAGGAATGTCGGAATTATTTGTTGTGAAAACCAATAGGATTGTATCCCAAGATACGGAGATCCGGGTATATTTAAAGCAAGACTCTATCATCCACCCAGATATAAAATTTAATTATGATATTGACGACCGCATTATAAGCCTTAGAAGAAGTGGGAAGGGACTTTCTCAAACGCCTTTTTACAACTCTTACCATAACCTTGAAATGGAGTTTGATAAGGTGGAATGGCCCATAGATTCATCAATAATGAAACTTGAAATGGCTATTAACGCAGTCAATTCTGCCAAATTTCGTTCAGACAATCACTATCGGCAAGGTAAATACCACAAAACTCAAAGTATTCTCCAGTACAATCCCCTCAAGCGGCTAAAAAAATATTGCGAACATTTCAACACAAAGGTTTTTTCTGACCAGGCCTTTGCTGATTACCTTGGAATTCCCCTTGATAACGCCAAAAGAATGCTGGTTAGGCTTGGACGTGAGGGATTTTTACTTTACGATATTGATGAAGGGGAAATCAAGGTTCAGGACAAGGCATTTCATTATGTTAAGGCCAATGATGGAAAAACGGACTACGACAACTTGCGTTTTAAGTCAGAAATTTCTGACAGCAGTAATGCCGAGCTTGACCTTAATACCGGAGAATTAATGCTTGATGGGGTTGATATGGCCAGCTTAAGTGATAGCCAAAATGTTCGTATTTACCCGGATAGTAAAGAACTAACAGTTAAAAAGAACCGTAATTTAAAGTTGGATGGAGAAGTGGTAGCAGGTCGCTTTCAATTTTTCGGGGATGGTTTTAACTTTAAATACGACTCCTTTAAAATTAACCTCGACAACGTAGATTCCCTTAGGTTGTACTTCCCCGAAGAAGAAACCGGTAAGTTAGAGCGCGTTAATAACGTGATCCAAGATATCGATGGTACTATTTACATTGATCATCCAAAGAATAAATCCGGTTTAAGGGATTACTCTCAATTCCCTATTTTTGATTGTGAGGAGGAAGCAAAGGTGTACTACAATAAGAACAATATACAAGATGGCGTATACAATAAAGATTCTTTTTATTTTAAGGTCGAACCATTTACTGCAGATAGTCTTGATAACTTTAACAGAAAAGGGATCAAGTTCAATGGGACATTTCGCTCAGCTAACATTTTGCCGGAATTTGATCATACCTTAACCCTGATGAAAGACCTCTCCCTCGGTTTTAAAAGGCAAGCACCCGCTGATGGCTATTCTTTGTATGGCGGTAAGGGTAAAGGTTATGTTGATCTTACATTAAACAACAGTGGTTTACAAGGCTCCGGTCGGATGGAATATTTGGCATCTACTACGCAATCCCGGAATTTTATCTTCTTTCCTGATTCTATGAATTCTTATAGCAAATCTTTCAACATTACTGAAAAAGATCAGGACAAATACCCCCGTGTGATAGGCCAAAATGTATACAACCATTGGAAGCCTTACAATGATTCCATGTATATTAACGAGCAAGAGGAGCCCATTCTCGTTTATGGGGAAGACCTTTCTTTTGAAGGCAATTTAATTTTAACTCCAGAAAGGCTTTATGGAGCTGGTAAGGTGAATTATAATGGAGGCATTATAAAGGCCGATGCCATTGGGCTGGGACCTAACAAAGTAAGTTCTGATTCCGCTGAACTTACCATTAAATCCAAAGACCCTGAAAAGCCCGCTTTCTATTCTCCCAGCGTTGACATGGAACTCAAACTTGATGAGAACAAGCTATTCGGAATGTCCAATTACAATAAACCGGCTACCAGTTTTAAGTTCCATGAGTACTTGACTTCAATACGTAAAATTAGGTGGAATATTAATGACAGCACTGTCGTGATGAAAACACCTCCTGAACAAGACCCCGATGACGCATACATGATCAGTGCCAATGAAGGAAAGGACTCCTTAAAACTTGATGCCACTGCAGCAAGATTCGACCTTAAAGATAACGTAATTGAGGCACAAAACATACCTTATATCAACATTGCGGATGCCCAAATTTATCCTTATGATAAGGAAGTATTGATTAAAAAGGGTGCAGAAATTCAAACACTTGAAAAGGCTAAAATCAAGGCTGATACCAATAACTTGTACCATGAATTTTACGATGCTCATGTGAATATAATCAGTGATAATGACTATTCAGGTTACGGATTTTATGATTACAATCCCAGAAATGGTAGCAAGCAAAAGCTTTATTTTAGAGATATTCATGTGACTAATAATACCACGGTAGCCAAAGGTGAGATAAGTGATACGATCAACTTTTTCCTTAATTCCCGCTTTTATTTTCAGGGTAACGTTCGCATAAAAGCACCTAAAAAGCAATTAAAATTCTCAGGAAAGGTGCTTCCTAAATTGGACTCCAATTACTTAGCCACCAATTGGTTTCAATACGAAGGTTATGTGAATCCGGATAGTGTAAATTTTATGCTCAAACAACCGGTAGATGAATCAGGAGAGCGATTACATACAGGCATTTATTTAACGGATAGTACCCGGCAAATGTATTCCCGCTTCATGGGTAAAAAGAAAAACGATGGCGATGATGCCCTGTTTGATGCTACTGGCGTAATTAAGTACAATTTTGGTGACCAACAATTCGCATTTGGCGACTCAATCGTTGTCAAAGATGGGCTTATGAACCAAGGCAACAAATTTGTCTTTAATAGCCAAGAGAAAACCGTCAAGACTTTCGGTAACATCAATTTGGATTTTAACAATGAAAAATTGGACCTTAAAACCACAGGCAGTATTGGGCACAATGTATTAACGGATTCTTTTACTTTTGATATGGTGATGGGGATTGATTTCCCATTTGCTGAAAAACCTTTGCAATCAGCAACCGATTCCATCCTTAATTTTTCATTTTTCAGGAATGATACTCGCGGAGCACGACCAGCTGGCTTAGTTGGAATGGCGAACCTTATAGAGGATGATGATGAACGCAAAAAAATCATGGAAAACCTCAATGCTTTTGGTCAAGTAAACCTTGAAGAAATTTCCTACCAACCCAATTTATTGTTTTCCGATATCCAGTTAGCATGGGATGATCAAAGGCATGCGCTTGTAACTACCGATAAAATTGGATTGGCAGGCATCAATGGTAACTCCATCAATAAACGTTTGGGCGGAGGGCTGTATTTAGAGAAACCCAAAACTGGTAAAGACAAGCTAAGGTTCAATATGGTCGGTAGAAATGGGAATTGGTATTATTTCAATATAAGCAAAGGGGAATGCAAGGTGATAGCGTCCGACAAAAACTTTAACGACCAAGTGAAAGAAATGGCGCGCAGTGTTTCTGAGAACAACTTTTTTATTGATTTAGCCAAATTCCAGGAAAAAAGACTTTTTGAACGGTATTTTCAATAATTATGGAAATTTTTGAATGGCCCAACTTTACCTTATTCATCCTTGCTTACCTATTAGGTAGCATACCCACCGCTGTATGGACTGGTAAGCTGGTCCATAAGGTGGATATTCGCAAGCATGGAAGTTTTAATGCAGGCGCCACTAATATGATCAGGGTTTTGGGCGCTAAAACCGGTATACCTGTTTTGATATTTGACATTATAAAAGGTTGGTTTGCCACTTACTTGGTTTATTTCTTCACCGACATTATTGGAAATGAAGAACAAATTATTGAATTAAAGCTGTTTTTAGGCCTTTTAGCTGTATTTGGGCACCTTTACCCTGTTTTTGCTAATTTCAAAGGCGGAAAAGGCATTGCTACGATTTTTGGTATGTTCCTTGGGCTCCATGCCTCTTCTGCCCTTATTACGCTTGGCATTTTTGTTTTGGTGTTTTTGCTGTTTAAAATCGTATCCTTGAGCTCAATGGTAGCTGTTTTGGCTTACCCAATAATAAGTTATTTTGGTTTCGACATGCAAAATCATTACTTCATTGCAGCAACTTTGTTTTTTGCTGTGTTGGTTATTTTTACACACCGAAAAAACATTGACAGGTTAAGAAAAGGTCAGGAAAAAAAGCTTAGTTTTTCTAAAAAAGGTAAAGGGTATGATTAGATTGGCTAACCCGGAAGAAGAAACATTAGAGCAATCGAGCACGCAAACTCATGATGCTCAGGACTCAAAGCTAATTTTACACAATGATGAATTCAATACTTTTGATCACGTGGTTGAAAGTATCAAGGTCATTTGTGAATTGGATCAACATCAAGCAGAACAAATTGCCATGCTTGCGCATTACCGGGGTAAGGCTACTGCCAGAAAAGGAGAAAGGACTTACCTTGAAAGCATGAGTGCTAAACTTGCCGACCAGGAAATTACTACTGAGGTGGTTTAATCCTGAATTTCTATAAATGTGTATCAAGTACTTAAAGATTTGTTTTGTTTAGAACAAGCTGGCAATCGGCACAAGGCAGTGGGCAAGTTTCCTAAGGATATTTTTTGCCAGCCTTCAAGAATAGAATTTAAAATTGTCCATTCAGCAAAAATATACCATTTCATTGCTTTCATTCATAGTACTGTTAGTAAGCTGTGCTAAGGTTCCTATTACGGACAGGAATCAAATGAACTTGCTGCCGACCTCTAGAATGCTTAAAACCAGCCTTGCGCAGTACAATCAATTTTTAAAAGAAAATGAAGTTATAAGGAATAAACCCAAAGCCAGAATGGTCAAAAATGTGGGCAACAATATCGCCAACTCAGTGGAGCAATATCTAAAAGAAAATGGATTTGAAGATCAAGTTAAGGAGTTTAGTTGGGAATTCAACCTTGTCAAAAATGAGCAGGTGAATGCATGGTGTATGCCAGGTGGTAAAGTTGTTTTTTACAAAGGTATCATGCCTATTTGCGAGGATAAAAATGGAGTGGCTGTGGTAATGGGCCATGAGATTGCGCACGCGGTTGCTCGTCATGGTAATGAACGGATGAGCCAGATGCTTGCTACTCAAATGGGCGGTATGGCTTTATCGGCAGCCCTATCCGAAAAATCTGAAAAGACGCAGCAATTGTTTATGGCTGCTTATGGCATGGGAGCGCAAGTCGGTTTTATGTTGCCTTATTCCCGCCTCCACGAGAGCGAAGCCGATAAGATGGGCCTTGTATTTATGGGCATGGCGGGTTACGACCCGCATGAAGCAGTTGATTTTTGGCAACGAATGGATCAGCAATCCGGTAAATCGCCGCCCGAATTTTTAAGCACCCATCCTGCAAACAAAACGAGAATTGAGGATTTAAAGGCTTATATGCCCAAGGCAATGGAATATTATAAGGGGAATTAAGCTTCAACTCATACTCGTTACAAAGTATTATTGAGAATAATGAGGAAGTAATGGAAGTGGCTAAAACCAAAATTACCTTTTATAAATACATTCCAAATGACCTTTGGTGATCTAAGATTAAAATTTTACCACTTCCGAAAGTTTAGTAAATGCAGTGAATACTGGGCTTATGGATTAAATAAGCTATTCAATTCTCATAATAAAACCCGCTTTATCGTATTTGCTCAAGCAAGAACCGGTAGTACTTTACTTATAAGACTACTTTGGCAACATCCAGAAATATACTGTGATAACGAGTTATTTCAAAAAGCTTTCAAAAATCCGGTCATGTACGCCAATGGACGTTCCCTGATGACAACAAAAAATGTTTATGGCATGAAAGTGATCCCAAGTCATCTAATAAAATTTATGGGATTTCATAGTTCAAAGCCGTTAATTCATAGCATGTACAACAATGGATGGTACATCGTATACTTAAGGCGGTCTAATATCTACAGGCACGCTATTTCTCACGAATTAGCAAAGAAAAGGGGGCTTTTTTTTAAGCGTATGAAAGATTTTGAAAAAGCCCCTAAACTCCATATCGATCCCAACGATTTTAAGAAAGCCCTAAAAGCAAGATTTAAGTTTAAACAAGATGAACAAGAAGCTTTAAATGGCTTACCTCATAAGGAAATGGTTTACGATACGGACCTTTTAACTCCTGATCAGAGAAATGAAAGTTTACCAAAATTGTATGATTACTTAGGTGTTAACCCGGCGTTTAAAACCACACCACCTTTTATAAGGTCAAGCGATGATGATCTTTCTACCATTATTGAAAACTATGATGAAATTGTAAAAATAGCTAAGGCGGAAGGCGTTTATGACACTTAGGGTTTTTTTACAATGTATGGCTTTCAATGAAGCAGCTATCTCTGACTTCAAAAAAACAAATGTAGTAAGACCAAAGTTGATCCTGCTTTATTCATAGCTTAATACATCTAATAGCCATTGCCCGCCTACCTCATAAAAATATTTTAAGTGATCTTTATTAAAATAGGGTTGCCATTGCCCGGTTTTACTTACGCGGTATGTTTTTGAATATTTTTGATGGGAAGCTGCTACCATATTTTTATATATCGCTTCAGAGAAAAATTGCTGAGGCCAGATCCAGGAGAAGATCCGTTTGAATTCATCATTAGAGTTGGCTTTCAAATCCTCAAAATGAACGACCAAGCAATGAGGCGAGCTTAACCAATTCATATACGTTTCAAACCGTTCTATAATATTAGGGAAGTTAAGATATGGGTAGTTCTTATCCGATTTAATGGGTTCATAATCATGGCCAAGTATCAGAAACATCAACTTTTCATCACGGGTTTTCAAAGACTTGAAAAAACGAAAAGGCCAAACATCAATTTCCTGATGCTCCTCCCACCAAAATAAATGGGAAATTATTACATCCCTCGGGTCTCTTAGGATTAATACATGACGGACATTATTTGCTTGAATAGCTTGTTCAATGGCAGCATGGTATTCTACATGCCCACCCATCATTTCACCAGGCAACAATCCGGCTAATTGATCATTAACTTGTTGGAAGTTTGAATTATGCGCAGGATTAATTTGATTTTTGGTCAATATATGATGAAAGGCCGACCGGTTGTAATGATGGATACCCTGAACCCCACTTAATGCTTT
Organism: uncultured Sphingobacteriales bacterium; assembly: GCA_964561545.1. Lineage (GTDB taxonomy): Bacteria > Bacteroidota > Bacteroidia > CAILMK01 > CAYYUA01 > CAZLQF01. The sequence continues at coordinate 30,326 of CAZLQF010000009.1, forward strand.
TACTAATAACTGGGTACCACTTTTATGAAAGCTGTTACAAAAAACCTTTGGATGGTTGTAATACCAAAGTGTGTGTTTAAGTTTAACCGTGTATTGGTTAATTTGCTCAATAAATTTACGGGTTCGGGTCAGCATCTTCCTTTTTACTTAATATCGCATCGTAATGCTCCCTGGGTAAAATTAAAATTTTGGGATACCCTGCCCAATTCGGGTAATAATTAAAGTTGACCTCCAGGGAGCCAATTACCTTATTCACATAATTGTGGTGGTAAGCTTCCCACAAATGCCGGTATGCTTTTGGCGGATTGTAGGTTGCTACCTTATAGGTTCCCTTTTTGGGCAAACTATCGGCCGATATTACATTAGCGGGGATTTCTTTACGCTGCCTTTTAAAGTCTTTTCTGATGGGTTCTGTAAGGAAATAAGTATTGCCCGGATGCTTCTTGATATAAGCTGCCAGCTCAGGAATTAGTTGATCCTTTGAATAGTTGAGAATCGAAAATCCGGCGTTGTAGGCAAAGCAAATATTGTAGCCCAACGTTAGGGCAACTAAAATGATGGAAGCAATTTTAAAGGGCTTCATTGATTTTACCTTACGCTCCAGAATTTGCTTAAATCCAAGGGTTGCTAAAATAAATAGAAATGGCAGGATTACCTGGTAATTTCTAACAAGAAATACTTTTTGAAAGCTAAAAAATACTATATAAACGATGGGGAAAACCAACCAAACCCAATTTACTTTACGTTCAAGCTTTGACAAATGAACAACACCCGGAAGGACGAAAAGAAAAACGAGCAGGCTTAAATATTTTGAAGAAGCAAAAGCGGCCAATGAAAAATACTCGATAAGTCTATAAAAGTGGTCAAATGGTACATTTTGGAGGGTATGGCCCAAATGGCCGGATTGGTAATGATTCATTTCATACAATACATCTTCTATCAACGTATTAAAATCCAAAACAAAGGCAGGTGTCGTACAAATAAAAACCAATGTAGTAAAGCCAATTACAAAACAACTCTGTTTAAAAAACTTTTTTATAAAATCATTTCCACTTTTATTGTTCTTTGCAACAAAGTAAACCGTCAATAACAAAGGAACGAAAATCAAGCCGGCAGGATATTTACTGCCCAAAGCCAATCCACCGAAACAGCAGGCAAGTAAGATGTTTTTAGGCTTGGTCCTGTGTAAATATTTGACAGCAAAAAAAACACTTGCCACTACGTTGGCCATCATGATACTGTCTGGAGCAATCCAACGAATGTGATAGCCAAATTCCCAGGAAAAGGCTAAAAATGCAGCAGCGATTAATCCGTAACCATTCGTACCTGTTAGAATTCTTCCCAACAAATATGTAAAAAGGATGCCCATTGATGAATACAAAATAAATGCGCCTCTAATCATTAAATGCCGTTTCCAGGGTTCCTCAAAACCCGGAAAAATCCATGATAAGGATTGGGATGCCTGAATGAGGGTAGCGATATCGTGAGGAAGGGATGGATAAGCATACCAACCCGGCAAGAGATTTCCTGTTTCATAGCTATTCCGGGCACTTTCCACGATCTTGGACTCATCCCAATGATGACCAAACATGATTCCCAATAAGCTAAACGTTAACGTGATGCATATAATGATGGTTAAGCTTATATAGGCTTGCCGATCACTCATGGTTCATAGCTTCTTTAAAAAGGTCGTGGAAGGCTAATTTTTGTACTTGAGAATTAAATTTTTCCCGAATGATGGATTGACCATTTGCCACAATCTCCTCTTTCTCTTCGATAGATAAGCCTAAAACTTCTTTAATTTGATTGGCTAAGGCTTCAGCGTTCCTTTTTTCCACGATCCAGCCATTCCACTTATGGGTTATTAATGCTTCAACACCGAGCCAATTGGTGACAATGCACGGTAACCCCAGGTATTGCGCTTCCAGTACAACATTTGGTGTTCCCTCCGATAAACTTGGTTTCACAAGTAAATCTGCTTGTTTCATTGCCTCCATAGTGGCTTGTTTAGGTAGGGTCCCTTGGAACGTCACCCATTCATGGAGACCCATTTCTTTCACAGCAAAGAATAGTTGCTCATACATCGCTCCATCCCCAATGAACGTGAGTTTTATTTGATGGCCATCTTTATGTAATATACCGAGAGCCATTATTAAGTATATATGGGCTTTAATCCAATGAAGCCGGCCAACTACCAAAATTTCCGTTGGGGTATTATTCTCCCAACTTTCCTTTGGCGAAGGCATAGTAGCCTCATCTATGTAAGCAGGGATATATTTAACCTTTTTATTGTACGGAAATCCTATCGCTTTGGCCTTTTCGTGAAGCCCTTCTGATACAAAGTAAAAAAGGAAATCATAAGCAAAAACTTTATTGAAAACGGCTTTATGATACTGATAGGGGTAAATGGAAATATCAAAGCCTTTGAAGCTCACTACGGTTTGGGCTTTATGGGAATGACCTAAATTTTCCCGGGTTACTGCTAAGTTGCCGTAGCCAAAAACAATGACATCGAGGCTTTTACATACTAATAAATGTTGATTAGCGTAAATGCGCGCCAATAATTGCCTTAATGATATGTTATCCTGTCTTTCAAAACGAATGAACCTTAAAACCTTACTAATGGAAAAAAGGAGCCTAAAAGCGGTTCTAATAATTTGAGAGAGCCTTTTCAGGGGATTCTGAGACAAGGGGATCGGAGGTAGGTGGTAGCTTGTTTTTGCAGGACTTATTTCATTGTTTCTCTGAATAGGAAATATATGAACTTCATAGCCCAATTCCTGCCAAATCCTCACATCAGACGAGTAGAAGGTTTCTGAATAACTGAATGGTTTAGCAACAACCAATCCTATCTTATAAGGCTGGGTAGTGGTCATTGCTTTAAACTATTTTGATATAAGCTGATAAACTGATTAATCTGGCGCTCCCAGGTTAATTGGTCCTCTACAAGTTGCTTGGCATTTTGGGTTACGTTTTCCACCTCATCCGGGGTTAGTTGTAAGTAATGCTCAACAGCATCTGCTATGGCCCTTGGATGTCTTGATGGTATTAGCCATCCATTTTTATTATTAACGATCAATTCACCCATTCCTCCGCAATTAGTTGAGATCACAGGCTTATGAAGTGCCATGGCTTCCGTTAAAACGGTAGCAAAACCTTCTTCAACACTCGATAATAAGAATAGATCCGCTTGTTTTAATTGACCAAGTGTTTCATCATGAGGCAAATTACTTTTTAACTCAACCTCTTCCTGAAGTTGGAGATCAGCAATATGAAATTTGATTGCTGTCGGGTCATCCCAACCTATAATCTTGTAATGAAAGGGTATTCCACGAGCTTTTAAGATAGCCATTGCGTCCAAAGCATAGATGAACCCTTTACGCCATACAAATTTACCAATTGATATAATGTGGAGGGTTGAATCAGTAGGTCCTTTTGGGGTTTGCTTTTTTACTTGCTCTTGTTCTATCAATGAGTAAGAGACAAATGTGTTCTCGTTATTGGCTCCGAATAGGGATGCATTATCAAGTAAATGCTGGGAATCACTTTGAAAGCCCTTAACCTGGGGAAAAAATTTTTTGTAGATGTTTGCTATTATTGGATCGTGAAATGGGGTTATATCTTCCAACCTCCCGTGCAGGCTTTGTACGATTGGATAATGGTTAAACAATGGCTCTAAGGAAGCTAAAGCTGGGGACCATTGATTATGGATGAGGTCAGGTTGAATGACCTTGCAGGTTGACAACCGGATGAAATCCATTAACAAGTTTTTTCTGCCTTTCTTTTGATGAAAATTGTTTTTAATGGTCCGTAAAATGGAGTAAAAAGAAGCAGGCTGCAATATAAGCAATTGCCCAAATACCAACAGGGTTTTTGCAATAAGGTGCCCTAAATTGGCTTGCAGCGGCAATGAGTAATACTTGATTCCGTGAACCTTAAGGGACTTAAATCTTGTAGAATGGCCCATAAAAGCTACTTGATGACCATTTTTGGATAAATGTTGGGCCAGTTTTACAATGAAGGAAGGGAAATGAAACCCTCCAATGTAAATGATGATATTTAACCGATCATTTTTAGTAGCTTGAGGCATTTTAATTGGCCTATTTTAAATTACCAAGTTAGGTTTAACTTTTCAAAAGGTTTAAAGTGGTTCTAATCTAAATTTTTGAATCTGAATCGAGCTTGAGGCAAGTTTTCCATTTACTTACTTCTTGAAATTTCCAATTTTCTAAAATTTGATTAGCAAGTAAAGGCAAAAAAATGAAAACTGAAAACCTTAAATTAAAGCATTGGGTTGCTCCGGATGGGTCAAAAGTTCCGGATTTTATCATTGGAGGAGCTATGAAATGCGGTACCTCCACGTTACATTACATTTTAAACCAACATCCCAACATCTTTATTCCTGCTGAAGAAATCGGTTTTTTTGATATTGATCACCTGTTGGAGCATCCTGACTTTGTTTTTTTCGATCCATACCATGACGAATGGATTGCCCAAGTAATGGAGGATAATCCGCCAAAAATGTGGAATTGGTATTTATCCAAATTTGAAGGATATGAAAATTGTGTGATAGGTGAAGATTCTACAACCTATATGGCCTCAGGTATAGCAGCTGAAAGAATTGCTATCCAAAATAAAAGCGTTCAGCTGATCTTTTTGTTGCGCAATCCAACAGACCGGGCCTATTCGCAATATTTTCATATGTTAAGGACAGGAAGAGCTGTCTACAATTTTGACGATACCATAAGGTTTGAACCATATAGCATCCTTAACCGAAGTTTATACAAAGCTCAACTTGAAAAATATTATGAGCTCATTCCAAAGGAGCGAATTAAAGTTGTGTTGTTTGAGGATCTTACGAATGATACGGTTAACACCATTCAAGCAATCTGCAATTTTCTCGATGTAGATTTTCATGCCTTTGATCCGAGTCTAATGCAGGCGCATTCCAATAAAGCAATGCTTCCCAAATATCAAAGGTTGCAACTTTTAAGAAACCGATATTTACGTTTCCTTGGCAATCTTAATTATGGGGGTTCATTACCCAATAGGCCTAAGAATATACAGAAACAAGTTTCTTATTTACCTCGAATAATCAACAGGTTACATCGATACGTAAATCCTTTAATCGAAGAGGAAATGCCAGCTATGAAAGCTTCCACCAGAAAGTTTTTAGATCAATATTTTGTTCGGGAATTGGACGGATTGGATGAATTGATTGGGCAGGATGCTTTAACAAGATGGTTTTCAAATACCCGTGAAAGTTAATAACATCTCATTTGAACGATCACAATCCAATTAATCCCAATTTTTTAACCATTAATAAAAACCCCATCAATGCATTGAGGGCCATTTTCTACCTCCTCGGTACAATTAAAAAAGGTTCTACTACATTTTTTGTGGGGTGAAGCGCTGACGGTTCAGATGGGGGATTGGAGATTTTTTCGCTGCCCAAAAAGCCTTAGCCATTGGCAAGTAGGCGATGAGGTAGGAAGTCACAGGAGTTTCCATAGAAAAAGCAATGGATTGAGGAACCCCAAACAATTCCAGTAAAATACCAAGCGTAAAATCATTGAGCAACTACCTTTGAGATGCGACCGCAGTCATGACTTAGTCGTAGATTTGACCGAAGAAATCCCCATTATATCGGGATTTAGGGCTAATGGGATTTCCTAAAACTTTTATTGAAGGCTTAGGTTTGGTCAACCTACAGAATTCGAGGTAAAATCAGTTTTTTATTTAAACTCAGTGTCGCAAGCTTTGCACCTAAAAACAGTTTTAAAATATATGGGGAAAACGGTTAGCAGAAAGGAAACAATGGCAGCAAATATGCCTTTTGGATTTTCCATTGACTTATTATAACTGTACAAATCATTTGAACCACAATTGGGACAATGAATAATTTCCTTATGATTGTCTTTAATGGGTTCATCTTCTATATGATCAAGGACTATTTGCGCTTGTTCCTGGTCAGCATCGCTGATCTTTACCTTGATGCCGCCCACCATTACATTAAAAAATGGATTCAAGGTTAAAAGATTTTCATCATGCAAATAGCAATCAATGCCTTCATGCTCAAGCCTGGTTTTTAAAATATTGGCTTGAACCGGGTTGTCAAATCTCTTAAGGGTTATGAGCTTCATAATTTATGGTTCAGCAAATCTTTGAATTTGGCTAATATTTTTATAATTTGCATTTAATGGGGGCGCTAAATTTGTTTGCTAATAGACAACCTTATTGATCATATATTCGTTTTTTTTCAAATATTCTACAGTGAATGGCCAATAAGAAAAATGCAGTTTTTTAGAATATTTCTTATTTTAACGCCGCTACTTATCCTAATTTCCTACGATACCATGGGGCAAAAGCAAGGCAATGTATGGTATTTTGGTGATCAGGCAGGTGTTGATTTCAATGGTGCAAGCCCTACGGCAAGGACCGATGGACAAACCTATATCCAATTTTCTCACGCTGAAGGTACTTCCGTAATATGCGACAGTACAGGTTCTTTTTTGTTTTACACCAATGGAGAGAAAGTATGGAATCAAAACCATAATGTGATGCCAAATGGCTCCAACTTATTTGGCAATTTTTCTTCTACGCATTCTTCTTTGATTATCCCAAAACCTGACAATGACCGATTTTATTATTTGTTTACCCTTGATGGTTTTCTCAATAGTTACAACAATGGTTTAAGGTATTCCATTGTTGATATGGCCTTAGATAGTGGCAGAGGGGATATCATTAATTGTAAAAAAAATATAAAACTACTCGATACTGCATCAGAAAAGATGGCTGTAACAAAACATGCGAATGAAAAAGATTATTGGTTGGTGAGCCATAAGTTCTACACCAATTCGTTTTATGCTTACCAAATCAGTAATGAAGGCATTGTAGATACAGTTGTTTCTAATGCAGGGAGGGTTCATGGAAGCGATCCGTTTTTTGGGATCGGTCAAATGAAAATTTCACCTGACGGCTCCAAGCTTGCTTTGGTTGCGGGTAATGGTTTGAATTACAAGTCAGTTTTTGACTTTAACAATGCCACTGGGGTCGTCAACAATCCCGTTCAATTACCAAATGATCGTTCTTACGGTGTGGAGTTTTCACCAGATAACACGAAAGTTTATTTTGATATCAACGATTTTATTTCGCCACAAGGGCTTCTTGGCATCAAACAATATGATGTAACTGCTGGGGGTGGAGCCCAAGACTCAATTGTAGCTTCAGAATCCGTAGTTGCTTCCGGAATAGGGGGTGGTGGAAAAGGTTTTCAATTAGCCCCGGATGGCAATATTTATATGGTATCAAAAAGTAATGACCAATACTTGAGTGCTATTGAAAACCCCAATGACACCAACCCTAACTTTAATTCCCAAAAAGTGTTCTTAGGCGGAAAAGATGGTAGTTTTTCCGTACCTACTTACATTACTAAATTTACGGACAGTTTAAAACTTGATCCCAATCATTCTCTGGAGCTTCAATTGTATTATGCCACAGTAGACAGCCAAAGCAACGTAAACCTTGAGTGGGAGTGGAAACCGGACAGCTACTTTAAGCACTTTGAGATTTGGAGGGACAACCAAAAGGACTCTTTTCAATTGATCGGTACGGTACAATCGGACTCTACATTCAAGGATACAACCGCCAATCCTTCTACTACAGAGCATTCTTATTACGTAATCGCCAATGATACTTGTGGTAGCCAGTACCAAAATGTATCTGATACCGATCGAATTATCGTGCCTAAAACAAATAACGCTCCGTGCGATGCAAAAGTAAATTTGCAATGGAACCCTTATGACCAGTTACCGGAAGGATCCGATTATTATGAAATATACCGGAAAAAAGGACAGCAATCGTTTAATTTCTTACAGCAAACAGTTGCTAATACGGCATTTACCGATACGGCAGTAGAACCTGGCAATCAGTATTGTTACAGGATTAAAGGAGTAGATGCGCAGAGCGGTTACAGTTCGTTTTCGGATTCCATATGTTATTCCGTTAACAATGCCCTTCAGGATTCGGTGGAAATAGATACTGCCATTTGTGAAACCGATTCACTGAATTTTGGCCCGCAAACCCTTACCCAACCTGGTACCTACACCAAATTCTTCTCCAATGCTTCAACTTGCGGTATTTTTAAAATCCTTAACTTAAGTGTAGATTCCAATTATACCTCTAAAATTGATACAAGCATTTGCCAAGGAGGGACCATTCAATTTCAGGATTCAACCATTAGGCAAGCTGGCACCTATCAAAAAAGTTACCAAACCAATAATGGCTGTGATAGCCTTCTTGAATTAGACGTTGCTTATAAGCCCAATTCTCTTAAATCTTTAGATACCACCATTTGCGAATTGGATTCTACATCATTCAAGGGTTTCACATTCAATACGCCTGGCATTTTCCGAGACACCCTTACCAATCTATATGGATGTGACAGCATTGTAGAGCTTGTGGTAAATGAGGATGATCCTGTTATTGAAAATTACCAAACGAAGCTTTGCCCTGACGAAACGATTCAATACAAAGGATTTGAAATAGCTGATACCGGGCAATACATCGATACCATTGAGAATTTCCAATCATGTGGTAAAATCATGAAGGTGGAGGCTGATTTTTATCCAACTTACAAAACAACGGTTGATACGAGCTTGTGCTTGAATGATACGCTTCAAATATCAGGGATTCAAGTAACCGATACCGGGCGGTTTGTCAGCCGTCTATCATCAGTGGAAGGCTGTGATAGCATTGTCCAATTAAATGTGAAGAAGGAAAAGAATTATGAGACCATTTTGGACACCATTAGGCTATGCCAGGGCGAAACTGTTCAATATAAGGGGTTGGAGATAGCCGATTCCGGACAATATATTGATACCATTGAAAATTTTCAAACCTGTGGCAAGGTCCGTAAGGTTCAGGCCAATTACGATCCAGCTTATGAAAAAAAGATTGATACCGCGATATGTCCAAGCGACACTTTCCAGTTGGCAGGTTTTCAGGTAACAGACAGCGGGGCGTACATCAACCGTTATTCATCTAAAGATGGCTGCGATAGTTTGTACAAGGTTAACGTGAGTCAATATGCTTCTGATTTTACTAAGCTGGACACTACCTTGATAGAAGGAGATTCTCTAAAATTCGATAACAAATGGATACAAAAGGAGGGTACTTACCTCGATACTTTGGCTAATAAGCAGGGTTGTGATAGCATCATCAGCTTAAGTGTGGCCCTAAAACCCCATGAATCTGATGATGAAGCGGATAATAGCATAAGAATACCTAATGTTTTCACCCCCAATGGTGATGGAAAAAATGATCAATTTATCGTTAAAGGATTAGAGCCAGGCATCGATTACTACATTACCATTTATAACAAATGGGGTCAGGTAGTATACGATTATGTTGGGGACCAAATCGAATGGGACGGATATACCAAAAAGGGCGAGCCTGCAGCTTCGGGCACTTATTATTATACCTTTAAGGCCCCTGAATTTAAAAGAACAGGGACCATTACGCTCATACGGTAATCCTGATAACTAATAGCACTTGTTCAACTGGATTTTCTTTCAGGGATTCCCATTAAATAAAGCTTCTTAGCCTTACGGTTTATTCGGCCTTTTTCCCACCTGTAGCCCTCATTTTCAAGGCCTTTAAGCAATTCGTCCATATCATTGGGGGTATAAGTCCGGGCATTGGAAGCGGCCCCATCCCAGGCAAAACATATAGGAATGACAGGAATAAGGTAAGTAAATACCAATTGTTGCCACGACATGGGGCGGGCAAATGGCGTAATGAAAAAGCTCATTATAAAAATACTTGGAATAGATATCCACCAAAGCGATGATGGTAAGCTGTTGTCACTGATTTCATAGACACAAATGGGTTGTTGCTGGTCCCGAGCATCTTTAAGGATTTGACGGGCTGCTTCAGGGTTAAAATGATGAAAGCTGCCGATTATCGTTCTAACGCCTTTTAATTGCGAGTCTAACCTCGTTACATCAACAGGCTTTGTTTGGTAATTGATGTTATTGTTGGCGGTATTATTCACACTTTCTGCTACTTGAAGATCAGGGTAAAGGTCTGTTAGGGTTAATGATAAATGGTCGATTTTGTATCGATCTTGGATGGTTTTTGATACTTGCAGCATAGGCCCGCCACTTCCGGAGCATAAGTCTACAATTGTGGGCTTGTGGACATGGTTCATTGCCTTAACCGCAAGGGCGGCTACATCATGCTTGGTGCCTAATAACTTATGCATGACGTTTATCAAGCGGGTCATGCATTTCCTAAGCCAGTTTGGAAGCCAAGGTTGATCCTCAAATTCAAATAGTTGGATGCGTTTCATTGGGTTTTTGAGCCGGTTTTACGGTAATATGGGTTCTTAGAGCCAATCCAGCAAAAGTTTTAAATCGCAAAATTAAGGGTTCCAAGGCCTTCGGGTTCAATATGGCCTATTAAATAAATGGTGATTGGTGAAATGCCCTTTTAAAGCTCAAGGTATGTGGTGTATCTGAGTATTTTCTGAAATATTTTTTTAATGCGCATTGAGGAGTCCAATCAATCTTATGCCCTACAGCTGCTTAATAGAGTTTAAGAATCCGGAGGTCTTTGTTTACTAAGGCTAGCAGCCAAAAGCTTGTACTTGGCATGCTTTATGAAAACCCTGGCAAGGAATTGTTAAAACGATCGCTGATGCAACTTCAAATAAAACAAAAAGCATGGGATTATTTTATTTTGGTAGGAAGGTTTCTTTTAGGCTGGACCTTTTTAAGGTATGGGTTCGGTAAAATTACAGAAAGCCAATTCGGGCTGGATGCTTCAGCTATGGCAACACCCATTGAGGATTTGAGCTTATTCCAGTTGGGTTGGTATCTTTTTGAACAAGAACACTTCAATACTTTTGTAGGCATCTCCCAGATTCTTTGCGGAGGTTTGCTGATTTGGAACCGTACGGCCTTGATCGGGGCATTTTTATTTTTACCCCTTGTTGGCAACATTTTGATGGTTGACCTAACAATCATGCCACCTTTAATGGCCAAAACATTTGCTTGGCGCCTTTCAGCTTACATTTTACTTGACCTGCTGATCCTATGGCATTACCGGGAAAGGATGTATCTCATTTGGCAGGCCATTCAAACTGGCATGGGAACGAAATTTAATTTTCCATTCAGGGCTTATCTACCATTGCCGGTTTTAGCCATTGTTTTGGAAATAATACTCACCTCGCCAAAAATCTTGACCAATATATTGATCGATCCGGAAGTCACGTTTGCTTCTACTATCAAAAATCTGGTAGTATTATTCCAGCAATTGATTGATAAAGTTTTTAGCTAAAACTTTAGTCTGTTGCAAGCAAAAAAGCGTGTATTGCTACTCATCCAGGTTTAAAAGCTTTCCGGATTTGGATTGCCCATTGGCAGTAAACTTGTAAAAATAGTATCCAGTAGGGAGGTCTCCCACATTAACTTTTAATTGATGTTGTCCATTTTGATGAGCTTGAAATTCTTGCTTATGCACTGGCTGACCGACCAAGTTGTACAATTTAAGTTGTACAGTACTGGGTTGGCTGATTTCGTATTTAAGATAAAGGTTTTCTTTGACAGGATTGGGATAAATGGATACCTTAGGCCTTTTTGATTGTAAGTTGGGACGATTGGAAATGGGACTTTGAACACATGGATTCAATTGATTGGGGTATTTGTTGATAATTTGATCTATGCGGTTTTTCATGACGGGAATGCTGGAAAGCCTTCCTGTGTCGCCCCTACCATAAACAAAAGCAAGTGAAAGCTCCAGGGTGTCTCCTGGTTGTAAGGTGGAAGGCCCTGTTGATGAGAGCCCCCTCCGATCTCCGGGTTGGTTGTTTGCGGTTTCTTCCGTCCAGTTACTGGTGTCATTTGGTAAAGTATTACCCGGAAATATGTAATTAGCATCCTTAGTTCCTTCTTCAAAACCGTCTCCTCCTTTTTGGGCATGAACACCATTTTTCCATGTATTTGATAAATAGTTGTAGTAATCCTGAGCCACTTCAGGATTACCATTAGTGCTAAAATCATTTGTATAAATCATAAAATTACTCATACTGTCATTTAAGTGCACAACGCTTTGAGCAGGTGGGTTGTTACCATATCCTTTAGGGCCTTCATCAATACTATCCCCGTTGTAAATAAAATAAGCATTTCGGTTGACATCGCATTGTATGTAATCGTCCATATAATTGCCCAAATCTAAGTCAGACCAAAGGCCTGCTTTTACACTATCATAAGTTTTATTGGACCTGTTAATTAACTGATAATTGGCAAACACCGTATTTTTTAATGCGCTGTCCTGGAGGCACCTGTACCCATATAACATTCCCCTGATCTCAATGCCTAATTGTTTTGCACCCGTTTCTGTATGGGGATTTTTTATATCATTTCCTATGAAATATACCGCTTGATCACCTTTTATTTTGGGATAATCACCTTGACTTGGTTCATAATGCCCTGTGTTGTTAACATCTGTAAAAGGTGCGAGGTGATATGCCATTCCTCGCGTGGTATCGCCATGGGCAGGCCAATTTTTTATTACTTCGGGCATTTGATAACCAGGATCATTATAGGATTGTTGATGCATTAGTATATCACTTCTTGAAACTTTCCAGGTACGATTCCAAACGGAATCCTGCAATGTTTGGTATTTGGTCGTATCCATCACGGGTCCATAAAACATATCTCTTCCATCTTGATAGTAAGTATTGGCAGCTAAGTGTAAATCATCTTGCTGATCAAAGCCGCCTATCCAAATACTTGATGCAAGAATAGTTTGCTTGTTTGATTGCTTCGGTACAAGAAATAGGGCTTTGAAGGTATCGGATTTGTTAAACAAATAGCCATTGGGTTGACCATAGGCAAAAACATTGTTAATGTCTACCGCGCTTTGGCTTGCTTGTTGAGATTTAGAAAGAACTTTTGTGTTTGAAGCCCCTTTTTGATTATTGGTTTGAGCATTCATGCCTAACCAGTAAAAAAACATAAAAAATGTAAACAGAAGTATTAAATTACGGCACATAATAACAATCTTTTGCTATTAAAATTAAAAAATCCAAATTAATTTTCAAAATAAAAGTTATTTCTTGTAAACCAGCCTTTAAAATAAGCTCTAAATTTAGGAGTTCATGAGGTTTAATTAATTTTAAATGATGCCGAACAATTAAAAATGACCTTTATGTGAAATAATGCTTTGTTTATTACATGCTGTGGCAGCAAATAAGTTCAAAATTAAATGGCTCCTTTAACTTCCTGAATACGCTAAAAGTGGAGGAACATGGCCATCTTGGGAGGAGGCCGGGGTAGTTTAAGCAATCACCTCATTTAACATTGGAAGAATAAAGTATCAAGATTAGTTCAATAAGATTGAATTGCTAAATGACTGGGGTGAACTTGAAGTCCACCAATGGCTTTCCTCTTTTTAAACCTATGACTTAAAGGTGTCTTCCTTATGCTTGAACAACACGTTAAAAGTCGTCAGGCTCCCATAGGCTTTGGTGATGTATTGTTGAAATTTGACCTTATCTTGGTCAGCCAAGGTTTCGTTGCTGTTAATTTGCTGCTCCAAAACCCTTAGGCGATCCCTAACCATGATGATTTTATGAAAGAAGGTGTCAAGTGGAACTTCCTTGGGTTTTTGTTCAGGATCTTTTGGCTGCAATTGAAGACTGCCGCCTTTCCATCGATCCCCCATTTCTACAGGCAAGGTTACATCGGCATATTTCTCCAAAACCGATGTAAGCGCCATTTCCATGTCATCTACGGTAATTTGGGTTCCTGCACCAGTCCCTTCATCGAGGATTTCAATTTCAGCATCACGGTCGCACTCCTTATCCCCATGATTACTAAAATAAATGATCATGCTGTAGAGATGAACCTGCCGAACAATGCCCTCCCCAAAATTTGGATGACTTACCTTGGTTCCAGCTGTTAATGCTGATTGGACCATAATGGGTTGTTTTTACACAATAGCTTCATTCATGCTCGGTAATCTGCCGTATTGATGCAACAAGTTAAGGTGTGATTTGATGGCTTTTCCAAATGTTTCGTTCACCATGTAAGGAACCCCGAATTCTTCAGCGGTCTCACGCACAATAGGCGCAATTTGTGGGTAATGAACATGGCAAATGTTGGGGAAAAGATGATGCTCAACCTGGTAATTCAACCCTCCTACATACCATGAAATGAACTTGTTGTCCATAGCAAAATTTACCGTGGTTCTCATTTCATGGATCGCCCATGCATTTTGAATGTTGCCATCCTCATCCGGAACGGGGTGGTCCGTTCCTTCTACGGAATGGGCCAATTGAAAGACTACTGTCAAAACAATGCCCGATATAAAATGCATCAACAGAAATCCTGTAAGCACTTGCATGAAAGGAATCCCTAAAATAGCTGTTGGGAATACCAACATGGTAAAGAAATAAACGACCTTTAAGGTGACGATCCTTGCAAATATCCAATAAGTTTTGGCTTTGGAATACTTGTTTACACCATTCTTGCAATACTTGGCAAACTGAACAAAATCTTTGCCCACGACCCAATAAAGCGTTAGTAATCCATAGAATAAAAAGGCATAAATCCATTGAAGCTTATGAAACCATTTAACTTTGGTATGAGGTGAAAATTTAAGCGCGCCTTTGTCTTCAATGTCTTCGTCATAGTCGTTGATATTGGTGTAAGTATGATGAAGTACGTTGTGTTGCCAATGCCAATTAATGGTGGAACCGCCTACCAGGTTCAATGATAAGCTCATTATGTAATTCACATTATCATTCTTAGAATAAGCGCCATGAATGGCATCGTGCATAATACTCATCCCAATGCCTGCCAGTGCAAAACCCATGACTGACCAGAGAGCCAAGCTAAGGCCAAAAGGAGGTTGAAACGTTAAAATGGCGATGAATGGCAAAGTGTAGGACAACAGAAAAACGGCTGACTTGATTTTCATTTCCAAGGTAGCCTTTTTGGATAGATCATGGTCCTTAAAATACTGATTGATACGCTTGGTTAAGGTGGAGAAGAATTTACGATCTTCTTTGCTCTGTGTTCTGAATTTTAATGCTTGAGATGTCATATCAATCTAATTCAAATTTTAATGGGTACAATTTATCAAATTGCAAAACGCATTCAAATTCTCCTAAATGGCGAAAATTTGAAATTATGAGTTCTTACCGAATCAATTACAAATTTAAGAACTAAATGATTTTAACAAACGAACTCGAAGTATCGTTTAGGCTGGCTAATGATCTTTTTGATTGGATATGATTAGATTAAGTTACCGAATGAGGGTTTTATAAACTTATGGCCTAAATTTCAATGCGTTCACCGGTTGATGCTGATTTAAAAATAGCCTCAACCACCCTAATGTCCTTAAGGCCATCGGTGCCTGGTACCAATACAGGATTTTTGTTTAATATGGCTTGGGCATCATGGTCCATCTGCCTGGCTTGTTGGTTGGGAATGCTTTTGTTCAGTTGCTTGCCATCACTGGTTTTACCTTGAACACCACTGTAGGATTGGAAAGGGATCAATTGATACCATCCTTCTTTACAATTTACATGCAAGCGATTTTCGCCATGATTTAAAGTGGTCATACAGGAAGCTTGAGTTCCACTTGGAAATTCCAAATCGAAATGGGTGGTTTCGTCCACTTCACTAAACAGCTCCATGCGGGTTGTTTCATGCCTTGCTGTTACGGCCACTGGTTCTTCATGAGTGCAATAGCGGGCTGCATTTAAGGGGTAGACGCCCATGTCGAACATGGCCCCGCCTCCCATTGCTTGCTTCACTTGCCAATCATTTTTACTGTGCCGGTAACCGGCCGATGATTCTATGGATTGAATGGGGCCATAAGGTTTTGTTTCCCCATATTTGATGACCGTTTGTGTGTTGGGTTCATGTTGCATCCGGTAGCCAATGCTAAGTTTTACGTTATTGCGTTCGCAGGCATCGATGATGTCCTGGCAAGCTTGTTCGGTAGTCGCCATTGGCTTTTCGCACCAAACGTGCTTGCCTGATTCAGCTGCTAAAATACTGTAATCACAATGCATTGAATTGGGTAGTACAATGTAAATGACATCAATATCAGGGTTGTCGGCAACTTGATGCATGTTCTCGTAGTTGTAAACGTTCTTGTCTTTGATGCCATAATTTTCTTGCCAATTGGGGATCTTCCAGGGACTGCCGGTTACAATACCTCTTAATTCACAAAATTGCGTTTGCTGAAGTGCTGGTGCCAACAAATTGGTGCTGTAATTGCCCAAACCAACCAAAGCAACGCCTAATTGTTTTTTGCTGCTCCTGGTAACAAAAGATGGAATGATCGAAGAAGCTCCAGCAACCAATGCAGCTGCTCCAGCTGTTTTGATAAAATTGCGCCTTGTGAAGTTGGTATTGCTCATCAATTTTACCGCTTTGTGGTAACAACGTTTGAATCAGTAAGAGCGTTTATTTATTGAGGCATCTAAGTACTTGATCAACGCCCGTGCCGCTTATTTAACATTAAGTTATCAAGCTTCCATGACACATGTTCTTGAAAGTCATGTTGCCTAACCGGGCAGTCTTTGATGGTGCAGAAAGGGCAAGAACTCGGCAGGCAGGGATCTGCATGAATAAAGAGTTCAACTTGGTTGTGCATTTTTTCATTGACCAGTTGTTCTACAGCTTCAACCTCCTTGTGTACTTCCTCCAGATTGTCATACCAAGGCAGGGTCATATGGCAATCAATGTGTAAAAGATCGCCATACTTTTGGACGCGTAAGTTATGGATATCGATCCACTTATCCCTGCGGTTCTGGTTCAAAACTTCTATAATCTCTTCGAGGGTTTCATAGTCTGTTTCATCCAATAATCCACCTACTGATTGTCTCACAAGTTTGTAACCTGTAAAGAGTATAAAGCTTCCAAATCCAATAGCCAGTACATGGTCCAACCAGTAGATATTGGTGAAGTAAATGACGATGAGCCCCAATATCAATCCAGCACTTGAATAGGTATCGGTCAGCAAGTGTTTGCCATCTGCCTGCATGGTGAGCGATTGATAGGCCTTACCCCGTTTAACCAAAAAAAGGCCCAGCAAAAGGTTGGCAGCTCCGGCAAGGCCAGTTATTAGGATCCCAAGGTCAAGTTGATCGAGTTGATAAGGATTAAATAAGCCGTAAATGGCTTTGCCAATAATGAAGATGCCGGCAATGAAAATCAAACCACCTTCAAATCCGGCTGAAATAAACTCAATCTTACCATGACCATAAGGGTGATTTTCATCTTTTGGGAATGAAGAAAAATAAACACTGAACAGGGCAAATCCCCCGGCTACTACGTTTATGATCGATTCCAGCGCATCCGTTAAAATAGCGTTGGAGCCGGTAAGGAAATAGGCGATGAATTTAAATACCAGCAGTAAAAAACTGATGATCAAAACATTCATCATCGAGCGGATCTTAAGCCTATCCTTTTCTTGTAAGTTGAACCGCTCGGTCATATATTAAGTGCTTCAATGGTAAAGCAAATCAAGCTTCCAGATTTAAATTTGGAAATTGCTATCAATCTTAGGCTTATTTTTTAAGCTTCGATGTATTGAATATAAATCGCCTCATGGGCTTTGTAAATCAACGCATCAGGTTCGGATTCCAGGTTTACCTGATTAATCTGGGTTAAGGGTTTTATAGCTTCGATTAAGCGGTCCTTTCCAATGGGAAGGATTCCATTATGCGAAATGGTACCTACCGTATCGTGGACTTTAAGCGGTTCAGCCATTACAAAAGCGGCCATGCCATTAATGGTCATTGCATTGCCCATTCTGGATAAATGATCCTTTTGGTCATTGTATTTAATGATTTTTAAATCGTGCCCATTCTTAGAATATAGGGCATCCGCATTCGGAATTCGTTCTTTAATGCGCTGCGGCTTGAATTTAAAAACATTGGCCAGTTGTTTAAAATTGATGGCTCCTTCGTACTGTTCAGCATAATCAATAACCATCTTATCCAGGACCTCGTAATCCCTGGACGGTTCACACAACACGTAGATATTCATGTTTAGGGATTGCTGAACTTGAGCACCATTGGATCCGGGTTTTTTACCCTGAATAAATAGCAGTGCAAGCAAGGTTAATACAACCCCAGCCTTCATACAAGTAAACCGCATTTTCCGAATCGTTTATTTGGATGCTAAAATTTAAAAATTCGTTTTGCCTAACAAACTTTGCATCGAATTTTCCTTAAACTTTGGTTTCAATCAAAAGTGGGATTCTTTAATTTTGATCAAAAAATAAAACCAACATGACAGCAAAAAGAGAGATTATTGCCACGGATAAGGCCCCACAGCCAATAGGGCCCTACAATCAGGCTGTTAAGGCTCATGGGACCCTCTACATATCTGGTCAAATTGGGTTGGACCGGGATGGCAATCTTCAGAATGCTGACATACAGGATGAAGCCCGCCAGATGATGGAGAATGTGTGGGCCATTTTAATTGAAGCGGGAATGGAATTTGACAATGTAGTTAAATGCACCATCTATTTGGCTGATATGGATAACTTTCAGACCGTGAATGATATTTATGGAGAGTATTTTGGGGAGCAGGCACCTGCCCGCGAAGCTATTGAGATTTCCAGGCTACCAAAAGGAGCCAAAGTCGAAATTTCTGTGATTGCTATGGAATAATGAATTTTAATCCGAAAGCTCTGCGAGAGCAACATTACCTCTTTGTGGTTGTTGCTTCCATGCTAACCTTTGGAGGGTTTATTTTTGATTTACTTACGCCTCTAAGAATGGCCACAAGTTTTGTCTATGTGGGCGTTATCCTCGTTACTTTTTGGGCCACCTCTCATACCATTACTTACATATTTAGCATCATAACCACTGTTCTTACGCTTATAAGGGTTACTACTTGGCCTGAACTACAAGTCAGTGATGCCATTATTTTTAACAGGGCACTTACCCTGGCTGGGTTGTGGCTTGCCACTTTTTTCGTCATTCAATTCAAAAATTCCCAAAAAGCATTTAGTGAAGAAAAAGAGCGTTTCGAGGCATTGTTTAAGTATGCCAACGAAGGGATCATCGTTATTGATCGCAGGGGCGTCATTAATATGGCCAATCCAAGTGTGCAGGAATTGTTTGGCTATCAGGTCGATGAAATATTGGGGGTAGAAATTGAACAACTAATACCCAGTAGGTTTAAGGAGGTTCATAAAGCGCACAGGGAATCTTACAATCAAAATCCACGTTCCAGGCAAATGGGTGAAGGGTATGAACTCTATGGCATGGACCGCGATGGCCGGGAATTTCCCGTGGAGGTAAGCCTTAGTTATTTCATATTGAATGGGCAGCTTAACATCATTGCCTTCATTATAGATGTTACAGAACGTAAGAAAAATGAAGAGGCCATTAAAATAGCCAATGAGGAGCTGAAGAGGTCGAATGAGGAGTTGGAGCAATTTGCTTACGTAGCTTCGCACGATTTACAGGAACCCCTTAGAATGGTCTCCAGTTACACCAAGCTCCTTTCAGAACGATATCAAGCTCAATTAGATCAGGAAGGAAATGAATTTATACAATATGTAATTAATGGAACTGAACGTATGAAAATCCTCTGCAATAACTTGGTAGAATACTCAAGAGTTGGTACCCAAAAAGCGCCATTCCACCAGGTTTCCATGAAGGAAGTTGTTGATAAAGCCCTACAAAATTTACAAGCCACCATCAATGAGCAAAGGGCAGAGGTCAATGTCTCCAGTGAGCTACCAACGATTTATGGGGATCAGAGTCAACTTATTCGGCTGATGCAAAATTTGATTGGCAATGCCGTTAAATACAGGAAAAAAGATGTTGTACCGATCGTGAATATTGATGTGGAAGAATCAGACCGAGGCTGCATCTTTTCAATTCAGGACAATGGCATTGGGATGGATCCAAAATTTAAGGAGCGGGTTTTCATGATCTTTCAAAGCTTACATAAACAAAATGCCTACGAAGGAGCCGGCATGGGCTTAGCCATTTGTAAGAAAATTGTTGAACGTCATGGAGGCGAAATATGGTTTGATTCAGCGAATGATCATGGTACGACATTTTATGTTTTTATGCCTCAATAAAGGAGTTTCTGAAATAGTCAAGAAGGTTCAGGATATTGACATGGGCCTTCGCATTAAGGGAAAAAGCATTTCAAGCATGGGTTAATGACTCCAGCGTGAGCCAACTTTGCTTGGTAATATTAAATTGCTTAAATTGATAGGATAAGGAAGTGTCTATCAACTAATTTAACGAGAATTAAAGGGAGGGTTCAAGGCATGCTTCAAGCTGTCTTTTTTTATTTTTATTAAGCCTTCTCAAATTCCTAAATATGGACAACCAATCAGTTCACATTTTACTAATTGAAGATAATGATGGTGATGTGCGCCTCATTCGGACTTATCTGGAAAATAGTAGCGCACAAGAGGCTACTAATTACCATATAACACACAAGGACTACCTTTCTGAGGCTTTACAGGCCCTCAATGAACAGAAATTTGATATCATATTGGTAGATCTAATATTACCTGATAGCAGTGGTTTTGATACATTTCTGTCTTTGTACCAATCCTTTTATGGTTATCCGATCATTGTACTCACCGGCATGAGTGACGAACAACTTGGTTATTCAGCAGTCAAGGAAGGAGCACAGGATTTTCTGACGAAGGATGATTTAAACAGGCCATTGCTCAGGCGGGCTATTGATTATTCCATTGAACGTAAAAATACAGAGCGTGCCCTCCAACAAGAAAGGAACTTTATAGAAACCATATTGAATACGAGCAATGCCCTTGTTTTGGTGTTAGATAAAGAAGGCCTCATTGTTAGGTTCAACAGTGCTTGTGAGCGGTTGACCGGGTACTGTTTTGAAGAGGTGAAGGGGAAGAGTATTTGGGAGCTTCCCATCATTCCTGATAATGAGAAGGAAATGGTCAAAGAAGAGGCATTTGTCAACCTCCTTAAGGATTTAAAATCAAATAGCTACGAGAATAGTTGGTATGATAAAAATGGGAATAAAAGAACCTTAGCCTGGTCAAATTCAGTATTGAACGATGTAGGTCAGGGCCAATACATCATTTGTACCGGTATTGACATTACGGAAAGGAAAAACATGGAGGCCAACCTGATTAATGCGGTAGTACAAGGCCAGGAAGAAGAAAGGCACCGCTTGGCGCGGGATCTTCACGATGGACTCGCCCCCATTGTTTCTAGTGCCAAGATGAACCTGGAGGCCATAACGCCTCAACTTACAGATCTGGCTTCGGATAAAAAGCAATACCTCGACAATGTCCTTTCATTGCTTGACAATGCCATGGTAGAGAGCAGGGCCATGTCTAAGGCTTTAATGCCCCCGAATATTCAAGATGAAAATTTGGATAAAGCCCTGGCCAATTTATGTGAAAAAGTGGACGAAAACAATGATCTGGATGTAAAATTTTACGCCAATACTAGGATGGATGAAATTAGTGATGAAAATCTAAATTTGAATTTATACAGGATAGCCCAGGAGCTCATTAACAATGTGCTTAAATATGCCAATGCCAGCAATTTAGCGGTTCAGCTGTTCAAATACGAGCATAACCTAAATTTGATGGTAGAGGACGATGGCGTTGGATTTAATTTTGACCAACAGTACCAGGAAGGAAAAGGATTTGGTTTGAAAAATATAGAAAGCAGGGTGAAGTCGCTTCAAGGTACTTTTTCGGTTGATTCAAGGCCGGATCAGGGAACGCTAACTTATATTCAAATTCCCTGGAGTTAACGCCAAGAAAGAAATTTTGGTAAATGGATGTTATTAAAGTAATTATAGCCGATGATCACCAAATGTTTAGAGATGGCATCAAGGCCTTGCTTGCTGATGAAAGTATCATCGAGGTGGTTGATGATGTAGGAGATGGAATTGAACTATTTGATGCCCTAAAAACGAGCGAAGCACACCTTGTTCTAATGGACATTCAAATGCCTAATAGAGACGGCATTACTGCCACCAAAGAACTCAAGGAATTTGATAAGGATGTCCAGATCCTGGCACTTACCATGTCCGATGACGATCAACAAATTTATAAAATGGTTGAAGCAGGAGCCTCCGGCTACATTCTTAAAAATACTGGCCGTAATGAATTGATCACTGCCATTAAAGCAGTAGCAGGAGGGGATAGCTATTTCAGCAGGGAAGCATCCCAAAAGCTATTTCAGCACCTTACCCAACACCAAAATTCTAAAAAGCAGGTAAAAGATACGCAATTAACGAATCGCGAAGTAGAAATCCTAAAATTAATAGCAGAGGAACTCACCAATCAGGAAATTGCAGACCGGCTTTTTATTAGTTCCCGAACCGTGGATACCCATCGGAGGAATTTGATGCAAAAGCTGGATGTAAAGAACTCGGCAGGCCTTGTCAAGTATGTCCTCAAGCATGACTTATAGCTTAGTTTACTACCACTCAATTGATTCACAAGAACACTAACACAGCAACCAACCTGATTAAATCTGGCATGACTAAGTAAAAACACGTAGGGTATGCACGTAAATAACGAAGTGAACTCATCAACAAGATTAATTATAAAATACGCTTTTTACGTCTAATATGATAAAAGTCATGGTGGTAAGTTTGTGGATGTAATTAAAACTTCACAGCCATGACACAATTAAAAGAAGCACCTCAATGCGATTTTTGCCTCTCCAGGGAACATTCAGTTTTTAGTGACCTCAAAAACAATGAATTGCAGCATTTTAGTGAAAAAAAGCAATCTGAAATTTACAAGAAAGGCCAGGTAGTTTTTAACGAAGGGGAGCATGCCAATGGTATTTATTGTATTCACAAGGGTAAAGTAAAGGTTTACAAACTTGGCGATGAGGGACGAGAGCAAATCGTTAGATTGGTCAAGGGTGGAGATGTATTAGGTTATAGAGCACTACTGAGTGGGGAAACATTCAATGCTTATGCCGAGGCTTTAGAAGAATCCATCATTTGTTTTATTCCCAAATCCCATTTGTTTGACAATATGGAGCAGAATCCCGAACTCTCCATGCGTTTCATGAGGTTGTTGTGTGGTGATTTAAAGGGTGCAGAAGAGCGCTTGGTTAAATTGGCTCAAAAGAAGGTGAGAGAGCGTGTAGCAGAAATGCTCTTGATCTTAAGATCGACTTTTGGTAACCGTGAGGATGAATCCATAAATATTGAATTAACCCGTGAAGACCTGGCAAATATCGTTGGTACTGCTACTGAGCCATTGATAAGACTGCTTTCTGAATTTAAAAAAGAAGGGATTGTTGAGTTGAATGGCAAATACATAAAAATTTTGGATCCGGACCGACTTTCCCAGATTGGGGATGCATTGGAATAGAAAAAAGACTCGATTCTTATTTTAATTTGATAATTCCGTGCGATCGTGAAGGGTAAAGTGAAGCATTAATTTGATGATCCAACTAAATTAAAATTTCTTTCAACGCCCTAATAATAGCTTTGCTTGCTTTAATTCACCCTAAAAGGTGATCAAAAAGCCAATTTAAGAAATGGCTTAGCTATAAAGGGGGCAATTGGACCTCTCTTTCAAAGCCTTGTCCATGTACAGGTAAAATAATGGTACCAGTCAATTA
Organism: uncultured Sphingobacteriales bacterium; assembly: GCA_964561545.1. Taxonomy (GTDB): domain Bacteria; phylum Bacteroidota; class Bacteroidia; order CAILMK01; family CAYYUA01; genus CAZLQF01. Next base: position 53,970 of record CAZLQF010000009.1, read on the forward strand.
TTCTTAAAGGCCTGATTCCTGAATTATTATTAAATTGTAGTAAACTATGGGTAGGATCTATGTTTTGCAGAGGAATTTTTATCCTTACCGTTCTTTTTATTAGTAGTTTCACTGCTAATGCAACCCATTTAGTGGGTGGGAGCCTTTCCTATGAATTTATGGGCAAAATTGGATCCAAATTCAAGTACAAGGTATCGGTAAGCATGTACCGCGATGCCTTGCAGTCGAACACTCAATTTGATCAAACCATCAGCATAGGTGTTTACGAAGCGAATGCTAACAATCCAAAAATACGAACAATCGAAATTGACTTTGATAAGGAAATACCAGTCAATCCTTTACCGGGCAATCCCAATTGCAATTTTAATCCCAACGTGAACATCATGTATTCAGAGTATGAAAAAGAGATCTTCTTAGAGTCTACCTCAAATGGCTACCATTTAGCTTATCTTCGTTGCTGCCGCAATGATAACAAGAACCTAATACCCGATATGGGGCAAACTTACCATGCCTATATTCCACCAACTTCCCAAGCCAATAGTTCTCCTCAGTTTTCAGGCGTACCCGCCCCTTATATTTGCCGGGATGATACCATTAACATTCTTCACAAAGCAAACGATCCTGATGGGGACTCTTTGGCCTATAAATTGGTTCATCCTTACTCCGGAGCCAATGCTCAGAATCCGAAGCCTTTACCTTCCAACTATCTCAACTTGCCATTTCCTAACGTTACTTACAAGCAAGGTTATGGGGTTAATAATCCATTTGGTAGCAATGGGTTGATCAGCATTAACAATCAAACAGGCCTTACCAATATGATGGCTCCCAAAATTGGTCTCTATGCCATCGCTGTGGAAGTATCAGAATATCGTAACGGGCAATTGCTAAGCAGTGTAAGAAGGGATGTACAAATGATCGTGCTTGATTGCCCCAACAATCCGGTACCCCAACTAAGCACGCCAGCTCAATCCCAAAGTAAGAAGACAAATTATACCATCAATGCGGGAGATTCTTTAGGGTTTCATATCAATTACCAGGATCAGGACAGCATGTACTTTAATTATTCGGGCGGGGGAATATTTGGATCCAATGGAGTAATTGATACCCCTTATGCTAATCTTAATCAAGTGCAGGGAAAAGGATCCATCAACACCAAATTTAATTGGAATACCGGCTGCCATCAGGGAAGGAAATCCCCTTATACCTTCGTTACCAACGTGATAGACGATGGCTGCCCTTCTAAGGAACAACACCATACGTTTTCTGTAGAAGTTAAGCCTTTTAATGGTGTATCTAAAATTGACGGCCTCAAAAATGTGTGTTCTTCTGATGGCCCCAAACTTTACAAAGCCAATACGCAATCACATGATACAACCGACCCTATTCTTGAGTGGATGGTGACGGGTGGCACCATTCAAAATATCAATAAAAAAGAAGGCTCTGCTCTAATTCAATGGGATTCTACGGGTACCAATGAAATTGCTGTGGTAGAAAAGAACCGTAACGGTTGTATTGGTGATACGGCTACCAAACAAGTGGCGGTTTATCAGCAACCTTCGCTTGAAGTAAAACCAGATACTACGATATGTTCTCGCGATACAATTTCAGTTGGAACAAAAAAAACGGATTCCATTGCGCAATATGATTGGGTTAATTCCGTGGGGGTTTTGTCAAAAAGTAGCCCTCAAACAGATTTTGCTTACAGGAATTATTCTGATACGATCGTTGGAAAAGCATTAAAGCTCAAGATGGTTAAGATGGCCTGCGAAGTAACAGATACCCTTACCATCAAGGTCAAACCAGAGCCCTTGCTACCTTCTATTCAGGGAGCATCCAAACTTTGCATCAATGATACTGCAGATTATGAAGTAGCGCATGAATCCGGTTTAAATTATGATTGGGAAATTGAAGGGGGCAAAAAGCTGTTGGGGGATTCTGCGATCTCCAAGATTTTTTGGAATAAGCCTGACTCTGGCTTAGTAAAGCTTTCAGCTGTCAATAAGTTTGGCTGTGTAAGCGAGCCTCGAACCAAAAATGTATTTGTAGATAAGCCAACCATCAATTCAATTAATGGGCGGCAATCTGTTTGTCCAAATTCTGAAAATATCCAATATTGGGTGGATTCCTTAGGAAATGACTTGTTTCAATGGTCGGTTCAAGGTGGTGCTATAGCTGATGGTGCCAATTCTAATAACATTAAGGTTAACTGGGGTGGTCCGGGCAATGGCTATTTACAAGTTTATAAATTAAACAGATTTGGTTGCTTGGGGGATACAGCAAAAATGAATGTTGACATTGGGTATGAGCTCAATACTCCTCCAATTGAAGGGGATACTGCTGTTTGTGAATTTTCTAAAGGGGTGCCTTATGAAGTTATGGATGCCAATGGCTCTGAATTTCATTGGAAATTGCAATCTGGTACCATCCAAAACCCGGGCAAGAAGCACCAAATAACTGTTGATTGGGGATCGCAGGGAAAAGGTTGGATCCAGGTTTACGAAACTGCTTATGATTCCGTGAATAATAAAACTTGCAATGGAGATACAACAATTCAGCCGATCCTCATTAATCGAAACCCTGAAACAAAGAATTTGATGGGTCCTGAGGATATATGCCCTAATGAAACGGCATCTTTTTCTGTAGATGGATTTGATAGCTCTTCCTTTGAATGGAATATAATGGAAAAGGGAATCCTAACCGATTCTTCTGATGAAGTGCAGGTTCAATGGGCCAATCCTGGGGATTATGAAGCCAAAGTAAGGGAATGGACGCAGAATGGTTGTAGTGGGGAATGGTTCACAACATCAGTGACGGTCCATCCAAATCCGGGACCAAAAGCTATCGAGGGGCTTGATACGGTTTGTTTCCCCAATGATGGCATCACGGCTTACCAATATAATGGGATGGACAGTGCTACTTACGAATGGAGCATTGAGCACGGAGAGGTATACCAAGGCCAAGGTGAGTCCCATGTAAAAGTGGACTGGTTGGAAAAGGGCCAAGGTCAAATAAGGGTCCAGGAGACCTCCCGGTATGGCTGTAAGGGAAAAATCCAGGAAAAACCGATTTTGCTGGATTCTTTGGCCATTAATTTGAACTATGTCACAACCTTACCTGATGACGACAGTCGAATAAAAGTTAATTGGAACGCGTCAGGAGATCCTGAAAGGGCTTATGGTTTTCAGCTTCACAAACAAACCAGTTTACAGGAGCAAGTAAATACTTATGCGCTGAGCCGAAAAGATTCCAGTTTTGTTGACGATCATGTTCTTACCAACCAACATTCTTATGAATATCGTATCTCAGGAACCAATGCATGCGGAAGGCCCATCACATCAAATAGCCATGCCAGCATTCTTTTGAACGGCACTAAAAATCAAAGTGGGATCAGGCTTGATTGGCAGCATTATAAGGGATGGGAGCAAAATGGAATCCAGACTTATAAGATAGCACGTGCAGTTAATGATGAAAACCAGAATCAGGTTTACAAACGTTTAAGAGCGGACCAAACAAATGAGCAATTGGAAGTTGGATTGGATGGTTATCATCAATGTTACCGTATAATAGCGGAGCAAAGAGCTGGCAACGCACAATCATGGTCCAATAAAAATTGTTTTGATTTTGAGGCCAAGGTCCACATTCCCAATGCTTTTTCACCCAATGAAGACATGATCAACGACCAATACATGATCGAAGGTTATAACTTAAAAGAATTCAGGATTAGAATTTATAACCGTTGGGGTGAAGAGGTTTTCTCTTCCCAATCATTAGATGAAGTTTGGGACGGTACCTACAAGGGTCAAGAAGCATCGCCCGGTAAATACATCGTATTGATCAAATACAGGGGGAACTCAGAAATCCAATCTTATGAGGGATTGCTCCACCTCATAAGATGAACGCTTGTAATCAAAGATGTGCTTAAATAAAATTTAGCTCGTTGAACCACTGGAGAAGGTTTCCGATTCGGAATCTACATCTGAACTTATTCCAGATTCTGAGGTTTCAAAGCTTTTTTCATCATAATTACCGGTGTCTTCGGACAAGCCCCACTCATCACTTTCTTCACTGCTTTCACTTGCATTTTCATCGGAAGTTGTTTCTTCTTTATGGTCAAACTTTTCGAAATCAAAATCCGGAAGCAATTCATTTTTTACATAGTCGATCGCATCGTTCAATCCTTCCTGAAACTTATTAAAATCTTCTTTGTATAAAAAGATTTTATGTTTAATGAATTTTTGATCTTCACCAAGTTTACGTTTGCTCTCGGTGATGGTGATGTAGTAGTCGTTCTTACGGGTAGGCCTTACATCAATGAAGTAGGTTCTTTTCTTTCCCGCTCTGATCTTACGTGAGAAGATCTCTTCTTTTCGATTGTCTGAGTTATCCTCCATAACGCCTTTTCTTTTTTAATGATACAGATTGTAAAGTTTGTTCATTATTACAAGCCGTAAAATTAAGATTAAGATGGAAATTTTCAAAAATCATTAAAAATAATCTATTGACTAAATTTTTGACGATAATCATCGATTGCTTGATCACTTCCGAAAACAACAGCTACATCTCCCATGTACAATCGGTCTTCTCCGTGAGGGATAATGGTTTCACCTTCTTTTTTGATCATCATCAGGAACCCTTCATTGTGGAGGTTCAAATTTTTGATAGGTTCACCATTTAATCGATTATTGGTTATTGGTATTTCCTGTACGGTATATTCTTGGAAACTTTCAAAAACGGTATGGTAAGTTTCTGGCCTGTATATTAAATTTTCAAGGGCTATGGCAAGTGTAGAGGTTACATCTACTGCTTCCACATCCAAATGCTTGAAACGTTCTATGGAGCTTTTTTTGATGCCATAAGTAAGGATTTTGTTGTGCTGAAGGCTGTTTTTAAGCATATGGGCAATTTGTACATTTTGTTCCTCAGAACCCGTAAGGATGACGATCTGGTTCTGAGGCACCAGGTTTAGCTCTTTGTATGCTTCAATATCAGTTCCATCAGCATGTATTACATTGAAGCCACTACCCAACAAACGGTCCGCTTTATCTTTTTGGTGTTCAATGATGATTGATGGCCGGCCATGCATTTGCAAATTTTTACTTAAAATAACCCCCGTACCGCCACCACCTACAATTACAACCAGGTTAGCGTCGTAAGTAGATGGTTGTCTAACTTGGTTAAAAAGAAGAGGGGAGGAAATGCAGGTAATAATGGCCATGATAATGAAAGAAGTATTAACAGCCGGTGTTATTACGCCTAATTGAAGCCCTACTTGCGAAGCAGCTATGATCAGGCTGAGCCTTGAAGATAACAATAAACCGCCAGCCAAAGCTTGTTTGATACCCGCTACACGGCTCCATAGCATGGATGGTATCACTTTAATACCAAACAAGATCAATAGCAAAATACCAAGGAATAAAAAGGAGGAATCAAAATGTTGCAATGCTGAAAGGTCGATGCTTGAACCAACCATGATGAAGAATATGGGAATGAAAAACCCATAACCCATTGCATCAAGTTTCATTAAAAGGCTTGAACGGTCTTTGGAATTGAAAAAGGACATTAGGATGCCAGCCAGAAAAGCACCTAAGATGATCTCAGCATCAATCATTTGAGAAAGAATGATGAAAAGGAGGATTAATACAAGCGTGCCTCTAACTTTGATTTGAGAAGAAGCATGAGATAAGGTCAGGATAATCCTTCTGAACAGACCGGTTTTAACAAGTCTTTTGCCTATTTGGTAGGAGATAAAAAATGCAACAAAAAGGGATAAAATTAGTAGGACTTCAAATTCAAAGCCCTTTTTAATTAAGGAAGTTGTGAAGGTAAACAAAAAAATGCTCATTACATCGGCTACTGCCGCTGCAAGGATGATCATTTGCCCGAATCGTTTATTAGTCTCACCACGCTCTTTAAGTACTGGTAATATCACGCCTACCGAAGAAGTGGATATAATCAGCGAAAAGTACCAAAGATTGGTAATGGGCACCAAAAAAGAGAGTAAATAAGCGCTGAAATAGGCCAGAACCAAAGTGCCTATGTAAATAAGCGTACCTGAAAATAAAGGATTGTATAGTATTTCAACTGTGTTGATTCTTCTTCTGGGCAGGGAGCCCAGAATTTTGTTAACATCAATTTCAAGCCCGCTTAAAAACATAAGGAATACGAAGCCGGTTAGCCCCAAAAATTCCATATACGGTTCATGAGGCAGTATGCCCAGCACATGGTCCCCAATGATAAAACCAGCGATGATCTCCAGGATGACGGCCGGAACCCTAAAATAAGGAATGCGCTGGGTAATTATAGGGATAACCCAGGCTATTGCTAATACAATAAAAAGCGGTAAAAAATCAAATTCAAAATTCATACAGCACCCTTTAGGTAAGGTTTAAATCGATTATTGCTTGACGATAAAGGATCATTCAAAAATTAGGAAATAAAACAATATAATTTTTAGTTCCTTATCCCTTTAACGAGGAATAGCGGGAACTCAAACTTCTATAAGCAATTGGGTAAACCATTTTATGTATCCATTTATAGGCATGGGCCTTGTGTAAAAAATTAATCGTGTCTGGCTTAGAAGCTGTTTTTCTTATCAAATAGGCATAGCCCCTTCTACTTAGTTTTTCATACAGATAACGTAAAACAACCGTTGCTTTAAGGCTGTTTTTAAACCGGCTTTGAGCCAGTTGTTCGTAATCCTGTCCGGTTATAATGCTACGAGCGGCAAGGTAACCAGAGGTGATAGCATTCCGGATTCCAAAGCCCCATAAGAGGTCTTGCAACCCGGCTGCTTCACCAACGAATAATTGGTCGCCCTTTTTGAAGGTATTCGAGACAGTAAAGGTGCCGAGGCCTCCTACTTTTTTCGGGTTTTGAATGTCCAAATCCACCATTTCCCCGATTTGCTCTTTGGCGTTCTGATAGCAGTCATCAATTTGCTTAAAACGGTCAAACAAAACGGTGCAAAGGCAACCATAACCATTGGTCACTAAAAGATAGGCATAACCCTTATAAGCCGCTATGTCATTCACTAAGCCAATGGCCATATCCGGTAAGGACGTTTTGAAAACAATGCCTTTGTCAATGGCGCAAATGCCTTTATTGTCTGGCCCCGAAGCTATGATGTCTGCTTCATTTGTATCAATGGGTTCATTAAAATGAAACTTAACTCCTGATTCGATGGCCTGAGTTTTAAGGCCTTGGTCCAAACTGCCATCCATGGCACCCCTTTTAACCAGGTAAACCAAAGGCCTTGTAAAGCTAAAATTCTTGCTCGTGCCTTCGCCATCGCTTAAGAATAAGGAGGAAAAGGGCGTACAATCAAAATTGATCGACAAGTTAAATCCGGCCAAATCATCAAGTATATCCTGCGTACGGGTCCAGTTTTCAAGGCCTTGCAAATCTCCCGAAAAGCGACCTCCGGAATCCTTCCGCTTTTCAAATACGGCCACTTTATAGCCCGCAATGGAAAGATTAATGGCGGCTGTTATGCCTGATGGACCGGCCCCAAGTATTTTAATCCGTTTCATCAAAACTGTTTAAGCTTCCAAAACTAATTAACAAAAGGAAAATTTGAGTGGTTAGCCTGCCTTTTGAAGGTCGTTTACAATCCTTGATAATTAGAGAGGTAAAACTTATACCACTGTGCGGATTACTATAAGTAGTTTTTATGGTTCATTAATCTTTAACCCAAAGATTGAGCAAATTCCAAGAACTTTTCTGCGAACCGGTCCCATGAGTGTTCTGCCTTTAATTGGCGAATATTGGCTTCTAATTGAGGCCCCATATTTTCCTCGAACAACCACTCAATTTTGGCTTTCATAGCTTCGGGTTCAGCCTTTTCTGCTATAAGGCCAATGTTATATTGGTCTATCAGTTCCCTTAAGCCACCAACGTCTGTAGCAATGGCTGGCAGCTCAAAATGTAGGCCAATGGAATGAATACCGCTTTGGGTAGCACTTTTGTAGGGTAAGGCAAGAACATCAGCTGCTGAAAAATACAAAGGAACTTCCTGGTCCTTGATGTACATAAAATGAAGGGTGACCTGCTCATGGAGGTTATGTTCCTCTACCAGTTGATGGTAAGTATTGGGATCACCATAAACTTCACCGCCAGCCAATAAATGATATTCTTGCGGTAAATTGGCAAAAGCTTTAAGTAGCAAATCGAGTCCTTTGTAATCCCGAACCAGGCCAAAAAACAATACCACCTTTTTGCCTTTCGGTATGCCTAATTGCTCCCTTGCTTTGTCTTGAGCTACCTTAGCGCCAAAATGGTCATTAATAGCATGCGGTATGACGGTATAAGGGGCATCGGGTTTTAATGCCAGCAAATCCCGGCCAACCGTTTCACTCATCGCAACAAATCCGGCATTTCTTTTTAAAAAGAAGTGGGTGAGGAAAGCATCCCCCGGTCTGCTTTCATGGGGCTTAACATTGTCAAGAATCGAGATCACTTTGATGCCTTGCTTTTTGGCTTTACCGGCTATGGTGCCAAAAGAAGGGGCAAAAAAGGGCATCCAGAACCTGACGATCAATAGATCCGGCTTAAAATTGATGACCTTACGAGCAGCGGTAAGATAAGTAACCGGATTAATGGTATCAAGTACTTGCTCAGCAGGAATGGGATCGGCCTGATCCTTTTCATCTACGTATTGGCTTTTACCAGGAAACAGCAAATCCGGGTACTGCCTTGTGAACGTAAAGGCCTTTACCTCGTGCCCTTGTCGTTCTAATGCTCTATAAAGGGAGGCACCGGATTGGGCAATGCCCCCCCTGAAAGGATAAAAAGCTGATAAAATCGCTATGCGCATTGTGTAAAATCGGGTTTTTAATGAGATCTGTGCATCAAATTAAGTCATTAAGGAATAATTTGTTAGGCACGCGCGTATGCATTGAGCTCCAAAATTAAGGATTTGTTGCTCCAGTAAATCAATGAAGGCTCGCTTTGCTTTATCCTATACTTTTCGAAGTCACTTAAGGGATTTTACTTAATGGGTCATTCCTTCCTTATATAAGCGTTAAATAATTGTTTTGCTGTTAATGTATGATCATTTTAAACTTTTGGTTGTAGGCGATCATTGAGCCAATTAACGCAACTTTTACACGCTTTTTTAGCCTTCTGAATGGGCCATTCAATTAAAGGATATAGCCTTTAATAAATTTAAAAGATTTCATTTGCCAGGCCTACCGGATTCGGCCTATTCTGTAAAGTTAGTTTAGTTTTTCAGGAAATTCAGGGTAGGATCAAAAGTAGGAAAGAGGCTTCAAGCACTCCACCGTTTCTTTTGCAGTTCTTGTCCTATTCCCCTTTAGGCCGCAAAATCAAAAAATGATGGGCCCTATCGTAATTGACCAGGTGCTTTGGTAAGGATATGGCAAAATGAAAAGGCGGCCGCATTATGAACGTTGCTTCAATAGCAGCATTTCCGTAGGTATCGCTGGTGCCTTGTTTTTATGTTAACATGCGCTGTATGTTGGCATTTTCCGAAGTCATTAATCATGAGCTGAGGCCTTAAAAGGTAACTGTTACCGCTTTATGTACTGGGTCAGCCTTATTGGAATTCAAAAAAGCGGGTAATATTAAGGATTGTGAATTGTTTTCAGCTCAAAAACTGCCAAACCCAAAAGCAGCAGCTGAATTTGGTTATTACAAGATGATGAAAGTACAACATGTGGCGATTCAAGGTATGATCAATAAGAGGATGGTCCCCTCTATGGAGTTAATGCGAAAAGCTTGGTTTGGAGGACCCTCAAAAGCTACATCATTAATAAAAGGCCTAATACGGTACCAATGCCTACCAGGTAACCAATATAAACTTCCAAATTTGTGTGGGCCCCTAAAAGCAGCCTTGAAGTTCCGATGATGCCTGCCAATAAAACAGAACCTACCAGGGGATAAAAGATCTCTGGATAATGGGCATAGAACAAGTAAAAGAACAAACCGACTAAACTACCGGCACCAAAAGTATGCAAGCTGACTTTCATGAGGGTGTTCAAACCCATAACAATGCCCAAACCAATGATAAGCGCAAGCAGGTAATGGTGCAAAAAGTCGGGAAAAGGAATTTGGGCCAAAAAGAAATAAGTGAGCCCGTAAAAGACCATGGCTGTCAATATGGGTAAATACCGGCTTGCCCGCTCCTTAAAAAAGAGATCTTTAAAAGCCCACAAGGTAAAAGCAGCCGGTAATGCTGCTGAAGTAATGAAAATAAAACCATCTACGTAAAAAGTGATCTGCTTATGAATGAAAAAGAAGGAATAATTAGTAAACAAAAAGAAATTAAAAGCGTAAAAAAACAGGAATACCGGGTGAAAAATGACCGAGATGTAAAATGCAAGTTGATGAAACATGCTGGAAAATTACAATTACCTTGTAAAAAATAATAATTGGCTTTTTTAAGCAATTGGGAATTTTTGAAGCTTGCCTATTCAGAAAAACACTTTGGTTCAAAATTAATTTCAAAACTCCTGATTAGGGCAAATCCGGACTGGATTAATTCGAACTTGAACGGCCAAAAAATCTTAATTGCTGTAGCCTATTTTTTTATTTAGTTTGAAAACTACTGACTTTTTGATGGGAAGATAGGTCTCAATGCGCAACTTATTCAATTATTAAACTCCGGTCTTGAGGCCTGAGCTATAGTTTAAACTGTTCCACAAAGGCATAAAGGTTGAAATTCGGGTTTTGGTATTGTGCTTGAATGGCAGCTACTAAGTTGTCTTTAGAAATGTTTTTCATGCGTTTATGCTGGATCAGTTTATAGGCTTTTTCAGCCAAGAGGTAAGGTTGCTTTTCATTCACCTGAACGTATTCGTGGTGTTGTTGAATGGTGTTATAAAGCTGATCCAATCCTTCTTCTTCAGCAGCAACGGTTGGAATTACTTGGATTTGCCACTGTTTAGGGTCATGGGCATGTACCATTTTTTTAAGGGCGTTAATGAAACCTTCCGCATGGGGGCGATCTGCTTTATTAACCACGAAAATGTCAGCAATTTCCATCAGGCCCGATTTGATGGTTTGGATATCGTCTCCACTCTCAGGCACGCTTACCACGAGGGTGGTATCAGCCAGGCCCGCTATCTCAACCTCCGATTGGCCAACGCCCACGGTTTCCACAAAGATGTAATCAAAATCGGCCGCCTTCATAAGGTCAATTACCTCTATGGATTTGGCGGAGATTCCACCTAAGGCTCCTCTTGTAGCGAGGGAGCGGATGTAGACACTTGGGTTGTTGTAATGTTCCGTCATGCGAATGCGATCGCCTAATAAGGAACCATCATTAAATGGAGAAGTGGGGTCCACAGCCACAACCCCAATTTGGTAATCTTGTCTTGTTAAAAAATTAATGAAGGCATTGATGAGGGTGCTTTTTCCGGCTCCGGGTGGCCCTGTAATGCCTATAACGGGGGGTTTTTTTTGGAAAGTTAAGTTTGTAAGCAAAGCTTCCCAACCCTTGCTTTCGTTCTCTACCATGCTGATGGCCCTGGCCAGGTACCTGCGGTCTTTTTGAGCAAGTTTACCGGCCAGATCCGCTGGTTGGTGCATTGGATGAAGTTGTTTCTTTAACTGGGGTTAAGCAGTACCGATAACGTAGTTTCGAACATCCTCAACAATATTGGAAGAAACTTGCTTTCGGATCAACATATTTTGAACATGCTCCCGAAAGCACCGCTCTCGTTCGTACCTGCTTTTGGCCTCACAATCGCATATTTCGATGTGTTGAATGACGGTTTGTTTTTCTTCTTCTGTAAGCTCACCGTCCAAAAGGAGCTCAACTTTGTCTTTAACATTTTCACAGTCCATAGTTTATAATTTTAAGTGTCGTATCCTTTTTTGTCAGCATAATCCTGCAGTTTCTCCTTAAGCATATTCCTGGCTCTGTGCAACCTTGAGCGAACGGTACCAATGGGAACGTCAATAATTTGGGCAATTTCCTCGTACTTAAATCCTTCAATGTCACAAAGCAATATGATCAACCTGTAATCAACAGGCAAGGAGTTAATGGACCTTGAAACCTCATCTCCGATCAGGTTATCAAATACTTCTTCCCGTAAATCAATGAAACCTGTTTCTTCTGTCTCATCACCCGTATAATATTCCTCAAAACTTAAATGTACCGGTTTTTTAGATTTCTTCCGGTAGTCATTGATAAAGGTATTTTTCAATATCCTTAACAACCATGCTTTGGCATTAGTGCCTTTTTGGTAATAATTAATGTATTTGTAAGCACGTAAATAAGTTTCCTGCAATAAGTCTTTGGCATCGTCCTCATCGCTGGTGAGGTAATACCCAAAATTGTACAACGAATTGATGTGAGGGAGAAATTCGTTTTCGAATATTTCGTTTTTTTCCTTTTCTGGAAGTTCTTCCCTATCCTTGTTCATAAAGGCTTTAAAATTAGTTTGAGGTAATTGTTTTAAAATTTAAAGGTAAAAAAATCGTAACAAACCGTACATGGCTTCAAGGGATCATAAGGGCATAATCGGAACCACTCAACAAATCAAATAACAAATTTAGTTTCTGGAAAATTTTTTTAAATGAGTTTTAGGTTTCAGGTATCAGTTTTAAGTAATTAACAATTAACAACCGGTAGATTCAGGTTATCAAGTTTTGGTTAACAGTTGACAATCAAAAACAAAAATATAAAAGCAAGATTACAAGCTAATGTGATTCAAGCTTTTTTTTGAAGTAGATTGAAGTTGATTTCCAATTGATCTTCTTTTTAACCTACCATTTGAAATCGAGCTGCTAAACTTCTATTTCTCATTTTCAGATTGCTCAGAGGTGGCCTCTTCCTTTCCAGTATTATCTTTATCACCTGATTGCTGTTGATTCCCAAAGGCTTTTTCTTTAACCTTGCTTTCAATTTCTTCCGCCAATTCAGGATTGTCCTTAAATAGCTGTTTAACAGCATCCCTACCTTGCCCCAAGCGGGTTTGGCCATAACTAAACCAGGAACCGCTTTTCTTCACGATTTCATAATCTACGGCTATATCCAGGATCTCACCTTCCTTGGAAATGCCTTCGCCATAAATGATATCAAACTCTGCTGTTCTGAAAGGAGGGGCTACCTTGTTTTTAGCCACTTTTACGCGAGCCCTGTTCCCTACAATTTCTTTACCATCCTTGAGCGATTGGATTTTGCGGATATCCAATCTTACAGAGGAGTAAAATTTTAAAGCATTGCCTCCCGTGGTTGTTTCAGGGCTCCCAAACATGACGCCGATCTTTTCACGTAGCTGGTTAATGAATATACAAGTACATTTGGTTTTATTGATCGAGCCGGTTAGCTTTCGCAGTGCCTGGGACATGAGCCTGGCCTGTAATCCCATTTTGGATTCTCCCATTTCGCCTTCCAATTCCGCCTTTGGAATCAAAGCAGCCACTGAGTCAATCACAATGGTATCTATGGCGCCAGACCGAATCAAGTGGTCGGTTATCTCTAAGGATTGCTCGCCATCATCCGGTTGGGATATAAGCAGGTTATCCGTATCAATTCCGAGATTTTCTGCGTATAATTTGTCAAATGCATGTTCTGCATCTATGAAAGCTGCTATGCCACCAGCTTTCTGCGCTTCTGCAATGGTATGCATGGCCAGGGTCGTTTTACCGGACGATTCGGGCCCATATATTTCTACCACCCGACCTCTGGGTAAACCTCTGGTGCCAAGGGCAATATCAAGACCTAAAGAACCCGTGGGAATGACAGGCACTTCATCTACCTGTTCGTCACTCATTTTCATGACGATGCCCTTGCCATATGTTTTTTGAAGTTTATCTAATGTGAGGTCTAAAGCCTTTTGCTTTTCATTGCCTTCTTGTTTTTGAGCCATAGTAATGCTTTGTTGTGTTTAAAGTAAGCCAAAGTTAATTAAATCAGGTTGTTATTCCGAACAGTTGAATGGTAAATTCCATTACTGAACCCTGCTTGCAGCTTTAAAACTACAACAAGGCCTCAATGGTAAGGAATTGATGATCAAAAAGTTTAAGGTCTGAGTAATTTTAACTAAAATGTTGCTGGTAGTATTTACAACAATGGGTTAATCCACATTCCTCACATTTGGGCTTTCTGGCCAGGCAAACATACCTTCCGTGAAGGATCAGCCAATGATGGAATTTGCCTCGATCTTTTTTAGGTGTAAGCTTAAGGAGCTGCCTTTCTACTTGCAATACGGTTTTGGATTCATTTACAAGGCCAATGCGCTGGGCCACGCGGAAAACATGGGTATCTACCGGAAATGTTTCTTTATTAAAAACCACAGAAGCCACTACATTAGCGGTTTTACGTCCTACACCCGGTAATTTTTGGAGCTCATCAACATCAGCAGGTACTTGGCCCTCAAACTCATTGACCAGTGTTTGAGCCATGCCAATTAAATGCTTGGTTTTATTGTTCGGGTAGCTGATGCTTTTGATGTAAGGAAACACTTCATCAAATGTGGAATTTGCCAATGTTGGTGCATCCGGAAAAGCTGCATAAAAGGAGGGGGTCGTCATGTTGACCCTCTTATCTGTACATTGGGCTGAGAGGATAACAGCTACAATTAACTGGAAGGGGTCCTCGTATTGTAGCTCTGTGTTCGGATCGGGTTTGGTTTGCTCAAAATAAGCCTTAACCTTTTGGTACAGTTCTTTTTTGCGCATGAAGCCAGGTATTAGTTCATAAGCAATTTAAAAAAGTAAAGGGCATAAAAAAAGCCCGCCAAATTGACGGGCTTTTTTTGTTAAATGCTTAGCCAGGTATTATTTAACGATGTTAATTTTTTGTGTTTGGGTTTGCTCGCCAGTTTTTACTTGAAGGAAGTAAATGCCGGGTTCGAGATCACCAACTTTTAAAGCAGCTTCATGATCGCCACTTCGGTAAAAACCATTCATTAATTCATCAACTTGTTGACCAAGTGAATTGTAAATGCTAACATTAACCTGGCTTGCTTCTTCAAGGCTAAAGTTCATGGTTGATTGGTTGTTAGCCCTTACAGGGTTGGGGTAAATCGATTTTATAACACTGTTTTTGGTGTCTTTTTCTTCAATCGATACGCCATTAGCGGTGATTGTAAAGAATATATCAACAATTTCAGTTGCCGGGTTACCCCCTCGTTGTAAGAAATCACCTGTCATGGGGAAATATTTATCTTCAAAGTAGTCTATGTCAAAATCAGGTTCATATTGAAGTGTGTGCCGCGCAAAGGCATGGTTGTAAGTGCCCTGTTCGGGGGTTAATCCATTTATTTCTGTGCCGGTGGCCAACCTAAACGTATTATGCTTGTAGGTAACGTCATTATTATCACCGATCACAAACAAGGTGTCATTTCCAGTGACCTCATAACCAGGTTTAAAGGTTAGCGTGATGCCTACGGATAAACCCTGCGGTACTCTTTCATCGATTGCTTCACTAATTAGCCCTTGCCCATTATCCGGATCAGCCACATCTTCACTTGTCAGTAAAATTTCTCCCGTACTTACGGCATTAGTGCCAAGGCCTCTACTTTCATTGTAATTTGCTGTAATGAAAAATGTGGTGTCTTCTTGGCCCGGAGCAATAGAGGGTAATAAACCTGAGCCTTCAACATAATATTTGTAGTATAACGTGTCTACAACTTGCTTTTTGACGGCATCAACATTTTCTACTAGAGTTACGGTTTGCTGTGTATTGATAAGCGTATCATCAGGTGCAAGTGCATTTGTATCATTGTTGTTGGCAGTGTCATACACGTTGTAAGCAGGCCAATATTCTTTGGTACTGTCTATGTTAAAAGGATCTTCAGGATTACCATAAAAATCTACGGTTAGTGCAGGTAAAGCGCTCGTATCCGTGTTGGTAAATTTCCAGGTGGTGTCTTCTTTATAATGTAAAGTATCCAATGCTTTTCCATTAACCCTGAAGGAATAATAAGTAGTGTCATTTAAGGTAGAATCATAATTAGTGATCGAATCAACTGGCCGATTGTAATTGTAAGGGAATGAAATACTGTCTACATCGTAAGAATGCCATTCATATAGCCTGGTCATATCATCTATTAAATCCCAAACTTCTGCTTTGGGGTCGAAACCCATTCCAGCGGAACGCCATGCTATGTTAACCAATTCTTCATTGCTATTAAGGATTTGGGGCGTGTCTGCGTGGGTAGTTCTTAAGCCTCTGGGGTTTTGACCAAAATTTCCTGTGCCCGATTCTAACAGTGCCCTAAAGTAATTGTTACTATTAGTTATCGGTGGTCTGTTCAGGTTTGAACTTGGGGCATTAAGCCTCCAATCATCACCCTGTGATTCTTGAATTGAATAAGGTGCTTTAAGGTTTTCAACTTCATTTTGTTCTTGTCCAGTACTGGCAAAAACAACAAGCATGCTTGCAAAAAGTACAATTAAGTTTTTCATAGGATTTATTTTTTAGAATCGCGAATATAATATTTTAAGCTAAGTTACAGCAATTATAACTAATGATTTTAACATGATGTTCCTTATAAGACAAAATTATTAACCAGTGACGAAATAGAAGGAAAAAAGTTGCCTTTATTCCTGAGATTGCTCAATCCAATTCCCATCTTCTTTGATCAGGTTGATGAGTTCATCAAGGGCATGGTCGCTTTGGATGTTCTTTTTAACTATTTCCTTACCCCGATAGAGCGCCACTTTGCCACGACCTGTGCCTACGTAGCCATAATCAGCATCAGCCATTTCTCCGGGACCATTTACAATGCAGCCCATTACAGCAATTTTAACCCCTTTCAAATGGTTGGTCCTGGCCCTTACTTTGGCAGTAGTTTCCTGAAGATCAAATTGGGTTCGCCCACAGGATGGGCAAGCGATAAATTCTGTAGTTGATATTCTTGCGCCAGTCGCTTGTAGGATTTCAAAACTTGTACGGTTGATATCCCTGATATTGGAAATAAGTTCTTTATCATGGTCAGGTTGATGGGCTAACCAAACACCGTCTCCAAGTCCATCGATTAACAAGCCGCCTATATCAGTAGCGCTTCTAATAACGAAATCTTCCTGCGTTAATTGATGATAATTTAAATAAGGAATAACGGGAAGATTGATGCCTTCTTTCTGTAGATCAATGCATAGTTTCCTCAATTCAGGATAAGTATGATCACTTAGCGGTTCAATGATTAAGGCCGGAGTATGATCATTTTTTAACGCTTGAATTAAAGCTTGATCTATTTCCTGGGTATTAAGCTTTAAAAAATTCAGGGTTTTCGATAGTTGTTGCTGTGATTGATACGCTTGTTTAGAAAGAAGCGGATAAGTATTGGGTTGATCTTCCAGCCATTTATCGTAATCGAGGATACCGCCTACATCATCGGGTAGGTCAAAATCTGGCACTTGCTTACCAAAATAAATAAAGTCGCAATGATGGGTGTTTGATTTCCATTGTTGCTTA
This sequence comes from uncultured Sphingobacteriales bacterium, assembly GCA_964561545.1. Lineage (GTDB taxonomy): Bacteria > Bacteroidota > Bacteroidia > CAILMK01 > CAYYUA01 > CAZLQF01. The sequence goes on from CAZLQF010000009.1 coordinate 71,356, forward strand.
CCCGGTTCATATTGATAACCTACGGCATTAAGCGATAAAGGTCTTAAATTGGACTTTTGACTTAAATCGTTTATAACAACGGGTGGATTCTCACCGCCAATATTTCTTACAGGAAGGGTTACCACGGGCTCGAACTTAAAAGGCTGAAAATCAGTAGCCCCATGTTTGAGTTGAAGTTGATCATTCGATAGCTGATAAATCCTGGAATCCCTTTGAGTTCTATCATGGTAACGGTTGGCGAGTTTTTGCCCTACCGGCACTTCATAAACAGAATCTTCAGTCAATGATACTCGGATGGTGTCCCCCAAGCCGTCTTCAAGTAAAGTACCAATACCGGCTGCGGACTTGATCCTCGCAGACTCCCCATCGCCAGCTTCTGTAACCCCCAGGTGTAAGGGATAGTACATGTTTTCCTCGTTCATTTTGGCCACCAGCATGCGGTAAGCTTGGACCATGACTTTTGGATTGCTCGCTTTCATGGAGAGTACGATATCATGGAAGTTATGCTCCCCGCAGATCCTGAGGAATTCCATGGCCGACTCTACCATGCCCTCAGGGGTATCGCCATAACGGTTCATGATCCTGTCAGAAAGGGAGCCATGATTGGTACCAATACGCATGGCTGTGCCATGTTCTTTACATTTTTTGACGAGGGGCACCAATCGTTCTTTTATGCGTTCAAGTTCAGCCTCGTATTCTTCGTCTGAAATTTCAAAAACCTCAAATTTCTTTTTATCGGCATAATTGCCGGGATTAATCCGGACTTTTTCAACGATTTCAGCAGCTATTTCGGCTGCATTGGGCGTGTAATGGATGTCTGCAACCAATGGTATTTGGTAGCCTTTGGCTCGAAGTCCGTTTTTGATGTGTTCAAGATTTTCAGCTTCTCTTTTACTGGGCGCTGTGATTCTAACATAATCACAGCCCGCGTCAGCAAGCTGCATCACTTCATTGATGGTAGCTTCTGTATCGCGAGTATTGGCAATTGTCATGGATTGAATTCGAATGGGATTATCGCCTCCCAAAGGCGTATCTCCTATATAAACTTCCCTGCTTTTCCTACGCTTGTATTGGGTTAAGCTTTCACAGTATTGAAAGTTGTTTAAGTAATCTTTGATATCGATCATACTAACTAAACCTTTCTTGGGTTGTAATAGTATTTAGCTTTAAAATTTAAGCATTGGCTTGAAAGCAACAATTGTAATCTTTGTTTATTGAAATTAAAGCATCCAACGAACTAATAGTAAGGCTTTCAACAACAATACCTTTACATTTCTTTTAAAAAAACGGTCAAAGGTTGTATTTGTTCTATTACCTTTGTAAAGTAACAACGCAGCAGGCATCCAAGTCCTCAAAATAATTTATTGTAACGAAAGTCTGTGTTTCAAATTTAACAACAAATTTTTTAAGAGAAGGATCGTCCATGAATCCTTTTTATTATTTCGGTAAATACCTGTTACTGCTCAAAAATACTTTTTCTAAGCCAGAAAAATTGGGTTTGTATGGTCAACGCCTCATTATAGAGATGAACAGTATTGGTGTCAACTCGCTTGGAATCGTTGTCATGATCTCTGTTTTTATGGGGGCCGTAACAACTGTTCAAACGGCTTATCAATTGACAACCGGATTGATTTCCAGTAGTGTTATAGGTTCCGTAGTCAGTCAATCAACGATCCTTGAGCTTTCGCCCACCATTACGTCATTGGTGCTTGCCGGAAGGGTAGGTTCAAGCATAGCTTCCGAAATTGGGACTATGAAAGTTACTGAACAAGTGGATGCATTAGAAGTGATGGGCATTAACTCGGCAAGCTTTTTAATTCTCCCTAAGATCATTGCTGCTGTCATCATGATTCCATTTCTGGTGATCATCTCCATATTCCTAAGCATTAGTGGAGGTATCCTTGCAGGCCATGTAACAGGAATTGTATCCTACCAGGATTTTGTAGAAGGCTTAAGGAACAGTTTTGAAGTATATACCCTTGTTTTTTCCTTAATCAAAGCCATTTCATTTGCTTTTGTCATTGCTTCTGTTTCTGCATACCAAGGCTATTATACAATTGGTGGGGCTTTAGAAGTAGGGCAGTCGAGTACCAAAGCTGTAGTTGTGAGTTGTGTAGTGATCCTGTTTATGGATTATTTACTGGCTCAATTGTTCCTTTAAAAATGATCCTTTCAAATTCGCTAAATTTTTGAAGTAAACGTTCAAACATGATCATAGCTGAAAACCTTACTAAGACTTTTGAGGGTCAAACGGTTCTTAATGACGTAAGCGGGAATTTTCAAAAAGGGAAAGCCAATATGATCATTGGCGCCAGCGGCAGTGGGAAAACGGTCTTGATGAAATGCATTGTAGGGCTTCATGAACCGGTAAAAGGGAAGGTATATTTTGATGAGCGGGACTTTACAACCATGTCTTATCAACAAAAAAAGGAACTTCGTAAGGAAATGGGAATGCTTTTTCAAGGTGGGGCCTTGTTTGATTCCCTGACTGTAGAGGAAAATGTCGGGTTTGCTTTACAGATATTTACCAATAAAACCAGAAAAGAAATAAAAGACCGGGTTAATTCATGCCTTGAAAGGGTTAACCTATATAAAGTCAATCATTTGTTACCATCCGAGCTTAGTGGGGGCATGAAAAAACGGGTTGGTATAGCCAGGTCCATTGCCTTGAATCCTCGCTATTTGTTTGTGGACGAGCCAAACTCTGGCCTGGACCCCCAAACGGCTAATGTAATTGATCAACTGATCAAGGAAATAACCCTTGATTTCGATATAACGACTGTTATCAATACCCACGATATGAATTCGGTTTTCGAAATCGGTGATCATTTAATATTCCTTCACCAAGGGGAAAAAGAGTGGGAAGGGAGTCCGAGCGAAATTAAAGAATCCAAAAATGAGCACATGTTAAATTTTGTTTATGCTTCCAAGTTTATTACCGAAAAATTTGGCATGAAAAAAGATTAACCAACGGCAGTTGGTTAATCTTTTGCTTAAGCAACCTAATTGCAGGTGATTAGGAAAATGGATTACTCCTTGGCATTCTATAAGAATAAACGCATTTTTCTAAACCAAACCTATTAATCTCCAAACCAGGATCTGAAATTAATTAACATTAGCCTCCATAAACTCATTGCTTTCCTTTATAAAAAAGGATTGTTTTTACTCACCTTGCCTAAAGCCTTTTCTTCAAGCCCTTATTGGCTTACATTAGCCCTACTTTATTGCATCGAATTAACTAATTATCGAATCTGCTTTTTATCAAGCTTTAATAACTTTTTGTATACAGATTCACTATGCTTATCAATAACCAGGCTATAGGTGCCATTTGTTGTGAGGTTTTCAATGATGGATTCCATGGAAATCTGGTTATGCCCTTTTTGGGCTGCGCGTTCTCCTTTCCATATCCTTGTTCCCTTACCATTAAAGAGTTTTACCTGAACGGTTTGAGGGGTTTCAACATAAAATTTAACAGTAGAAGAAGGCTTAATAGGATTCGGATGGACCTCAATTTGCTCCTTTTCGGCTTGCGCATTGATAGGCCCTACGGATTGAACTTTGGAATAAGAATGACTGCCATCGTAGTCTACCTGTTTTAAGCGGTAATAAACCGTTTCAGTAGGTACATGATGGTCTTGAAACGTATAGATGTGTTCTTTAACTGTGGTGCCATTGCCCTGTAGCCGGCCAATATTTTCAAACTGGCTGCTCTCATTTTTCCGTTGAATTCGGAAATAAGCATTATTGGTCTCCGAAGCCGTTGCCCATTTTAAGGTATTACTATTTCTAGCGTTTGATTTAGCTTTAAAATATTTTAATTCTACTGGCAATGTGCTTTTAGAATTTGTAGAAGCAAAAGTAAAGGGGCTAAAATTGGAAATGGTATCTGATGCAATGTAGCCAGAGTCGCTTTTTTGCCCAACTGTATAAAGATTTCCGATGGCTTCCCATTTTGTACCGTTGTAATGGGATACCGTAAGGTCATTTAAAGATTGGAGGTTGGTCAATTTGGTATTTGTGCCTTGTTGGTTCCAGAATAAGGCAATTCTTACAGTACCGGATCCGGAGGTTCTGTTGATATTGAAATACTCCTGGTGACTTATGGAGGAAAGGTACGTTGCCATACTATTAGAAACCGCATTATGAGGATCTTGACCTTGGTAGCTGACTTTAAATTTTGAGGAAGTTTGTAGGTCAAAAATGGCCAATTTAACCAATCCATTCGCTCCTTTTAAATGGAACACCAGGCTATCTTTACCCTTAATGGTGTAGGGGCCATCAATGTAATTGGCGTTTGAAAGACCTTTTAAAGTCGCTCCCTCAGCCAATATTAGGTTGGAAGTTGAATCCACAGAAACACTTCCATTGGTAAGATCCAGGGAATTGTTAATGAACAAGGTACCGCCATTTATTATTTCGAGCTCGCCTCCATTATTAAAACTCACTTCCCCAATTTTCTGGTATTTGGTTACATCAATCATGTGATTGATTTGTGCCTTGTCTTTACTTTTATTAGGCCATCCCCCTTTACCAGACCAATTATTAGCTGCTTGCCATGTGCCTGGCGCAGTGGTAGAAAAATTACCCTTTCCTTTACCATTGCCATTTCCGTTTCCCTTACCATTACCCATTTGTCCATTACATACTACAGGTAGCAGGAAAATAATGATAAGTAAAGAACCGAGTTGGGTTGGTAGTTTTTGTAAAGTTTGGTTGCGAATTGCCCATCCATCACGGGTTGGGTTTACATAGTGATGATTGGTTGAGACGGGCGCAATTGCCCATCGAGCTAAATAGCTCACACGGAGGTTTTTTAAACTTTCCATTTTTATCCTAATTTTTTGTTCAGCCTTGTTATGAAAGTCTAAAAAGAGAAGCGATTCCTGATTTACCTAATTTTCTCTTAAAGACAGAATTCTATTTATTATAAACAAATTTAGATCGGTTTATTATGAGAAAAATATCAGTAAATGTGCCTTGGTAACTTCATATTTTTAGGTTAGTAAACCAATTGCTTAAAAACCATGTTATTATCAATTTTATGAAAAGCGTATTTAAAGCTTTAATTATATCCTCAGCGTAAAAAAAGTAGTAATCCTTTGCCACCAATAAATCAAGCTGCCAATTAAAGTTGAAGCTTGGGTTATCAGGGTTTTAAAGGCTTTGTTTTTAAAAGAGATGTACCAAATAAAGGATTGGGTATAAAATCAATGTATGCAAAATGGTAACAGGTGACCTAAAAAATGAAGGTCAAACATTATAATAGTTGAACATAAAATAGGTGACTTTCAGTATACCTGCCTGCCTAAAGTTTTAGATTTAAGGGATTTTATGGATATGGGGCGATGACTTGGTAATATTAATAAGTATCACTCGTTAACATCCTTTGCTTTATTTTTGATGAAAATCAAAAATAAAGGCAATGATAACTATTACCATGACTCCATAAAGGCCAAGATGAAGGTTGTATTGTTTGTAGAGGTTTTGATAAGGTTTGAGGTTGATCAAAAGAGTACTGGAAATACCAACCAAAAAACTAGTAATGATTAAAGCTATGGTAACAATGGCTCCAATAAATAAAATAAGGCAATGAACCTTTAGTAGAAGGAGGTTTGTAAAAAAGCTGTTTAAAGGTGTTTTCATTATCGAACTAAAAAATCGAATTAAATGCTTTGAGGCTCCTTGCTTGAATAACTGGAATGGTAGTTACGGAGTTAAAACAACAAACATAAATGGTATAGACAAATAAGACGAACATCTCTAATTGGGAGGTGATCATGGTTGGTCATCCAAGGTTAAAGACTGCCACTTATGGATGGGTTTCTCCCTCAAGATCATAAGTGTAACAAAAGGTGGAGTAAACATCTTAAAAACAACTTACTACCAATAAGGTGCTTAAGGTTAGGAATTGCTTAAGGCCGTATATCGATCCATTATTTAATCTATGCTCCGATCATTTGAGATACCAGATGATAATCCTAAGGGTGTTTATTCGACAATTGATCTGGTTATTTTTTGATTGTGGTCTTTAATTGGTGAATAGGAAAGTAAGTGGAGGTCGCTCACGTTGACATCATAAACATTTGGACAGCATTTTTTATCCTCAAACCTTCAGAAAAGATAGTGATTTGGGGATGGCTGCCTTTTGGATATAATCGAAGTAAATAACAATTTCAAGCAAATGCTGTCAAGCATTTAACGTCAAGGTTATATGATCGCTAAAACAATTAGAATGGTTTAGCCCTGGCATTAAAACGGTAAGTTGTTAATATCCAGGCCTGGTATATTGGGCATTGTGCCATCCAAATGATTCTTCATTTCTTGCTTGCCAGCATCATCCGCTTTTTTAAGGGCTTCATTGATTACTTCCTGGAGTTTATCCTCCACTTCAGGTTTTTTGTCTTGCAGGAATAAGCCTTCTTTTATTTCAATATCCTGGATTTTTTTATCGGCAGTTACCTTGACTCTGATCATCTCATCGTCACTGTAGGCCTCCAACTCAATGAATGGAAATTTAGCTTTGGCCTCTTCGGCTTTTTCTTTCACTTCGCTGATCTTACCCATCATGTTAAACATAAAGCAAAAAGTATTTTAATGTATTTTTAATTAAAAGCAAAAATACAAAGCTTTGTTTTATTAAATGGTAAAAACAAATAAAAACAGAATTCATGGATACTTATCGTCTTTTTCTCGCTATTCCAATAAAAGAGGCGTATCAACCTGTTATCTGGGAATTTATTAACAACCAGCAAGATGAATACAAATGGGCCCAACCTGATAATTGGCATATTACGGTATTGTTCATTGGCGATTTTCCTGTTGATCGACTTGAAGCTTTGAAAGAAGCTTTGGGAAGTCATTTCCATCACCAACGGGCGTTAAAACTCAATCCGGATAAGTTTAAATTCGCTCCCAAGCTGAGCAAGGCAAGAATGATATGGTTAAATTTTGAAGAAGATGCATCCTTTGATGCGCTGGTTCAAAATACTTATGAAAAAATGCAGGAACTCTACGAAATGTGGGATTTGGAGTTCAACCTAAAACTGCATCAAAAGAACATTCCTCACGTTACCCTGGCTCGATTTAAGCCTTTTAATGCTTATGATCAAGCTTACCTGCAAACGCCCAATCTGTGCAAAAAATTAGATCCGATGCCAGCCAATGAGGTAAGGCTTTTTCAATCGGAATTGTTTGAAGATGGGGCCCGCTACACCATGCTGGATCGATATTCATTGGCGGAAGATTATTTTGATGAGTAGGTTGAGAAGTGGTAATAATTGGGTTTTGTTTAAATACCAGCAATGAGCGCTAAAATGGTTTTTCATTTAAATTACCCAGATGTAAGGCAATAGCTAAAGAAATTAACCACTTAAGCTTATTGGTAAGAAAGAAGGCATTTGCTATTTACTGATTTCTTGGCATCCAACGACAAGGGATGGCTAATTTAGCTTGGGATGTAAATTGGTTAGGTATTTTAACATTTCAACTCAAGGCTCTAAAAAAATCGAAAAGAATGTTTCTTCGCACTTCGAATCCTTTTACACCTATATTTATCGCTTATTTTGAAAAAAGCTTTTAACCATCTGACTACAGTCTTCTTCAAGGATTCCTCCGGTTACCTTGGTTTTAGGGTGTAGGAGCATGGGTTCGTATTGAGAGAATCCTTTTTTGGCATCATATGCACCATAAACCATTTCAGCTACTTGAGCCCATGCAAGCGCCCCCGCGCACATGGCACATGGCTCCATGGTTACCACCAATTTGCATTGATCCAGGTATTTGGATCCCAAATATTCGCTGGCTGACCCCAATGCTATGATTTCTGCATGGGCAGTAACATCCTGCAGTTTTTCAGTCATGTTATGGCCTTTGGCAATGATCTTCCTTTGGCATACCACAATGGCACCGATGGGAATTTCTCCTTCTCCTTGCGCAATTTCTGCTTCGCGCAAAGCCTGGTTCATGAAGTGTTCATCTGAAAAAACGCTGAATTCCATGGTGGTGAATTATTGAAAAGGTTATGAATAATTGTTGCCCAAAATTACTTAGGCAGCTGGAATAAAATGAAAAGCTTGGATTTAACGTTTTATCTTATTCAAAAGCTTCAAAATTCGTTTTATTCCTTAAAAATCAATAAAAGTTTTCTCAAAAGGTTAAACTTTGCTTTTGTACCTTCGTTTTAAACCGATAAAGGTTCATGGTTACGCCAAGGGAGAAAATCCGGCCTTCTCAACTTCAAATGCTGCCCCAGTCCATTAAGTATTTGCTTATTGTGAATGCCTTGCTCTTTGTAATTACCAATATCCTTTACTATCTATTGGATTACAACCTTTTTGATGTTCTGGCCCTTCACCAGCCCAGATCTGAAAAATTCTCTTACATACAATTGATCACGCATTTATTCATGCATGCCAATACGCTGCATATTTTCCTTAACATGTTTGTGTTGTGGATGTTCGGAGGTGTTTTGGAGCATGTTTGGCACCAAAAAAAGTTCTTGTTTTATTATTTTTTTACTGGCCTGGGGGCAGCTGCCTTTCATTTATTAGTCCGCAAATTTACGCTGGATAGCCTGAATGAGGAGGTAATGCAATATTTGCAAAATCCTTCCTATGAAGCTTTTAATGCTTTTGCAAAGGAACATGCTGGCAGGATGCCACAAGAAATGGCCAGAGAACTTGAGCAGATCAAAAATGGTTGGCAAGCCACTCCTTCCAGTATGATGTACCTAACCCAATCTACGGAATGGATGCGTGATTTTTATGAATTCCAGGTGAATATTCCCACAGTAGGTGCTTCAGGTGCAGTTTATGGGGTTTTGTTGGCTTTTGGCGTTATTTTTCCCAACGTACTGATCTACCTTTACTTTCTAATACCCATTAAAGCTAAGTATTTCGTCATCATGATCGGTTTATTGCAAATTTATCTTGGCTTTTTTGACAAAGCCTCTTCTGTTGCAAACTTTGCCCACCTTGGGGGGATGATCTTTGGATTCCTGTTATTGAAATTTTGGGGAGAGCAACCAAAAACTTTTGTTAAGGACAGGAGTTTTGAAAATCCATATTCGTAGCGATTGGCTGTTGCAATAAAATTTAATTCCGTGTAATCTTTCGTAAATCGAATAACCAAAGCTTCAATGCCAAAATATAGAAGAAAGCGTAAGCCTGAACCGGCTCAATACCGGTATTTCATCATCAATAAACCTTATGGCATTTTAAGCCAATTTACAGATCCCATCGATAAAAACAGAACCTTGGGTAGGCTTTATGACTTTCCAAAAGATGTTTATCCTGTTGGTAGGCTTGACAAAGACAGTGAAGGGCTTTTATTGATTACCAACGATCGCAGGATCAATCATCGATTGTTAGATCCCCAATTTCAACATGAAAGGGAATATTGGTCCCAGGTTCAAGGTGAAATTACTGAAGAAGCTTTGCATCAACTTAAGGAAGGCATCGAGATCAGTATTGATGGTAAGCAATACCATTCCAAACCTGCCAAAGCTGAAATTCTGGAGCCTCAGCCACAAATTCCGGAGCGGGAACCTCCCATTAGTCCAAGGGGGCAATGGCCGCTGGTTTGGATCCGTTTAATATTAACAGAAGGAAAGAATAGGCAGGTAAGAAGGATGACGGCCAAAGTTGGCTTACCCACCTTAAGGTTAATTAGAGTAAGGGTTGCCAATTTGCGATTAGACCACCTGCCGACTGGAAAAGTACATGAGTTAACCCGTGCTGAGGTATATCAAAAACTATTCAATGAATGATTCCTACTTCCTTTAATTGATGGTTAGCAACTACTTAGATGATTTTTAGATGCTTTGTACCATATGGTCTTTATCTTAACGTTTAGGATGTAAATTTGATTAGTATTGGCAGTAATTTAACCATTTTAATTTATAACAGACGCGCTAATGAATACTCCCATTCCCCAGCTTGACCCCATTCATGATTTAAGACACCAACTTCACCAATATCCTGATTTATCAGGTGATGAAGCCGCTACAGCTAAAAGGATTATAAGCTTCCTGGAAAATTATCATCCTGACCAGGTATTAACTGGGCTTGGTGGCAATGGGATCGCGGCTATCTTTAAAGGCAAGGAAGAAGGGCCTACGGTTATGTTTAGAAGTGAGCTGGATGCCTTGCCCATCCAGGAAACGAATGACATTGATTATAGATCCCGTCAGAATGGAATCAGCCATAAATGTGGGCACGATGGGCACATGTCAATGGTAGCAGGTATTGCTCCACTGATCAACGAGCACCCTCTTCAGCATGGCACGATCATTTTACTGTTTCAGCCGGCCGAAGAATCAGGTCAAGGGGCTTCTTGGCTATTAAAAGACCAAAGGTTTACTGCCTTAAAGCCTGATTACATTTTCGGCCTTCACAATGTACCGGGTTATCCCTTGGGGCAAGTTTTAAGCACCCCTGATGTTTTTGCAGCAGCTTCCAAAGGTATGATCAACCGTTTTAAGGGAAAACCTTCGCATGCTGCACATCCTGAAGGCGGAATTAATCCAGCTTTTGCCATATCGGAAATCGTAAATGAGCTTAATCAATTCACCAATGACCCAACCTTATTCAGAGATTTTGTACTTGCCACCATCATCCATCTCAATGTAGGCGAAGTAGCTTTTGGCACAAGTCCGGGAGAAGGGGCTTTGATGTTAACCTTGCGATCTTTCAGGGATGATGATATGGAGGTGCTAAGGTCAGGAATTGAAAGGATCATCGATGCTAAGGCCAAGCACCATCAACTTAAATTCAATTGGCAGTTTACAGAGGAATTTCCTGTGACTAATAACACAACAGAAACTTACAATCTCGTCAAGGATGCCTCCCTTAATGCAGATCTAAACTTTAAAGAAATTCAAACGCCTTTCAGATGGTCCGAAGATTTTGGCAATTACAGCAAACTTGCCAAAACCGGTTTTTGGGGGTTAGGCTCGGGTATCCATCAACCGCAGTTGCACCACGAGCATTTTGATTTTCCCGATGAATTGATTCCTTATGGGATTACCATCTATAGCAGTATTATTGATAAGTTACTTTCCTAAAAAATTTGTAAACATTTTAGGTATTGCAGCGCATGAAATGAGTAAATTCGAGTCGTTATAACAGAATAATGCTTGTTAGTTCATGTTTCATACTTCACAGATTTACTTAAATAAAGGTCATCTTAAAACCAACCTTGATTATTTAAGGCAAAAAACAGGGTCGCATGTTAAATTCTCTTCGGTCATAAAAGGCAATGCATATGGTCATGGCGTTGAGCATTTTGTACCCATGGCTGAAGAATTTGGGATTACCCATTTTTCTGTATTCAATGCCAATGAAGCCTTAAGGGCTCATGAGGTGATTGCCAATGGGAGCGGTTTAATGATCATGGGAATGATTGACAATCAAGAGATGGATTGGGCCATTGAAAACAATGTAGAATTTTTCATTTTCGAAATTGATCGCTTAGAAACCGCTATTGAAGCAGCTAAAAAGCTCCAAAAACCTGCCAGGATTCATATTGAGCTGGAAACTGGGTTGCACCGAACTGGTTTTTATCCTAAAGATTTAAACAAAATCATTAAACTGATCAACGCTAACCACGAGCATTTGGAGGTTGTTGGTGCCTGTACTCATTTTGCGGGAGCTGAGCATGTTGGCAATTACTTGAGGATCAAGCAACAGATTCAAAGTTTTGAAGAGCAGTACAACAAGTTAATTGACAATGGTATTCATCCTAAATACAGGCATACGGCATGTTCGGCAGCGGTACTTTCTTACCCCGAAACCATTATGGATATGGTAAGGGTTGGTATTTCCCAATATGGCTTTTGGCCGAGCAAGGAAACTTACATGGATGTTTGTAAAAATGCCGGTGATCGTGCTGTTAATCCTCTAAGGCGGATCATTTCATGGAAAAGTAAGGTGATGAGCACCAAATTTGTCAAGGCTGGCGACTTTATTGGTTATGGCACCGTATTTATGGCTACTCGGGATACATGGGCTGCTACTGTTCCTGTTGGTTATGCCAATGGCTTTGCCAGGGTCCTTAGCAATTCAGGCGTGGTATTGATAAGAGGTTTACGAGCTTCTGTAATAGGCATGGTGAATATGAACATGATGATGATAGATACAACCGATATTGGAGCGCTTGAAAAAGGGGAAGAGGTGGTGCTTATAGGACACCAGGGCCAAGAAGAATTAACGGTGGCCTCCTTTGGGGAAATGAGTAATCTTCTTAACTATGAATTGTTAACAAGGCTACCATTGGATATACCAAGGTACATCATGGAATCTTAGCTTTTGAGGTTAATTTTGAAATTTTAGCTTTCAAGCCTCGTGATGCTGTAAGTGTTTGTTGAGTAATGTATAGAACCATTAGAGGATTCACCAATATAAGGTTTGATTAGAAATGAGGATTGGTCGGAAACTTTCCATATAAGGCAATTGTAATCAAAGCAACCCATTTCAAAAACAGTGTAGCTAATGCTGGGTTTTCATGAATTAAAAACAAACCAATGGAAACATTACCCCTGACCCCTTCGCTTGGATGGGTAAAAGATGCCCAAAATCACCTTTCTAAATCTGATCTGATGGTATTTGCCGATCAGCCTGAATTAACCCAATATTTTGGTTCGGTTTTAATGCAATACCTTACTTATCATGGCAATACTGAGGCTTCTCCACTTTATGGGAAGTACATCAACAACCTTGAGGATTTCCTGTATCAAATTGGTTACGCCATACCCAACCAAAACGCTTCTCTTGAAAAACTTGAAGATGCCCAAGCGTTGTTAAGCCAAAACTTTACGCAACCCCAAAACCGTTTCTTGATTTGGTTTGATGCGGATTATTTACTGAAGGTCAATAAAAAGGTTTTTAAGGACATTGCTTCGATGATGAATGAAATTAGTGTCAACAATACCAAAGGAGGAATCCTTCAAAGAAATGTGTTCATAATGGCTCATGGTAATGTTAATGCGGTAAAAAGCGCTTACCAACTTAACGATATTGGTTCCTTACCGCTCAAAACTCAATTGCTCAACTTAAAAGCTGGAAATTGAGGGTCTCTTTATTTTATGCACTATTTTTAACATTTGTTATTGTAAGTTGTAATACCATGACCCAGCAAGCGGATCAGATTTTTTACAATGCCACCATCTATACGGTTGATGACAGTTTTTCAATTCATGAAGCAATGGCCATTCGAGGAGATTCAATCCTTGCGGTTGGCAGTAGCGAGGAAATATTAGGGCAATATCAGCCTGATCAAAAGCTGGACCTCGATGGGAAACCTGTTTATCCAGGCTTTATCGATGCGCATTGCCATTTTTATTGGTATGGCTTGTGGCTGCAGCAGGTAGATCTGAACAATTGCAAAAGCTATGATGCCGTTCTGGATAGCTTAAAGAAAGCCGCTCCGGAATTTGAAGGTGGGCAATGGCTCGAGGGAAGAGGATGGGATCAAAACAAATGGCCTACCCGGGAATTTCCGAACAAAGCTAAGCTGGACAGTCTTTTTCCCAACAAACCGGTGTTTCTGTTAAGGATTGATGGCCATGCTGCATTGGTCAACCAGGCAGCCCTGAATCAAGCTGGTATAGATACTACTACCGAAGTAGAAGGTGGTAAAATTCAACAAACCAATGGCCAACTGACAGGAATATTGTTGGACAATGCCATTGATCTCGTAAGGGAGGTCATGCCTACACCGGATTCCTCTAAAAGGCAAAAAGCCCTTATGGATGCCCAGCAAAATTGTTTTGAAGTGGGTTTGACCACGGTAAGCGATGCCAGCCTTAATAAGATATGGGTGGAAACCATTCGGGAAGCGCAGGAGACAGGTAACCTAAAAATGCGGGTTTATGGAATGCTCAATGCCAATGAGGAAAATCTTAAAGCTTATATTAAAAAGGGTGTCCATCGAACGGATCGCTTGCATTTGGGGGCCATTAAATTGTTTGCCGATGGGGCGCTTGGGTCACGAGGCGCTTGTCTCTTGCAACCTTACCACGATGCGCCTGATGAGTATGGCTTCTTACTGCAGGATACCAGCCATTTTAACAAGTGGGCTAAAATAGCCCGTGAAAATGGCTACCAGTTGAATACCCACGCCATTGGCGACTCAGCTTGCCACACCATGTTGGAAGTTTATGCCAACCACCTGGAGCCTCAAAGCGACCAAAGATGGCGCATCGAACACTCCCAGATCGTCCACCCGGATGATCTGCCAACTTTCGGCAAGTATAACATCCTTCCATCCGTTCAACCTTCCCATGCCACTTCGGATATGAAGTGGGCCGATGAAAGGCTTGGCCCGAAGCGGATTAAAACAGCCTATACTTACCAGGATCTATTGAAGCTGAATGACATGATTGCATTAGGTAGTGATTTCCCCATTGAAGCCATCAATCCATTGCTCCAGTTCTACACAGCCACAGCACGTAAAAATCCGGACGGGGAACCGGAAAACGGTTTCCAACCTGAAAATTCACTTACCCGAAAGCAAGCCCTCAAAGGACTCACGCGGTGGGCTGCCTATGCCAATTTTGAGGAAAAACATAAAGGCAGCCTGGAAACTGGTAAATATGCCGATTTTGTCGTCCTTAACCAAGACATCATGGAAATGCCCATCGATGATGTAATGAATGTCAACGTTGAAAGTACTTATGTGGGCGGGGAACGGGTTGATTAGCGTAAAGGTGTTAGTTAGGTTTTAAAGGATATTTGCGCCTGAAAATCATGGAATGCTTGAGGGGTGTTGGGATTTCTTCTAAATCATAGCACTTGAAATTATAGTGAATCGGTTTTTGATGACCGGCTAACCAATTGAAGAAATCTCCCTGGTCTACCTTTTGGGTAAAATACTTGCCTTCAAGGTTCTTCCTTTTTTGATGCTTATCAAACTTTACAATTACCTCCAGATCATAAAATCCCTTCAGGTTCAGCTTAGTGATCCAAAAACTTCCAATAAAACCGGCTGCTCCTGTAACTACGATCATGAATTCGGGTTTTTGACAGATTTAGTGCCGGTAAAGTAGAAAGGATTTTTCCAATTTTCATGTACATAAGCAACCAAAAATCGAAGCATGCCTCAGGATATGAATTAAAACCACCAATAGGCTGATTCTTTTATCCAAGACCAAATCCGGGAGCCAATCGAAGAAGAAAGGGGCACCAAATACGAAATTTAGAGGAGTGAATCGTGGAAATAAGATAGAGCCGAATTTGGGAACAACTAAGTTTCAGCCATTGCTCTAAATTGCACAATGGTGATGATATTTAAAAGCCTTGTGCTGTTTTAAACTAAATAAGAAGGAAAATTATTATATCAATAAAAGCGTAAAACTTCCATTTTTTCCTTATTTACAGTTATTCAAGATAACGGCCTAGCCACTAATGCACCAAAGCTTATGGATTTTATGAAAAAGCTCTTAAACAAGCCCCAAAATAAGCGATTTATTTATTGAAACTGACAGGGAGGATACCATAACCCCAAATTTAAACCGAACATAATTTGCTGAACTGAAATAGAAATATTAGTAAAGCGGCAATCGATTGTAAAAGTACGGACTAATTCCTTATTCGTACTATTAACCCACCTTGGCTCTTAAAGGTGGTAGAAAGGGCAGTTGTTTAATTTGCAACTCTAACAGTTCGACAAGGAACCTTTAAGAACATATAAACAGACTACTTTAAAGGGTAATTGATGATGTTGGTCAAAAGAATATATCTTTTTGATGTTATAACATTAGCTTTCCTGGTATCCCCCGCTTCCAGCCGCTGGATTTCTTTACTTCAAGCTTAACCAAATTAGGTGGTTTGGTTCTGATCTGTTTCTATTGTTTCCAGATCACTATCCTAAGGCTATACCATTCATTCACCCTGATCAATCTTTTATGCGCTTGGCGCCCAGGATGGTTGAATTGTTAGAAATGCCGGTTGATTAATAACTTTATTTTGGTAGATGATATAGATAAGGCCTTATTCATAACCTACCATTAACTCATATTCCCATTTTGAGCACTTTAAAGCTTTGAGGAAGGTGCTTCTTAAGTCATCAATGACAGAAAGTTTATTGATAGAATTTCCATACTTATAAAGTAAAATGCTCCAGAAGTATTTTACAAGTCTTAAAAGGGTTAAAATAAAAAGGGCAGCCATCTCTTTTGAAAGATACTGCCCTCTTTACTTAATGTTGACTTTTATTATTTAACCTTGATTTAATAGTACCTAAGCACAAACCTTTAAATTGTCTGATTTCAGGCCGTATTTAAAATACATAGCCCAATCGAATAGCTCCTTGGGCACCAGGGCTAATATTAATATTAGAGCCTTGGTCTACATCATCCGGGGTATCAACATCAGCTTCTGTTTCAAAAGAAATCGAGCTGTAAGAGGTATAATTAGCCCCGAAGCTTAATTCAGCTCCCAAATAAATGTTGTCAGCGAAGTAGTAGTCTACACCAGCAACACCGTTCAGGCCTAAGTTCAAAAAGCCTCTTGATGATGGCCCACTATTCCCCTGAAAAGCACTTTGGGGTTGCCCATTTGACACTGTGGTTTCTTCTATGTTATCATCGTTGGAATTATAACTTTCTCTTACATTTGACGTACTTTTAAACCCTAATACAAGTTCGCCGCCAAAATAAGGAGATAGCCGATCTGTACCTTCTAGGTGAAACTCATACCCTGGTCTTAGATCAAGTTCAAAGATATTTTCTGAGGTGGTTAAATCCAGAGTTTCATTATTAACGTCCTGTACTTGCCTGACTGTTGAGTTTGAGTTGTAACTTACATTTAAATTTAAGCGAAAAGCTGATGATTCAGAATTGAAGGAGCGAAACCGAATACCATCAATACTAATGGGCTGATTAGACAGTGGGGAAAACTGAACTTCCAAATTTTTGTCTCCTGATTGAAATTTTTGTGCATGTGTAAACATGGTTGAACCTGTTAATAAAATCAAGCTCATTGCGAATGTAACTACTAAATTTTTCATGACTGTTAGATTTTTTATTCTAC